>NZ_JBNNGG010000001.1:0-960669 GCF_050268165.1 Psychrobacter sp. NPDC078631 | reverse complement strand
GAGCCTGAACCAGTTGTTGAGCCTGAACCAGTTGTTGAGCCTGAACCAGTTGTTGAGCCTGAACCAGTTGTTGAGCCTGAACCAGTTGTTGAGCCTGAACCAGTTGTTGAGCCTGGCGCAAATGATTCTCAGTTAACAGCACACTCTGATGAAGACCCACGCACATTACTGCGTTGTCCACCTCAAGAACTGACAGGCGAGTGGAACCCAGAAAAGTGGGACTACTGGTTACAGACGGCTCGTGAAGGCGAGGTATTGGCACAAGATGAGCTAGCACTAGCACGACAAGGTACAATGACTGGTCAATGCAATGGCAAAGCCACGTTTTTGACCAGTGTTGATAGTAAGCATTTGCAGGTCACTTTTCAGCAATTGGCAGTTAAGCTACAACAGCAATTTACGCAAGCTGACATTGACTTGAAAATTGATAGTAGTATCATGCAGACCGAAGATAAAACCCCAGAGCGCCGACAGAAAAAACGTTTAGAGCAAGCGAAAACCGTTGCTGAAACAAAATTACTAAAAACACCAGTAATGCAGTATTTAACTGAACGTGGTGAGGGGAAAATGGGTAAAGTACAGCTGTATTGAGATTTTAGAGCAGTGTTTGCTCCAAATATCTAAAAGTATATTTATATATTGAACGTAGTTTTATATTAAATATCAAGGTGATAGCAATATATCACCTTGATATTTTTGTTTTTATTACGGGTCAAAATATATTTATCAAACAAGAGAGAACCATTTGATAACGATAAGATGAATGTAAAGTCGTTATAATGGTTAAGTTATATTAAAAACTGAAATGACGTTTAGGTGAGAATATGTTGGATAATTTACGCGGTATGGCTGTGTTCGCCAGTGTGGTCGGACATGGCTCTTTTAGTGGCTCAGCACGTGAGCTAGGTATTACAACCAGTGCAGTCAGTCAGCAAATTCGTTCGTTAGAGAACGAGCTTGGTGTGGTATTGCTACATCGCTCAACTCGTAAGCTAAGCTTAACAGAAGCTGGTGAGAGCTTTTATGAAGCGGCAAAGGATGTCGTCAGTGCAGCAGAGCAAGGGCGTATTAAAGTTAATCAATTGCGTGATGAGCTAGCAGGTAGTTTGCGTGTATCGACCACGCCTGAGCTTGGTGTTAATCATATACTGCCAGCACTCTCTACTTGGATGGCGGCACATGATGATTTAAGTGTCACTTATCTAGCTGACAATCATTATATTGATATGATTGATGAGCGTATTGATATTGCCATTCGCATGAGCCCATCGATTAATGATTCTAGTCTGAGCAGTCATCCATTGACTGATGTACGCCAACTATTGGTTGCCTCACCCCAGTATTTGCGTCAGCACAGTAAGCTAAATACGCCTAAAGACTTGGCTGAGCATCAATTAATCTGTATTGAAATCATGAAAGATGCCAATCAGATCGATATGATTCAGACTGAAACTGGCAAAAAAACGCGTGTCAAAATGAACTCACGTATCTATACCAATAACGTGTTTATGGCGACGACGTTGGCAAAAGAAGGTCATGGTTTGGTTAGAATGTTAGAAATGGACGTCAAAAAAGAGCTTGAGAGTGGTGAGCTGGTAGAGGTGTTGACTGGCTATCAATTACCAAGCTTTGTGCTATATGCGGTCACTTTAAATCGCGACCAGCAGCCAGCTAAAATTACTCGTTGCCTAGAAGTACTGAAAAAATACTTCCATGCAAATTAAGTGTTGTTCTCACTACGCACGAAACGTTTTTAGTTAGCAATAAGCAGTTAGCAAAAAGCCTATAGATAATGAATCATCTATAGGCTTTTTTGTTGTCTGTTATTAACGTTGAGGCATATTTTAAAATGATGGCTTTAACAGATTGATTAAACGCTCAGCGACTTGTGTGCTTTCATCACGGCTCATGTTAAGTGGTGGTAGCAAACGTACAACATGACCACCCGTCACATTGATGATCAGCTTTTGCTCATCACGGGCACGATCCACCAGTTGGCTACAATCCATGTCTTCAGGTAGCGCGATACCAATCATCATACCTGCACCGCGACTGCTAATACCATGTTGGCCAAATGTATCAACGATACTTTCTCTAATGAATAAACCCTCAGTCACGGCGTTTTCCATGATATTACTATTTGCTAATACGTCATACACGCTATGTACCACACGGCTAGCCAATGGCGTGCCACCATAAGTAGAGCCATGACTACCAGCACCAAACAGACCATTGGCACGGCCACGTACCATGCACGCACCGACTGGGAAACCATTACCTAGGCCTTTGGCTGTCGTCAACACATCAGGGCGAGCATTGCTATGTTGATAAGCAAAATATCTACCCGTACGGCCATTACCTGTTTGCACTTCATCCAGCATAAATAGCCAGTTATGAGCGTCACATTCCGCTTGCAGCTCTTCAAGATAAGTGAAGCCATTGGCTGCAGTATTCAGACCACCTTCGCCTTGGATCGGCTCTACAAAGATAGCGCAGATATCATCATGTTCTTGAGCAGCTTGTTTGACAGCAGCGATATCGCCAAATGGCACACGAATAAAGTCTTCATCTAGTGTATAAAACCCTTCTCGCGCTTTTGGATTTGCAGTAGCTGACAAAGATAATAACGTACGACCATGGAACGATTGCTCCATTACGATAACTTTTGGACGTTTAAAACCTTGTTTGTAGGCGTATAAACGTGCCAGTTTTAATGCAGCTTCATTGGCTTCGGCGCCGCTATTGGCAAAAAACACACTGTCCATTTGGGCGGCGGTACATAGTATCTCTCCAGCACGCTCTTGCCAATCAATGCCAAACAAGTTGCTTGTATGAATTAACGTACCTGCTTGCTGCTGAATCGCGTCAGTGACTTGTGGATGACAGTGTCCTAAGCCGCATACCGCGATACCAGTTAAGGCATCTAAGTAAGGCGTGTCATCTTTGGTATAGAGCCAACTGCCTGCACCGCGCGTAAAGCTGATTGGTTGACGATTATAAGTGGGCATCAGGTAAGTAGCAGACATGTAAAGCATCCTTGGTATAATAATTGAGTAAAAGTGTGGGTTATAGCTCGTCAGAGAAAGGCGTGGTTTCTGCAGGTAAGGTGTAGTCTTCGTTTGCCCAAGCACCTAAGTCGATCAGCTTGCAGCGACTGCTACAAAACGGCTTGTATTTATTGTCTTGCCAGGCCGTCTGAGTGCCGCAACGTGGACAAGGATAGGTCTTTGGGGGCGTATTTGCAGTAGAGTCAGTCATAAGAAAAGAGCAATGTCCTAAATATTGTTATTATCGGTTGCATACGACATAAGTATAAAACGCATTCGTCATTTAAATTACGATGAAACGAGGCGTACTTGCTATCGCTGTATTACTATTCAATTGGATTGACTATATAATAGCATGGGGCCGAATAATGACAAAAGACAAATGCTTTAAGGATAGTAGATGACCGACAATATTGATCTCACGCATCAGCAAGAGCGTGCCTTTCAACCACAAAAACTGTCAGCACCGCGTGACTTTATTATTCCAACTATCATCAATGACAATAAAAATGAAAAACCGTTGATGCTAGAGATTGGGGCAGGGAAGGGTAAGCATGCACTTAGCTTTGCCGCACAAAATCCTGATAAGCATCTGATAGCCATTGAACGCACGCGTAATAAATTTGAAGCATTCTCAAAATTAGCCACTTTACAAAATCTATCAAACCTAGATGCGATTCATGCGGATGCGATTGCATGGACAGTGCATGCCATTAAACCGAATAGCTTGGCTAAAATCTTCATTCTTTATCCCAATCCTGAACAGCACAATCCAAATCAGCAATGGCTGAATATGCCTTTTTTTGAGTTTCTCTTATCACGTTTGCAAGTAGGCGGAGAAGTGATATTAGTGACTAATATCGAATCCTATATGGACAATGCAGAACACCAAGCAACCAAAGTGTGGTGTCTACCATCAACACGTTCTCGAGTACCAGCGACTAGTCAGCGAACTCATTTCGAAGTGAAATACCTTGCCCGACAAGAGGTGTGTTGGGAGCTAAGTATTCGTAAGCCGAAGTGGTATAAGACAAGATTTGACGATTGGCAGGTAAATGCTATGAACGAAAAATAATAGCCTAAGTGAAAATATAAAGCTTATATCAATGATATACAATAAATGTAGTAGGATTAAATACAAAATAGCCTAAGCAAATAAAATTAAAACAATAAAAAGCCGTCGCTAAAGGACGGCTCAAAATTTGCACGGTTTATAAATAAGGTTTTACGAGGCTGTTAGAGTTGGTATGCGCATCTAGAACAGTTAAAAAGGTATATGCACCGATAAACTTGCGGCTAATAAACATAAATTCTTTTGGTGGCAGATTAAATTCGAAAGACTGCATTGCGCGTGTAGCCGTAGTGGATAGGCGTGAATGTAGTTTACTGTTGGCCCAAATATAACGATTCTGTTCATCCAAACATTCGCTAGGGATATTAGCGTTTTTCTCAGGGTCACTAAAAGGCTCTGTCGCCAGTAAAAATAATGAGGCAATATCTGAACGAACTTTATTACTCATGCTATCGAAAAAGTCATATCCTTTCATAGCAAGGCTCATTGCTTGCTGATCATGGCGATATCCTGCGCGTAGTAAACCACGGGCAATCGTTAATAAGTTACCATCAAACTGACGAATCGCTCCAAAATCTAGCAAAACTAATCTATCGATATCTTTTTCATTTTCGCTGACACGCACTAAATAATTACCAAAGTTGGGATCTGTCTGCATTTCACCCCATACAAAAATCTCTTGCATCATGATTTCTATGGCTGCTTGACCAATGGCATTCCGGCGTTCATGAGATAATAATTGTAGTGCTTCTGAAACCACAGTGATACCTGGCTCGTATGACATACATAGCAGGCGTTTTTTAGAATAAGTACGATTAATCTTAGGTACGATATAGCGCGGATCATCGATTAAACGCTCATAAAAACGTTCTGTCGTAGCCGCTTCTGCTTCGTAATCAACTTCGTGATGGAGTAGGTCACGTATTTCCTCAAACCAAGCATCTAGTGCCCGTGTTTGAGGGACGATATTACTTACTTTTAACAATCGTTTGAACAAGGCAAGATCAGAGTTGATAGCATCTGCCACACCTGGATACTGAATTTTTAACACAACTTGTTCGCCAGTGGCGAGTACGGTCGCACGGTGAACTTGAGCAAGAGAAGCAGTTCCGATGGGAACAGGATCAATGTCTAGCTCGTTTAGTTTGTTGCCCAGTAACTGGCGTAATGTTTGCTCAATCGTCGGCCAAGTCAATGTTGCCGTATCATCATTAAGGGTTTGCAAAGCACGCGTGATTTCTGGCGGCAGTATATGCTCACCATAAATCGCTAGCATTTGACCAATCTTGACGACCGAACCTTTCAATTTACCCAGCTCTGATGCCAGATAATTTGCCTGAGTTTCCATAAACGCCTGATTGCGTGCGGTACGTGCTTCTTTATTTAAGAACATACCAGACACGCTATTACCCGCCCAACGACGACCAATATTCAAAGAAGTTTTTGCAATCGACATACGGCGATCAAACCCTGAGGTTTTTAGGCTATCGATTGACTGCTTGTTGCTAAAAGGTTTAGACGTATCATTTGCCATAAGTATAATCATTCATCCAATTGGTATTGATTTGCGGGTTCGAAACCGACAATACAAGGGAGACGTGATGCACAGGTACAAAATTGTATCATATAAAGCGCGTTGGTTTTATGAGCCTGAGCTGGCCATTGATGGTTACTTTGTAAGCTAATATCTAGCGGTAACTATTAATAAATAGGTGCTTACTAGTTTGAATATGATTAATAAATAGTTAGCATTCTTTAGCAAGTTCACTTGTTATGAAAACTTAGAAAAATCTATTTATAACCAATAGCTAAGTATCAAAAAGATACTAAAAAATAAGACCTAGCATGATACTAGGTCAAATAGTGATGTAGAGCTATAAAAGACAAAAATACTATTAATCAAACATATTGAGCGAAACTTTCGCATTATCTAAAATATTGCCCAAGACGTTACTCAATATGTTTTTAGTACGCCTTAGCTGTTAAGCATTTTCGCGAGTGATGGCATGGTGACCAATATCACGGCGATACTGCGCACCATCGAAGCTAATAGCAGCAGTGACTGCTAAAGCTGCTTGCTGAGCATCAGAAATGCTATCTGCTAGCGCAGTCACACATAAGACGCGCCCGCCGTTTGTAACGACTTCTTTATCATTATCGTTAGAAAATGCCGTGCCCGCATGGAAAACTTTAACAGTTTCGTCATTATTAGGATCTAGTTCTGGCAGGCCAGCAATCACATCACCTTTAGATGAAGTTTCAGGGTAGCCTTTTGATGCGACAACGATACCTAGAGCAGGGCGCGCATCCCATTTTGCTTCACTAGGCAATTGACCTGCCAAACCTTGTGCGACCAAATCGACCATTGATGACTGCAAACGCATCAAGATAGGCTGCGTTTCTGGATCACCAAAACGGCAGTTAAATTCGATGACATACGGGTCGCCTGCTTTATCAATCATAAGACCAGCGTATAAGAATCCAGTATAAGGATGGCCTGCGTTTTTCATGGCATCGACTACTGGTTGAATCACTTGCTGCATGACTTTGTTATGAACATCGCTGGTAACAACTGGAGCAGGAGAGTAGGCACCCATACCGCCAGTGTTTGGACCGGTATCACCTTCAAAAGCACGTTTGTGATCTTGGCTGGTTGCCATTGGTAGGATGTTGTCACCATCAATCATGCAAATAAAGCTGGCTTCTTCACCCTGTAAAAACTGCTCAATAACCACGCGGCTGCCAGCATCACCAAACTTATTGTCCGCTAACATATCGTCGATAGCTTCATGTGCTTGTTCGATCGTTTCAGCAACGATAACGCCTTTACCTGCAGCAAGACCATCTGCTTTAATAACGATAGGCGCGCCTTGCTCATCGACATAGGCTTTTGCAGCGACTGCGTCTGTAAAACCTTGATAAGCAGCGGTTGGGATATTGTTTTGCTCCATGAACTCTTTAGCAAAAGTTTTTGAGCCTTCTAACTGTGCACAGTATGCTGTTGGGCCCCATGCTTTGATACCTGCTTCACGACAAGCATCAACAATACCCGTGACCAAAGGCGCTTCTGGACCAACAATTACCATGTCGATATCATTATTTTGACAAAACGCGATAACAGCACTATGCTCGCCTGCGTCAGCGTCGGTAGACTCTAGCGTAACGTTTTGGCATTTAGGCTCAAGGGCGGTGCCAGCATTACCAGGAGCGATGTAGACATTTTTTACATTGTCATCTTTTGCACATTGCCATGCCAATGCGTGTTCGCGACCACCTGAGCCAACCACCAAAATATTCATCATACCTTTTGCCCTTAGCATTAAAGTTAATAGTGAGCGAGTCGTACGCTCTTAAATATGTTGGCATATTCTAACAAAAAAACGCCGTCAATTACTATGAGTATCCGCCTGCCAGCACCGAATCATCAATATCGATGTTCAAAACCGCATTGTCTCATTAGTAAAGGTTATCGACACATCGCTGATTCATGAAATGATGTTGTACACTTTAGCTCGCGCCTTATGTGCGTTACACTTCACTATATTGGTAGTATTAAATTCTGATGGCTACATATTAATAAAAAATAAGAGCAAAAAAGGAGAAAATTTCTAACTGTTATAAAAATAAAATAAGTCGCGTGAATGGAAATACTGCACCGTTGCACCAATGATGAATATGCAGTAACAGTAGTCAATCTAAATCGATAAACTTAAATAAATAAATGTTAAACCAAATCTATAAAAAAAGGACGCAGGAAATGCCAAACTCCCTCAGTATCGCAAAAGAGCGCATTAGCCAGATAAGCGATATTGCTACCAGTTATGTACAAAAAGACAAATCGCTATTTGATCATTTTATTCATAGCTATTATCAGCCGCTGCATCAAGAAACTGCAGAGGCGATTAGTAATGCTGACTTGGCGGGCATGGCGCTACATCACTTTACACTACTCAAAGCTTACGACGGCAGCAAGCCGCAGCTGACAGTACTAAACCCAGCAGCAGAAGAGCAGCATTTTCACAGCTCGCACACTGTCATTCAAATCGCAGCTTATGATAGACCGTTCTTAGTTGATACGATTTTGATGAGCCTAGAAGCTGAAGGTATCGATGTTCATCGTACTTACAATATCATTATCAGTGTTGAGCGTGATGACAATGGTGATATTACCCATATCGAAGGCGCACATGAAAGTGCCACCTCACATATGTCATTGATTCATTGTGAAATTGCTTACCAAGACAACGAAGACTTGGAAGCACTTCAACAGATGCTGATGTCAAAAATTGACACGCTTGATACGGTCGTTGGCGACTGGAAACAGATGCGTGCGCAGTTGAACGATATCAAAACTGAGCTTTCGACTAAGCCGCTACCAGAAGTATTCTACTCACAACAAGAAATCCAAGCATTTTTAGATTGGATCTTAGACGATCACTTTATATTCTTAGGATATCGTGAATACCGCTTAGAAGGTGGTCAGTCTATCGAAGTGACTTCTGAGCCGACCGATTTGGATTTATTCGCAATCGGTAACAGTGGACTTGGTCTACTACGTGGTTCTGAGAAAGACAAGCTATCAGAAAGCTTTAGCCAACTACCTAAAGGGTTAAAGCAATTATTGACTGAACCACGCGTATTAATGCTGTCTAAATCAAGCCGTGTATCACCGATCCATCGCTCAGTATATATGGACTTTTTGGGCATTCATAAGTTCGATGATAACGGCAACCTAATTGGTGAATACCGCTTTATCGGTTTGCTTACGTCACAAGCCTATCAACTGACTGTACAGCAAATACCGCTATTGCGCGAAAAAGCCAATAAAATTATGGCGATGGCAGACTTGCCACGTGACGGTCATGCTCATCACAAGATGATGCATGTGATTAATACCTTGCCACGTGATGATTTGTTCCAAGCCAGCGTCGAAGAGCTATATCCAATTGTTTCGGGCATTACTCAACTACAAGACAAGAAGAGCTTACGTCTATTTAGCCGTATTGACCATTATCAGCGTTTTGTCTCGTGCTTGGTTTATATCCCACGTGATAAGTTCAACACCGAGCTACGCATTAAAGTACAAAATGTCCTAAAAGACGCCTATAACGGTATGTCTTCAGGGTTTACCACTGAATTTAATGAATCTGCGCATGCTCGTGTGCACGTCCACGTACGTACCGTGCCTGGTCAAGTAAATGACGTCAATATCGCCACACTTGAAGCCAAATTATCAGCACTCATGCAATCATGGGATGATAATTATCAAAAAATGCTCCTCGACAATGTGGGTGAGCAACAAGCCAACGCTTTAAATCGTCGCTTCTTAAACTATATTCCTGCTGCCTACCAAGAGCGTTTTGATGCTCGTACTGCAGTCGAAGACACGAAGCGTTTGGCAGGACTGACCGCAGAGCAACCGATGCTTTGGCATTTATACCAGTCAACAGGCGATGCACGTAACCAGCTTCACCTAAAGCTATACGGTCGCGAACAGCCCGTTATCTTGTCAAAAGTGCTACCAATACTTGAAAACTTTGGTGTGTCAGTTATCTCAGCACAGACTTATGAGTTTGACTTGCCAGAGCAGCCTATCTGGATGCAAGAGTATGAACTGACCCTTGAGCATGTCGATACGGTCAATATGCAAGTCGTGCGTGGTCAGTTCGAAGACAGCCTAAAACAAATCTGGGCAGGCCGAGTGGAGAGCGATTCATTTAATGAATTGGTACTAACGACCAAACTCGATACTTATGATGTCGTCGTATTGCGTGCATTGTCTCGCTATATGCTGCAAGCACGTGCGCCATTCTCGAGTGCTTATATTCAGCAAACTGTGGTCAAAAACAGCGATATCAGCGTGGCGTTAGGTAGTTTGTTCGACGCACGTATGAATCCTAAGTATAGCCTCGATACGCGTCAAGAAAAGGCTGCTACTATCCAAGAGCAAATCACAGCTGCGCTAGCAGATGTCGATAGCCTAGACGAAGATCGTATCTTGCGCTGGTACTTAGATTTGATCAATGCAATGGTGCGTACTAACTTCTATCAAGTTGATAGCGATGGTCAGCGCAAAGATCGTCTGTCATTTAAGTTTTTGGCAGCAGACATTCCAAACTTGCCTAAACCAAAGCCAATGTTTGAGATATTTGTGTATTCACCGCGCGTCGAAGCTGTACATTTACGTGGCGGAAAAGTCGCTCGCGGTGGTCTGCGCTGGTCAGATCGTATGGAAGATTTCCGTACCGAAGTACTTGGCCTTGTCAAAGCACAGATGGTCAAAAACGCAGTAATCGTCCCTGTGGGCTCTAAAGGCGGATTTATTGTAAAAACCAAGAGCATGGCTGATGGTCGTGAGGCGTTCCAAGCAGAAGGTATCGCTTGTTATCAGACATTCTTACGCGGCATGCTTGATGTCACAGACAATATTGTAGATGGCAACATCGTCCCGCCAGCCAACACGGTACGCCATGATGAAGACGACCCGTACTTAGTTGTTGCGGCAGACAAAGGCACAGCTACTTTCTCTGATATAGCCAACGCGCTAGCAGCAGAGTACAACTTCTGGCTAGATGATGCCTTTGCATCAGGTGGCTCAGTAGGTTATGACCATAAAGCAATGGGTATCACCGCTCGCGGGGGTTGGGAGTCGGTCAAACGTCACTTCCGTATGCGCGGTATGGACATTCAAAATCGTGATGACTTCACCGTTGTTGGTATTGGTGACATGAGTGGGGATGTATTCGGTAATGGTATGTTGCTATCAACGCATACTAAGCTAGTTGCTGCCTTTAACCATTTGCATATCTTTATTGATCCTAATCCAGATACTGCCGCTTCATACGCTGAGCGTGCACGCTTATTTGAGTTACCACGCTCATCATGGGCAGATTATGAAGCATCATTGATCAGTCAAGGTGGTGGTATCTTCTCGCGCCAAGACAAAACCATCGCTATCAGCCCTGAGATGAAATCGCTCTTCGATATCAGTGAAGACAGCCTTGCACCGAATGATTTGATCAGTGCGTTGTTACGTGCACCTGTCGACCTTATCTGGAATGGCGGTATCGGGACTTATGTCAAGAGTGCAAACGAAACGCACGCTGACGTGGGCGACCGTGCAAATGATTCGCTGCGTATCGATGGTAATGAGCTACGTGCAGCCGTTGTTGGTGAAGGTGGTAACTTAGGTCTAACCCAACAAGGTCGTATCGAGTACGCTCAAACGGGCGGACGTATCTATACAGATGCAATCGATAACTCAGGCGGTGTTAACTGCTCGGATCATGAAGTCAATATCAAAATCCTACTTGGCAAAGTGGTCGAGCAAGGCGACATGACACTGAAGCAACGTAATGAGCTGCTTGAGAGTATGACTGACACCGTAGCAGAACTGGTACTGCGTCAAAACTACTTGCAACCACAAGCGATTGAGCTGAGCCATATCCGCGCAGCAGCCAATCTGAGTGATCATCAGCGCTTTATTCAGATGCTAGAGAGTGAAGGGCGTCTGGATCGTGCGATTGAGTATCTACCATCAGATGAAGAGATTGCGAAGCGTCAAAAAGCGGATACTGGTCTGACCAATCCTGAACTGGCAGTGGTCTTGGCCTATGGCAAGATGTGGGTTTATGACAATCTGCTACTATCTGATTTACCAGATGATCCGTACTTTATCAATGAGCTACGTAAGTACTTCCCAGATGAACTTGCGTCACGCTTCTTCGATGAGATGACTGAGCACCGTTTGCATCGCGAGATTATCAGTACTTACTTGACTAACAGTGTGGTCAACCGCTTAGGTATTGAAGCGCTATTCCGTCTCTTTGAGGAAACCGATCAATCACTAGCCACTATCGTACGTGGTTATGCGATTAGCCGTGATGTATTCAATGTATCGCGCGCTTGGAAAGCCCTTGAAGCTCTAGACAATCAAGTTGAGGCGACGTTACTGCTGAACCTTGAGCTACGTCTACGTGATTCACTTGAGCGCGGTGTGGTTTGGTTTATTAATGCATTTGGTCAAAACTTACAAGTCGCTGATATGATTAGCCGCTTTAGTGAAAGTGTGGAAAAACTGACCAAGCCAAGTGGATTTATCGAGCAGCAATTTGCACAGTATCTGCAAGAAGATACCAAGCGCTTGATGCAAAAAGAGCTGTCTGATAATGATGCTACGCTATTTGCGATGCTACCGTATCATGTCGATGCGCTTGATGCTGCATTGCTTGCTGAGCAATACGAACGTCCTGTCGATGAGATTGCAACTCTATACTTTGAAGCTTATCAAGTATTGCAATTAGACTGGATGATGGAAAATATTGCCAGCCTACCACAACAAGACTATTGGGATCGCCGTGCACGTCATGCGTTAGTGAACGAGTTGTCACGCAGCTTGCGCTTATTGATGGATGCGGTACTCTCAAAACCAGATGCTAAGCAAGCATTTAGTGAATGGAGAGCAAGACACGTCGATCAGCTTGCAGCAGTCACTACAGAGATGAATAAGTTAGATGAGCTGCATAGCAACGATGAAGAAGGTCAAATCGGTCTGTCAACGTTGTCCGTATTGATGAGTGAGCTTAGTGGTTTAGTTACCAAGTAATGAAGTAATATCACTCCCAAACTGTCGCACAAAAAAACCACCGTCCTTAATGTTCGGTGGTTTTTTATTGTCTAAGAGAAATGGTTTAATTAAAAGTATTAAGTAGTAAAGTGATTAACCTAACTTATGATGCTTTTTCACTGACGACTTTATGACACCCTTGACCACTAATTCGGCTAAATCCACCCGAGAGCTTTTCGACTTTAATTTGGGTTAAAATGCGATCTTTTAGCGCCTGAACATGGGATATCACCCCGATTAATTTACCTTCTTGCTGTAGATTGGTCAGCGTATCAAGCGCAATGTCTAAAGATTCCTCATCCAATGTGCCAAACCCTTCATCCAAAAATAGCGAGTCCACACGTATGTTTTGACTGGCCATTTGTGATAGTCCCAATGCCAAAGCAAGACTGATAATAAACCCTTCACCGCCTGAGAGATTTTTGGTACTACGAACCTCACCACCTTGATAGTCATCCATGACGTTGAGCTCAAGGGGGTTGCCATCATCACGAACCAATAGGTAGCGATTGCTCATCTTTTGCAGCTGCGTATTAGCATGGCTAATCATAATGTCAAAGGTTAGCCCTTGGGCAAAGGTACGGAACTTTTTGCCATCAGATGAGCCAATCAATTTATGCAATTGTTGCCAAACTTGCAGTTTGTCCTTTTGAGCAGTGATAGCATCAAGCTGTGCCTGTTGGGTGGTTTTCTTATCTTCATTGTCCTTTAGACGCTGACTAATTGCACCGATTGACTCAATTCGTTTGTTAAACTCATCTTGGGCTTGTGATTGCTGTTGGGCAAGCGTTTCTCTATCGTCTACTGTCAGCGGATTGGCTTGTTTATCTGCAAGTGCTTTTTTGGTTTCTTCCAATAAAGACTGCGCTTGTTTTAGCGCATAATCTATATGCTGTTGCTGCTGTTTAAGTGTGTTGCGTTCATCAATTGGCAGGCGCGCATTGGTAAAATCTATTTCATCAGCGAAATCAGAAGTAGCAAGTATTAACTTAAAGCTATCCTCTTGAGTATTGAGTGTTCTCTGTACTATGGCCACTTGCTTAGTCACGTGTCGCTGCTTATCAAGCAATTGACTAAGTATCTGCTCAGCATTGTCTAGCTGTCTTTGGGCAGAGGTCTGGCTGATTTGAGCTTGCTCTAGCTCATCACGCAAACGCTTTTCTTCTGCTTCAGGATCTTTATCAGCTAAGACGTTATCTCTGTTTGTTTTTAATTGCGTGAGCGACTCCGATTTTTCAGCCGCGAGTTGAGAAATTTCAACAAGTTCGTTTTCTTCTTTGTCGAGCTGAGACTGCTTGGTCTCGATTTTTATTTCTAGTTGACCGAGTGATGTTTTTAGGGTTTGTTGTTTCTCTCTGCAGTCGTTGAACTGTTTCTTGATTTCTAAAAAGGCACTGTGAGATTGGCGCAGAGTATTGATATGCGCCTGAGCGTCCACATTGTTTAGTATGGTTTGACTTTCAATACTGGTTATCAGCGGTTGTAATGATTGCAGTGAAGAACGTATCGCCGTTTTTGCGTCTGACTGATGTTTGTCAGCGGAATATTTATTCAACAAGGCTAATATATCTGTTTTGAGCACAGTCAATTCAGAAAAATTATCAGCAGATTTTTTGTCTAAGTTTTCTATAGCCCATGCTATTTTTTCACTATTGCTCTCAATCTCGTTAATAGTGCTGACCAGCTCACGCTGCTCCTTGTCTAATGCTTCGATGTCATTACGCATCGTAGAGAGCGACTCGCTAAGCGTTTCATATTGAGTTAACGTATTTTTAAGAGATTCTCTACGCCTACCTAGCTCGATTTTGCTACTGTCTAATAATGACAGCGCATCTACATGCGTCTCAATCTGCATCAACGGTTTTAATGTTTCAGTAATAAATCGAGAGTAGCCTTTATTTAGTACTGAACTGACCAACTGGTCGATATCTATCTTCAACTTTTGTATTTGGTCGTTCAATATGGCTTGTTGCTCTTCCTGCTGCGCAAACTGCTGCCGTACAGTTGCCTGAGTAATACGATGTTTAGATAAATTATCTTCTAAATTGGATATAGTCGTATCTAGCTCTGCTATTTTCCGCTGAGTTTGCGTTGCTTCCGTTTCTTGCGCTAAGTGCGGATGGTCTTCACTATAAGGATGCTCTAACGCACCGCAAAGCGGGCAAGGATGACCCTCTTTTAGTTCAGCGATATAGTCTTCTAATTTGGCGACTTTTTGTAGTAAATGTAGCTGGGTTTGTTTGTCTTGACGCTTTTCTTTGGCAGCGCCGAGCGCCGATTCATTATCAGCGATTAAGCCTGCCAGCTTCTTGAGGTCGTTACTCATTACTGGCAAGGTCGCAACTATTTTCTCTACTTGTACACTAAGCTCATCAAGCTGTTTTGTCTTAACGCTCACTTGGTCAAGTTGACGGTTGATATCATCAATCTGCTCTTGCTCATCTCGTATATCAGCCAATGACTGCACTTGGGTTAATGCTGCTTGCTCTTGTTGTAAAGCGGCTAATTTATCCTGTATAGACAACATGGTGGTGTCTTTTGTCTTTTTCTGTTGATTTAAGACGTCAAGATTGGCGCGATACTGGTGGATCTGTTGCTGCTGGCTTGTTTTATCATCTGATAGGGCGGTATTCTCTTGCAATACTACTTTTAGTCGGCCGCAATGACTTTTGAAATTCGCTATGTCACTATCGATATTGTTTAATTCATGGGCGTCATTAAGATAGCTTTCGACACTTGCGAGCTGGGTTTTATTTTGTGCAGCCTGCTGCTTATGACTGTCTATTTCTTTACTTAAATGTTGGGTGCTGCTCGTTAGAGCTTGCTGTCTTTGCTCAATGTCTTTTAAGATATGCGTGTTCTGCGTAATGTCTATATCTAGTCTACGCGCCTGTGCAATATTGGGTAGAGCAGATTGCAATGATTCGTGAGTAGCTTGTGTATGAGTTTTCGCTGTCTCTAGATGTGTGGTCGCTTGTTCTAAATCATTTTGTTTTTGCGGTAAGATGCTACTGATCTGCTGCTGTTCTTCTTGCAAGCGTTTTAGGTTATCGCGACTATGGACAAGTTGGCTGAACTGACTATCAATCTCCAACGCCTTATTGGCAGCGGTTAAGCGTCTAGCGTCAGGAATGAAATCTTGCTGAGCCTGCTGAGCCTGTACCAAGTCATTTTGATAAGCATTCAGTTTTTCTTTTGATTCTGTGACGCTATCTAGCCACTTTATCTTTTCGGCCAAGTCTTGAATGGTCTGCTGCTGTTCACTTTGGGCACTTTGATACGACTGTAAATCGGCTTTTAACTGATTTTCTTCATCGGTATTTAAGAGCATCAAGCCATCTAAACCGTATTGCAGTTTGCTGAGAATTTCTTCCTCGGTACGTTTCTTATCATGAACCTGTGTGGAGATAGTCGCGTAAATATCAGTGCCCGTAATTTTTTCTAAAATATCTGCGCGTTCATCAGCCTTTGCCTTTAGAAATGCTGAAAAACTGCCCTGAGCCAGCAATATAGAGCGAGTGAACTGCTGAAAATCCATCCGAGTCAGTTCAATGATCTTGTTTTTGGTATGCTTTAAGGTGCTCTCTAACAGCTCATCCTCTTTTGACGAGTCATCAACGTTTATCTTAGCGATTTCATGAGTCGCATCTTGCAGATTGCCGTCTGCTTTATTGTAAGCACGGCGCTGTCCCCAGCGGCAGCGATATTGCTCACCATTCAAATCAATCACTACTTCAGCGAAACACTCTGCCGTCTGCCGCGTCATCACCTCATTACTGCTCTTACTGATACTATTAATCCTTGGCGTCTCACCATATAGCGCTAAGCAAATAGCATCCAATATGGTGGTCTTGCCAGCGCCTGTTTGCCCAGTGATAGCAAAGATGCCTTCATTGGTAAAGGCGGTATCAGCAAAATCAATATGCCATTCGCCTTTTAGGGAGTTGAGGTTTTTTAGTCTGAGTTCGATTAGGCGCATGGATAAGTCTTAATATTAGTAATAGCCGCAACTGCGAAAAATTTAGGAAGATAAGGAAGTGTAGTCATGATATGTCACTTATATCATTCCGCCTGTTTGTCTTCATGACGTAAGTTATAAAGTATCTGGCCATAGGCATCGCGCAATGAGTCTCTTTGAGAATCAGCCACATCATTTATCGTTAAGCAGCGCTCAAACACTTCCATCTCATTTAAGTCCTGCAAGTTCTCGGAAGTCTGCTGCTGATTGAGGACTTTGTTATAAGTACGAGTGTTTTTTATCTTAAGCACTTCACATGGCAACCCTTCTACCATTGCTTGCACTTGCTCACGCAAATCACTGACAATCTCATCGCCTGTATAGACAATCTCTAGCCAAATAGAGTCCGATTGCGTAAGCGCTCTAATGGTTTGATCAATCGTGGTTAGGTCACCCGATACTTGCGCCAATTGTTGGAACTTTGGGATGGGCAGGGACACTACTTGCATCTGATTAGCGTCATCGCGATGTAGAATTTTATTGCTAGTCACGGCGTCAGTAGAAGTTTCTCGAATGCTTTTATATTGCTCAGGCTGAACAGGAGTATTTTCTATGGCAGTAGATTGTGCCACATCTTCATCATCTGAAGGCTCATCAAAGCCAAACAAGTCATCCATGAAAGGCAGTTCCTGACTAGACATTTTTTTAGCGGTTTTTTCTGCTAATTTATCTACTGTTTTTTTAACTTGGGCGACTTCAATAGTAGCGGCTATATTGATGGCATGAGGAGTAATATTATTAGGTGCGACATTTAGCCCTGAGATTTTGTTATCAAAATGTTCTGCGGCACCAAACTGTACCAGTAATACTTGCTTTTGCTGTTTGGCCTCTCCAAAACCCATGGCGATGGGTGAACCTGAGTAGCGAATACTCTCACGACCACCAACACGCTGCGGCACGTGCAAATGTCCAAGTGCGACATAATCAAAGCCATCATTGAACATATCGGCGGAGATTTTACCTAGTGATCCGACATATAGCTCGCGTACACCATCATCCTCGGTTGTTCTGCCACCAGACGCGAATAGATGTCCTGTCGCGATGATAGGAATATATCGCTGATGCGTCGCGATTAAGTCGGCTTGCTTAGCCTTCGTAATATCTGCAACATTGTCATAGTGCTCGCAAATACCAGCGATAACATTGGCGTCTTTGCTATCTGCAGATTCGCCAGCGCTACTGCTACGCACATCCCGATCGCGTAGATAGGGCACAGCGGCAATAATACAATGGGGGTTGTTGTCGTCATCACCCAAGACCAATACTTCGTCGTCCAAGTGATCACAAGCAGTGCCAATCACATGTACGTTCAAAAACTTAAGCACATTGCTTGGTGCGTCTAAAAATGTCGGTGAATCGTGATTGCCTGCGACAATAACCACATGCTGACAGCACGATCGTGAGACCTTACCCAAAAACTCATAATATAGCGCTTGGGCTTTATTGCTTGGGGTCATGGTATCGAAAATATCACCAGCGACGATCAATATGTCTACTTTTTGCGCGCTGATGGTATCTTGTAGCCAATGCAGGAATGACTCAAATTCTTCATAGCGAAGACGCCCATATAGACGTCGCCCCAAGTGCCAGTCTGAAGTATGCAATATGGTCAAAGGTTTCATTTGCGTGGTTAAAGAGGAAGGCAAGCTAGCATCAGGTATGGGCATAAGTAGACTATAAGTATGAGCAGTAGAAAGTCTTCATTCTAGCAAGAATCGTTGCGTTTTGCGCTGTTGCCAAAAGAAAACCCTACCAATAATATACTGGTAGGGTTTTCTTTTTATTTAAGACTCATCTTTTTACAGGTTAGCAGTAAGCGCTAGTCAATAATCAGTTGCTCCAGACCATCTCCTTGCTGCGTCGCAAGATTTGCGACCATCGATAGGGCATGAGCTTGTTGGTCTATTGGTTGTTTTACTGCTTCACCTCTTGACCCTTCACGCAACCAATTTTTAGCGATGTCATCGCTATTTTGACTGTGCTGCTGATTTTGCAAATTATACCAAGCTAAATCATGATGCAAGCTGACCACGTCGCCCATAATGAGAAGGGCAGGCGTTGGCAATTGTGCTTGTTCTTGTTTAGCAACAATCGTTGCAAGCGTACCTGTCAATACTTGCTGATTGGGCATACTCGCATTAGAGACGATAGCAATCGGCGTCTCGCTACTGCGTCCAGCGTCAACCAAGCCTTCAGTCAAACGTGCCAGCGAGTGCAGACCCATATAAAATACGACCGTCTCATCAGTATTTAAGAAGCTTTTAAAGTTACTGTTGGGTGCACCAGCTTTCAAAAATCCCGTCACAAAACGCACTGACTGTGAATGATCACGATGAGTTAAAGGAATGCCTGCATAGCTAGCAGCGGCATTGGCAGCGGTGATACCTGGAACGACTTGATATGGCACATTCTGTGCCCGCAGGCTTTCGATCTCTTCGCCGCCACGTCCGAATATAAACGGATCACCACCTTTTAAGCGCACCACACGGCGGCCTTGTTTGGCATGATTGACGAGTAGCTCATTGATACCCAACTGTGCGACCGTATGGTTGCTGCGTTTTTTACCGACGAATACTTTGTCAGCATCACGGCGGCATAAGTCTAAGACCTGCGGTGAGACTAAAGCATCATAAAACACCACGTCCGCTTGCTGCATTAGACGCAAGGCTTTAAAGGTCAACAGCTCTGGATCACCAGGGCCTGCACCAACGATATAGACTTCACCGACAGGAGGTGCTTTGTTATCTGAATCATCTGATAGCGTAGGCGTTGTATTTACTGGGGTATCAGAGTGAGTTTCATCATGAATAGCAGCGGCAGTACTGTCTAAATCGGCTTGCAACTGGGCGGTAGCTTCCGTTTCGTTACCAGCAAACATGAGCTGGCTGACCTGACCTTCAAATGCACGTTCCCAAAACTGACGACGCCCAGTGAGTGTGGGTATTTTGGCTTTTACTTCGCTGCGGAAGTCACCTGCCAGCTTAGCCAATTTACCATAGCCTTGCGGGATTAACGTCTCAAGACGTGCCCGTAATAGACGTGCCAATACTGGCGCTTTACCATTTGATGAGATACCAATCACGATAGGATTGCGATCGATAATGGCTGGAAAGATAAAGTCACATAAGTGCGGCGTGTCAACCACATTGACTGGAATGTTTAGCTCAGTCGCATCTGCATGAATCTGGTGGTTAAGTGTTTCATCGTCAGTCGCGGCAATGATTACCCGTGCGCCTGACATATAGGTTTTATTATAATTCTCATAGATAAATTCATGTTTGCTGTCAGTGAGCAAAGCTTGTAGCTCATGGCTGATATCAGGTGCAAGTATAGTGATACAGGCACCTGCACGGCTGAGTAAATCCGCTTTACGCAGTGCCACTTCGCCGCCGCCCACGATGAGCACTTTACGGTCTTCTAATTTAAAAAATAGCGGGAAGGTGTTCATAATGTCACCATATATTTAATTGTTTATTATAAAAGGTAGAAAAGATATAAGGAATGCCGCCATTATGAGGTATCACAGGCATACTCTCACCTAGTGAATTGGCATTAGCATATTCGTTTTTGAGATATTAATTCATATTTTAGCTAGTAATAGGAATAGCGGTAAGTTTTCGATATATAGTCAGAGAACTAGTAAAAGGCAACGGCGTTACTCTCCCTAGAGGTACTATTTGTACAATTTGTAATCGACTGCCTTGTACCCATTTTAGATTTTTTTGACTTATAGATAGAACAAGCACAAAAAAATCCCGCTTAACGACTCTATTAAGAGCCAAGCGGGATTTTTTTATAGCTATAGCCATTGTTCAATAAACAATCGCTACAGTCAGCACCTTACTACAGCTGAGTATGCAGACCACACTCACGGCTTTCTTCTACCTTAGTTGGATCAAAGTAGTCATGCTCATTTGGCAAGTTGTGCTCATCTAAGTACACGTCTAGATCCGCATCTGTTTTTTCAAACAATGGCGCTACTTTCAATACGCCGTCTTTTGACAAGCTAAGTACATCAAGACCTTGGCGGAACTCAGTTTGGTCTTTACGAATAGCATTAAACCACACATCTGGCTTTAGCTCATCTAACGCACGGCGGAATGGCTCAAGTTTTACTTGCTCAGTGAACTCGTCATGCTGTGGGTTATCGATACCTGGGATACCATTCATCGTCGCGTCACGGTGTGCAGCCGTTTGCTTAGGAATATAAGTAACGACATTTAGGTTCAAGTCATGGATAAGCTTGTTGGCAAACTGATAAGTAGCATCAGTGTTGTAACCTGAGTCTACCCATAATACTGTGATATCAGGACGCTGTTTGGCAACCAAATGCAAAATCGCTGATTCATACGGACGGAAGTTGGTCGTGATGATTGGATTTTTTGCTTGAGTCAGTGCCCACTCAACGATTTGCTCAGGTGACTTACCTTGCAGGTCTTGGTTGGCTTGGTCAAGATCTAGATTTGGGTGTAATTGGCTCATAATACGTTCCTTAATTGTTGTTAATATAAAAGTGTTGATTAAAAATATTGGGTATTACTATAAAATTAATAGTCAGTGCTAAAACTATGCGACTGAAGGCTCTGACGGTTGTGCAAACATCGGTAAATCTGAAGCGCTTCGACCGTCATAGCTACTAGCAAGGGCAGTAAAGGCTTGCTCAATACCAAACTTAGAATCGGCTTCTAGGTCATGCTCGCTCAATACAAAGCTATCAACGCCCACACGTAGCATATAAGCAATTTGATCGCGGCCAAACGCGCCAGCCACTCGAATCTCGCCTGTATAACCGATTTGGCGCAGCGTACGTGCAAAGCTAAAGTGACGACCATCAGCGAACTTCGGCACATCAATCACGATAAGTGCGTGCGTTGATAAGAACTCACTAAGCCCTTCTAGTGCATCAGCGTCAGTATCGGCAGTAACCCACAATCCAAGTCGGCTACTGTGCTGTACGATCAGCTCATAGACTTCTTTAATCAGACCGCCAGCCTGTGCGCCCGTAGTATCTAACAGATCAACAAGTGGCACGATCACGTCAGGCTTTTCTTGTTTTTGTAGTAGCTCAAGCAACGTAATGTTAGTCGATACAATGCTCTCTGGCAGTGCATCAGTAGTAAGTACATGCCATGTATCTTGACTGCCGATATCGACGCCATGACTGTCCAAAATATAGTGATTAGCCATAGACCTTCTCCTTAAATGGATCAATACCAACGCGCTCAACCAATTGACCAAAGCTTTC
Organism: Psychrobacter sp. NPDC078631; assembly: GCF_050268165.1. Lineage (NCBI taxonomy): Bacteria > Pseudomonadati > Pseudomonadota > Gammaproteobacteria > Moraxellales > Moraxellaceae > Psychrobacter > Psychrobacter sp. NPDC078631. Next base: position 938,661 of record NZ_JBNNGG010000001.1, on the reverse strand, counting down.
TACATCGTTATCAGTGCTGGCACGTAAGTCCACATAGACATCAACGATCTGCTGTATGGTGCTGGCAACATCAAGAGCAGGCACAGATTTGCCTAAGATTTTGCCAAGTTTGGCGTCGTCGCTAGAATTGCCGCCAAGGCTAATCTGATACCAATGTTCGCCTTTTTTATCGACACCCAAGATACCAATATCGCCTGTATGATGGTGCGCACAAGCATTGATACAGCCAGACATATTCAGGCGAATCTCACCCAAGTCATATAGATAGTCTAGGTCATCGAACTGTTTTTCGATTTGTTCAGCGATATTGTGCGTCGTCGCATTGGCAAGCGAGCAGTAATCCCAACCTGGGCAGACAATCATATCTGTTAGGGTGTTGATGTTTGCGCGTGCTAAATGCAACTCTGATAGCTGCTGCCATAACTCATAAAGCTTATTGGTCTGCACATCAGCAAATACTAGATTCTGCTGATAAGTACCACGCAGCTCACCAAAGCTGTATTTGTCAGAAAGATCAGCCAAGGCGTCCATCTGTGACTCACTGACATCACCAGATGGCACATATTTGCCATCGACCAAACCTGCTTTGAGAGAAATAACCACAGCACGATAGCCAGCTATTTTGTGTGCTACGGTGTTTTGGTTGTACCAGTTGGCAAAATCTTTATCAGCGCTCAGTTGCTGTTGTAGCTCAGACTGTACTTGTAGTGCGTCAAACGATACATAGTCAGGCTCACTAAAGAAGCCAGTTGCCGTTGCAAAGTTCTCATCAGTCAAAGTAAGTGGGCCATCTTTGGTGTGAGCTTCCCACTCGGCATTGACCAATTTAGCAAACGCTGGACCACCCATGCTTTCGACCAAAATTTTGATACGTGATTTGTATTTGCTGCCTTTGTCACGGCGACCGTGCAAGTTGTAGACACGCAAGATAGCGTCTAAATAACTCAGCAGATGCTGACGTGGCAAGAATTTATTGATGACTTTACCAAGGACAGGAATACGTCCAAGACCGCCACCAACCAGTACTTCAAAACCGATCTCACCTTCATCATTGGTTTTTACGTGTAGACCGACATCATGTACTTGGGTTGCCGCGCGGTCATCATTGGTACCGATCACAGCAATCTTAAATTTACGCGGCAAAAAAGCAAACTCAGGGTGGAAGGTTGACCACTGACGGATAATCTCACAGTAAGGACGTGGATCAGCGATTTCTTCTTTATGGATACCAGCATATGGATCGGTAGTGGTATTACGAATACAGTTGCCTGAGGTTTGGATGGCATGCATCTGTACTGAGGCTAATTCAGCCAAAATATCTGGCACATCTTCTAGCTTTGGCCAGTTCAGCTGAATATTGGTACGCGTCGTGAAATGTCCATAGCCTTTATCATACTTGCGAGTAATTTCGGCCAGTTTGCGCAACTGGTAGCTGGCAAGCAAACCGTAAGGAATCGCGATACGCAACATCGGCGCATAACGCTGGATGTACAAGCCGTTTTGCAACCGCAGTGGCAAAAACTGATCTTCTGGCAGCTCACCTGCCAAAAACCGCTCGGTTTGGTCGCGAAATTGGGCAACTCGTTCCTCTACCAAAGTCTGGTCAGCGTAATTATATTGATACATGACGTAATCTCAGTTTTGTTTTTAATCTTAAAATCAGCGACGAAAATGATTTGCGTGTGTAATAGGTTTTATTGCCGTTCGCAATGTAAATAATTCAGCTATACATCATATAAGCTTGTACCCAGAAACATAAATTCCTTTCAGACATATCCATATCCAAACACAGCATAAATTTTCATAACGAAAGTTAGGTAGCCTATGCATATCAAATTTAATGCCCAATCGTTAGCACGCTATTTATTATCTATCGACGGCTTTCTTCTCAGTTTTGTACATTTAATCGTTTTTGCATTTTTGCTCATCTCTTCCAACCATTCTTTTTATAAGAGGTTTTAATAACTATATGTCTCAAACTCAAAGCCAAACCCAATCCCAATTCAAATCAAAGCTGGTTCCTCCACATGGTAGTGCAGAGCTTAAGCCACTATTACTAAATGGTGCAGCACGCGATCAAGCATTAGAGCTTGCCAGCACATTGCCGACCATCACTCTAAGCTCACGTGAGCGCGGTGATTTAATCATGTTCGGTATTGGTGGGTTCACTCCGTTAAATGGCTTTATGAATCAAGCGGACTGGCAGGGCGTGGTAGACAACATGCGCTTGCAAAGCGGTGAAAACGCAGGCTTGTTTTGGCCAATTCCTATCACTTTGTCTGCGCCAAAAGAGACTGCAGATAGTTTGAGTCAAGGTGACAAAGTAGCCTTGGTCGCTCAAGATGGCGAAGTCATGGGTATCTTGACAGTAGAAGAAACTTATACCATCGACAAAGAGCACGAGTGTCAGCAAGTATTTACGACCACGGATTCAGAGCACCCAGGCGTACAGCAAGTATTGAACCAAGAAGCCGTCAATATTGCCGGTAGTGTCGAAGTATTGAGTGAAGGCGAGTTCCCAACGTTGTATCCAGAAATCTACAAAACGCCAGCAGAAACACGCGCAATTTTGGATGCTAAAGGCTGGAAAACAGTAGCGGCATTCCAAACGCGCAACCCAATGCACCGTTCACATGAGTATTTGGCCAAGATTGCGATTGAGATCTGTGATGGTGTATTGATTCATTCATTATTAGGCGCATTGAAACCTGGCGACATTCCAGCAGAAGTTCGTCAAGAAGCCATCAAAACGCTAATTGATAACTACTTTAGACAAGATACCGTTATACAAGCAGGCTATCCGTTGGATATGCGCTATGCTGGCCCACGTGAGGCATTATTACATGCGCTATTCCGTCAAAACTATGGCTGTAGCCATCTGATTGTCGGTCGTGACCATGCGGGTGTCGGCGATTACTACGGTGCGTTTGATGCGCAAACGATTTTTGAACATGTTGGTAAAGACGACCTTATCACCCAACCGCTCAAAATTGGCTGGACGTTCTGGTGTAATGCTTGTAATGCGATGGCATCAGACAAAACTTGCCCGCATGACGCCTCTGAGCACGTTAAAGTGTCAGGTACTAAGCTGCGTAAAGCACTATCAGAAGACGAAGATGTACCAGATAACTTTAGCCGTCCAGAAGTACTACAGATTTTGCGTGACTACTATGCTGGCATCGCAAAAGAAGAGCGTGCTGAGGTGAAACTAACGGGTGCATCTGCGGTATAAAGACTGATCATCAGTATAAAAAACTTGTATTAAGCCAGTCGTAAAAAAGGTGTCAGACTTATTGTCTGGCACCTTTTTATTTTTATCACTACTTTTGAAATGAAAAGCACGTCCTAACACATGCTAGTGATGACTATTAAATCTCTAAATCTTCTGCCAGCTTTTTATATTCTCCAGCAAGCGAGCCACCACCTGAGCAAAAATAGTTCAGTGCATATTTGTCTGGGCTGTCGATGATGAGGGTATCGTCCTTAAATTGAAAAAAGGTAGTGCTATCATTTACCTTTGACTGAAAAATCATACCATGAGCAGTATCTTGGCCCATTAATGTCGCCTTACCATCGAAGTGACAAGTAGGTTTTTTGATATCGCTGCGTGAGCGAACTTTAATGTCAATCTGTCGATCACTCTCTGCTCGTACCATCACGCCAACCCAATCATAGCCTTGTGCTCGTTTGTCGTAGTCGGCAGTAGCGTAATCTGCTGAAACTTTGTCTGTTGAAACCTTATCTGTTGAAAATCTGTCTGCTGAGACATTGTCACCCAAATCATTACTTTGAATAGCTGGCAAAGCAGATGTTGTACTGGCAACTGATTTGACCGTGATGTGGTTAGCGCTGTTCACAGTGGGCGACACGTTATTACAGCCTGTTAAAGCCGCTAGGGTAGAGGTCATTATTATCAGCCCTACAATAGAATGAAATTGACGGTATGAAGTATTCATATAAGGGCCTTTGGTCAAGTAGAAAAGTAAGGTTCGCATAGTATCGGGATAATGAAAGTATCATTAATACAGCAAACTTTATGACGTACAAATAATGGTACAGCCTACCCAAATCATAGTCTACTTAATAAACCTGCCAGCAACTACTCAACTCATTTTATTCTTAATAATGCAAAACGATTGCTCCTATCACTTATGCCAACTTCACTAGTCGATAAGCTAATTCGTCACTAAGCGTTTGCTATTTATGCTGCTAGCATAGCTTGCATCATCCCGACAACCGAACTCAAAAAATTGTAGGTCCTGTGATGATGGTCAAGATTTTGACAAAACGCTTCTAATACTTTTATCGAGAGCATCATGCAAAAAAAATTCCAACAAATCAGCATTGCTAGCATTCAATCAACTAATGATAAGCCTGTAAAAGCGCGTGTACTTGCCACCAGCGGCATGCTCGCAGCAGCGATGATAATGACAGGCTGCAGTCCAACAGAAGCAACGCAAGATGACGCGGCAAATAGTGCCAGTGGTGGGACACAGGATATTAATCTACTCAACGTCTCCTATGATGTGTCTCGCGACTTTTACAAAGACTACAACACTTTATTCAGTACCGACTATCAGAAATCTCATCCAAATAGCAAAGTAAATATCAATCAGTCACATGGCGGCTCTAGTAAGCAAGCGCTTTCTGTTGCCAACGGTTTGCAAGCGGATGTAGTGACCTTTAACCAAGAGAGCGATATGAATCTGTTGGTGGAAAAAGGTTTGGTCGCTGCTGACTGGCAGCAAGCACTACCAAATAATGCCGTGCCGTACACCAGCACCATGGTGCTACTGGTTCGCGCTGGTAATCCAAAAAATATCAAAGACTGGTCAGATTTGGCCCGTAATGACATCGATGTGGTCATCCCAAACCCGAAGACCAGTGGCACGGCGCGTTATGCCTTTTTGGGTGCCTATGGTTATGGCTTGCACCAATTCAAAGAAAGCAGTAATGAAAACCCTGTAAAAACCAATGACTTTATCAAAAAACTGCTGGCCAACGTGGTTACTTATGACAATGGCGCACGCGCTGCAACGACCAGCTTTACTCAGCGTGGCCTAGGTGATGTGCTGATCACGACCGAAAACGAAGCACATTTAACTGCCCAACAATTTGCAAAGGGTAACGTTGATATCGTATACCCGAGCTATTCGATTACGATTGCCAACCCAGTAGCAGTCGTAACGGCAGTAACTGAGAAATCTGGTAAGACGGAAGCGGCTGGTACTTATCTAAAAGGCTTATGGGACAAACCTGCCCAAGAGCTCATGGCAAAAATGTACATGCGTCCAAGTGATGAGCAAATCCTAGCTGCTCATAAAGATACCTTGCCTGATATTGAGACGTTTGAACCTGTGGCTGTGTTTGGCTCATGGGCAGAGATTATGGATGCTTTCTTTGTAGATGGCGGCCGTTTTGATCAGCTGGCAACCACGAAGTAGTCGTTAATTCTTAGTTTATATAACTATCTATCTTAGCTGCTTTCAATAAAACGCGGACAAGATAGATAGGGCACATGCCAGTATTAAAACCATCAATAAACAAACAGTCAGTTATACATATAGATTATTTTAACAACTTATTGATATATCTGGCTTTGTTTACTGGTTATTCCCTTTTGGCAATAACATACGCATATTCATCATTAAACATAATAAGATGGCGCTGTTAGCATACTTGCATTACATAACAGACATCTTTGAGGTATTTATGACAGACGTAGCTCGTTATCAACAGAAAAGTAAAACTCTTAGTGCCTTGAGTATTGCTGGCGTTGCTTTGACCCTTGGTTTAGCTGGCTGTAGCAACAGTGAGACTACTGAGGCCGCAGCTGATGGTTCAGCGACGACAGAAGGGCAAAATATCGAGCTACTTAATGTCTCATACGATGTGGCACGTGACTTCTATAAAGACTATAACCCATTGTTTGTTGAGCACTACAAAGCTGAAAACCCAGACAGCAATATCCTAATCAAACAGTCACATGGCGGCTCAAGTAAGCAAGCACTGTCTGTGGCCAATGGTCTACAAGCCGATGTTGCTACCATGAACCAAGGTTCTGATATTGAGCTGCTTGAGAAAAAAGGCTTGGTTGAGTCAGATTGGGAAAGCAAATTCCCAGACAACGCGGTTCCGTTTACCAGTACGATCGTATTTTTGGTACGTAAAGACAATCCAAAAAATATTAAAGACTGGGAAGACTTGACCAAAGACGGTGTTGAGATTGTCATGGCCAATCCAAAAGTGACGGGTAACGGTCGTTATGCGTTCTTAGGTGCATACGGTTATGGTCTACATGCTTTTAATAAAGATGAAACAAAAGCTAAAGGCTACGTAAAAGACATGCTAAAAAATGTCAAAGTCTATGAAAACGGCGGACGTGCCGCGACAACGACTTTCGTACAGCGCGGTATTGGTGATGTGTTGGTTACTTTTGAAAACGAAGCCAACCTTGCAGCGACTGATTTTGGCGCAGGTCAAGTAGACATCGTTTATCCAAAATACTCAATTAAATCAGAAAGCCCTGTAGCAGTTGTGAAGACGGTAACAGATAAAAAAGGCACTACAGACGCTGCCAAAGCGTACCTTGATTACTTATGGAGTGAGCCTGCTCAGCAGCTAGCGGCCAATCTATATCTACGTCCTAGCGTTAAGAGCGTGCTTGACAAAAACGGTGACAAATTACCGCCAGTTGAGACTTTCCGCCCGAACGATGCCTTTGGTACATGGGATGAGATCATGAGCACTTACTTCAGTGATGGCGGTGTATTTGACCAATTAGCAATTAACGCGCCTCAGTAATCGCGAGCTAAGTACTTAGATTAGCTACTGCGCTAAACACTGAAACTGATTAGCTCAGTTAATCGTACAGTCAGTCATGAAGCACCCCATAAAGGACATGGTCGTACGCACTATGTCCTTTATATCATAAGCCGACCAATAATAATTTTGATAACAATGGTAATAATGGTCTTACAGTGAGCACCCTCGCTAAGTACCATCAGTTAGGCAATAGGACATCACTATGAGTGCAACATCTTCTTCTGCCAGTAAGCCCGGCAATAAAAAAGGTTGGCTGACCCGTTTGCGTCAGCGCAATGTGCTACCCGGGTTCGGTCTGAGCATGGGTATTACTGTCTTTAGCTTATCGTTATTGGTGGTACTACCGTTTGCCATGATGGCCTATACCACGACGCAGATGGGTTGGACGGGCTTTTGGGAAACCATTACCCAGCCACAAGTCACTGCCGCTATCAAGCTGAGCTTATGGATGTCGTTTTTGGCGATGCTGACCAATATGGTATTTGGTACGTTGGTGGCATGGGTACTTGTGCGCTATGAGTTTTGGGGTAAGTCACTGATTAATGCCTTGGTTGATTTGCCATTTGCACTACCAACAGCCGTTACAGGTATCTCGCTTGCCACTTTATATGCGCCTAATGGCTTGATTGGTCAATGGTTTGCCAAGTTCGATATTCAGGTTGCCTTTACGCCAATAGGTATTTGGCTAGCACTGGTTGTGGTCAGTTTCCCCTTTATTGTCCGTGCGGTGCAGCCAGTACTCGCTGAGCTATCAGTTGAATTTGAAGAGGCTGCTGCGGTATTGGGCGCCAATCGTTTGACAACTTTTCGTAAAGTGATTTTGCCAGAGCTATTGCCAGCCTTGCTGATGGGTGCAGGTATGATGTTTGCTCGTGCCACTGGCGAGTATGGCTCGGTTATCTTTATCGCGGGCAATATTCCGATGCAGTCTGAGATTTTACCGCTCATTATTATCAGTAAGCTTGAGCAGTTTGATATTCAAGGTGCTTCTGCGGTTGCATTATTTATGCTACTCATATCATTTGTCATCTTGCTCACCATTAATATCATGCAGTGGAAACTGTCGCGCCGTGTAGGAGCTCGTTAATATGCAAATATCTAATAGCTACGACTACCAAAGCAACGCTGCGACCAAAGATACCCCATGGATACGCCGTACCTTTATTGCCATTGCAGTGTTATTCATGATTGTCATGTTGGTCATTCCATTACTGGCAGTGTTTTATGAAGCCTTTAAAAATGGTTGGCAGTTATATATTGCTTCATTAGTAGACCCTGAAGCTTTGCAAGCCATCAAGCTTACGCTCATAACAGCAGGCATTGTCTTACCGATTAATATGGTAATGGGCATCGCGATTGCATGGCTTGTCACGCGATATCAGTTTAAAGGTAAGCAGCTGGTCACTACTTTGCTTGACCTACCATTTTCGGTATCACCAGTGGTTGCAGGTTTAATGTTTGTTCTGCTGTTTGGACTGAACTCTACTATCGGTGGCTGGCTTGAGAGTATGGGTTTCCAAGTGATCTATGCGGTGCCTGGTATCATTTTGGCGACGCTATTTGTGACCTTTCCGTTTGTTGCGCGTGAGCTGATCCCATTGATGCAGACTCAAGGCGACTCTGAAGAGCAAGCAGCGTTAACCTTAGGTGCGACTGGTTGGCAGACTTTTTGGCATGTGACACTGCCTAACATCAAATGGGCGCTGCTATACGGTTTGATTTTGACTAACGCACGAGCGATGGGTGAGTTTGGTGCCGTCAGCGTGGTATCTGGCCACATTCGCGGCGAGACCAATACCATGCCGCTATTGGTTGAGATTGCCTATAACGATTATAACTTTACCGCTGCATTTGCCTTATCAAGCATATTGGCTGCATTAGCCTTAGTGACGCTACTGATTCAGCAAGTCATGACCAAGATACAAGAGCGTAAATTTGCCAAGTCTGAGCGGCTCGCCAGTGCACCTGAACTGCCAGTGAGTGCTAACGCCACTGCCGTCACTGAATCGACGAGTGCGGACAGTACTGGTAAGGTATAACTGCCATTATCTGATAGATGATGTTAATACTACGGATGCAGTCGCTACTCAGCTACTTGCCACGATACGACAAAAGATATAATAAGAGATACGATTATGAGCATTGAGATTCGCAACGTTAATAAAAAATTCGGCAATTTTACCGCTTTAGACAATATCAATATCACGGTGCCGACTGGCAAACTAACGACGTTACTAGGTCCGTCAGGCTGCGGTAAGACCACTTTGCTACGTATTATCGCGGGTCTAGAGTATGCCGACTCTGGACAGGTATTGTTCGATGAGCTGGATGTGACCAATACTCCAGTCCAAAAGCGCCATATTGGCTTTATGTTTCAGCATTATGCACTGTTTCGTCATAAGAACATCGCGGACAATGTGGCGTTTGGATTGACCTTGTTGCCAAAAAACGAGCGTCCGAGTAAAGCTGATATCAATAAGCGCGTAGCAGAGCTCTTAGACCTCGTACAGCTACCCCAGGTTGCCAATGCTTATCCGCATCAGCTATCAGGTGGTCAGCGCCAGCGCATAGCACTAGCACGTGCACTTGCTGTCAAACCAAAGCTACTGCTGCTAGATGAGCCGTTTGGTGCACTAGATGCTAAAGTCCGTAAAGAGCTGCGCACATGGCTAAAGAACATCCACCACGAGCTTGGTATCACCAGTATCATGGTAACGCATGATCAAGAAGAAGCGCGTGCGGTATCAGATGAGATCGTCGTGATGAATCAGGGCCGAGTAGAGCAGGTAGGCACGTCAGAGGAGCTGATACACCAGCCAGCCAATGCCTTTATTAGTGACTTCTTAGATCTTGTATAAGTATTTGACCTAGAGAGGTTTAAATATCAATATTTGAGCAAAAAAAAGACCTACGAAAGTAGGTCTTTTTTGGTCTGGAGCATTGCCGCAGATTTATTGTCTTAAACGCTTTTTATAAAGCACAGTCAAAGAGCTAAAAATCTAAGCGGACAATAGTATCTAAGCAAGATCCGATACATCTCTACTAGTTCCTCTAGGAGTGATTTGCTCGTAGGTGATGTCTAAGATATCTTGACACCAATCTGGTAAATCATCAGCGACTTCATACCACATCCAAGTACCATCACGCACACAGCTCAAAATACCCAGTTTTTTCAAATGGTTTAGGTGGCGTGATATCGTTGGTTGTGGCTGGTCAAGCATATCTACCAAATCACCCACGCAACGTGCTTCTTTCTTAAAAAGAATTTGAAATATTTTTAGACGTGTCGGATCAGATAGGACTTTGAATAAATCGATAGGTCGTATCGTAAAGTTATTATCAGACATAGGAGAATTCCAATGGGCTTCGTTAATAGGGGTTCAATATAACAGCAGTTATCTACAAAATCGATTAAAAAATAAGCAAATTTACAGTTCATCGTCAATTCACTACCTTTGACAATATTCGGTTACACGCACACTTATATCCACTTACATAAATGAACTGCTTGTAATACAAGGATACTGTCTCGACGAATAAATATATCGAATGTGATTGAAAATGATAATAATTATCGTTATTATACTGCAAGCAATAAACGTGATTTCAACGACTAATTTTTAATTGCTAGAAAACAGTAAATTATCCGTTTATCAATGACACTTATCACAAAAGTTTTTATGCAAGTGTCGTATGCCGTCATTATCGAATAGTGGTATTCCGAGGAGCCAATCCATGTACGTATGTATCTGCAACAACGTAAAAGAAAAGCAAATCAAAGCAGCTATTGCTGCAGGTGTTGATACGCTCGACGGACTAAAAGATACGCTCGATGTAGCAACGTGCTGTGGCTGCTGCGAGCCGATGGTCAATGACTACCTAGATGAACACCATGCAAAACTCGATAATCTAGCGTACGCCGTTTAAACACTGTTAATCACACATTCTCATTATCTAGTGCAATAAGACCTAACATGATAAATTATATTCAGTATTTTGCATCTAGCTCTATTTATTATACATAAGGAGCAGGGTGCAAGCGTCCGTATAACCTCAGTCATACACCAACATGAACTATATTAAATAATTTCATGCCAGTTGTAGCTAATTATGATTCTCAATTAGCATCTTATTCTTAGTTCATAACGTTACACCCTATACTGCGCCTGTATGCTACTATATTTACCTGAGATTAGAAGCCATTTTATTGATTTTGATTTTACTGATCAGTTTGCCAATTATGCTATCCTTATATAATAAATTGTGGATGTATAGTGATCGGTAAAAATAAATAGGGGAGTACGCGTTATGATAGGTAGCCAAAAAGTCATTGATTATTTGAATTTCTTACTAGGTGGTGAGCTTGCCGCTCGTGACCAATATTTTATCCATTCAGAGATGTACGCTGAGTGGCACTATGGCAAGTTATACGACCGTATCCATCATGAAATGGAAGACGAAACGCTACACGCACAGAATATTATTCGTCGTATCTTGATGTTGAGTGGCACGCCAAAGATGTCGGTCGACGCTATCCATATCGGTACGACTGTCCCTGAAATGTTGCAGTTTGACCTAGATTTAGAGTACCAAGTACAAAAGCATCTAAAAGAAGGTATCGCACTTTGCGAAGCAGAGCATGACTATGTCACGCGTGAGATGCTGGTTGAGCAATTGAAAGACACCGAAGAAGATCATGCGCATTGGCTTGAGCAGCAGCTCCGTCTCATCGACATGATTGGTCTACCGAATTACCTACAAAGCCAAATGGCTGAAGTCACTCCTAATATTGTCTGATATCATCCTACGTATGAATAGCATTCACAGTATTTAGCATAAATAATAGAGATTAAGGGAGAAAGGTAATGACAGGGGATAAAGAAGTTATTCGCGCGTTGAATAAAGTACTTGGACAGTCACTGATTGCCATTAACCAGTATTTTTTGCATGCACGTATTGCACGCCATTGGGGTCTAGAGGCGCTTAATGACTCATTATATAAGCAATCTATCGCTGAGATGAAATGGTCAGACGACCTAATCGCTCGTATTTTACTGTTAGGCGGTTTGCCAAACTTGCAGGAACTGGGCAAGGTATTGGTTGGCGAAGATGTACCAGAAATCATTGAGTGCAACCTACGTCTTGAAAGACAAAAATTCGATATTATTACTGATGCCGTCACTTTATGTGAGACAAAGTCTGACTATGTCTCTCGCCAGCTATTAGTCACGCTAAAAGATGGTAATGAAGAGTATGAAGATTGGTTAGAGACGCAGCAGGACTTGATTGAAAGTATTGGTGTAGAGCGCTACATCCAATCACAGATGAATGATGATGACGCATAATAGTACTTATTATTGAGGTAAGTCGTAATAAAAAAGCCAGTATAAGATTGATAACACAATCGTATACTGGCTTTTTTCTGTCTATAGATAAGCTATCTTAAACGTTTCGGATATACAGAATAGAGACGTGCCGTACGTAAACTCTCACTCACTAGAAAGCTTGTCTTGATTGAAGACACGCCCTAGTATAAACCGCGGCCATCCTCAGGTTTCAGACGTAAAAAATACAGCCCCGAGAGAATGGTCAAAATGCCCAATATCCAATAAGTGGTTTGGAACGCCACTAGTGTATCCATCTGTAGACGCTCACGTAATAGATTTAACACAGCGGCACCGAACGCAATGCCAAAGCTAATCGCTAGCTGCTGATTGACCGCCATTAAGCTGTTGCCACTACTGGTTTGTGTGCCCTGTAAATCGCCAATAGTAATCGTATTCATCGCACTGAACTGCATAGAGTTGCAGGCACCCATGATGGTCAAAATAGGTATAAACCATAGCCACTGCGACGCATCGTTAAACTGCGCTAGTACAATGATAAGTGAACCCATAAACAAGGTGTTGTAGACCAGCACCTTACGGTAGCTAAACCGCTGAATAATCTTGCTAACCCAAGGTTTGATACCTATAGCACCAACCGCAATCGGGGCAAGCAACCAACCCGCTTGCGAAGGTGAGTACTCAAACACCACCTGTAGTAATAAGGGCAGCAAAAATGGCACGGCACTGATACCAAGCCGCGTAAACAAATTGCCTGTAATACCGATTCGAAAGGTGCGAATATTAAACAAGCTGAGTGGAAACAGGGGAGCTGCTCGCCGTTTGGCATGCCAGATGTACGCACCGATCAATAGACTTGCGCCTAACCCGAGTAATACCCCATAAATCCCGCGACCTGTCTGTGAACCAAACTCGACAGCCAGTGTGAAACCGCAAGCAGCGGCGGCAAACAATACAAATCCTGTCCAGTCAAGACGCTTGGTATCTTCATAGAGCGCTGGCACCAGTTTTTTGCCCATGATAAAACCTGCCACACCCATCGGTATATTGATCAAAAATATCCAATGCCAGCTAGCATACTGCACGATATAGCCGCCCAATACTGGACCGACTAGTGGTGCAACCAACGCGGGTATCACAGCGAAATTCATCACAGTAAGCAGCTTATTGCGCGGATAAGACTTAACCAATATCAAACGAGCGACAGGCGTCATCATGGCACCGCCGATACCCTGTACCACACGTGAAGCAACCAAAAAATCTAATGTTTGCGACGCCGCACACAGTAATGAGCCAACACAAAAAATGATGACCGCTGATAAAAATACGCGGCGTGTGCCATATTTATCCGCTAAAAAACCACTGATAGGGATAAAAATCGCCAAGGTCAATGCATAGCTGATGACGGCCCACTGCATTTTCAGTGGTGACTCACCGAGTGCCTGCGCCATTTGTGGCAACGAGGTGTTCAAAATAGTAGCGTCTAAAATTTGCATAAATAGCGCTACCGCTAGTACATAAGGCAGGTATTTATCTTGAGTCGGAGTGAGCGTTACCATGTGAGTCCCATTGAACGTCTCGTTATAAAGTAAGAAAATAGCGGATTTGCGAGCAGATCACTATGCAAGCTGAGTAGTATAAAAAAGCCTAGCTCATAATAAAAGTGACTCAAAGTAACTGATATAAAATAACTAATATAAGAGAAACGATGCAAAGAATTGCCAAAAAAGGAAAAAAGACGAAATAAGACAAAAAAGCCGGTGCCTGCTAATAGCTTATCTTCTTTTACTTTAGCAGTAGAAACATAACATTGATTACAAGAGAGGACTTTAATATCGTTATGAGTTCTCGTTATAGTAAACCTTCGCGGCAGTCATAAATACAAACCGAGGATAAATTATGAGTCAAGATAATAATAAATACGTACCACCAAAAGTTTGGACACAAGATAAAGATAACGGCGGTAAATTTGCTAGTATTAATAGTCCAACGTCTGGAGCTCGCTATGATAAAGAGCTGCCTATTGGCAATGCTCCGTTACAGCTGTACTCGTTAAATACGCCAAATGGTGTCAAGGTAAACATACTATTAGAAGAGCTGGCAGAGATTGGCATTGATGGGGCAGCATATGATGCCTACAAAATCGACATTTCTAAAGGTGAGCAGTTTGGCTCAGGGTTTGTAGAGATAAACCCCAATTCAAAGATTCCAGCTTTGGTCGATCATTCTACTGATACAGCAGGCGAGCCGATAGCACTATTTGAGTCGGGCGCTATCTTAATGTATTTAGCAGAAAAGTTTGATAAGTTCCTGCCACTGGCTACTGGTAAAGCGCGAGCAGATTGTTTGTCTTGGATTATGTGGCAAATGGGTAGCGCGCCTTTCTTAGGTGGCGGCTTTGGGCACTTTTATGCATATGCGCCTGAACCTCTAGAGTATCCAATTAATCGCTATACGATGGAAACCAAGCGTCAGCTCGATGTATTAGACACGCATCTAAAAGATCATGAGTACCTATGTGGCAATGATGAGTCTGATTACAACATTGCGGATATGATTGTCTGGTCTTGGTATGGCCAGTTGGTACTGGGTAAGCTCTATGACGCGGCAGAATTTTTACAAGTAGAAGACTATAAACACTTGCAGCGTTGGGCTAAGAAAATCGCTGAACGTCCTGCAGTCAAACGTGCAGTAGCGCTAGAGCTAAAACCAATCGACTAAACTAAGTATCCAATACAGTTTAGATCTAGTAGTACAGGCTAAACATAAATAAATCTTAAACACAACAGCAAGGCTGATAAGCAAATAACTTATCAGCCTTTTTATTTGTATTTATAAAAATGAATACAACCCATGTTAGGTCTTCCTTTTGTCTTTACACAATGATACATTAGTACAACAGATAGAAACACTAGTGCGTTAAGATAGCCGAGCACCATTACAATAGATAGGTGTTTATACTTCTTCTACTGAAAGGTGATGATTATGAAAGACAATAATTATATAAACAATATGTCGCTATCAAGAGACGCTGATTTAACTGGTGTTAGTAGGTTAGGCATTACCTATGACGATAATAATTATGATAACAATAGCTATAAAGATAGTGCCCAATCTAATAAAAATCCTAAAAACATCACTGTAGAGCATTATTCAGAAAACATACCTAAAAAAATAAAAGAACAACCCACCTTTATGATAAAAAATAAAATATTACTGCCTGTATTTGCAGCGCTTAGCACAGCTTTATTCAGTACCACTAGTATGGCCAGTACATCGACTGAGTTTACCAGTCAAGACTGGCAAGTCGTTTGTGATAATACGCGTACGTGCCGGCTGGCAGGCTATCAAGCAGAGAATAACAGTGAGTTTCCGGTTTCTATATTGCTCGTACGCCGCGCAGGTGCGAATGCTAGCGTGGATGGTAAAGTAAAACTTGGCGGGGCAAAGGACAGCTCGTCTAAAGCCTTAATGCAGCTTGGTAATCGTCATCGCATCTCGTTGTTTATTAATGACAAGGATTATGGCGAGACGAAGCCGTATTCAGCCGCTGCAGGTAACGCTGAGCTTACTCAAACGCAGGTAATTGCATTGTTAGAGGCGTTGACCAAATCTAGCAAGATTACGTTGGCCTTGCGCAATTCACGTTGGCAGCTCTCTGACAAAGGTGCCAGTGCTGCTATGCTAAAAGCCGATGAGTTCCAAGGTCGCGTTGGTACATCCAGTGCTTTTGTCAAAAATGAAGATGCTGTTAAATCTAGTGGCGGTATATTACCTCCTAAAGCCGCGCCAGTACTGCGGTTTGTCGTGCCAAGTGCCAAAGCGGACGATGGTAATGACAAAAAATTTGTGATGAGGTCCTCTCAGTTGGCATCGTTGGTAAAAGGCACAATGAAAGATGCAGACAGCGTTTGTCCCAATCTTTCAGACAAATCACCTTGGCGTATCAGTCGTCTAAATGGCTCGCAGCTGTTGGCACAGCATGAGTGCTGGACAGGCGCTTATAACGCTGGAGCAGGGGTTTGGGTGATCAATGACAGTAAACCTTATAAGCCAACGTTGGTAACGACCAATGCTACTGGCTACGATAAAGGCAAGCTTACCTCTGTACAAAAAGGACGCGGCATCGGTGATTGCATGAGCAAAACCGATTGGTTATGGACAGGCCGTGCCTTTGAAAAAAGTCATGAAAGCACCACAGGACTTTGCCGCTTAATCGAGGCAGGCGGGGCATGGCAGCTACCTACTTATGTAACAGAAGTCAAAGTAGTACGATAGATAAATAGCGAGTAGTTCATTTAAGTTATTAAATAAACTACCTAAATTTGTTTATTATCAACACTATTAGTGCTTATTTACTCAGTAATTGAAGAAATAGGTACATATAATTTTTTATTATGCTATACTGCGTCGCCACGTTAGCTTAGGCTTTCGTGAATTATGAGATTGATAACATCGCCTGCGATTTTGGGTCTAGGATGACCATAAGTAATTGTTGCCGATGATTTTGTGTACTTAAATAACCTTTTAAAAATATCAGTTATTTTTGACTCATATCTTATCTACTGGCCTATAACTAGGGTCTAGATTGGTTGCTGTTTGCCTTTATCTGCTTTGGACAAAGCATTGATAATGAGCGTATATCAAGCAAGGATAAGACACTCGGCACTACCACCAAAATACGTCAGACAGCACGAACGCATTTATTATAAAGACGCTAAGCTCTATTGGCTTGGTTTCTAATTATCGACAATTTTATGTTGCTCGGTAATGCTAATAAGAGCAGCGTGGTGAACGGTTATCAGTGGTATGCATCAAGTTTGCTGAATTTACAGCAACTTATACTTACCAAGGATTCTTATGACTGACATCTTATCTGCAATCGCCGCTGAAAACGGCATCATCGAAAGCACTGACACTCCAAATACTGATAACAATACTCAAGCGGCTGCTACTGACGCCACTGAAGAAAACAAAATCACCTTTACTGATCTTGGCATTGCTAAGCCAATTCTTACTGCGCTTGATCGCAGTGGCTATACCAACCCAACACCTATTCAAGAACAAGCCATTCCTTTTGCTCTAGCCGGTCGTGACCTTTTATTGTCAGCGCAAACTGGTAGTGGTAAAACAGCGGCTTTCGTTATCCCTGTACTTGACCGTTTGAGCCGTGCCACTAGCTTTGACAAACTAACCAAAGCACTTATCCTAACGCCAACGCGTGAACTTGCTCAGCAAGTACATGATAGCGTTCGCACTTATTCTAAAGACATGCGTGGTCTATTTTGTGTGCCATTAGTTGGCGGCGCACCATACAACGGTCAGATTACTGCTTTGAAAAAAGGCGTTCAAGTAATCGTTGCAACTCCTGGTCGTCTACTTGACCATATCAATGCAGGCCGCGTTGATTTATCAAACCTAGAAGTATTGGTACTTGACGAAGCTGACCGTATGCTAGACATGGGTTTTGCTGATGATATCAGTGATATCCTTCGTGCAGCACCAATCGATCGTCAAACGATCATGTGTTCAGCAACTTGGGATGGCCCAGTCGGTAAAATCGCTGCTAGCTTCACTAAGAACCCTGAGCGCGTATCAATCAAAGTAGAATCTGCACACATTGAAGAAAAAGTGTACTACTGTGATGATTTTGATCACAAAAACCGTTTACTTGACAAAATCGTTTGCCAGCAAGATATGGAACAGATCATTATCTTTGCTGCTACCAAACGTAGTACTGAGAAATTGGCTAAACAGCTACAAGAAGCAGGCCATAAAGCAAGCTTCCTACATGGTGACTTGCCACAGAGCAAGCGTAACCGTATCGTTCAAGACTTGCGTAATGGTAAAGTAAAAATCCTAGTAGCGACTGACGTTGCTGCTCGTGGTCTAGATATCCCAGCTATCTCGCACGTTATCAACTATGACTTGCCGCGTCAGACTGAAGATTACGTCCATCGTATCGGTCGTTGTGGTCGTGCTGGTCGTACTGGTGTTGCTATCAGCCTATGTAGCATGGATGATCGTCCACAGCTTAACGCTATCAACCGTTATTTAGATCGCAAAATGGAAGTATGTGTTATCGAAGGTATGGAGCCTAAGAAAACTTACGTACCTAGCGAAAACAAAGGTAATGGTCGTGGCCGTGGTCGTGGTCGTTCTAACGGCGGTGGCGGTCAAGGCCGTGGTCGTTCAGGCGGTGGCTATGCTGGTAAATCTAGCGGTGGTGGTCAAGGTCGTGGTCGTTCAAGCGATAGTGCTCCAACTGGTCAACGTGCTAGCAACGACAGCGGTTATCAAGGTAAGCCACGTGACACGTCAGGCAAACCAAATGAGCGTTCAGGTGGCAAGCCGTATCAAGGCAAGCGCACTGGTGGCCCAAGCCGCGGTGATAGCAATGGCGTTCCACGCGGTGAGCGTGCTGCAACTGGTCGCGGTCGTCCAAGCGGCAGCCAAGGTCGTCCAGCTGGTCGTTCTGACAGCCGTGGCCAAGGTCGTCCAAACGGCGGCAACCGTGGTAACAACTCGTAATACAGCTATATTTGACGATTAAAATTATTGATTCATTAATCGTCTAAAGATAGCACTAAAAAAGCCAGATACTTGTTATCTGGCTTTTTTGCGTTTACTTGTTTTGTATGGCGCCATGATTAGCTTACGTCCTTACTTGCCTAGCCGTTACCTTGCTATTCATTCTGTTAAATACTACTCAGCCAATCTTAGCTAATAGTCGATGGCTGCTTGCAGGAGTTTTTTGCCTTGTCTATACTGATTTACTTTTGCCCGTTGTAACTCTTGGAGCGCCTTGATGCCTGCCAACTCAAACTTAGCAATTGATAATTTGCCATTAGCCTTTGGCATTATCATGGCCATTATTGGTCTGGTTTTTTATACCCAAGGCTTACCTGGTAAGTTTTGGCGTCGGTTTTATGCTGTATTGCCTGGTATTGTACTTTGCTGCTTTATACCAGCCACTTTGAATAGCTTAGGTGTGTTTGCCGATGGTGTTGGTTCGCAGATATATGGCTTTACTGCCACTTATTTGCTGCCAGCAAGTTTGCTATTGATGACCTTATCCATGGATGTGCCTAAAATACTGGGCTTAGGCTGGAAAGCGATTGCTATGTTTTTTGCTGCGAGTATCGCTATCGTCATCAGTGGTCCGATCAGTTTGGGAGTCGCTAAATGGATATCGCCTGCGATGTTTACCGATGACACACTATGGCGTGGGTTCTCTGCTGTAGCAGGCAGTTGGATTGGCGGCGCAGCTAACCAAGCAGCGATGAAGGAGCTGTTTGAAGTCAGTGATGATCTATTTGGTATGATGATTTTGGTTGATACCACCAATGCCTCACTGTGGTTGCTAGCTATCTTAGTAATGGCTAAACACAGCGATAAGATAGACCGTTTTTTGCGCGCTGATACGAGTAGTATTGATAAAGTGGTCAAAGCAGTCGAGAGCTATGAGCGTGATCATGCCCGCCCAGCAACCATCAATGATTTGATGGTGATGTTTGGCTTATGCTTTGCCATGGTCGGGGTCGCGCACTTTGTCGGCGGTCAGATTGCAGAGTTCTTTGCCCCTTATAGTTGGGCCGTTCAGTATAGCTTTGCCAGTTCGTTCTTTTGGATGGTTGTAATTATTACCCTAATAGGCGTTATATTTTCATTCACTAAGATACGTAGGTTAGACCATATTGGCGCATCAAAAATCGGCACGGTATTTATCTTTGTATTAATCGCCGCGATCGGTATGCAAATCAATCTGGCAGGTATCGTCTCACAGTGGCGACTATTGCTTATCGGTTTACTATGGATGAGCATCCATGTCGTTATCATATTTGCTGTCGCTAGACTCATTCGTGCGCCATTTTTCTTTTTGGCAGTTGGCTCCAATGCTAATACTGGCGGTGCGTCCTCAGCGCCAATTGTCGCCACAGCCTTTCATCCATCGCTAGCACCAGTAGGAGTGTTTTTGGGTATTTTAGGTTACGCAGTAGGGACATTTGGTGGTTATATCAGCACCCAATTGATGCGCTTGGTGGTGTCTTAATGTCTAAATTGATTGTCAGTATTTTAATAGCATATTTTGCTAAACCAAACCCGCATTGATGCGGGTTTTTTTATTATTAATGATTGGGTGACTTGAGTTATCGTTTTGTCTATCTATGCTATTGATACGTAAGCCTAGCCATGGCCACGCATGAGTACGTGTTAACCTTTCTGCTAATTAAATAAAGACAACTAATTAAGTAAAGAAAACTAGGCCCGTTAAGAATAAACATCGATTCGATAGGAACAATAACGCTATGGCGAACTCAAAAAAACTAGAAGAAAAAACAAGTAAAACAAACACAGTGAGAAATACCCTTTATAATCCTGACCAAGATAATATTCAGGTCAGAGGCGCGCGTGTACATAACTTAAAGAACGTTGATGTCGATTTACCTCGCAATGCCTTAGTTGTCTTTACTGGTATCTCCGGCTCAGGGAAGTCGTCATTAGCATTTGGTACACTATTTGCCGAGTCGCAACGCCGTTATCTTGATTCGGTATCGCCTTATGCGAGACGACTCATTGATCAGGTTGATGAGCCAGATGTTGATTCTATAGAAGGGTTGCCACCAGCCGTTGCTTTGCAGCAAAAACGAGGCACGCCTTCAGTGCGCTCGTCTGTGGGTAGCGTAACGACGATATCCAATGGTCTGCGTATGCTGTACTCACGCGCAGGAGAGTATCCCGCTGATCAAGAGATTCTATACGCTGACGCATTCTCTCCCAACACCCCAGATGGTGCTTGTCCAACTTGCTCAGGTATCGGTCGTGTCTTTGAGGTCACTGAAAAGCTGCTGGTTCCAGATAACAATAAGAGTATACGCGAGCGTGCGATTGCGGCTTGGCCACCAGCATGGCAAGGTCAAAACCTCAGCCGTATATTGACCACATTGGGCTATGATATCGATAAACCATGGCACACATTGCCGAAAAAAACACGCGACTGGATTTTGTTTACAGATGATACGCCGACGGTGCCTGTCTATCCTGAATACAACATTGAGCAAACGCGTGATGCGATTGAAAAGGGCGAAAAGCCAAACTACATGGGTACGTTTACCAGTGCCAAAAACTTCATTTTGCACTCTTTTGCCACCACTCAGAGCCCACGTACCAAAAAGCGTGTCTCGCAGTTTATGCAGATATCTGAGTGTCCAGAATGTCATGGTAAAAAACTAAAGAAAGAATCGCTATCGGTTAAGTTTGCAGGACTCGATATCGGAGAGCTATCACAGCTAACACTGACGGAAATGGCGCAGAAACTGGAAAAAACAGCGCGGACCAAGGTAGCCGATGAGACACCAAACCGCGAAAAAGCCATCGTCGCCCAGCGTATCGCCAGTGACATACTCTATCGTGTTGAAGCGCTGACAAGGTTAGGGTTGGGCTATCTCTCGCTTGAGCGTACCACACCGACTCTCTCTCCTGGCGAGCTACAGCGGTTACGATTAGCCACTCAAATTCGCTCGCAATTGTTTGGCGTGGTATATGTCCTTGATGAGCCATCGGCAGGTCTGCATCCCGCTGATACTCAAGCATTGCTAAGTGCATTGGATGAGTTGATTGCCGCTGGTAATTCAGTGTTTGTCGTTGAGCATGATGTTAGTGTCATTAGACATGCCGATTGGATAGTCGATGTCGGGCCAAAGGCAGGCACGCATGGCGGCGAGATTGTCTATAGTGGCCCTGTAGATGGACTTCGTGAGGTTACGCAGTCGCATACCAGCCAATATCTCTTTGCCAGTGCTACGTCTCACGCTCAGTCAAAATCTAGTACAAGACAGCCGACAGAGTGGCTAAAGCTTGCCAACATCGAGCGAAACAATATCACAGGATTAGACGTTGAGTTTCCGCTTGGGGTCATGACCAGTATCACAGGGGTCTCGGGCTCAGGAAAATCAAGTCTCGTCAGTCAAGCGTTGGTAGAGCTTATCAATGAAGCATTGGGTCAAAAGACAGTTACAGAAGCGCCTGTCGGTGAGGCGGATTTACTTGAGCAAGAGCTTGAGTCAGTAACTGGCGGTGAGATCGTCGCTGGTATGGAGCACGTCCGTCGTCTCATTAATATCAATCAAAAAGCAATTGGTCGTACACCGCGCTCTAACTTGGCAACCTATACGGGTCTGTTTGACGATGTGCGTAAAATTTTTGCGGCGACTAAGCAAGCAAAATCTCATGGCTATGATGCTGGCAGGTTCTCCTTTAATACGACCAAAGGTCGCTGCCCAAATTGCGAAGGCTTAGGGTTTGTCAGTGTTGAGCTGTTGTTTTTGCCAAGTGTTTATGCGCCTTGTCAGGTTTGTCATGGGCAACGCTATGATGATGAAACGCTGGCAATCACTTATCGAGATAAAAACATCGCTGAAGTATTAAACTTAACGGTTGAAGCGGCTCATGAGTTTTTTGTTGATGAAGCACCTATTTTGCGTGCATTAGAGGCATTGCTACAAGTTGGACTTGGTTACTTACGTCTGGGTCAGCCTGCCACCGAATTATCAGGCGGCGAAGCACAGCGTATTAAACTTGCTACCGAGCTGCAACGCACGCAGCGAGGCGACACGCTATACATATTGGATGAGCCAACCACTGGCCTACACCCTGCTGACGTGTCTATGCTGATGACGCAGCTGAATGGTCTTGTCGACGCGGGCAATACTGTCATCATGGTTGAACATGATATGCAGGTGGCAAGCAATAGCGACTGGATCATTGATATTGGGCCAGGGGCAGGGGATGCGGGCGGGGTAATCGTCGCTCAAGGTACGCCATATGACGTTGCCCAATCAAAAGACAGTCGCACCGCACCGTTCTTATCAGTCTAATGAAAATATAATTCTGCGCTAATATGCTTCACTTGAATGAGTATTAGAAATAGAATTTTTCTAATACTCATTTTTTGTAAATATAAATAAATATCTATGCAGGTGTCTCTTGCTGCACTTGCAAACGCTCAATCCTATCTAGATAACTATGTCCCAATTCTGGCTCTGCCGAGGCTATCCAAGCGGCATATCCTGCCAGCGTATTTAAAGTCTCATCCGCGCGTAATTTGCCACCTGACTCTAAATTATGTACCGCCGCCCGCAACATTTTTTTGATTTGACGAGATACCCTAGGTACGCCTTGTCCATTGACCACCATGCCTGTCACTTGTTGCTGATTGCCTTTACGAATCACGCGCGTTTTATCATTATTTAATGCAAAACCTTCTTCGCGTAATATCTTATGGACTGAGCCGAGCAGTTGTCCGATTAGCTTGTTGTGCTGCGTATCGGCTTGTTTCTTTGCGATGCTGGTCGTGGATTTAATCGTTGTTTTAGCCTTCGATTTGGGTTTGATGTCTTCAATAGCAGGAACACTAAAGGTCAAGTCGTCGGCGTAACGGCTATAACGTAGTCCCAACTTTTCTGCCAACCCTGTCAAGCGGCGGTCCAGATTTAGGCAAACGATGTTCGTTAATGCCGGACTGGTAGGCGCACCTTGCGGTAAAGCTCTATCGCCTAACGCCACATAATAGGTAACACCATCTTGCTGTACCACTTGCCTAGGCGATTCCGTACAGAGTAATGCCAGTAATGTCGAAATTTGCTCTGGGTAGCCAGCATGACGAAAGACCCCTTTGACACGGCGCCAGCTCACGCTAGGAAAAAAATCTTTGACATCTAGCTTAATAAGCAGCTCGCTATTGCTATGTACGGCTGCATTGGTCACGATAGATTTGCCGCGTACAAAGCCATGGGCGGCACCATGCGTCGTTAAGTTATTCAAAATATTGTGCAAAATCCAGCGTTGTACAAACTTCAAACGTGGTATCGGTGACCATATTTGACGCGCTGTGCCATTGCGTTTGGCAATAGTAAAATGCGAATAAGACAAATTGGTGGCGACCTCTCTTTGATAGCACAATCCTTTTAACTGCGGAATGGTGAGGTTAACTGCTTCTGCGAGCTCATTATGTTTACGCAGCAGCGGCAGTTTGTTTTCAATCAGCCGATTGGCCGCGTCTTTTACATCCCACTTATCAGTACTGGTATCGTCCGTCCAATATACATGACGACCAAGATAAACCATGTGGTGCGCTTTGTATGCTTGCCAAGCAGCTTTTTTGAGACTTTTTTCTTCTACTGCTTCCTTTTTTAAGGCTTTCTTATAGCGTTCACGTTCTTTTGGGCTCATATTGTCGACAGGTTGACGATCGACCATAAAGCCTTGACTGACCAGCTGCTGCTGAACATATTGGTAACGTCCGCCCGCCAGCTCAATATCTTGCCATAGTTGCTGCCACTGACGCTCAAAAGGAGTGGGTGCTGGATCAGGGCTGATGTAATCGTTATTGTTAGCTGTGTGTGTGGTCATACATTACATCCCTTGGTTTTCGATAAAGCCTTTGGCTTCAAATCTAGCAATATGTTGTAAAAATGCGGCTTTGGCTTGAGCAGGCTGATTGAACACCAGCTGCTGGCGCGTATTCTTGTCACCTATTGTTTGTTCAATGGTAATCTTCTTATGGGCAATGGTGATGTAAACATAAGCAATAGCGGTCTCTTGTGTGGTTAACGCTTGCGTCTTATCGCTTGCAATTGCATGTGACTGGGCGGTTGGTTGTGCTAAGGCCGTCAAATCAAGTGTCGTTGCAACAGGTAATGTCATTAACGAGCTATGGGTTGCTTTTACTTGTACGCTTTCTTGTTTGTTCTTGGGTTGATTAAAGCGCTTGCTCGGTACGCGTTTACTCAAGACACGAGTGTCATGCCAGCTATCATTGCCGGTGTTATTTGGGTCGTATTGGTTATATCGAAGTCGTAGCGCGATAAGATGCGCGCACACACCATGAGTGAGACGATGCTGCAAGTACTGCGGACAGCTGCATTCCGCCTTAGTTACTAGCCCTTCATCGCCTAATTGCAGCTGGCTGTGATAAGTGCGTCTGTCTTCTTCGACATGAATATCTGCACGAATAGTAATACCTTTGACAGCGACAGTCTGAACAGAGAACTTCTGCACGGCATCCGTACGGCTAATCAAATCAAAGGCCTGTTTTTCTGCCTCATTGTGGTAAGCAAACTGCACCATATCAAGCGGCACTTGGGTCAAAGGTCTGTAGTGATACAGCTGCGTCGCCATCTCATAGCGAATTAAGCCTTGCTGAGTACCTGACAGTAACCATTGCTGCACTTGTGAGTGAGAAATAGGCACAGATTTTAATGAAGCATCTGCTGATAGCGACTTTACCAAATCTTCTATCGTACTAGGAGTATTTGCCAGGGTTTTAATCAATACGGACAAGCCATTATTATCGTCGTTACTATTACTGCCTGATAACCCTTCACTAGCAGCTAATGTATTGTGCAATGGGCGCTTGGGTAGTAACAAGTCAAAGTTTAATGACTGTGACCAATTGGCTTGGCTAAAGCCTGTCATAGCAAAGGTAAAATGAAAGCCTTTGCCTTTTAGTGTCCAATAGCTTGGCATGCCTTGCCCCAGTAGCGACACCGAAACGCTGCCAGTATGTGGCAACAGACGTTTTAATAGGCTGAGACGACGGCGACCCCATAAGCGAATCAGCTTCGCTTTTTGACCTTGATAGGGCTTTTGCTGTTGGCTGACTTGGCTAGTAACAGTGATGTCAAAAGGCTCTAATATAATCACCGGCAGCTGCTGAGGTCTAAGCTCAATCAATAATCCACGGCGTTTGCCTTTGATGTCAGCATGCATGCGCAGCTCAAACAATACGTTATACAGTGCGATTGGATCAAGATGAATGATGTCTTGTGGTAATTGACCTGCAGACTGTACTTGTAACAGTGCTCTGATCCAGCTTTTGGGAACATTGATACGCTTTTCTATGATCTGTTTTTTTACGGTGGGCGTGGTTACTGTACTGTCAGTATCTGATTCAGCGGTCTCTGGCATGGTTTCGAGTAACTGTAAGCCGACCGCTTCATGACCAATGTCTAACATTGTTTGCTGATGATCGCGTATTTTTTCAATACCGTTGAACAACGCCGCACTGTAATCAATGCTTGTTGTGCCAAGGGTAGCTTCGGCACTTTGCTCAAAAATCTCATTGGTCAAGGTTAATT
The DNA here is from genome assembly GCF_050268165.1 of Psychrobacter sp. NPDC078631. Lineage (NCBI taxonomy): Bacteria > Pseudomonadati > Pseudomonadota > Gammaproteobacteria > Moraxellales > Moraxellaceae > Psychrobacter > Psychrobacter sp. NPDC078631. The sequence continues at coordinate 912,353 of NZ_JBNNGG010000001.1, read as the reverse complement.
GAGCATAGCAGCCTTCATCACGGCTAAACACCTCAAAGCTAACACCTTGCTCATGCACCTGAATAATCGGGTCCAAAATACAAAAAGCCAGTGGGTCATTGTCGAACAACCACGTGAAATAATCACGCTGCGCAGTAAATAGGTTTTTATTGCTGCTAGCACGGCGCATCTGCATAAATACCGTATACGCTGAGCGGTCTTTTGGTACATAGCGATAATCACTACTCACCACATCAAACAGCGCTAGCAAACTGTCACGAAAGACAAGGGGAGATTTGACCTTACCGTGGAAGTTAACCTCCGATCGATTCAGCTGAGCAAATAGTGCCACATGCTGAGTGTGTTCGGTCGTTTGCGCCTCCGACAGTGAGTCTGACGATTCGTTAACTTGACTGATTTGGCTAGGTGCGGCGTAGTCCAACTGCATCATTAGGCCATCAGTGTTTGCTACTTCTAACTCTGTTTCTGATGCTTGGTCTAATTGATTGTCTATAGTCATTGACTGTCTCCTTCACCCTGATTGCTTTTTTGACTGCTGTCCTGACTATATGCCAATGGACGCTTTTGTTGTGCTCGTATCATGGCACGTTGCCAGCGGCGTAGTACTTTATAAGCAAGCTTCTGGATGTCTGAGTTTTCATGTGCCATGAGCGTCGTCAGCCATTGTTCAATATTTAGATCATGTAGCTGTCCAAGCGCTTCGATAGCACGAATACGAACCGTCAGCTCCATGTTGTCATTACTTGCACAATGATAGAGTGCATCAGCGTCTTTTGCTCTGATCCACTGTAGCAGCTGCTGATTGATTGGTATCTCGGTAGACGAGCTCTTATGTTTTAGCGTACTGTTTTTCAGCGCATTCTTTACTACCGTTATTATGGATTTTTGGGTAGATGTACCGCTTTGTTCAATACGAGAAATCACAGTTCCTAGTAAGGCTTGGTTGTCATAAGTGAGCGGCGATTGAACCATAGTTGATACGCTGCTCAATGTTGGCACTATATTTGATAACACCTTATCGTCAGCGACTGGTCTAGCCAGTAGTGCCAACAGCGCTTGCTGCCACCAACCGCTAATAGTCGTAGAGAGTAGTGGAATAGAGGTGATGGTCAATGGTTGACGCGCATCATTGAGCCAACTAAGCATTGCGTGAATCTGCTTGGCTGCCATTTTATCGACAGTTCCTTTGGCAGTTGTAATGGATATATGACGCATGATTAGCCAAACCAGTTGCGAGATGGTGGTACCCACTTGCTCAACCATATCAACCCACTGGTTGTTGCTGATAGTAGTCGGACTGCGGTTGATGGTATCGATAAGCGTGTGCCATTGCTCGCTTGCAGTGTCAAAACGCTGCTGCAACGTCGCAACCATTTCTTTGTCTAGATAGTTGGTCGGATATTGGGTCAGATAGCACAGTCCAATATGCTGTGTCAGTGTGTTACTACTGGTAATCAACGCGGTAAGCTGCGATGTTGGCATGTCTTGCTTGGCCATAATGGCATTTTGCAGTGCCATCAAGGTGTCGGCTGGTAAGTGCGCGCCATGCTGGGTGATAAATGCTGTCAGCTCATCGATGCTGCTATTATCAATGATACGCTTTAGACTCAAATGCTCAGTTTCTTCTATAAAGTCATCATTATGGCTTTGGATGGCTGCCCAATCATAAGGGTAAACCTGCGATGCGAGGCTGCCCCAGGTTTTCTGTGCCGCAGTATAAGCCGCCATAAGCACAGCACAATCTAGGTTGTTTTGCTTTAAGATATCTAAAATTAATGCTTTATTGGCATCGCTATCATTCATCTGCAGTAGCCATACCGCATGCCTTTGTGGACGGAAGAATATGGCTTTATCGATATGAGTGCGGATATAGGTGCGAATTTGTTCCCAAGCAGGCGTTGTGTTGAGCCAGCGCAGTCCATTTAACCAATGGACAATGGCAGGATTGGTGAAATGGACTGCGGGGTCTGACAAGTGCGATCTTAATAGCTCAAAAATATGCGAACTATGCTCAAAGTCACCACCTTGTGCAAGGCGACCTAAGGCTTCGCTAGCCACGTCTTGTAGGTAATGCTCATCGTCTTCAGCCAGTTTGATTAACTTATCATAGGCTTTGTACAAGGTATGAACCTGTAAGTTTTTATCGGCATTGTCCGCAGGCGAGCTAGCATTAGGCGAGTGAGTATTTTGACTTTGGTTGTTACTGCCTAGCAGCTCGCCAATGGCTAACACACTGCAGCTGCGGAATTCAGCATCAGGGTTATAATCTATCGTTGCCATCAAGATATTGACCCCATCAGCATGACCACACTTAGCCAGTCCTTCAGCCGCCGCAAATTGCACATCGGCGTCTTTATTACGCAGGGCATTTTGTAATGAAGCAATGCTGCCGTGTCGTCTTTTGGCACGATATGCCAGTGCTTCAACCAACTTAAAGATATATTTAGCTGGCATCTGCTCGTAGGCTAGCGCCAAAGCAGTATCAATGCGCGAGGATAAATCGCTCTCAATCGATTGTACCCATGCCAGTGACGGTAATAACTGCGCGGCATGAGCATAATCACTATGAGTCATAAGCGTAGTAAACAGTGACAGCAAGACTTGCGAGTCTCTAGGGTGCTGACGTTGTAACCAGCGGGTGTCTTCGCGCTCGTCCAAATAATCATCGATGTTTTGATCGTAACCACTGATTTTTACTAAGGTATCAAATAAATATTTACGCTCTTCTTTATTTTTTTGCGGCGTGTGCTCAAACAGACTTTCTAAACGCTGTAGTAATGGCGCCACGAGATTCGTGTTACGTAGGTCAGCGATATCACTATAAATAAACTGCTTAGGTTTGTTGATATGTGGATCATCAAGTAAGGCTAATAATCGTAAGTGCGCTTCATTAGCAACTTGTTCAGCAGTAGCAATATCAAAGCTGCTCTCTAAACCACTTTCAAAGCGACCATCTAAAGTGTTCTTATGGATGAATTGGTACGACGTGAGTGCATCGACAAGCAGCTGCCAGCTACGGTATTTCTCATTACTGGCCTGAGCGTCTTCAGCAAAATCGAACAAGTTATCAAATAGCGTGCTGTCCGCAAAGAGTACGTCATGAAACTCGACCAGTTGACTCAGTGCTTGATATTTTGCATTCCAATCATCACTCTTCACAGCATGCAGCAAAAACGTCAGTTTGTCTTGACGCTGCACTGACGGCGACTGACTGTTTGTAAAAGGCGTAACAATGACCTGTTTCCATTCAGTAACGATCTGAGGCAGTAACGACTGACAATAGGTATGTAGCCCAAGTAAGCTGGCTGGCAGATGGCCTAGTCGACCTTTTAGCAGCTGATAGGTCTCTTCTGCTAAGGTGTGATTATTGGTTTTTAACAAATCAATGAGTTGTTGATCAGCGCTACTACTGACAGTGGCTGTATCCGTTGGTTTACTCTGTTGCTGTACGGCATTGTTATTTGCGATATCTAGCAATAAATCCAAGCCGCGTTTGACCATATCACGGTAGGGCGTGCTCATGGCATAGTCAGCCAGCTTTTTGGCTGGCATGTTTAGCTTATACAAGCATGCCCAAGCCAGCTCACGAGTGTCAAAACTACTGTGGTTGAGTAATGGCAACAACACACGACTGGTACTGTCTCGCCAGTCCTCATCGTTATTAGTGTTAAGCTGCGATGGTCGAGTAGCAAGCCACATTAGCCCTCGAATGGCTTGGTCTGTGGTGCTGCTATTAGCATAATAATCATCGCCTGCGCGTATGACGCCAATCCAAGCGCCAAAAGCAAGGGATTGGTATGGATAATGCACTTCAGAACTGTCTTTTTGACCGGTAGCAGAGCTACCTACTGTTTGCGCATCGTCGTTTGAAACATCCTGAATAGAGGCTGATACAGAGTGAGCACTTAACAAGGCCTGTAAACTGCGTTGCCATTTTTGTAATGTCTCAAAAACATCGTCCTCATCGTCATAGTAGTCATGGGCGAGTAATTCAGATAAGTGGCAAATGACACTAATGGTTTGCGCGCGTACTAATGGCTGCTGATGTCGACTGAGGTTGGCAAGCTGTTGTAAGTTTTCGGTACTTACCGTCGTTAGAATACTTGCTCGGATAGAGGCCGTACTATTCGACTGTCCTTTAACACCACCTTTATCGGCCATGTTTGGCATGGCATCTATCATCATCGCAATGACTTCAGAGTGAGCGGATAAAATACCGCCTAATTGACGTGACAAGTAATCACTTAGGTACTGCCAAGCTGATGATAGTGCTTGCTGGTTATTAGGGTGTCGTACGTCATTCGGGTAACGAGCGAGTATATTGGCGTAGACTACTGCCGTGTCATTATCCGCAAAGCTTAATGCTTCTATCAGTCGATTGGGCCTGACAGTGCTGGTAACGTTCGTTTCAGGAGCTTGCCTGCCACCTTGCAAGCCATTCTGTAAATCATTAAATATCAATAGTAGTCTGGCTGCTACGGCATAGGACTCTGACTCAAACAAAGGCTGTAGTTGACGGGCATGAGTGATGGTCAAGCCATGCTGTGCTTGAAGCCAATGCATAGGGGTCATCGGTGCAACAAGCGTACTAAGATTGTCTGTCTCGTCTTTAATGTCATGAGTAAGGAAGTACTGCCCGCGAGCGTCACCCAAAATAGCCAAACATAAACTGGCTGATTGACTGATAATGGCGTGCTCATCTTTTTGCCATTTTACCAGTCGATCAATGTCTGCAAAAGAAACTATCTGCGTAATCTTTGGTGCAAGAGGTTTAAAATCAGCATCAGGGTGGTGTAGATATTTAGCATACCAACCTAGTGCATCATGCTTTGATGGGTATGCCAGTTTAGACAAGCCAGACAGCGCTTGGCTTACATGATTGTGCCACTGGGTATAGCTGTCACTTTTCTTGCCTTGAGAGGGCATAGGCAACTCTAAGTAGTGCTTAAAGACTTGATACGCTTGTTCATCACTCCGCTGTGCCTGTTCTTCGTCAGCATATAAGCGAGATTGACTGGCCAGTAGTTTAGCGACTGTTAGCTGAATATCAGGGTAAGGGCTGTTGAGGGCCGCGGTAATCAATGCTTCGTGATGATTCGGTTGATCATCGGTGCTACTATCATCTAGGCTACTGTGATCCGCTAAAATAGTAGGCTGTAAGTCTGTCAGCGCCAAAGCAACCGTCAAGGCTTGCTTACGCAGCTCAATACTGTCATCAGCGAACATTGCCACGAGAGCTGGCATCAGTTGTGTCAGCTGAGTCGTATTCGCTCTGGCTTGCACTGTCGTAAGGGCCAGTTTCTTGGTATCAGTATAAGGGCTGGCAAGCGCGTTCAACATGACGTCAGCAAACCCTAAATGCTTGCTTTGTTTGAGTGCGATGTCAAAGGCTTGTTTGCGAATAGCGGCAAACGTATCTACAAAAAACAAGGTTAAGACAGCTTGATTGGTCTTTTGACTATCAGTTTCTTCAACTTTATTTGTTTTATGTTTCGAATTCATCGCTAGCAGCAGTCGTTGCCATTCCTCTATCGCCACTTGGTGCACATCTTCAAAGAGGCTTTGCTGCAATAGCTCAATGATGTCAACGATGGCGCTGTCAGATGACTGCTTAAATTGGCGGTTTAATAGAACTTTAACCACTTCTAGCCGAATACTGGTAAAAGGGTTGTTCAATGCCTGTAGCAATATGTCTGTCATCTCTGACGACATTTGAGCGCTTTTGTCACTATTATTTGAGCTATCTGCTGCAACATGCTTTAAAAACAGTGCTAAAGACTGCTCGTGAATGTCTTGATGTTTAGAAGCAAAACCCGTCGCTGCCCAAGACAATGCATTGTCTGCCAATTTGCCATAGGCTTGCATAGCCACTTGTCGCACGCCAGCGTCCTTATCATCTAGTAATGTCGGTAGGACTGCTTTGGCGTCTTCTATATTTAAATGACCAAGCGCGGTGGCGACACCAGCACGGATGATGGCACTGTCATCATGGCTCATCAGACTAATCAGGGTGCCAAACGCACGTTTGTCTTGTAGGCAAGCCAGCGCATAAGCCGCTCGGAAACTGATATCTTCATGACTGTTGCTTAAGCTTTGTAATAAGGGTTCTAACGTGTCATTGCTTAGATTTATAGATTCAGCAGCAGGCTTCTTGGATTTGGCCGTTTTAGCCTTACTCTTAGATGCTTGGGCACTATCTGCTTGCGAGATAAAATCTTGCGTAGATAAGGTTAAACGGATCGTCTCATCGGATTCTGATGGTTTAACACTCTTATCATTGGTCGCTGTGCTGCTAGCGTTATCTAATAGCGTGCCACGCAGTAAGCGAAAGTCATCAAAATCAGACAGGGTACGTAATGTTTGCGTGTCACCTTGCTGTTTCAATGCCTCTATCAACTTAGGCTGAGACAGCAATGAGACGTAAAATGCTGTTTGCCTAATCTCTGTATTACGATGATTCTGTAGCAGCATCAATTGACGCGAGACTTCAAGATGGTTTAGCATGCCGCGCTGATACAGACGAATTAACCCTGATTGGACAATGTCTGACTGATTGCAGTCCAATGCCATCAAATCTGCTTGAGGACTGTTCTCTGGCAACAGTGTCTCAAGTGAGGCCAATGCTTGCTTGCGAATATTCGCAAAACTGTGTGACAACGCGTCTCTTAAAATAGGTAAGATGCGGCGCTGGCTCGTGGCATCCTTCATCGCGACCTTTAGGTAACCTTGCAACGCAGAAGCCACCACTTCTTCGTAGTAACGGTTCTTAAAGGCTTCTTCTAGATAATGCAGTGGGCGCTTCGCCGTACTTGCACGGTCGGCCAAGGCATGAAAAGCAGCAAGACGTACTTTTGCACTGTGCGCCGAGCTTAGTTGCTGCTCTAAAACCTGTGCAGTTTTATCAAGATTAGTAGTCGCAACCCACTGTACCAATTGCAATGCTTGGTTAGCCGTGAGCGTGTCGCTATCAGCAAGTAATTTTTTAACCAGTTCTAACGTTTGGTTATCTGCTTGCGCCTGTAGCAGCGCTAGGCCTTCTTTAAACGACACATCGTTATTGTTTGAGGTATCTGTCAGTAACTGGCCGATTTTCTGATAGCCGTCTTTGATGATATAAGTAACTGGCAGCAGCTTACTGTTTTGTGCCGTACTATTTTGTGAGGTGCTACTCTGTGACGCACTTCTAGTATGGTCAACAGGTATGAAACGTAGGCTCTGATCGGCACTGACTACGATGAGCATTGGTTGCTCAGCGTAAGAAGATAAGACGATCTGTCGAGCCTTGGTTAGATCCTCTTTACAGCTGTTTGGTTGACCTTTATCAAATGTCCATGATTTGACACTTTTGTCATCGGCGGCAGTGAACAACCGTGTGTCTGAGACACAAAGCGCCGTGATCATTTCACTGTGTTGGCTAGACTTGGCTCTATCAACAGGATGCAGATCGCCTTGGACATGGGTTCGGTACAAGCACTTATCTACGCCTGCTGAGAAGAAGTACTGACCGACCGGTTCAAAACACAGCGCGTTTACTTTACCTTGATGGAGCTGTTTGCGGCTACTTAGAGTGAGCTGCGCGCTATCTGAGGTCCATTGATAGCTACTAACATCTCCCGTTTTATCTGCTACGACTAACCACGAGCCATCACTTGAGGTTGCTAGCGCTGTTAATGCGGATTCTTTATTTGATGCTGCTATAGAAGACGAATAAGGCTCAATGATGACAGTACTGCTGGCCTGACTATTTTGATAAGGCCATACTACGATATGTTTTGGATATAGAATAGCCAGTGCATCTTGTAGCGGCGCCATGGCTACGGCACGGCCTATATCATTGTTATTATTTTCAGGTGCATCGAGTAAGGATTTGGCACTGGTCTTCTTAACTTTCTTGGCTTGCCAATCCGTTTGATAAAGATGACCATCGTCACCAATCATAATAATAGTGCTGTCATCTATTTTGGTGATGGCTTGCATCGCACAAGGCAGCGCAGTTGTCGATAAGCTAAATTGTTCACCTTGTTGATCAAGGACGTATAAGACCGTAGCAGATGCTTGCTGCTGGCGAGTAATAAAAAGACTGCGCCCATCTTGCTTGGTTGTCTTTTGAGTTGCCGCTTGGGTACTGTTGGCCTTACTGACTAAGCCCATAATTTGACCCCAATAGGGGAGTGTTATTGTTTTCATGGTGTTATCTCAGTTGAGGTGACGTCATATTTTTTTGAGTATCTTTTTTTGAATATAAAAGCTTGCTAGTAGCTATTTATCTATATCTGTTTGCCAAAGCCGTTAAGCCGATGCCACTGGCTGCAGATTTTTAGATAGCTCAGGATAGCGATGCAATAGCCTTGTAACGGCAACCAAACACGCATGACGCTCCATCTTGCCTGCCGAGTGCGTAAAGGTGAACAGTGTGGGCATAATGAGCGCTGCAAAGGTGCTGTCAGCCAATGCCACATCACGAAAAGTCTCAATCAATGCCAATTTGGCACGACTCGCAGATATAGGTTTTAGCGTGATATTGCTATCTGACTCAGTTTGCTCTGATGAGTTTTTATCTGAGTAGCGTTGTTGTTTATGCTTACTGCTGTCACTAGCAGCCGGCTCTTGCGAACCGCCTAGACGGCCAGGTGGTAGCTCAAAAAGACCACGGCATAGCAGCATTAGTAGCTGATCGATTTCTGCAGGCAAGCTTGCCAAACGTCTATCTGACTGCTCTGTTATGACTGGTTGATTACTGCTGTCTGTATTTTTGACAACATCTTTATCGGTGCTGGTTGGTTGCCAGTTTGGGGATACGTGACGCGCCTTATAGTGTTTCCATAGCATGGTCACGGCGGCATAACGTACTTCTCGGTCTGTGCTTTGGGTCAATCGATATAGAGACTGCACATCTTGGAAATTGGCGTGACGCTGTAGTAGGGTGATACCGATTTGGCGAGCGACTCGCGCTTTGCTTTCAATCAACGCATTCAGCATGCCAGCATTCAATTGTGCTGACTGAACGTGATAACGTCGATTGGCAACGGATGGCTTATCCAATAGCGCACGCTTCAGCAGTTGCGTGACTTCAGTATAGGGAGATTCTGCCATCATCAGCCATAGGGTTGGCGTTGGTTGCCACGTCGCCATCTCATACTCACTCAGTAATAAGCCAAATGCTCGCAGCTGGCTGTTACGGTGTTGCAGTAAAGGAATGACACGCTCCGCATCAAAAAACGAAGAAGGAACAATCGCATCAGGATCGACAGGTCTGTCTGTCAGTGCCATACAGATCTGTTCATGATGATGACTGAGGTAGCTGATCGCAAGCTCACTGATGGGTGCAGTGGCGTCATCTGTTGCCATATGCCACAGTGCATTGGCACCTGCAAAAGTATCGTCTTCAGACACCTCTCTCGATTGACCACTCAGCATCTGTAAAAATGCAGTTTCGGAAATAATCTTTAGCGGCGCACCATCGGCGATTAAGCTTTCGGCTTTCACTTGCTTGCTACCTTTACGGCCATTGCCATATAACGGTGAACCATCATCACCGATGACTAGATAATCCAACTTGCCATTAACAGCACCACTGATGGCACCATTAGCTGCTTTCACAACTTTTTCGGCCTCGCCACGAGTCATGCTTTGCATCTTGCCCGTGAATAAATAGCGTTGGCCGGTTAAATCTACTTCAGTAGCAGCACTGCTATCAGAACCTTTATTGTCAATGCTATTACTGGAAGCGTTGTCAGTAGAGGCGTCTTCATTACTGTCAAGATATGCGACAAAGTCGGCAGGCAAGAACCCTTTGTTAATGCGCTCAATAGCAAATTCGCGATAGAGTGCCTGATCGCTATGCGCAAGATTCATAAGCCAGTCGAAACCTAAATCTATCGGCGCAAACCGACGTACATCAGACAGCCAATTTCGCACGGTTTCTGCTAAATATTCATCAAAGGCCAAATGCTTTTGCCAGTTTTTAGTAGGAGTATCAGTAGATTTTAACTGTTCAATATATTCACTCACTTGCCAGTCAGGCTCATAGGCAAGTGCATGCCAATAGCTCATATCAAGCGTCGCGGCTGACAGTATATCTTCATCAAACCAATCGGTAATAGTCGATTGTGATAGTGGATGTAATAGCAGTGTTTGCCATACTGCCGCATTTACTTGGCCCAAATCCAAACGTCTGAGCTGATCCAACACAAAGTTCATACAGTCGCTGTCGTTATTAGCAGAGAAGTCGTGTACTTCTGGTATATCTAACTGCTGGGAAATGCGAATAAAGTATTCAGTCCCTAGCTCTTTGACACTATAGAGCTCAGGTAGTTTTTTTATGGCAAATTTTACGCTGTGTGTTTTGCCGCTAGTCAATCGCTCAAAGAACCATTCAGGGGTTAAATCGCGCCTCGTAAAGTGTTTGCTAAGTTGTTTGCTCGCGGTTTGATAGTGATGTTCGGTATCTAATAGCTGACCCCAACCGTTGACACCAATATCAGCAACAGGGTCACGACTCAGGATACTATTGATGGCAAATGCTCTAACAGGTTCATAATCTGACATGGCCAGTAGCATCAGCTCAGTGAGCGATAAGTCTTGAGCATAGCTTTTGGCATAGCCAATCGCATATTGATAGGCGGCAGGATAGTGTGAATGGAGTAGCTTTAGCACCACTTGATGCAAGCCCAATACTTGAAACTTAGACTTTTCAAAATGCGGTGAATTTTCTAATAGCCAAACTATCATCTCATCACGCGCTTTGCTGTGCGCTTGTCCAGCAGATAGGTATTGTAGCGTCTCACCACTCACATCACGTAATTGGGTCTTAAAGTCATGTTTTAGGCTATCGGTTGCAAACTGTCTGACAGCCTCGTTTTTGGCGATGGCCAATAGCTGGATAAGTGGTTCAGGGTCTCGTTGCCATGCCTCAGAGAAGGCGCGACCTTTGGCATCAAAGAGCTTGCGAGGTGAGCGACTGCTGAATCGATTGACCCCATAATCAAGGCTGTTATGGAAGCAGATATGATTAAGTACCCAGCTGTTCGTTTGTTCAAGGCTGCCTGCCGTCATGGTTTCGTCATAGCTGGCGAGTACAGAGACGGCGGCATCAATGTAGCCAATTGGCATTTGCTGTCCTAGCTGGCGCAAATAACGCCAGGCTCTGAGGCTCATATAGGTTTTGGTGGCTAGGCTGACCGCAGAGTTGGCGGTTTGATTGAAACGCTGTGAATCAATCTTGGCGGCTATTTGCCCAAAAATCTCATAATCTTGAGAAAATTCTGCTTGCTTATAAATGCGCTTTAAACCTTTCCACACACCATAGCTGATTGGCAAAGCCGTAATAGCTTGTTTTAAAATAGTTCTAGAATACGCACTGCCATCTTCCCACAGTGCGGTCAGTATTATATGAATCTTATAGCGATCTGGGAGGGGGTAGACGCCTTCGTTTGCTTCCAATTTGGCAATCATTGCCACGCGCTCTGCAAACTGTACTTCGGGGTGTTGCTCCCGAAATTGATGACTAAATATCTTATCTAAAAACCGATCAAAAGTAAGCTCATGCTCGGGGATGGGCGTCTCGGGAATCGCATCAGCTTGAGTTGCCAATGTACATAATTTATCGACCAAACTTGGATCTTGGGCTTGCCAAGCTTGCTGAATTTGTGAAAATGACAGACTCATAGAAATTTGCCTTAATTTTTATTTTGTCAGTGCGCGTAATTTTGTAGCACCATAAAAGCGCGTTTCACAGAAAATATCAAGGACTTTTGTAAGGAAATATATGGGCTGCGACATATAGCGTCGCGCATGATTTTATTTGCAATTATATATTGACAATAATAACTGTTATGAGGCAAACTTAACGAGTTGTGAGATTTAGCGTTTCACCGTTTACGGTGAGGGGCGACGTTGCGTCGTCCACGAGTCAAGCCATTACATTTTACCCAAGGAAGACTGTTTCAGTCCTGCTAATACCTAGATAAAGGCCCTAGTGTCATTAGCTCGCTGGCGCAATCACGCAATCGTGATTGAGCTAATGCACTAGGGCCTTTATCTAGGTGCAGTCCAGTGAGTCTTCCATGTACCAGGTCATGAGGTAGATTACACAACAATTGAGTGTGACATCATTATGATGACATTCAAGGTCTTTAAAGCAAAACCGGAGTAGGGCTGTTTATTCAGCGCTATTCCGGTTTTTTATTGCCTGATTATTAGTTGATAATAAAAAAGCCCTTTGTCTATTACAAAGGGCTTTTTAGTACAGAAAGTATGATTTTATACGGAACTATTTATCCCCAATAACCATCAGGACATTTAGGCAATTCAACCAAAGTGCGACGTAACGCATCTGACCATTGATGACGGATGGTATTAAAGTACTCGTCACGCTCATCAATACGTCGGCCGTTGGGCAGAGCTAGGCTGTCATTGTCATAAAGTACAAAATCTATCGGCATACCGACTGATAGATTTGAGTGAATCGTGGAATCAAATGACAGCATCAACGCACGTGCCGCGTGTCTTACATCCGTGTTATAGCTGACAGAACGATCCAAAATGGGTTTGCCATACTTGCTTTCGCCCAACTGAAAGAAGGGCGTATCTTCAGTGGCTTTGATGCAATTGCCTTCAGGATAAATCAGGTATAGCTCAGGTGGCTGTCCTTTGATTTGACCGCCAAGCATAAACGAGCTGGTAAAGGCGCCATCGCGAGTAGAATTAGCGACCGCTTTTGCATGATTCATAACATCACGCATACATTCGCCAACCATTTGCGCGGCATCAAACAACGTCGCTACTGTATTGAGGTTACTCTCAGCACGCTGGTCAATGTCGCTTTGTAGATTATTGAACACTGCCTGCGATGTCGCTAAGCTGCCAGCTGTCTGTAACACCATAAAGCGCTCGCCCTCAACGCCATATTGATACAACTTTCTGAATGTCGATATGTGATCAACACCGGCATTAGTGCGCGTGTCACTGGCAAAGACCATACCGTCTTTTAGACGAATGGCAGCACAATAAGTCATAAAATACCCTTGATGAATAAACGTAATAAAAAATAGCAAACGCTATGATAGCTTTTTGACTAATACCAAACTGTAAAGATTTTCGTAACCGCCGCCCATACGCACACCGCGAACAGGCGCTGTATCTAGATAGTCTCGCCCAATAGCCACATACACATGTGAGCTTGGGGTAAATGCTTGATTTGAGATATCAAAAGTATACCAGTAACCATCCAGCCAAACCTCAGCCCATGCGTGACTGGCCATGTGATTTTCGGTATCGTCATACAGATAACCGGACACATAACGCGCTGGAATCTGTTGATCGCGCAAGATACCTAAAAATACATGCGTATGGTCTTGGCACACACCTGCACTTGTCGCAAACGCCTCAGCAGCGGTCGTACCCACATGCGTGACGTCTTTAACAAAAGGCATTTTCATAATAAGGGCATTTGCCATTGCCTTTAAGCTGTCATGAGTAGGGGTTTTTAGGTATGGCGCTGCGAATTCTCGCATCTCTTGTGAGCATTTGGTCAACGGGGTTTGTACGGTAAATAGCAGGTAGGGGACATGATCCATATCCTCTAAACGTTCGGTTTCGGTGTTAATCTCAACGATACCTGACGCCTGCATTTGTAAGTTGTTATGTGCCTCGTTACGACTGAGCGTGAGCCATGCATTACCAAAGCCGTCCTTTTGGTTGGTCGCCACTTTAGGGAGCATCACATCCCATTTATGAATGGTCTGATGCGGCATTTGCATGGGGGTCATGCGTATATACTGTACACTGCGCTGTGCCAGCTCATCGTAATAATAGTTGGTTTGGTGACTGATTTGAAGTTTCATGGCATTTTCCTTATAGCATCTTTCTATCTTCTGTTTATTCCATATGTCTCATTAGCTGTCTATACACCTTGACGCAATATGAGATTGAACTCTTTGCTAATCAGCGCAAAATCACTAAATTTCTTTGACCTGATCATCTGGTTGGTCAAGCGGATAAGTTCACGCCAGCGCGTGTTCTCCGGCAACTCATTAATCCAGTGTCTGAATTCAAAACTGATCTCTGTTGAATCCTCTCCCAACAAGACGGCACGCTCAAGCTGCTCAAAGTGACGCCCTAATTGCCAGAAGCAAGTCACTGTCGGATTTTCTTGTTTCATCGCAGCGTTACACGCGTGTAGCTGCAAAGTCGCTGCTCGATACGTGCCAGCACTCGATAAACGCTTGATCAAGTTATATAACTCAGCAGTATCTTTACCAATGACACCTTTGGCCTCTTGGACATTGTCTTCAATCGATTGCACGATGTTTGGTATGATGTTTTGTTCCAAATCGGCCATCATTTGTGCTTTCATGGTGGTCAGTGATACTTCACCATCAACAGCAAACCCTAAATGACTAATTAGATGTCTGATCTGTGATTTTTTGAGATCGCCTTTGATGAGTTGTTTCATCACATCGTCGTAGTAATACAGGCGCTCACTATATCGGCCTAGCCATATCAAGTGGCTGGCGGTAGAGAGTAGCAGTATCATGGGCGCATCATCTAAACTCTCGTAACCTGTTTCTAAGGGCTGGACTCGATCATAGTAGTTCGCGTGTCCTGAAGAATTGACCCCTATTGATGATAAAGGCGAGCACTTGTCGGTTTGCTGGCTGTCTAAATCACTGTCATCAATAATCCAAGTGTCTTTTATACCACCACCTTGTGATGAATTGACGACCAAAGAGCCTTCAACCATGGCCACTCGTGTCAGACCACCGGGTACAATATCTACTGTGCCATCACCATGACTAAGGATAAAGGGACGCAAGTCAATATGACGCGGTGCGATACCATCGCTCACGGCAGTGGGGTTGGTAGATAGTGAGATGGTTGGCTGTGCAATAAAACCGGCTGGATTTTCAAGCAGACGCAGGCGATATTCTTCGACTTCTTTTTTGGTCGATGTTGGACCAATAAGCATCCCGTAGCCGCCTGAGCCTTGCGTTTCTTTTACCACCAGCTTGTCTAGATTGTCGAGCACATATTTGAGATCGTCAGGCTTACGGCACTGGTATGTCTCAATATTAGGTAGGATAGGCTCTTCATTTAAGTAGAATTTAATCATATCTGGTACAAAAGGATATAAACTCTTATCATCGGCCACGCCTGTACCTGGAGCATTAACAATCACCACGTTGCCAGCGCGATAAGCACTCATTAGCCCTGATACACCCAATATGGAGTCAGATTTAAAGGCTAACGGATCAATATATGGATCATCAATGCGGCGGTAGATCACATCGACTTGTACCTTGCCGCGAATGCCTTGCATATAGACTTTACTGTCCTCAACGACCAAATCATAACCATGGACGAGTGGTACATTCATCTCATGCGCTAAGAAGGCATGCTCATAATAGGCACTATTAAAGCGACCTGGCGTTAAAATGACGACTTGTGGATCATACTTGGATGTTGAGCTGGCAAGACAGGCTTTGAGTCGGTTAGGATAATCACTGATACCCATAATAGGCGTTTCAGTAAATATATCAGCTAAGAGCGTCTCTGATATATTGCGACTCTCAAGCATATATGAGACGCCTGACGGAGTACGCAGGTTATCCTCTAACACACAAAATTTACCTGTCTCGTCTCGAATTAAATCGATACCGCTGATATGAGAATAAATAGGTTTGTCGAGCTCAATGCCCATCATCCATGGCTCATAGCAGCCACTGGCATAGACGTAGCTGGCAGGGACAATATCTGCCTTCATGATGGCTTGGTCATGGTAGATATCATGTAAGAATGCATTGAGAGCGGTGATCCGCTGTTTACAGCCTGCTTCTATTTGTTTCCATTCGCTCGCTGCAATAATACGTGGAATGATATCAAACGGAATCATACGCTCGATGTTTTTGGCGTCGCTATAGACCGTAAAGGTGACCCCTTTACGATAAAAGATATTTTCTGCTTGTTCGTTTAGATAATTGAGAGCATCCATGTTGATGTTATCAAGCCAATGGCCAACAGCTTGTGCCACTGGGCGATACTTACCCTTACTTATCTGCAATTCATCGAAACTTTGTGGTTTTTGCTCAGGTTTTTCTGAAGTGTCTTTTCTTAAGGTATCTTCGGTCGGTGTTGACGCGGGACTTTTAGTATTGTCATTGGGCACTTTGATGGATTGACTCTGACTCTGGCTTTGATTTGCAGATTTTTCTTTGTCTGGGTTTCCATCTTTAGACTGACTTTGAGATGCTGTTTTATTCATAAATACCTCACGTATCCTTGGTAAAGTTATACTTCATGATGAATACACTGTCTATGCTAAGTAGAGTAGCACTTGTACTGCGCCCAACAGGTAGTCTATCTCCTGTATTGACTATACAACGGTTAATGAGCAATATACAACAAGAGTTAAATAATAGATTTTTAAAAACTTGAAGCTAATTCCAATAAGTTTAACTCAATAAAAACAGGAGGAGAGAAGACGTGAAGCTACGTAGTAGGTTCTTAATGCTAGCAGGTATAGGGTTGTCAGCGACTATCAGTATGACTGGCTGTGGTAGCGAGCCGACACAGATGGCCTTGCCCGCTGGTAGCACAGTGGTCGCACTTGGCGACTCATTGACCTATGGTTATGGCGCAAATGATGAAACAGCGTATCCTACGGTGCTAGCAGAGCTAAGTAAATGGAACGTCGTTAATGCAGGGGTCAATGGTGACACTTCTGCAGATGTGCTTACTCGAGTGAATGAGATCACTGAGCAAAACCCAGATTTGGTTTTACTGGGTGTGGGTGGTAATGATGTATTGCAGCGCATTGCGCCTGATACGACACGGGCTAATATCATCGCAACTATAGACACCTTACAATCCAAAAATATTGATGTTGTCCTAATCGCTGAGCCGCATCTCAGTACCAGCGCCTTGTTTGGTAAGGCCAGTGATAATCCACTGTATGAAGATATTGCGGAAGCTGAAGGCATACCTCTGTATTCTGATGGCTGGTCCACTGTACTGTCAGATGATGCATTGAAATCTGATAAAATTCATGCCAATGCGGCAGGCTATAGACAGTTCGCTGAAGGGTTGCATGATTATCTGAAAGACGAAGGGTGGGTGCATTAAACCGCAATGTAAACTACAGCGTAAACCACAGTTTTTAATTTTAAAAGTTATGAGTAGGGCGTATGTCTGTAGTCAGTAGATAACGCACAAAAAAAGCAGAGAGCTTATTGACTAGGCTCTCTACTTTTTTATTTTCATTTTGGTAATGATAAATAGTCGATAAATTTTACAGCTTAGTCTTTTTCACTGTCACCCATGACGACTACCAAACCTTCATCAGCAGCTATCTTACCTTCGCAGATATCTTTATAAACCTCTAGTAAGCCATTGACTCCATCAAGCTCTTGAATCTTTAACCACGCACTAGTTTTTGCGGTGCTATTCATGATGTAACGCATAGAGCGTTTATTGAACTCTTCAGGGCCCCATTCTTTCATACGTTGCTGTACATGACTGGGCGCAAAAAACTGTTGGCTACGTTCTTGAATGATACCTTCAGTATGACGTGGTTCGTCCCAGTGCGTAAGACCGACATTGCTGGTATAGCGCATGTTGTCGCCTAAGTGTCTATGTAGACGGCTAAGCACGTCAGTATTGGCCGACATATCGACAATAACCGTCGGCTTAGTTGCATCAATATGCTCAAGAGTGTCATAGCTAAGCACACTGTCATAAGCGTCAATTGACTTAACAAAATCTATATGACGGTTTGAGGTGAGGCCGATAACGTGCGGTGAGTCTTTATTATCAGCTAGGCCATATGCTAAGCCAGTACTGGTCTTACTCGATGCACTGATAATCACCACTTGCTCTGCACCAAACCAGTCATTACTCTTCAATAGGTCATGTAAGCAAAATGAGGTCAGGTGCAATACGAACAACAGCATGCGCTGATCGTCATGGGCGCGGTCATAGCCTCGCTCATGGTTGACGCGCTGATATAGGTTGTAGCCGGGTGGTAGCTCAGCACGATGGGCACTACCATCTAGCAGGCTGCTCTGCGTGACTCGCTTGGGTGTTATGATTAATTCATTGGCGGGCGGGAAGTAACCGAATAAGCGCTCACCAACAGGTAGTGCGTCGCTATTGGACTCAATAACATCACCAAAGCCCCAAACTGGAATAATGCCCCATTTCTCAGATTCGTCACCATTTGGCGGAAAAAACTGCCAATAGCGTAATTGGTCACCCATGACTGCATAAGTAATATTATTCGCAGTAAAGGCAAAGCGATCAACTTTGACACGTACTTCACTATCGCCAAGATTATGGATAGGCGTCTCTTGCAGGCGAGCTTGGGTTAGGTTTGCTTTGTTGGTTTGAAATTCTTGCATGGTTATTTCCTTTTTTATTTTATAGTTGTCGGATTAAGCATTAGCAGTTTTGGCTTGACGCGCTGCCGTAATCTGCATGATTTCACCCATGAGTTTGGGCATGTTTGCAGCGGCTTTTGGTCCTGCTTCTTTTAAACGCTTAAGAATAGCAAGCTCTTCAGGAGGGGGGTCTTCGCTGGCTCGTACCAATTTGGTGAAGCCATCTAAGCGATTGTTGATCATCCATTCACGTAGCGTAGGCTCTTTTGACCAACGCATCTGATTCTGCATTTGTTTAACAAGGCCAACCAAAAAGTCCGTATCATGATTTGGGATTGGCACCACTTGGCACAACTCGTTTTTGATGGTTTCATCATCGTAATTGGCCTCGATGTGGGCGATAAATGCGGCACTAAATACAGGCTGATAGGTACGTACGGTTTGCACCACCACAGTATCACCTTTGAATACATCGTACGTCTCTGTCACTGGTACCGCTCGTGCAGAGCAGTCGATATGCATGGTGTTAGGGGTAGTTGAAATGCTGTCCTCACCAAAATAAATCTTGTCAGTATCTAAGCGAGTCACGCGACCTTTACGTACAATGTTTTTAACCCTACGTAACTGATTCAGCTCTTCACTACTAATGGTAGCACCATGGAACATTTGCGGGCGTACATTTGGATCAATGCGCATTAATACCCCGCCTTTTTCTAAACGATTAAACAGGTCTTCGATGTTTTTAGCTTCAGCAATCGCTTCTGCCTGAGTAGCCTGTGCTCCAATAGTATGGGTGAAAAAATCACGAGAGGGTTGGGTGTTTTTACGATCGATCAGCCAAGCATCTCTTGGCATAATCCATGTGATATGGTCTGGATCAATTTGGTTTTCTAGTAGCCATAAAACCGCATCTATACCTGTTTTTCCGCCGCCGATAATCACGTAACCATCACGGAGTTTGGTTAGACTTGGCAAATCATTTAACGGGCCAAACTTAACATCTTCAGCAATCTCAAAGTTTGGGGTATGGGTCGCTGGTACTGAGGTCTTAAAATAAGTGCCATCAATGACCTTCTTATTGACCTTAACTTCATAGCTGGTATCAGACAGCAACGATGAAAACTTGCCGTCGCCTTTGTACTCACACATCGGGAAGTACTTCACGCGGCCACTTGGTAAAAACGTATGCTTCATGACTTTATCGAAGTACGCCATGACTTCTGCGCCTGACGCCAGCTCGGACAAGCCTTTATTTAAACCAATTTTATCAATCATACCGCCGCAAAGCTCACGCGAGCTAACACCATAAAAAGACGATGGCTGATGCAGTGTGACAAATGAATAGGCATCGTTCCAATGACCGCCTGGCTTATGATGTTTATCAACGATAATAATATTAGCATCTGTTTCTGTGAGCAGCACATCGGCAAAAGCCATGCCCACCGCGCCACTACCAATGATTAGATAATCCGTTTCTAGCTGTTGAATACTCATAGCGTCCTTACTCTTAAGTTGAGTTTTTATCAATACAATCAATTCATAATTGTTTGTGCATAACAGTGTTATATACTAGAATAACACTGTTATAATTGTCAAGACATAGTGAGAATCTAATGGATGCCAGAACCAAAATACTAAACGCCGCATCTGAGCTTTTCTTAGAAGGGGGCGGAGACGCCTTGAGTGTACGCGCTATATCCAAGCGGGCAGGACTGTCCACCATCGGCATATACAGTCACTTCCAAGGTAAGCAAGGCATACTAGATGCGCTGTACATAGAAGGGTTTAATTTCGTTCGTGAAGCCATGGATGTCATTCCAGAAGGCAAGGCAAGTAAAGAGCAAGTGCTAGAGGCGTGCCTAGGGTATCTCAATGTAGGCGAGAAATATGAAGCGCATTATAGGCTGATTTTTGGGGAATCTGATGCAGGGTATCAGCCCTCTATCGAGGCCATTGCAGCAAGAGATAGCGCATTTTCAAAGTTGGTTCGGGTGGCGGGTTCTTATTTATCAGAAGATGCTAGTATGACGCAACGTCGGCAAATAGCGTTGGATATTTGGGCAATCGTACATGGGTACGTCAGTATCAGTCACCATGTGGTGTTCGCCGATGGACTGGAGCTAGACTGGAAGACGATGGCACTTCGTGTGGTTGAAGTACAGTTGGATGCCATTGACCTAACCAAAGCTAAGTATCAGTAAATCATTCCTAAATGAACCGATAAATCAGCAGTATGGTGGGGGAAATTAATACCAAACAGTGATCCGTAAGTATTAGTCACGGATAGGTAACTACATAGGTACATAGCGTTTTGATGAGTCACCATCCTGCTTAAAAATCAAATAAGCAAACATATGTCTTTTATCTTGTAAACTGCATTATTTTAGGTTATTTTTCAGTATCGTTTACCGTTCTTTAACCAAGGAGAAGCAGTTTGGATACTAATTTATCACCGCTTAAGATTTCAGTGGTTGCGGCGCTGACACTGCTTACAGGCTCGCAAGTATTTGCAGAGGCCAACTACGGTGATTATGGGACAGAAACGGCGCTGACGCTCGCCCGTGATTATGCTGGTCGTTATACAGGTTCCGATAAAGAAGTCCAAGCCGCTGATTATATGCAGCAGCGCATGACCATCGATGGCAGTAACAACCAAGTCAATCGTCAAACGTTTGATTTCGTAGCGCCTCGTGGTTTGTTCAGAGGTCAGACGTTAACGAGTAATAACGTTGTCGTGACTCAAAAAGGCAGGGCTGATACCAACAGAACGCTATTTGTCGGCGCACATTATGATTCTGCCGTTGCCTATCCAAACTATGCAAATCTAGAGGCACTGGACGATAATGCTTCTGGGTCTGGCGTCTTAACTGAGTTGACCAAAAACCTGACAGGTATTGAGACAGAGCATGACATCCAATTTGTGGCATTTGGTGCAGAGGAGGGCGGTCTCAATGGTTCAAGGGCGTTTGTTGATCAGCTCACTGACGCGGAAAAATCAACAGCGTTGGGTATGATTAACCTAGACAGTCTGATTACAGGCGATAAAATGTATGCCAATGCAGGGCGAAATGCTTATGACAATGATGGCAACGAAGTGGCTGCCAATGTAAGTTTGCGTGAAAACGCACTGCGTATTGCTAAAGCGCTTGGTATTACACTAGAAGTCAATCCAGCCATTATTGCACCAGGTGAGACAGAGCCATACGAGCCTTATGGCGTTGGCTGCTGTAGCGATCAGGAATCTTTTGATAGTATCATGCAGGTTGTCGGATTTGAGGCTACTAACTGGAGCCTTGGGCCTGATTATGATGGTTATACGCAAACTGAAAACCCAGATATTCCAGGCGGCTATACGTGGCACAATCCTGCATTAGATAACGAAGAAGTGCTTACTGCAGCCTTCGGTGA
Organism: Psychrobacter sp. NPDC078631; assembly: GCF_050268165.1. Taxonomy (NCBI): domain Bacteria; kingdom Pseudomonadati; phylum Pseudomonadota; class Gammaproteobacteria; order Moraxellales; family Moraxellaceae; genus Psychrobacter; species Psychrobacter sp. NPDC078631. The sequence goes on along the minus strand of NZ_JBNNGG010000001.1, from coordinate 890,571 downwards.
AGAGCGCATAGCGCAAAGAATGCGCGACTACTCACGTATCATTAGCAGATTGATTGTGGAGCAAACCAATGCTGATATCATCGCCTCAACCAAGAGCGCCATCAATCTGCAAAACACGATGGGCACCGCGTTAAAAACCAATGCCACCGACTCACACTCAGCAGTGCTAGAACGCGCCAATGCTTTGGCATTGCATACTCTTGATGATACGGAGCCTTTTGATGCCGAGTCGCGCACTCAGGTTTGGGTAGATGGCTCCCAAAGCTACGTGGATGCTAATGAGGTGCAAGAGGGCACTCGCGCTAATATTGGTCTATATGGCGAGTATATGGTACAGCCGAGCTGGCGTGTTGGCGCAGGTGTACAAGCAGCCAATCAAAACAACAAAAGCGTAGAAAACGGTATTAAAAAAGACACAAGCTATGGTGTGCAAGCCTATTCGTTACTGGGCGGCAAAGACACGGCTTGGTGGAATACCACGTCTTTGAGTTTATCTAAACATGACTTGGACGTTAATAGAACGGTAAAACTGGATGGCAATGACGGCATAAACATTATCAACAATAGCGAACGCGGTAGTTCTGATGCCGATGTGTTTAGCGCATATAATGAGCTTGGCTATAACTTTCTTATTCAGAAAAACGTCGCGCATGGTGTATTTTTGGGTCTGAATTACAGTGATACAGACATAGATGGTTATACCAGTGGCAATGCAAACTCTCGCACTGCGTTAAAGGTTGATAGCACCTCTAGCGAGGCATGGAATTCAGAGCTTGGTTACCAGCTACAGTATGGTTTTGATTTGATGGGCACGCCTGCCAAACTTCAAGGTAAAATCGCTTACATGCATGTGATCGACGATGGTTTAACAGATAGTTTATCGACAACGTCTTTAGCTGATGGACAAACGAGAAACGTTAGTATTACCCAAACAGATAAAGATGATGACTATGGACGTTTTGAGCTGAGTGTGAGTAACAAGGTTCATAAAAACGTTTATGCATATCTGAATGGCGATACAACCTTTGCACGTGACAATAAAGACAGCTCAGTACAACTAGGCTTGCAATATCAATTTTAAATCTTAATGTATGAATGTCAGACTGCGCTGCTCAATAATTCATTTATGAGCAGCGTTTTTTGCTTATGCATGTCAATATATTAATTATAAATGCGTATTACTGATTACCGTTACAGTACTCAGATTCAGTAATACCAATGTGTTCGAAATATTAAAAGAATAGGGGTGGCGTATATGTTTGACATCATAAAAGATTGGCGTGAACAGCGCATACTAGATAATAGCGAATTTACCCATGCTGATTGGATGCAGGCGGCTGAGCGTATTGTGATACTCGATAGATTAAGTGTTGACGAGATGACGCATTTATTTGAGCTAGCAACGTTATTTTTGGCTGATAAATCTATCACTGGTGCACAAGGTTTTGAGATTGCCGATGCTGTCAGACAATCTATTGCACTACAAGCCTGTTTGCCGATCTTGAACTTAGGTCTTGACTGGTATGCTGGTTGGTCATCCATCATCATTTATCCTGGCTCGTACAAAAGCAACAGTACCACGGTAGATGAGTTTGGTATCGTCCACGAAGGCACTCAGCACCGTAGCGGAGAAGCATGGCTGCGAGGGCCTATTATTCTTTCATGGAAAGATGCCAAGCACTCAGGCGAACGTGACGGACACAACGTTGTCATTCATGAGTTCGTACATAAACTCGATATGATGAATGGCCGTGTCAATGGCTTTCCGCCACTGCAACCTGATATGGATCCTGCAAACTGGACACAAATTATGAGCCGCGATTTTGAAGATTTTCAAACACATCGCAAGTCAGGGCTTGATCGTTATGGCGCAACCAATCCTGCTGAGTTTTTTGCTGTTCTGAGTGAAGTGTTTTTTGAAACGCCACAAAAGCTGGTTGATGCTTATCCGGATATTTATCAGATTATGGTGAAATTCTTTCGTCAGACGCCGCTATAAATGATATTTATAGAGATGGTGATAGTAAGCTGTATTCAAGACAGCATAAGCATATTGGAATTGGGGAAGCTGAGGTGACTAACACTATAAGTGATAATGTGGCAAAAGTAGAAATCTATGAAAGTGCTGATGGAAAGGCGCAAGTAGATGTACGTTTTGAGCAAGAGATTGTCTGGCTGTCATAAACACAAATGACTGAGTTGTTTGGTCGTGATCAATCAGTAATTTCTCGTCATATCGCCAATGCCATAAAAGATGAAGAAATCGCTGAAAAAAGCAATATACAAAAAATGCATATTGCAAATTCAAACCGTCCGGTGATTTTTTATGACTTAGATGTGGTTATATCAGTAGGCTAACGAATCAAATCTCCTCAAGGCGTGCAATTTAGGCGTTGGGCAACGCAGCGCTACGTGAATACTTAGTACAAGGCTATACGCTCAATCAACAGCGCTTCTATAAAAACTCAAGCAAGCTACAACAAGCGCTAAAATTAATCAAAAAAACCGCACAAAGTTCCGAGCTTAAAACTGACAAAGCTTGTCATTAAAAACTATACCAAAGACCATGTAGTACAAGCTGCTATATACATTTTCTCGAATATATATAGTATTTATCACCAGATAGAGTAGGCTGCTCATTTAAACAAGTCTTATAAAAGTTGTCGGGCAATCTTTCTCTACACCTTAAACCGTCCATTGATCATTAATGATAGCTACCAGATACCGTTTACCTTGATACTCATCAAATACTAAGCGCAAAACACGCCAGTCCATACCATCATACTCATCCGTGCCTTTATAATAAAATTCTACAACATCTGATGTTTGGTATATCTGTTTTAAGTTATTGATAGAATTACCGTTATTTTTGAATTCATTGGCATTGATGCTAGCATTGTTGAACTTTTTACCATCCACCCAAGTATCTAAATAAGTAGGTAACGGCATGACCAATAGATCGCCAGTACCGTCTTTTTCGCCCCAAGTAAATTGGATGTTGGACTGCTGTAAATACTGTGCAAATTGCCCTCGGCTAAAGACTTTGTCTGACTCAGGCCGTACATAAGCGTACATCGAAAAACGAACGCCACGTGTTGGATGGATATCATTAGTGATTCGAGAAAAATCCTTATTTGCCAGTGCGCGCTGTATACGTAACGCTTGCTGTCTAAGGGTTTGCTGGCTGATATCAGCATTACTAGGTGTTGATGAGCTACTGGTTGGCTGAGATACAATAGCTTCACTAGACTCAGAAGCAGACTGACAACCCGTCGCAGCTAGCGTAAATAACAGAAGGCTGCTAGAGGCTAATGTCGCAGATTTTTCCTTAAAAAAAGCAGGTAATGTCATCATAAAATCATCCTTAGCACAGTTATTAGCGAAAGAAACATCACTATAAATTGTCATGGGAACCGGTAAAAAACACCATAGAAACGCTATGTAATCGATATTTTGGTAAGTAAACCTGAATGATACGATACTACAGCAGAGTCCGAATATAGGTATGATGTAATAGTCGTAACACTTATAGGACAGAAGCTCGCTGAGAATAAGATGCCAACATATAAATCGCTGACATTACTATTGACCATAGGACTGATGACTGTCGGTAACGCCATAGCCGATGTATCAAAAGTAGATCAGATACAAAATGCCATGGCTGATATAAAGATTGCGACTATCACGAAAATGTACCAACAAGATATTGATGACCAAGGTATGAGTCATCCTGTAGTGCTGCAGCAATATGCTGATGCTGACTTGCAAGCAGCGATGCAGCTTGAGCAAGAATATTTTGATAAAACTCAGACGTCCTGCAATATAGATTACGATGTACTTTGGAACTCGCAAGATCCTGACTATACGCAAGACAAAAAGTTTTCAATAACTGATCAAGGATTGGTTCAGGTTAGCTTGGCACAAGGTAGCGATGTTTATTATGAGCTGTCATGTGATGACAATGATAAAAATTGCCAAGTTGCAGATGTGGTTTTAGATCGGGATGGCAAAACGTTGCGCCAGCATTTACTTGAAACTTGTCGTTAGTAAAAGTCTATAACTAGTATTAAATCCGATCTAAGGCACAAGAATGACATGGTATAAATAGTTTTTCGCCTAACTGCTTAAACCATTGGTTTGTTTTCGCATAATGTATATTATGTTAAATAAGGTCTATTAAGTAGTAGGCTCAGGTCTTACTAGTTATAGAATCAGGATTATCAGATACTTCTAATGCTACTGGATATAAACATCCTACCAAAATGTTCAGCTCTCGCCGACTAACTTTGTCATGTCTAATTAAACCGAATCTTTTGGATCATAGTTCACATCTGTTAAGGTTTATTCTTCATAATTTTCATGGATGCGCATTTCATCAGTCAATTTTAACTTTTGCTAAATGGTAAAACTTGAACTCACTCTATAACTGGTTATCAATGTTCTATGCTTCGCTAAAATATTAATGGCTATTTCCAAATGTGTCATTAGCTTTTTATTCGATATAATCATGGCCATTCGTCTGCGATGGTTTATTTATTATCCATGTCCGCCGGCTAAGTCTTTAATATAGATATGCTAATAGCCTATTTTTGATAACCATCATTTGTATGGTTAGATATCTTCTAATATTGCCAAAATAGATTAAATTGCAAAAACTCAGCCAAACGTTATAACTTCTTCGAATATTTCTAATCTTATCTAGCCTTCAAACGCTATACCCAAGTCATCACGTATAACCTTTCAAATTTAAATAACAGACGAATTGTTAAATTATTAGAATTGACTCTATTTTCTTTTGCGCAGCGATAAATTTTATCTACCCACAAACAGTAGCCCTCTATTTATCGTTACCAAGCTATTTTTAAGATAAATAAGCTATCTATTGATATTTTTTAATATATTCAGCATTTCGTTATATATTTTCTATAAACCCCTCAAAATTGGTGCGTTCTAAATTTGCACAGAACAGTACTATGACCCTGATTTTTATATTCTGTGCGAGTACAGGAGCATGTGTTTTGTGGAAAATATGCTCAACTCCTTGCCGAATCAATCATGGATACCATAATCGCATTTAACTATGTATCGAAATAACTGGTAGAAATGCCGTGTAACCCTCTCAGCGTATGGCTTACTAAATATTTGGTCACTATGCTATAATTATTCCCAAGGTTCACTTGGGAATAATTAAGTATTAAAACTATTACTCTATAAGGCTTTAATAAAAATAATAATGGATACCAGTGTCCATGACAGTGTCCAATACTTCCATATTTTTCTACAGAATAGACTTTTTATAAGTCATCAATCATAAACCTATCATTAACCTTAATTATCATATGACGGATATATATTATGGCTATCGACACTGCAAACGATATCAACAAGCTTGAATGCCGAGACAAAGATTATTTTGTCAGTGTCTCAGGTGTAGCTGGCTTAAGTCTTCGCATTTATCCAAATGGCAAAAAAGAATACTACTTACGTTATTCCCATCCGCATATCGAGGGCAAACGCCCTAGGATGATGTTGGGCAAGATTGAGGATATCAGTCTACATGAGGTTAAATATAAAGCAGACACCATTCTTGATATGGTCGCCAAAGGCTCTGACCCAAAAGCTATCCAGCAAAAAGAGCAAACCAATAAATATACTCACCTAAAAAATGCACCATTTTTTGAGATTGCCCAAGCATGGCGAGAACACAAAACAGCAGGTCGCAATCAAAGTAAATCTAAAAAACCGTCATACAGTGAGTCAACCCTTAAGTTCTGGGATTTATGTCTAGGATATATGTGCCAAGAAATTGGTGATTTAAGAATGGACGATATCACCAGCGAGATGATACTAAGTGTGTGTGAGTCGATTCAGAATAATGATAACCAAGCGACTTTCGTTGGTGCAAGCACTCGTCTGTATACTGAAAAGGTATTTTCATTCGCTGTTGCTCGAGGGTTGTGCGATAGAAATGTGGCAATTGATACCCGTGGTGAGCTTGCACCTGCCAATTCAGGCAATCACTTGCCTGCCATCACCAAGCCAGACCAATTTGCGACTCTCTTAAAGGATATGTCGAATTTTAGAGGTGCAAGTAAGATTACATTAGAGGCGATGAACTTATTACCTTACGTATTTGTACGTAGCATCGATCTGCGCTCAATGCGTTGGGGTGACATCGATTGGGACAACAATACATGGGCATTCTCCCCGACTAAAGGCGAAGGTCGTGACGATATGGTCTCGCACTTAGTTGTTCCCTTGGCCGCGCAAGTGATTACGCGATTACGAAACATCCAGTCAATTACTGGGCATAAGGAATATATATTTGCCTCGATGCGCGGTTCAAGCAATGCTTATATTAGTAAAGCGACGTTGGTACAGATATTCCACCGGCTTGGATACAAAGACGTGCAATGTTCGCATGGATTTCGAGCATCGGCTAAAACTTTGCTCATGGAACAGCCTGAGCTACGCTATTCTGACATCGTCACAGAGTTACAGCTAGGTCACAGGATAAAAGACACACATGGCGGAGCTTACAACAGACTTGATGAAATCGATACTAGGGTACAGATGATGCAAGATTGGGCAGATTATATAGATAATCTTCGGAGTCGTTAGAGAGTTATTTTAGAGTCAAGAACCATATTTTCTGCTTTTATTTATGGTTCTTTGAAATGTATTTTACGGAAGCTCACAGGAGACATGCCAGTAAACTGCTTAAACTGTCGACTAAAGGCACTATGATCACCGTATCCACAGTTTAAAGAGACCTGAGTTACTGTTAGCTTATGATTCGCTAATAGTCGAATGGCATGCTCTAAGCGCATTTTTTGTACAAACTGAATGGGTGACATATTGAGCACTGCTTTGAAGGTACGCTCCAATTGCGATTGACTAAGATTTGCCAATTTCGCCAATTCGCCAATATTGATTTTTTGATCAAGATTGTCTCGTACGTATTGATCTACGCTTGCCAATCGAGCGTGTTTGCGTAATATCCGCTCGTTATCTTCATCAATATCTACTGATATACCTACCATTGCTACAATATGATTTTCTACATCATAGACGGGGATTTTTTGCGTGATACACCATCCTAGCTGTCCTGATGCATAGCTATGAAGTTCTAACTTATCAACAATCTCCCTGCCTTCCCTTAACACTCTCAGATCCTGATTGAGATAATCCTTGCCTTGAGACTTCAAAAACACTTGTTCTGTAGTCAGTCCTATTAGTGCTTTTTTGTTTTTAAGCCCGCTACGTCTAATGAGCGTTTTACTGACTAATCGATAGCATGCTTGGTCATCTTTAACAAAAAACACCACATTTTTCATAGTATCAAACAGAGGCATCAATAACGATATATTGCCAACAAACTCATCAAAATTGGCTGGTTGATAAGTTTTTAGGTGTTTTGACAGTTGTTTTGTAGGTGCTTCTAGTACTAACGGCCGCATCGGTATATTCCCATATAGCATCTCAAGCTTGTCGTTGAGCTTTTCAGGTATTTTAGGGTGCTACACCATATTTATACTCCTAAATATCTTTATAACCTGTGCAGAAATACGCATTTATTCATATAAAAACATCAAGACTGCTTTTCTGAAAAACGTCATTCTATATTTACGCCTTGTTCATTTATGGATAACGCTAACAGTATATTAACTCACGGATGAATCAGGTAGGCAGTCATGTTTGATACGCTTTTTACTCTTAAGATTATTGATTCGCATACTGGCGGTGAACCTACTCGTATGGTATATGCAGGATTTCCTGAGCTTAGCGGACAAACTATTCAAGAAAAACTTCAAGACTTCAAACAGAATTTCGATCATTTGCGTCAAAGCATTATTTTAGAACCTCGTGGTAATGATGTGCTTGTCGGAGCGCTTTTGTGCCCGCCTTCTGATCCTCGTGCCACGGCTGGCGTGATCTTCTTTAATAATCATGGCTATTTAGGTATGTGTGGCCATGGCACTATCGGCGTTATTGCATCTTTAGCTTATCAACAAAAAATAACCGCTGGTGATCACTATCTAGAAACAAGCGTAGGCCTAGTTAAAGCAACCTTACATGATGATGGTAGTTGTAGCGTCCAGAATGTCCCCTCTTATCGCTACCAAAAACAAGTAGAAGTTCAAGTACCTGATATCGGTCCTATCTATGGAGATATCGCTTGGGGTGGTAATTGGTTTTTCTTAGTCAACGATCATAAGCAAGCTATTGAAGCCAATAATGTTGAGGCGCTTACTCAATTTAGCATAAAGATCAAAAAAGCACTTCATAAGTCTGGAATCATGGGCGCTAACAATGGCGAAATTGATCATATAGAACTGTTTGGCAAGAGCGATCTCGCCGGCACTAACAGCAAAAACTTCGTATTATGCCCTGGATCTGCCTACGATCGCTCTCCTTGTGGTACTGGAACCAGTGCCAAATTGGCTTGCTTAGCCGCAGACAATGTACTCGCACCTGGTGAGACTTGGTATCAACAAAGCATCATTGGCAGTGTCTTTAGTGCCAGCTATCAGCCTATTGATGTACTTAGTAATCATAGCCCTCTTCATAACCACCCTATCAATACTATTATCCCCACGATCCGAGGGTACGCCTACGTATGTGCAGAGACCTCTCTCATCGTTCAAGACAGCGATCCGTTCAAATGGGGTATTTCTTTATAGATACCAGTTTATATAGCTTTTAGGAAGTAACCAATCACTGCTCAGCAAGGTCAGAAAAGCGAGACTCTCATGGACACACAAGTGTTTGATATACATATCATCGGTGGTGGCATTATCGGGCTATGTGCTGCGGTTACCCTACAGTCTCGTGGGGTAAAAGTTGCGATTTTGGAAGCGGATAAAATCGGTCGCGGTGCAACTTATGGCAACGCAGGTCACATTGCCACTGAACAGGTTTTCCCTATCGCTGATGCCAGTATCTTGCGACATGTTCCTGCCATGCTACTCAACCCTGAAGGACCTCTGCGTATAGATTGGCGCTACCTTCCACGCTTAGCACCATGGGCCTTCAAGTTATTACTTAATATGCGTACCGAACCATTTGCACGCAGTCACCAAGCGCTTTTGGCATTAAATGCACACAGCCTTCAAGCTTGGCAAGATTTTGCCAAAGAGTGGCGATTACATTCTTGGGTACAAATACAAGGATCTGTATTAACCGCAGAGACGCCCAACAGTCTAAAGGTTCTGACTGAACACGGTCAACGTTTAAACAGTTTAGGGGTTTCTAACAACCTACTCTCACAATCAGCACTGACAGATCTTGAGCCTGCATTAAAAGATAATCAACTGGGTGCTTTGTTTTTTCCAAAGACAGGTCATATCACCAATATAGAAGCCATTACCCATAAATTAAGCACTATTTTTAGATCGCTTGGTGGTCAAATTTATGAAAATTGCCGTGTTCTGAGCGCGGAAGTAATAACTGATGGTATTCGTTTGACGACGACACAAAAGCAGCTTCATGCCAGCAAAGTTATGCTCGCAGCAGGGGCGCATTCTAAAGCCTTAGCCAAACAGCTAACAGGCGTCTCAGTACCAATGGATACAGAGCGTGGCTATCATCTAATGCTTCCTAACGAAAGTCAGCGTCTCAACATTCCTGTTTCTAGCATGGACCGTCGCTTTATTATGACACCAATGGAAAAAGGGCTGCGCTTGGCTGGCACTGTTGAGTATGCAGGACTTGAGGCGCCAGCAAACATGAACCGTGCGAACATATTGTTGAAACAAGCTCAAGCAATGCTAAAGACCCCACTAAATAGTGATAGTAATACGCAATGGATGGGGTTTAGACCTTCTACAGCAGACTCACTACCCATCATAGATAGACGTAATTCAGTCTTTTTAAACTTTGGTCATCAGCATCTAGGTCTGACCCAAGCTGTCGTAAGCGCACAGATGATCGCGGCTTTGTATTTTGGCGATACTGCCATGGTAGATCCTACTGCCTATCGTCTAAATCGCTTCAAACGTAAGTCTTTTAAATAATAATCGAACATCTTATCTCTATGACAACTCATAGAACCAACAACGTCGCTAACAGCTCATGGCTGACTAACGGCTTTTACTTCCAAATAAGGATATTTATATGAACATTCATGGCGTTTTAGTCCCTATCGTTACTCCTTTTGATATTAATGGAGATATCGATACTCAAAAGTTAACCGAACTGGTCAATGTATTCGTAGAAAAAGGCGTTACCGGAATCGTAGCTTGCGGTACAACGGGTGAATACTACACGTTCTCGCCTGCAGAGCGTGAACTGGTTTTGACCACTATCGCTGATGCTGCCAAAGGCAAAGTCACTCTGATTGCAGGTATCAACAGTTTATCGACCAATCATTCTATCGAACTTGCTCATCAAGCCAAAAACTTGGGTTACAACGGCTTAATGTTATCAGCCAATCCGTATAGCCTACCAGACCAAGACGGTATTATTGCGCATTTTGAAACCGTCGCTGATGCCACTGACCTACCTATCATTATGTACAATTTTCCAGCACGCGTCGGTGTAAGCATTGCGTTTGAAACCGTCGCGCATTTATCCAAACATCCAAATATTGTAGGTGTCAAAGAAAGCAGCGGCGATTTTAGCCATGCATTACGTATGCTACAGGCTGATTTTGAAAACTTTGAAGTGGTTTGTGGTTGTGATGACCAACCAGTAGATTTCTTCTTTTGGGGTGCTAAGAGCTGGATCGCTGGTGCGGCTAACGTATTTCCAGCAGAACAAGTCGCATTGTTTGAAGCCACACAAAAAGGCGATTGGAACCATGCTAAGGAGCTGATGACAGCCATGTATCCTGCTATCCACTCTATGGAGTCTGGAAACTATAACCAAAAAGCCAAAGCAGGCTGCATTAACGGGAGCATTAATGTTGGGTCAGTACGACTACCTTTGACTGATATGTCAAAAGAAGATGCTCAGGCATTTTTAGCACTTCTGTCTTGATACATCGCACCATTCTTATCGTTCCTACCATTGTATAGAAAAGGATAATCTAATGAGTATGACCACAGCGCAAGTCTTCGAACTCGCCAGCAACCAAAAGCTTTGGGCAGGCCATTTAATAGATACTACAGTACCAGTATCCGAGACAACACTCCCTAACTACAGCCCTATTGATAATACTTGCATAGGTAGTATTGCTAATGGAAGTCGGCAAGATGTTAATACGGCGGTAACGGCAGCCCGAGACGCTTTTGAACATGGTGAGTGGCGACGGATGTCTCCTGCAGAGCGCAAAGCTATCATGCAGCGTTGGTGTCAGTTAATGCATGAGCATATGGATGAGTTAGCTGCCTTAGATTGCGTCGATGCAGGCAAGCCTATTACGGAATGTCTCAACACTGACCTACCCGCTACGATTGAAACTTTTGAATGGTACGCCGAAACAGCTGATAAAGTTTTTGGCAAGGTTGCTCCTACTGGTGCTGATGCGCTAGGCCTTGTGGTACAAGAGCCTATCGGTGTAGTGGGTGCGGTACTACCATGGAATTTCCCAGCACAAATGTATGCATGGAAAGTTGCACCCGCATTAATAACCGGCAACTCAGTCATTGTTAAACCTGCTGAATTGACCTCGCTCTCAGCATATCGATTAACACAATTGGCGTACGAGGCTGGCGTGCCAAAAGCGGCGTTGCAGTTAGTCTGTGGGCTTGGTGAAGAAGTAGGTGCGGCACTCGGTCAGCATATGGATGTTGATATGGTTTCTTTTACAGGATCAACCGAAGTCGGTCGACTGTTTCTACAGTACTCTGCACAAAGCAATCTCAAGGAAGTGGTCTTAGAGTGTGGTGGCAAAAGCCCTCAAATCGTCTTTGCAGATGCCCTTATCAATGAACAAACCATCGAGCATATTTTATCCGCTGCCTTTTGGAATATGAGCGAAAACTGTAGCTGTGGTTCACGCCTACTTGTCCATTCTAGCCAAAAAGAAGTGTTGTTAACGCTATTAAAAGAAGGTCTTCAGTCTTGGAAGGTTGGTCATCCTTATGATCCCGAGGTCGCTATTGGCCCAATGATCGAAAAAGCGCATTTTGAGAAAGTAATATCACATCTCAATACTGCAAAAACGGAGGGTGCTCGTTTGATCGCAGGTGGACGTATCCACGATGAACTCGGTAGTGGCTGGTATATCGAGCCTACCGTCTTTGATAATGTCAGCCCAGACATGACGCTGTTTAAAGAAGAAGTTTTTGGTCCACTTTTAGCTGTCACAAGTTTTGAAACCGAAGAGGAAGCTATTCAGCTCGCCAATCAGAGTAATTATGGGCTTGCCGCTTCCTTCTATACACAAAACATCCATCGCGCATTTCGCGTGGCATCCGCTATTAAAGCTGGTACCGTCTCGATTAATGGTTTTTCTGAGGGCGATATTACGACACCTTTTGGTGGTTATAAACTATCTGGCTTCGGCGGTCGTGACAATGGCTTAGAGGCGTTGTCCCAGTATACCCAAACCAAAACTATCTGGTTGGTGAACTAAAAACTGACATTGCCCGCTATCCACGCCCAAGTCAGCATAACCGAAAACACTACAAGGAAGTAAAGTTATGGAAAATATCATCAATACTATCGTCGGGTATATTTGGAGTGACGCCCTAGTTTATCTTGCGTTAGGTGTCGGCATATATTTTACGATTATGACTCGTGCTGTACAAATCCGTTATTTCAAAGAAATGATTAGGCTGTTGTTCGACAAACAAAGTTCATCAGCAGGGATTAGCTCCTTCCAAGCTTTCTGTATGGCGCTATCAGGACGTATTGGTGTGGGTAATATCGCTGGGGTTGCAACAGCCATTGCAGCAGGCGGCCCTGGAGCGGTATTTTGGATGATTGTCATGGGCGTGCTAGGCGGTGCTAGCGCTTTTATTGAGTCTACCTTAGCGCAGGTATACAAACATAAGGTCGGTGATCAATATCGTGGCGGCTCCCCGTTCTATATTGAAAGAGGATTGAAGCTAAAACCTTTTGCTATCATCGTCGCTATCGTGACCTGTCTATCTTACGGCGTGTTAGTGCCTGGTGTTCAGGCCAATACCATTGCGGACTCTTTTAATACAGCATTTAATATACCGCCTGTTGTAACAGGAATTATCCTTGTCGTACTCTTAGGTATCATTATATTTGGCGGTGTGAAGCGTATTGCTAATTTTGCAGGAAAAGTCGTACCTGTCATGGCAATTGGTTATATCCTCATGATGGTAATTGTATTGGCATTTAACGCTCAAAATATCCCTGCAATGTTTGCTCTTATCTTTAAGAGCGCTTTTGGCATGGATGCAGTGTTTGGTGGTATGGTTGGAACTGCTATCTCTTGGGGCGTACGCCGTGCTGTTTTCTCAAACGTTGCGGGTGCTGGCGAGGCGACCTTTAGCTCAGCGGCAGCCGAAGTATCACATCCTGCTAAACAAGGCTTAGTGCAAAGCTTCTCTATCTACATCGATACGGTGCTTGTCTGTACTGCAACAGCGCTAATGATTCTATCAACTGGCATGTATAACGTGGTGACCCCTGAAGGTATAACCCTAGTTGATAATATGCCGGGTATTGAAGCTGGCACGGCATTTACCCAAGCAGCTGTATCTACTGTCTTCAACCAGTATGGAAGTGGCTTTGTTGCGATTGCTATCTTCTTATTCGCCTTCACCTGCTTGGTTGCTTATTACTATATTGCCGAAACTACGTTGGTCTATTTGGACAATAAACTGCGCTACCCCATTCTCAAGCATGTACTCAAACTGGTCTTTTTAATCGTTTGTTTCACTGGTAGTGTTCAGTCAATCGGTATGATGTGGGCGTTAGGTGATATAGGGTTTGGCAGTATGTGCTACTTGAATTTCATTGCCATTTTACTGCTAAGTGAAGTTGCTATAAAAGTTCTAAAAGACTACGACGAGCAGATGAAATTAGGTATAAACCCTGTCTTTGACCCTAGAAAGGCTGGAGTGGATAATGCGGACTTTTGGATAGAATATAGCAATGAGCATGGTCATAAAAAATCGCTCTAATAATAGTGCATTAGAGGTCTGCCAGTATCTACTAGTAAAAAAGTTGCTATCAACATCAAGCAGGCCTCACCTATTTATGTTAAATTGCAAAAAACCATAAGGATATTACGTATAAGATAACCATAGTATTGTATCCATTCATTTGATAGGAAGGTTGAAGATGACACTAGATAACAACGTACTACGTAAACGCACCAGCTTGTTGGGTTCATTATTAGGTGATGCTATTTCTCGCCAATCTGGTGAGCAGACGCTAGATACGATTGAGACGCTGCGCAAAGGCTTTATTCAACAGCGTCGTGAGCCGAATGAGACACATAAACAGCAGCTTATCGATTTTATTGCTTCTTTAGACAATCAAACCTTAAAAAACGTCATACGCGGCTTTTCTATCTATTTTTTCCTAGCCAATCTAAGCGAAGAGAATTACTTGCGTGAGCAGCGTCACGCGCAGCGTATGCAATCTGAGCAAAGCTGGGAAGGATCATTTCGTCGTACCTTACTTGAGTGTCGTGAACGCAATATTGAGCCTGCTCAAATGCAAGAGCTGATTGATCAGCTGAAGTTTACACCTGTATTTACGGCGCATCCTACCGAAGCGCGTCGCCGTACTACGATGAATATCTTACAAAGTCTATTCACGCATAGCGACGCTTTAAATAACGTGTCTGAAAACAGCTTCGCCTACGAGCAAGCTAAAGAACAAACTGCGCAAACGATTGATCTATTATGGTCGTCTGACGAAGTGCGCACCCGTAAGCCGTTGGTATATGATGAGATTAACAATGGCTTGCATTACTTTAATGCCAGTTTGTTCAATGCCATTCCTAAAGTGTATCGTAATATCAAAAAAGCCATTGTCGATATCTATCCGGAGCTTACAGACTATCCACTGCCTGCGTTTATGAGCTTTGGTTCATGGATTGGTGGTGATAGAGATGGCAATCCTTTTGTGACTTTTGAGACCACAGAACTTGCTGTATTGATGCATGCGGATACCGTGCTGCGTCACTATCAAGTACTACTCAAAAAACTGCGCCGACAGCTGATTCATAGTGACACCATTGTCACCGTCTCACCTGACGTATATGCCAAAATCAAAAGTTATGATGAGCTCGATCAGCGTGTGTTTGACTATAACCTAGATGACTATGGCAATGAGCCATATCGTCGCTTGCTCTCTATCATTCTGACTAAAGTCAAAGCCACCAATCGCCGCATTCAAAGCAAAGGTACGGATATCGAGGCCGAAAAAGATGCTTATCGCAATCCAGAAGAGTTACTAGAAGACCTGCGCATTATCCGTCAAAGTGTCAATACACATGATACGGCACACAGCGATGGATTACTGCTAGATGTCATTCGTTTGGTCAAAACTTGCGGCTTTCATTTGGCGGCGCTCGATATCCGTCAAGAGTCGTCATACCATGGCGAAGTGATTGCCGATATCTTTGCCAGTGCCTCCAACCTGCCTGATTATCAAGCGCTAAGCGAAACCGAACGTCAAGAGTGGTTGACGCGCTTGCTAGAAAAACCAGGCACGCCGCTTATCTATACTGATAACCTGACAGACAAAACGCGTGAACAATTGTCACTGATGAATTCGGTCGCTACTCTACGCAAACTGGTGGGACAGGCTACTTTTGGTAGCTATGTGATTTCGATGACCAATAATGCTAGCCAGCTACTAGAAGTATTGCTGCTCATGCGGTTTGCAGGCTTATGCAGAATTGATGACGAAGGTCAGTTGTCTGCTGACTTACCTGTCGCACCATTATTTGAAACCATCGAAGATCTCAAAAATATCGATAAAATCTTGCCTGCCGTATTAGATAATCCACTGTATCGTGGACTGCTACGGAACACGGACAACACGCAAGAGATTATGCTAGGTTATTCAGACTCATCAAAAGATGGCGGTATTATCACTTCTGCATGGCAGTTGTATAGTGCCCAGCAGACCATTAATAGTATTGCTGAGCAATATGGTATAAAAACACGCTTGTTCCATGGTCGTGGTGGTTCAGTCAGCCGTGGCGGTGGATCAACGCACAAAGCCATTGCTGCACAGCCGGCTGGTACACTACATGGTCAGATTAAAGTGACTGAGCAAGGCGAAGTGCTCTATGCCAAGTATGCCAATACGGATACTGCTGTGTTTGAACTGACGATGGCTATCACAGGCACCCTCAAAGCCTGCTCGACAAGGTTTGTGGTGCAACCGACTGAGTTGCCAGAGTATGAAGCGCTGTTTGCACGCCTAGCAGACTCGGGTGAACAACGTTATCGAGAGCTGACCGATCATACCGAAGGGTTTTATAAGTTCTACTCCGAGGTTACCCCAGTACAAGAAATCTCTCTATTAAACATTGGCTCCCGTCCTGCCCATCGCAAAAAAGGCCTACCAAGTAAGACCACATTGCGAGCGATTCCTTGGGTATTTGGCTGGTCATTGGCACGCTTTACCCTACCTGCTTGGTATGGCGTCGGTAGTGCGCTAGATAGCGTCAAAAAAGACGAAGCATTGATGAAAGAGATGAATCAGCATTGGCCTTTCTTTAGCGTATTTATCAGTAATATCGAGATGGCTTTTACCAAAGCCAATATGAATATCGCAGAGGCTTATAGCCAACTGTGTGATGATGAGCCGTTACGCGAAAAAATCATGACAGCGGTCACCGATGAACACACGCTGACCAATTCAGGATTAAACTCTCTGCTTGAGCAAGATTCTTTATTATCCAATCAGCAAAACCTTGCTTCATCCCTGCAATGGCGAGACGCTTATCTAGATCCTATTAACTATATCCAGATTGAACTATTAAAGCGTGCCAGACAACAGGACACCCTGAACGATTCGGCACATAGCGACCTTAATGTAGAAGATCCATTAATCCGTAGTATCAATGCGCTAGCTGCAGGGTTACGAAATACTGGTTAAGGTAGCTTTTCGATAAGTAGCTTTCGAATAAACAAAAAGCTTATACCAATTATCGCAAATATTAGGGCTTCGTTCGCGAAGCCTGAATATTATTTAAAACCCTTCAGAAAATATCTCGCCAGATATCAATCGCAGTTTAGTACTGCGTTGATTGATATTGCCTATTAGGTGATTCGTAATTCATTGTTTGAATAACCGATCCGAACAAGATACCGTAAAATATATTTTTACTTCATGTATATGTAGGGTCTGCTCCAATGGAAACGCCTCAATCAACACCATCTTTAGACATCGCAGCAATTGATTGCCATATAGAATCCGTTGCACTCATTGACCGCGCTATTCAAATACGCTGGAATGATGGTATCGACAGTACGCACCACTATATCTGGCTGCGTGATAACTGCCCATCGGCTTTTCATCCGCACACTGGCGAGCGTAGCTTTGATTTACTGAGTGTCTCAAAAGATATCCATCCACTATCCGTCTCTTTTGATGAGACAACGCTAACGATTGAATGGTCAGAACAAGCGCATATCAGTCACTTTGATCAGAGTTGGTTACGTGAGTTTGGGTATTCTAGTGCATTGGCCAAGGACCATAGCAGTCCTTATGAAAGTTGGGATGGCACGTTTATTGACCACATCCCCATGTATGACCAGCAGAGCATCATGACCAGTGACAGTGCTTTATATGAGTGGATGAGTGCGCTGGATAAATATGGGCTTACTATCATTGATAATATGCCAGATGACTCTGATGCTGGCGTACAGACTGCCATGCGAGTCGATTATCTGCGGCAGACTAACTTCGGTATGACCTTTGATGTGATATCAGAAAAGTCGCCGATCAATTTGGCTTATACCTCGCTCTCATTACCTTTGCATACCGACTTGCCAAATCAGGAGTTGCCTCCAGGCTATCAATTCTTGCATTTTTTGAGTAATGAAAGCATAGGCGGCGAATCTACTTTCGTAGACGGATTAAAGGTGTTAGAAGGGTTACGAGAAGAACAGCCTGAGTATTTTCGCTTGCTGGCCGAATATGCCATCCCCTTTCGGTTTCATGACAGCGCCCATGATATCCTTGAGCACCACCCTGTCATCAATCTAGACAACTTTGGCAATATTGTCGAAATCAAATACAACGCCCATCTTGCAGATGTTTTCGATTTACCAAGTGACGTAATGCATGACTACTATCTTGCTTATCGAGAGCTGATGGCTCGATTAAAAGACAGTCGCTATAAAATTGAATTAAAACTAGCATCTGGTCAAATGGTGGTTTTTGATAACCGCCGAGTCCTGCATGGGCGTAACGCCTTTGATGAAAACGTCGGAGAGCGTCGTCTCAAAGGCTGTTATGTTGACCGCTCAGAATTTAAAAGCCGTTTACGAACGCTCAAAAAGCAACTGGCTTAACACGACCCACAAGCTAACTGATGCTGTGATTGTAATATAAATAGCAAGAGCAACAGCATCAGTACTTGGCCTCGGTGTCTGTTGATGACTCTAAGCTGCTTCCCTTCATGTTCCCTTATAGAAAGCATAAACGCTCTATCAAGCAGCTTTGCGACCTTTCACAAATAAAATCATACTAATAATGACGCTGAACACGCTACACATAATAAACACGTTGTGCGCGCCGCCTGGCATGTGCTCCATAAATGATGTGAAGAACTGCCCCGAAAACACCGCCATCGTAAAGTAAGATAAGTTACGGCCTCGTACGTTAGTAGCACTTAGCTCGACGGTCATATGGTTCAACAGCGGAATACTAAAGCCAAATCCAATGCCGATCAATAGTGCGCCTAATGTTAATAGCAAGGTGCTGGTTTGCGTAAAGCAAATATACGACAGCGCAAATGCGAAAAAGGCCAATGCCAATACTTTAGGTTCATTCAACCATTTGATTATTTTTGGCATAAAGCCTGCAGTAACGACCGCCACCAAAGAAATAAAGGCCAGTAATTGACCAATTTGCGATTCGTTATAGTTCAACTCATGCATGGTGATGGGCAGTAACACGGTTGAGGTGAAAAAGATGGTCATCGCTAAGGTTGAGATAAGATACACATTTTTTAGAGATAGGCCCCTAATGATAGTTTTGCTATCGTCTTCAGCAATCTGTGTATTCTCTGCTGTAGCTGCATGATGCCGTGGTACAAACAGCAGTAGCATGACTAAGAACACCCACGCAATCAAATAAATCGACAGCGGCAATGCCCAAAACTGTGAGGCAAGAAAGCCCCCTAAAAATAAGAATATGACCCCGCCCAGCTCAATGGACATCCCTTGCTTGGCAATCATCTTTAAGCGAGCTTCGCCTTGATACCACGTAGAGATTAATACCGTACAACTCGCCATGACGACCGCCGTTATACCGCCCAATAAAAACCGATTGCTAAACACCTGCGCGGGCCCATGTAAAAGATAAGCACTGGCACCTGCAAGTCCGTATAAAAACAACCCAATCATCAAGAGTTTGTACGCGCCATATTTATCGATTAACTTGCCAGCCAGTGGCGCAAATACCACCGCACCTAATGAGGGTAAGGTAATTAATAGCACGCTGTTGTCGGTAATACCCAAGCCCACCGAAATGCTAACCAAGCCGGGTGCCAGTAATGTACCGACCATAATGGTCAAACTGGCAATACACAGTAAGGTAAGACTACCTGCGGTTTTTAATTGGTTCATATGTGTCCCTAGTCGTTTCGATATCTATTACGGATATAACTGTTCGGCTTAGTAAATCATGCCGCAAGTATAGAATCTATCAAGCCATAACAAAAATGATAGTATGTGATTGAATCCATAAAAATACTGTATAGATTAAAAATCAAGACTGAGCAAGATTTTGATGAAAGATATTAATAAAAGGGATTGATGGTATGGATATAAAAACACTCAAAAGCTTTATGGCCGTGGCCAAGCACCAGAGTTTTTCGGAAGCGGCGCGTGAGCTGTATACCGTACAACCTGCCATCAGTCGCCATATCTCATCGTTAGAGACAGAGTTAGGCGTTGTGCTGTTTAACCGTACTTCTCGTGAGGTGACTATTACACCCGCTGGCGAGCAACTACTAAAAGACGCTGCTGTTATTTTGACCTTAGTAGAACAAGCAAAGACACAAGTTAAACGAGCACATGATGGGCAAGTCGGCACACTCAATATTGCGCATCTAAGCTCAGCTTGTTTGGCCTTTATGGCTAAACTGGTACGCAGTTATAAAGAAAAATTTCCACATGTGCATATGTCATTATTTGAGATGACGGTAACCGAACAGATAGAAGCGTTCAACAATGACCGCATCGATATTGCTTTCTCAAGACCATTGCCGAGCGCTATTGCCGACGATTTTATCAGCCATAGTATTTATATCGACAAATTGGTGGCGATTGTGAACCAGAGCCATGCATTAGCCAATCAAAAAACCATTGATTTGGCGCAGCTGAAAGGTGATAGGTTTATTATTTTTAACCGTGATGAAGCAGTTGGTCTATTTGATGAAACCATCATGCTATGCAGACAAGCTGGGTTTTCGCCCAATATCATCAGTCAACCCAAGCACATGCAGACATTGGTAACCGAGGTAGCGGCCGGTTTAGGAGTAGCGATTGCGCCTTATTGCGTACGCAAACTGTATAGCGATGGCTGTCACTTTATGATGCTAAACAACGTCAGCACACACATACCCGTGCATATCCAATACAAGCAGACCAATCACAGTGCAACGGCTGCCGCTTTCGTAGCGGTTGCGTTGAGCGCGACAGATGACATACAGCAAAGCATGGAGCACTGAGCCCACAAAAAAGCCCCATTTCTCTTCTCTTATGTTTATAGAGGAGAAATAGGGCTTAATATTATTCACTTACTGATTTATAGCTATCAATATAACATAGCGCTAATAGCAGCCCTAATAACTGGATTCACGATATAAAGTTTTATGCGCTTCTCTAAAGTCTTCAATGCTAATGGTAGGCGTAATACCATGTGTGCTATAGGCAGCTTGTTTAAGCTGTCCTTCATCACGAAATAGTACATTTTGAGCTTCTTGTTTGAAGTCATCATAACTAATGACATCATTCTCTTGATAAATATCAGAGATTACATAGTCGCTTTGGCTATACGATTGTGATGGAATGTTATTAAAACTGCTTTTTGTCGCAATATTGCTTGCCGTTAAAACGTTATTAGTGAACGATGCTTGAGATAGCGTAGAAGCATTACGGTCAAATAGATACATAGCTAGTAGAACAATAAAGACCATGCTGGCGATAAAGAAAAAACGCCTGCGTGGTCTAATGTTTTTTGATTTAGTAGCACTACCGCTACTAATGTTGTTTAAATTACTCATAGCTACGTACCAGTTCAACTCACGTTATCAACGGCACATGACCGTGTATTCTATGTGTTTTCTAATGGGTTCAACTAAACATCACCATTCTAATCGTTAGTTTCTCTATACAATGTGGTTTGTGACTCTTGCCTAAAATCATCATAGGTAATAGCAGCTTCCTCAGTTCCCGAAACAGCAACATCGTCTCCTGTTGTAGAGTTTTCAGGATTCAACTCTAGTTCATTAGCAGCTGGCATGTCTGGTTTGCTATTATCTGAAGCACTCTGCTGGATGGATGCTGGTTGCTCACTTATAAGGTCAACGTCATCAGTAACTGTTTGGCTTTCGACAGGTGTTATTGTCTCAGTGTCAATAACTGGTGTACTGTCTTTCTCTACATGAGTATCAGCACTGTTACCTTTATCGTCAACAGCAGAAGTTGATAATATTCCTGAAAATATAAGCATCACTATAATAGTAGACAATACTATTGAGCCAACAACTATACCAATAACGATAAGTTTTTTGCTACTCTTTACATTGCTTTTGGTTACTACTTCCTCAGCAGAGGTTGATTCTACTAAGTCTTCAATATTTATAGATTCATTGTTAGACATGATACCTGTCGTAGGTTCACTGTAATGGGCGGTAGCAGCAGGCAAGTCCGTATCGTTACTATTTTCTGTGTATTCTGAATCTGCAGTATGTGAACCGACATCACTAACACTACTATAGTCGTCATCCTCTGTGCTCGGTATATGAGTTTGTGATACATTTTGATTTGAAAAATCAAAAGTTGCATTTACTTTTGATCCTTCGTCGATATTTTGATCTTCAAACAGCTGTAACTCTTCTGTACTTAATGGTTCAAAAGCAGGAAGTTTTTGTGCGCCTTCCAATGGTTTCGAATTTTTTCTGTTACTATCTTCAGAGCTATGAACACGACTAATAAAACGTTCATAGATATCATTGTTGTTACGCTTACGCGACTTCTGGTGAACGATTTTAGCCAATTTTTCGTCAAAATCAGTACCGATGTCTTCTTTTTCGTCGCTCATAGAATAATACCAAACCAGTTTGTTCTACTGGCATTAAATGACTGCTAAGATGAAGTTTTGATTTTTCTTGCTAGAGTGTAACAGTGTTATCAGCACTCAATATAGTTGCTCATACCATTATCTTCAAGCACAATTTTTTTAATGTCACGAATATTTGTGCAAATTGTCTTCAACTACAGGATAAATAAGAAGTAAAAACAAATATCATGAAGACAACATAGACTATGACAGGCTCAATAGTATGGATTTAAAACAGCTTAATGCGTTTATCGCGGTTGCAGATTTGCGCAGCTTTAGCGCTGCCGCTACCAAAACAGGACTGTCACAGCCGAGCCTGAGTCGATTGCTAAAACAGTTAGAGACTGACATGGGCGTGGTGCTTATTGATCGCTACCACAGGCCACTACATCTGACTGAAGCGGGCAGTTTTTTCTACGATAAAATAAGCACCATACTGACCGAGATTGATACCGTGACTAGTATGACTCAGCGCCTATCAGCACCCAGCAGCGTTTTAAATATAGGTTTTGTGCCCTCAGTACTATACGGCCTGTTGCCTGAAATCATTGCCACGCTTAAACAGTTTAGCCCTGATATCGACGTTAATTTAAAAGACATTAGCTCATATCAACAAATGGATGCCCTCAAGTCTGGTGAGATTGATATTGGCTTTGGCCGATTTGCCCATCAAGATCCATGGATTCAGCAGATTCTGCTACGTCATGAACGCTACGTGGTGGCATTGCCAAAATCACACCCGCTTGCCAATGTACGCAAGCAACGCTTGATAGACCTAGCGAACAATCGCTTAATTTTATACCATCAAACACATTTGCCAGTATCGTCCACGGTGACGACAGAGGCAGCAATCCAAGCGAACGACAAGTTATCTACAAGTAGAGTCAACCGTACTGCTACTCATGAAGCAGCGTCTAGCGAGCCTATTACTGAGCCTTTATTACATCTTTTTGCCCAGTATGGCATCTCACCTTTTATGACCACGACAGTCAGTGATTTGCAGGTAGCATTGGGACTGGTCGCGGCAGGAGAAGGCATTACATTGGTGCCTGCCAGCTTGCAAACCGTACGTACGGAACAGATCAGCTACCAACGTTTGGTTCATGAAAATGTCACCTCCCCTATTTATTTGCACACCCTTAAAGACTTCGTACACCCAAAAATACCTGACTTGCTCACAGCCATTTATCACGTCTACGAACAGCGCGGCATTACTTATCGGCAGCAAAATTTTGTGTCACAGGCCTAAATGGGCAGATATCCGATGAATATTGTGTTATAAAGAACCGCCAAAAATAATTCATTTTAAATATTGATATTATTTTATAAGTATGCTAACTAACAAGAATAGCAATGCAAACAAATAGTAATAATAACTAGAATAATCATTCTCCTAGACAGTGTTGGTGTGATAAAGTCGATACGATGTAAATCGTTTTATATTTAGACGATTTATAGGACGTTCTTTCATGATCATTGGCAAGCTGACACAGGTAAGTGATAATTTGCTGTTTTAACCATTTCGAGGTATTCATGTCCACACAACAACTCAATAACCCAAGTACCCCTGACAATAGCGTTGCCTCGCAACAAGAGGGCTTTAGCTGGCGCATCTTTGGCCCAGGCATTTTGATGGCGACTGCTGCCATTGGTGGTTCGCATTTGATTTCATCAACACAGGCGGGTGCTATCTATGGCTGGCAATTGGCCATTATGATTGTATTGGCTAACGTGTTTAAGTATCCGTTTTTTCGCTTCGCAACTGACTACGTCTACGATACTGGCGAGAGTTTGATTGCAGGCTATGCCAAACGCTCAAAGGTATATCTTTGGGTATATTTTATTCTTTCTATCTTGTCAGCGGTTATTAGTACGGGTGCGGTCTCACTTATTGCGGCCGTGATCTTGGGCTTTATGTTGCCAGCCTCACTTGGTCTGTCGACAATGGCGTTATCTCTCATTATCGTCGCGGTCTCTTGGTTCTTTTTGATTGCAGGGCATTATAAATTGCTCGATGGTGTGACTAAGTGGATTATGATTGCGCTTACCACGGCCACCGTCGCTGCGGTCATTATTGCAGCTGGTAAGCCAACCGTTATGGCAGTAGATTTTGTGGCGGCCTCTCCTTGGAACCTCGCCACGTTGGGCTTCATTGTAGCACTCATGGGCTGGATGCCTGCACCGCTTGAGTTTGCTGCAATTACCTCTATGTGGACCTCTGCCAAAGTCAAAGCAGATCACACCACGCATAGCCAAGGCTTGTTAGATTTTAATGTTGGCTATGCAGTTTCAGCGATATTGGCATTGTTCTTCTTATCGTTAGGTGTGTTTGTCCAGTATGGATCAGGACAAGAGATTGAATTGGTCGGCGGGGCTTATATCAACCAGTTGATCAATATGTATACCGCAACCATTGGTGAATGGTCGAGATTGCTAGTCGCTTTCGTCGCCTTTATGTGTATGTTCGGCACGACCATCACCTGTGCTGATGGCTATGGACGCGCTAATGCTGAATGCTGGCGCTTGCTAAAAGGTGAAAGCGAAATCAATAAAAAGCAGATCGCTTTTTGGACGACCTATGCTATCGGTGGCGGACTAGTAATTATCACTTTCTTCACAGGACAATTAGGCGCTATGCTTAAGTTTGCCATGATATCGGCGTTCGTCTCTGCGCCTATTTTCGGTTGGTTAAACTACTCATTGGTTAAAAAGCATAAGAAACTGTCAGCAGGTATGAATGCTTTGTCTATCGCAGGCTTGATATTCTTAGCAGGTTTCGCGTTATTGTTCTTGGCCAATATGGCAGGTCTATTTGCTTAACCTTTTGATTAATATAAAACTCATCGCTTAACAATTTTATTTAAGCAAAACATAAGCCCTGATAGCCTAGCTATTGGGGCTTTTTAGTGAGTGTAACTATATTAATTAGATAATACAGCTTTAGTAATTGTAACCAAATGTAAAAACCATGACGTTCTAGAAGCTGCAATTTTAAGCAATATGAATACTTACTATAAGAAATTACCAATAAATGCATAATGCTATTTGAATTATAAATACTATTAAAAATACTACATACAATTATTATTTAAATTAAACATTAATTGAGAACCCAAACTTTTCAGGCACGAATAATTGAGTATAATCAGCTACAACAATTATAATATTTCCCCTCCATGTAAGGACAATCAAATGATTTCATCTTCAGCAGGCGCGCGCTTTCGCAGTGCTCTCACTCAAAAAAATGATAACAACCAACCATTACAGATTGCAGGCGCTATCAACGCCTATACAGCGATGATGGCGACCCAAGTTGGTCATCAAGCGTTGTACCTCTCCGGTGCTGGCGTGGCCAATGCCTCGTTTGGTTTGCCTGATCTCGGTATGACCAGCCTTGATAATGTACTAGAAGATGCTCGCCGTATCACCGATGCCGTTGATACACCATTATTGGTTGATATCGATACGGGCTTTGGTGGCGCGTTTAACATCGCTCAAACTATCAGAAAAATGGAAAAAGCAGGTGTCGCGGCAGTACATATCGAAGACCAAGTGGCGCAAAAACGTTGTGGCCATCGCCCTAACAAAGAAATTGTTAGTATCTCAGAGATGGTTGATCGTCTAAAAGCGGCGTTGGACGCAAAAACTGACCCTGACTTTGTAGTGATGGCTCGTACAGATGCCCTATCAGTAGAAGGTTTGGACGCTGCTGTTGAACGTGCCGTTGCCTTCCAAGAAGCGGGCGCAGATATGATCTTTGCAGAAGCGCTAACCGACATCGAGATGTATCGCAAGTTCACTGATGTACTCGATATTCCAGTACTAGCAAACATGACAGAGTTTGGTCAAACAGATCTATATACCACTGATCAGTTGTATAGCGTGGGTGTCGAGATGGTGCTATATCCACTATCTGCCTTCCGCGCTATGAACAAAGCGGCATTGAACGTCTATCAGCATTTGTTAGATGATGGCACTCAAGACAAAGTCGTCGATACCATGCAGACTCGCATGGAGCTCTATGATTTCTTGAACTATCATGAGTTTGAGCAGACACTAGACAAGCTATTTGCTGATAATAAGTAGTTAACAACTAATACTGCCAATTAGCAACGCCGAAACGATAAACCATCTCTGTGTGCTTTATCGTTTCAAAATCCGTCTTTATTTACCTTTAGGTTATTTATGCCATTTTTTACTGCTCATACGGTTGTCAAATCCTCACTACTTAGTAGCACGCTTGCGGCGCTGTTGTTCATGACGGGCTGTGATAAAACACCAGAAACCGTTGACGATACTGCCAGTGATACGAGCGAAACTGTGGTTAGCGAAAGCGAAGCTGCACCATCAGAGATTGATGCTCAAAACGACTTGATCATGACGACGATTACGCTAGATACCGTCAACAGCCTATTGTTTTCACCAATCATTAATAGCGGCGCGCTCAGTGAAGAGCAAGTCAGCTGCCTCGAGTCACGCGACAAAGATTTGGGCAAAGCCGAAGTCGATCGTTTTTATAAGAGTCAGTTTACCGATGCAGAGTTAAAAGAATTAGATGACTTTTATACGTCGGATGTAGGGAAAAAACTGCTTGCTTTTGGCAATGAGCAATTGCGCGTCATGAATGGCGAAGAGGTGGCAACGCCAATGGCTGACCCTACTCCAGAAGAAATGACTGAGATTCAGACATTTATGGAGTCGCCACTGGGTGCCAAGTATATGAAGATCAACAATGCAGAAGGTGAAGGCAGTGCAATGGAAGTCTTAAATGGCCCTATTGAAGCTGAATTTGAGCGTTGTAACGTCGATTTAGACGGTCCACAGCCTGAACAGCCTGCATAACGCTAGACTGGCGCTATAGTCAGTCATTGACCAATAAATTTATTATTAGAAACACCGTTTTCACTCAAAAAAGCTACCAACAAAAGGAATGTAAACATGGCAGCACAGAAAGAACTTTCAGGCGCAGGTCTACGTGGACAAGTCGCTGGTAAAACCGCTCTATCTACCGTTGGCAAATCAGGCTCTGGTCTGACCTATCGCGGTTATGATGTATCAGAGCTGGCAGATAAATGTATTTTTGAAGAAGTAGCGTATTTGCTGTTATACGGCAACTTGCCTACTCAAAGCGAGCTTGATGCCTATCAAGTCAAACTCAAAAGCCTGCGTGGCCTACCACAAGCGTTAAAAGACGTGCTTGAACGTATCCCAGCTGATGCGCATCCAATGGATGTGCTACGTACAGGTTGCTCTATGCTTGGCAACCTTGAGACTGAAACCGATTTTGCTCAGCAAAACGATCAAACTGACCGTATGCTAGCTGCCTTCCCATCGATTATCAACTATTGGTATCGCTTTACCCATGACAATGTACGTATCGAGACCAATACAGATGATGCCACTATTGGCGGACATTTCTTACATTTGCTCAAAGGCGAAAAACCAAACGAGCTGCACGAAAAAGTAATGAACGTCTCGCTTATCCTTTATGCAGAGCATGAGTTTAACGCGTCGACCTTTACCGCTCGTGTGTGTGCATCTACCTTGTCTGATATCCATTCTTGTATCACTGGTGCAATCGGTTCACTACGCGGTCCATTGCATGGCGGAGCGAATGAAGCGGCGATGGATATGATTGAAGGCTTTAGCTCACCTGATGAAGCTGAAGAAGATATGATGGGTATGCTGGCTCGTAAAGACAAAATCATGGGCTTTGGTCATGCGATCTATAGCGAGTCAGATCCACGTAACGTGGTGATTAAAGGCTGGGCTGAGAAGCTAGCTGCGGACGTTGGTGATGAAGTGCTATACCCAGTATCAGTACGCTGTGAAGAAGTCATGTGGCGTGAGAAGAAGCTATTCTGTAATGCTGACTTTTTCCATGCTTCTGCCTATCACTTTATGGGTATTCCAACCAAGCTATTCACCCCTATCTTTGTTTGTTCACGCTTGACTGGTTGGGCAGCCCACGTGTTTGAGCAACGTGCCAATAACCGTATCATTCGCCCAAGTGCAGAATATACTGGTGAAGAGCTGCGCCCAGTACCAGATATGAGTGCTCGTTAAACGGCTGTTATTTAGCAATTATTAAGATGATTTGTGCTAAATAATCTTATCAGCTAGCGGCAGTGTTAGCTGATACAGGTATGATGATTGAGCCTTGCTATGGTTTTTTTAGGTTTAATCGTCATACGCTATCTTTTTTATAGACCATATCCTTTTAATTTTCAATATCGCTTCTTTAGCAAAGCCTATGATAACGAACGATGATTTTGCTAAAGGAATGAATTTTTACCCAGTATCAACGCTTAACTACCTATTATAATTAGCCAACAGCCAAAGGTGACTTATGGACAACGCCCTAGTACAACCAATGAACGAACAATTCAAAAAGCCACTTCCCGGTACTGACCTTTATTACTTTGACACCCGCGAGGCCGTCGAGAGTATCGAAGCTGGCGCGTATGACAAGCTACCGTTTTGCTCAAAAGTATTGTGCGAAAACCTAGTACGCCGTTGCCCACCAGAAGAGTTAACCGATGCGCTAAAACAGCATATCGAAGGCAAGCAAGATCTAGACTTTCCTTGGTACCCTGCCCGCGTGGTTTGTCATGATATCTTAGGTCAGACTGCCTTTGTTGATTTGGCAGGTTTGCGTGATGCTATCGCTGAACAAGGCGGTGATCCGTCTAAAGTAAACCCTATTGTGCCAACTCAGCTTATCGTTGACCATTCATTGGCCGTTGAGCACGCAGGCTTCGAAGATAACGCATTTGAGAAAAACCGTGCGATTGAAGAGCGCCGCAACGATGATCGCTTTCACTTTATTAACTGGTGCCAGTATGCCTTTGACAATGTGAACGTCGTACCGCCTGGTAATGGCATTATGCATCAGATTAACCTAGAAAAAATGTCACCTGTCGTACAGGTCGTGCACAATAAAGCGGGTGAAGAAGTTGCGTTTGCCGATACATTGGTTGGTACTGATAGCCACACGCCGATGGTCGATGCACTAGGCGTTATCTCAATCGGTGTTGGCGGTTTAGAAGCCGAAAGCGTCATGCTGGGTAACCCATCATATATGCGCCTGCCTGATTACGTTGGTGTCAAGCTCACTGGAAAATTGCAAAAAGGCATCACTGGTACGGATCTCGTACTGGCGATGACCGAGTTCTTACGCGACGCAGGTGTGGTCTCTACCTATATTGAATTCTTTGGCGACGGTGCACGCCAGCTAAGTGTCGGTGACCGCGCTTCTATCTCCAATATGACACCTGAATATGGTGCCACTGCCGCGATGTTCTATATCGATGAGCAAACCACTGACTATCTACGTTTGACTGGTCGCTCTGAAGAGCAGATTAAATTGGTTGAGCAATACGCCAAGCAAACAGGACTATGGGCTGACGGCATGGAAAAAGCCGAATACGCACGCGTCCTTGAGTTTGATTTGTCATCAGTGGTACGTAATATGGCAGGCCCGTCGCGTCCACATGCCCGTGTATCGACTACTGACTTGGTTGCCAAAGGTATCGCTCATGGTGCTGACGAGAAACTGCCTGAACCAAAAAATGGTCTCATGCCAGATGGCGCAGTGATTATCGCTGCTATCACCAGCTGTACCAATACTTCAAACCCACGCAACATGGTAGCCGCAGGCCTTGTCGCTCGTAACGCCAATGCTAAAGGCCTATTACGTAAACCTTGGGTGAAGTCATCCTTAGCACCTGGGTCAAAAACCGTCAAAATGTACTTAGAAGAAGCAGGCCTGATGCCTGAGTTACAAGAAATTGGCTTTGATGTGGTTGGATTCGCTTGTACGACGTGTAACGGTATGAGCGGTGCGCTAGACCCTGATATCGAAAAAGAAATCATCGATAATGATTTATTTACCACAGCAGTGCTATCTGGTAACCGTAACTTTGATGGTCGTATCCACCCATACGCTAAGCAAGCATTTTTGGCATCGCCACCACTGGTTATTGCTTATGCCATCGCTGGTAACATCCGCTTTGATATCGAAAAAGACTCATTGGGTAAAGACCAAGATGGCAATGACGTCTATCTAAAAGACATCTGGTTTGATGATGAAGAAGTGGATGCCATTGTCGCTGCTGCCGTTAAGCCTGAGCAGTTCAATGCGGTATATATTCCAATGTTTGATGAAGCCAAAAAAGACACAGGTAAGGCATTAAGCCCATTGTATGACTGGCGTGAAATGACCACTTATATCCGCCGTCCGCCGTACTGGGAAGGCAAAATGGCTAAGAAAAATAAACTGACAGGCCTACGTCCGCTTGCTGTCCTTGGTGATAACATCACAACCGACCATATGTCACCATCAAATGCTATTTTGGGCTCGTCGGCAGCTGGCGAGTATCTCGATACTATGGGCTTGCCTGCTGAGGACTATAACTCATACGCAACCCATCGCGGCGACCATTTAACCGCGCAACGTGCCACCTTTGCCAACCCTAAGCTATTGAACGAAATGGTACGCGATGAAGATGGCGAGGTGATTCAAGGCTCTTTGGCTCGCGTAGAGCCACAAGGTCAAGTCATGCGTATGTGGGAAGCGATTGAGACCTACATGAACCGTGAGCAGCCGCTTATCATCATCGCAGGTGATGGCTATGGTCAAGGCTCAAGCCGTGACTGGGCTGCCAAAGGCGTGCGTCTCGCTGGCGTAGAAGCCGTCGTTGCTGAAGACTTTGAACGTATTCATCGTCAAAACTTAGTTGGCATGGGAGCGCTACCTTTACAGTTTGAGGAAGGTACGACTCGCCATACGCTAAATATCGATGGTACGGAAACCTTTGATGTCACAGGTGAAGTCTCGGCTGGCGGGTTGATGACTCTAGTGATTCATCGTGCCGATGGTAGTACCACTGAGACGCCGATTATCTGCCGTTTAGATACTGCTGATGAGGTTAAAATGTATAACGCTGGTGGTATGCTACAGCGTTTTGCTAAAGAGTTTATCGAAGGTACGCTTGATATCGTCTAAGGCTATCCTGTAGGTTTTAGCGTGATAAGCAGTAAAGTACAAAAATCGCCGATGTTGTATAACCTTATATGACGTCGGCTTTTATTTGCTTTTTCTTTCTATACACTGAGTTTTGTCACTTACTCCTAAGTACTAGATAGTAGCTAAATATTGATTTTACTTAACCAATGGCGTAATATGTACTATATATTGTACAAGTAATCTAGAATATCATGAAAGGAGTAAGCCATGAGAGTCGTTAGTTTTTCAGAAGCCAGAAAGCACCTAAAGTCCGTCTTAGATACGGTAAACGATGATGCCAACGCCACTATCGTGACCCGCCGTGACGCCGATGATGCGGTTGTCATGTCACTAGACTATTACAATAGCCTGATGGAAACCGTTTATTTATTAAAGTCTCCTGCCAATGCGGCTCACTTAGCGGACTCTATTGCCCAATATAAAGCTGGCAAGACGGTTACGCGTGAGCTAATAGATACGGTAGAAGATAGTGATAAAGGTGATGGTAGCAGCGATAATAATGAGCATACGGATAGCGATATTGAAAGTGCTTGAACTCAAAGACTGTAATCCATCCAAAGGAAAAGGGTCTAACAATGAGTGAACAACTAGCATGGACAGATGCTGCGTGGAAAGACTACCTGTACTGGCAAACGCAGGACAAAAAAACACTCAAACGTATTAACAAACTCATCACCGAATGTAAGCGTAATCCGTTTGAAGGCATTGGCAAGCCTGAACCCCTAAAAGAAAATCTATCTGGATTTTGGTCAAGACGCATCGACGACGCCAATCGTTTGGTATATGCCGTCGATGATAACTATCTGACGATTATCTCTTGTCGCTATCATTATTAACGAGCGCTCTTAGTCATGTATGTTTACTTGCTGATGGCACCATACCTAATCTTATAACAATATAAAAAGGACTTAATACAGTGGCCCAAACCAATTCTAAATCAAAACCCTCTTTCGCCCCACAACTATCCGTTCCTGCTACCTATATGCGCGGTGGTACCTCAAAAGGCACTTTCTTTAAATTATCTGATTTACCTGAGCGTTGCCAAGTCGCTGGCAAGTCACGTGATAACTTCCTATTACGGGTCATCGGCAGCCCAGATCCTTACGGCAAGCAAATCGATGGTTTGGGCAATGGTAGCTCTAGTACATCAAAAATAGTTATCTTATCGGCCTCTGACAGACCAGACCACGATGTAAATTATCTGTTTGGACAAGTCAATATCGCTAAGCCTATGATTGATTGGGCGGGTAACTGTGGCAACTTGACTGCAGCGGTTGGTGCTTGCGCGATTAATATGGGTTTGGTCGATGCCGACAAGATTATTAACAGCATCGATGACAATGCAAATAGCGGTATTTGTGAAGTACGCATTTGGCAAGAAAATATCGGTAAAACGATTATTGCCCATGTTCCCGTCTATAAAGACGCAAATGACAAAGTACAAGTTCAAGAGACGGGCGATTTTGAATTAGACGGTGTAACTTTCCCAGCGGCTGAAGTCAAAATTGAGTTTATCGATCCTGTAGATGCTACCAGCGATATGTTCCCTACGGGTAATTTGGTCGATGACTTCGATGTTACCGGCTGCGGTCTAAACGCTGATAATGTCAAAGCTACCTTTATTAGTGCAGGTATCCCGACTATCTTCATGAAAGCAGAAGATTTGGGCTTTACCGGTACTGAATTACAAGGCGACATCAATAGCGATGGTGAGCTACTTGCCAAGCTTGAGAAAATTCGTGCTACAGGCGGCGTGGCGATGGGCTTATTTAAAGATGTCTCTGAAGCACAGACCAGTCAACATATTCCTAAAGTTGCTTGGGTTGGCGCAGCACAGAGCTATACGGCCTCTAGTGGTAAGTCGGTCAACGCAGGAGAGATTGACTTAGTCGTACGTGCCATGAGTATGGGTCAATTGCATCACGCTATGATGGGTACAGCAGCAGTCGCTATTGCCGCTGCGGCAACCACACAAGCCACGCTCGTCAATCAAGCAGCAGGCGCTGGTGAGCTGAC
The DNA here is from genome assembly GCF_050268165.1 of Psychrobacter sp. NPDC078631. Classification (NCBI taxonomy): domain Bacteria; kingdom Pseudomonadati; phylum Pseudomonadota; class Gammaproteobacteria; order Moraxellales; family Moraxellaceae; genus Psychrobacter; species Psychrobacter sp. NPDC078631. The sequence continues at coordinate 857,123 of NZ_JBNNGG010000001.1, read as the reverse complement.
AGAGGTGCGTTTTGGCCACCCATCAGGCACATTGCTCGTCGGCGGAAAAACCGAACTGGTCGATGGGCGCTGGCAAGCCAAAAAAGTGTCGATGAGCCGCTCAGCAAGGCGTATCATGGTCGGTGAGATTTTTGTGCCAGCGGATGCGTTTTAAGCGTAGTCATGGCTTATTTTAATTTTTGATAGAGTTTTATGCCAACATCTCCCCAACCCCGCCGTGTGCAATTAGACAAAAAACCGCCAGTCGAGAAAAGAGAACGGCGGGCACTGCTGTGGGATATTCTAAAAAAACTGGCGGTATTTGCTAAACCTTATCGCTTGCTTATCATCGCCACCTTAGCGCTGACTGCCCTAGGCTCCTTTACCGCACAGGTCAATGCGTTTGTACTGCGCTATACCGTTGATACCTTGACCGAAATTGCCACACTTGCTGATCCCTGGCAGGCGGGTCTGCGTATGCTGGGTATTATTAGTGCGGTCTTGCTAACCAAAGAGATACTGTCGATATTTATCTCTTTTGGTCAGCGTTTTTTTGGTGAAAAGATTCGCATCAACTTGTCTCGCGACTTGTCTCAAAAAATCATTGAGCGCATTCTTACCTATCGCATGGCGTTTTATACCAGTAGCGAAAACGACAGTGGTAAATTGCAAACCCGTATTGATTATGGGGTCAGCAGTCTCACGAGCCTGGTGCAAAACTTCTTTATCGATATGCTACCGCTATTTGCCAATGCAATTGTGGCACTTATCATCATGTTTTCGACCAATTTTTGGGTTGGTATGGTCGGTCTTATTATCATACCCATTTACTTTTTTATCAGCCAAAAGCAAGCACGGCGTCTGCAAGGCTTTCGGCGGCAGATGCGCGGGTTTCGAGAAGCCAAAAGTGGTTTGGTGATCTCTTTGATTAATTCGATCAGTGTGGTGAAATCCTTTGTCCGTGAGTCCATAGAGGCTGAGAAGCACTTAGCCATTCAAAAGGAAATGACGGACAATCAGCTGCGCATTCGTAGTATTGGCTTTATTTATGATGCCATCAAAACCTTTATCGAGCAGATTGGTGTGGTGGTTATCATCCTTCTCACCGCTTATTTTGTTCTACAAGGTGAGATGACTATTGGTATGATTTTGTTTCATGTCATGCTGTTTCAAAACGTCGCCGCCCCTATCCGTCAATTGCACCGCATCTACGACCAGATAAATAATGCATTGACCTATGCCGAAGGTTTTTTTGATATTTTAGAAGACGATAAACAAGTCGAAAACATCGACGGTATCAGTAGCGAAAACCTAAAGGGTCATATCGAGCTTAAAAATGTCGATTTTACCTATCCTAATGGTACGCAAGCGCTAAAAAACGTCAGCTTCACTATCAAGCCCAATCGTATTACCGCGTTGGTTGGTCTCTCTGGCGCAGGCAAGAGCACGATTATCAATCTATTGGTCAAGTTCTATGCGCCAGACGCTGGCATGATCTGCTTAGACGGTCATGATTTGACTGATTGTGATACCCACGAGTTGCGTCAGCGCATCGGCCTAGTCCTACAGAGCAATCATATTTTTTCGGGTACGATCAGTGAAAATATTCGCTATGGCGATATGAATGCTAGCGAAGATGACATCATCGTGGCTTCAAAAAAAGCCTCTATCCACGAGCAGATCATAGGGTTAGCTGATGGCTATGAGAGCACTGCTAAGTCATTATCAGGTGGTCAACAGCAGCGTATCGCGCTGGCAAGGATGTTTTTAAAAGACCCGCCTATTGTATTTTTGGACGAGCCAACCGCCAGCCTAGATGCTATCGCCAGTCAACAGGTCAAAAAAAGCCTCGATCTGATCAAAAAAGACCGTACCGTCATTATGGTCTCGCACAATATCGCTCAAATCATTGATGCGGATGATCTCGTGGTGATAGAAAATGGCGAAGTGGTTGAAACAGGTACACATGAGGTACTTTATGCCCAGCGCGGCAAATACTTTGAAATCTTTAGCGCCATGTCTGATAGCCTAAACTTAGATAAAATCAGCCAAACCCTAAACGGTTAGGAATGGTTAATGCCTGCTCAAATCGTTATAATGCCAATCTTTTACTGCCTATTGCCAGAAGCTAGCCCACTATGACTTGTGAATTTTCTTTAAAAACCTTTGACGAGCTGACCTCAGTTGATCTTTATCATATTTTAAAGGCGCGCTCGCAAGTGTTTGTCGTCGAACAAAACTGTGCCTATCAAGATATGGATGAAGTGGATTTTGATTGCTTGCACCTAATCGCTCATCAAAACGCAGCATTGGTGGGCTATTGCCGTATCATCCCACCTGAGTTTAATAAGCTAAAATCCAATCTATCAGTAGCTGATCCTGCGATTAAGACCAACCACACTGCGATGCCTGCTATCGGTAGAGTGCTTGTGCTATCGGAGCATAGAGGTGATGGTCTAGCACGGCAAATGATGACCCAAGCCATTGCTCACTGCCGTAAAAAATATGGCAAAAAACGCCCGATTATCATCTCGGCACAGGTTTACTTACTGAGTTTTTATGAGTCGTTAGGTTTTGTGCCTGAAGGCGAGCACTACCTCGAGGACAATATCGAGCATGTAAAAATGGTGCTATATGTTGCTAAGAAAAACAAAATCAAAAAAGAGAGCACGGATACTGCGTCAACCACGACTAAGGTTTTGAGTTTCCTGCTGTTTCTCATGGCCGCTTTGTTTGTTTTAGGTCTGTTGTACTTAATGATTTAGACCGTTGCTAACGTCTTAATTCTTAACATAATTCAAATTGGTTGTTCCATATTGAGTATGCTACTTTTAAATGATGATTCCTTTAAAAGGATGGCTGAGACAATCAGTCAAGGAAGTAGCACACTCAGGATGAGGAACCAACCATGTCAAATAATCACTTAGATAACCATTCAAATAAAAATGATGCGACGGTAGAGAGCAACGTCCGTCCAGCATACGACGATGAAATTCAAAAAATCGCCGATTACGTTCTCAACTATTCAATAGACGAGCAGTCTCCAAACCCTACTGATGCGTGGAATACTGCGCGCCACTGTCTGATGGATACGCTTGGCTGCGGTCTATTGGCGCTGCGCTTCCCTGAGTGTACCAAGCACTTGGGGCCTGATTGCCCCGATCAAATAACGCCGCATGGCGCTCGCATCCCTGGCACCTCCTATAGACTAGACCCCATCAAAGCTGCTTTTGACATTGGCTGTATGGTGCGCTGGCTTGACTATAACGATACGTGGCTTGCTGCTGAATGGGGCCATCCTTCTGATAACTTGGGTGGTATCTTGGCGGTCGCCGACTATATTAGTCAAAAAAATATCAGCCAAGGACAAGCACCACTGACCATGAGAGCAGTGCTTGAAGCCATGATCATGGCGCATGAAATTCAAGGTGTACTGGCACTAGAAAACTCATTCAACCGTGTGGGGCTCGATCATGTTTTTTTGGTCAAGTTAGCATCAACAGCAGTCGTTGCAAAACTTTATCAGCTGCCACGTGAGCGCATCATGGCAGCCATCTCACAAGCCATCGTCGATGGTCAGGCACTACGCACCTATCGTCATGCATCCAATGCGGGCAGCCGAAAATCTTGGGCAGCAGGCGATGCGACCAGTCGTGCGGTACGTCTGGTCGATATAACGGCGCGTGGTGAAATGGGTATCCCTGGCGCATTAACTGCACCGCAGTGGGGGTTTTATGATGTGCTATTTAGCCATACCAACAAGGATCTAGCAACCAAGCCTGAAGACGATCGTCGCTTTAAATTCCAGCGAGATTTTGGTAGTTACGTGATGGAAAATATCTTATTTAAAATAAGCTTTCCTGCTGAGTTTCATGCTCAGACCGCTTGTGAAGCCGCGGTGATTCTACACCCACACATCGAAGACAGAATCGACGATATTGAGAAGATTGTCCTAACCACACATGACTCAGCGATTCGAATCATTTCAAAAGAAGGCGCGCTTGCCAATCCGGCCGATCGTGACCACTGCTTGCAGTATATGGTGGCTGTGCCGTTGTTGACAGGCGATCTGATGGCAGAGAACTATGAAGACGACTATCACGAACAGCATTTGTCAATCGATGAGCTACGTAGCAAGATGTTTGTAGAAGAAAACGCGCAGTATTCAAAAGACTATCATGACCCAAGCAAGCGCTCTATCGCTAATGCCATTCAAGTATTTTTTAACGATGGCAGCAGTACAGAAAAAGTGGCTGTTGAATATCCTATTGGCCACAAACGCCGCCGCGCTGAGGGCATCCCTGTACTGGAAGCTAAATTCCATGCCAGTCTGGCCACTCGTTTTATCGAAAGTCGCTGTCAGCAGATCGTTGAGTTATGCGACGATCAAGAAAGACTAGAACAAACACCTGTTAATGAGTTTATGGCGCTGTTTGAAGCGTACTAAATTTATGGCTTACTAGGACGCTAGCGTCAGTTTAACGGCTACCAAGGTATTGACTCTCCAGCCCAATCGACAAAACTGCCTGACTGGGTAGCAGTCATACCTGAGAGCACTTTCAATAAGCACTCCGCGCTATACGCTGGCGAGAATAGATGTCCCTCAGCGACATTGCCTTGGAACGGTGCGGACAACTGAGTATTCACGGTGCCTGGTTGCATAACGACCACGCATACATCTTTAAGTGATCTGCTCCATTCGATACTCAAGTTTTTCATGCCCATATTGAGAGCGGCCTTACTCATTCTATAGCTATACCAGCCGCCTAGCTGATTGTCAGTGATGCTACCGACGCGGGCTGATACGGTCGCAAAAACAGCAGGATGATTGGCGCTGCGATTAGCCTTGGCGAGCAACGGTTTGATGTGTTTGGCTATCAGCAAACTTGCTAGAGCATTGATTTGCATATTTTGCAAAAAGAACTCAGTTTCCATCTGTCGCAAGGCCTTTTCTGGCTGCGCTGTCTCTGTATGTAGTAATCCCACGCAGTTGATTACCCAGTCCACGTGACCGACTGTCTGCTTAATGGTATCGGCAGCTTTTTTAATGCTGTCCTCATCACTGACATTCATTGGTAGCCAGTGCAGGTTTTCTGTTTCAATGTTTGGCTCATTTCGATGATAAGTAGCAAATACTTGTGTGCTCTGGCTATGTTCATTTTGACTGTCCGTCTGACTTACAGTCGTTTTTTGTATTAGCTGCTGTACCATGGCCTGACCAATGCCGCCTGTTCCGCCGATGATAAGATAGGTTTTATTATTCATTTCGCTATTCATATGGCACCTTCCTTTTTTTTAATATGTCTCTTTAATACGCTCTTTGACACGATTTGGTTTTATATATTTATTTTGGCTGATTTTATAAGGGTTTACTATGATAGAAATAATACAAGTCATCCTTATTCTATATACGCTACAATAATCTATAACGATTAAAGCGACTGTTTTCGAATTGCTATTTCTTATATTGACGCCTTCATACGGATATTATCGCATTATGCTATCACCCCAAGATCAACTGACCGAGCTGGTACGTGCTTTAGAGACCGATCAGCACGTCTTTGCCACTGACCCGTTATTAATCACGGAAAAGCTACAGGGCGAGGACGGTACGCCTATCCAAAAGCTGCATCGACGGGCGTCACGTATAGATAGTAACGGGGCGCTTGCGCGTGTACTGGGTAAGATTGACGGCCGTATAAAGGGCATCATGATTGTTATGAGCGTGGTGTGGTGTATCTCAGGGTTTTTGGGGTTATTTACGTTATTGCAGTCTAATGTTGTGAACTTCTTTTATGTATTGGTCTGCCTACTTGGTTTTCATACCATTATGCTTGGTGGCTGGCTCATCATGACTCTTATCAATCGAGATCAGCAATCGCCCAGTTGGTTTGCGAGCTTTGTCAGTCCAAGTTATCTCATACGCGGTAAGGACGATGTGACCAAGGCGGCCGTCGATCTGTATGAGCGCCAGTTGCAGCACAGCGGTATGCGTTGGTATTTGGGGCGGTTTAGCCATCAGTTATGGCTTGCGACATTGACCGGTATGCTGCTTGCGATTATATTTTTGCTGGTTGTACGTCAGTATAGCTTTAGCTGGGAGTCAACCTTACTCTCCGATCAGGCGTTGGTGAGCTTGACTCAGGTATTAGGCTGGCTACCTAGTATGGTGGGGTTTGGTGTGCCAGACAGTATAGCGATCGCACAGAGCAGGCTTGTTACCGAAGCGATGCCGCTTTCTGTTGCAAGGCAATGGGCAGGGTTACTAGTCGGTAGCTTGCTGATGTACGGCATTGTACCGCGAGCGATAGCATGGGCGTTTTGTGCAGTGATGTTCCGCCGCAAAAAAATGCGTTTGGATATCAAACAACCCTATTATCAAAAAATCCTAAATTTTTGGCAGCGGCACGTGGTGGATGCTGATGACTTTACTGAGGCACCAGCCCCTATCGCTCCAAAAGCGACGGTCAGTGTGGGCAAGAAGTTAGTTGCGCTGCTTGAATACCCTGCAAATCAGGACAAATGGTGGCAGTCAGGGCTTGATGGCAGCAACCATGATTTTGAACAATCAAGCGAAGTTGAGGATTTTGGTATCGTCGATGACCGTGATGATATGACACGGCTTAAAAACTACTTAGATGCGCATCCGGTGCAAGTTTTAATTGGCATTCATAGCAATGCACTGCCCGACCGCGGTACGCTACGCAAACTCGATCAACTCGCTGCTCACGCAAAAGATGGTCTTATTGTACAACTGCTTAGCGATACCAACTCTGCTGCTGACTTAACTGACGCTCGTACCGATGATGAGCCATTAGACAAACAAGCCGTTCGCTATCAACAGTGGCAAACAGCGCTCTCTGCACGAAAAATTGGCTTGGTTGATATAGATACTTGATACATTCTAATTTTTAATCTATTACTCATACCTTAACTTATCATTATGACTAACATGGCTAGCATAATATGCAATAAGTAAATATTATAGGCCTATCACCTCAGACAGGCTTAAAGACTTATTGATATAACAGTTGTTAAGATATATTTTGATAGCTGTGACGTCATATCAAGACGACAAGGATGTTTTATAGTGGCTAGGAGCCCAAGATGGCAGCAGATATCTCTTTAGACAGCCCCCTTATGACCCTAGGTCAGTATGGTCAACTATTGGATGGTTACCGAGAGGCGTTAAACCAAAATATCTTAACGGCTGCGCCAGAGTCATGGCAGCCAATGTTGGCAAGCATTCTACCCGCGTATTGGCAAGAGTGGCTACTACCGCTGGCTGGTGGTCCATTTTTCTTTTTATTTTTGGCAGAATGGCTCTATCAGTCCAAGCGCGGCAATAGTAAAAGCTTTAGTTGGCGCCGTGCGATGACCAATTTTAGCTTAGGTGGCTCTTATCTAGGGTTTGAATTGATTGTCCAAGCGCTTATCGTCATACCTATCTGCTTATGGTTATATCAATATCGCTTATTTACTATTGAGGTGACATGGCTTACCGCCATCCCTATATTCGTTGCGGTTGAGTTTAGCTATTACTGGTTCCATCGCGCGTCACACCGTATGAATTGGTTTTGGTCAGCGCATGTCGTGCACCATTCGGATGACTATATGAATCTGTCCACTGCCATGCGTCAAAGCCTGCTGTACTCAGTGACGGGTTGGTGGTTATTTTTTGTCCCACTGATGATGTTAGGTGTGCATCCTGTCTGGGTATTCTTCTTTTATGCGTTAGATTTGATTTATCAATTCTTTATCCATACCGAAACCGTGGGGAAATTTCCCAAATGGGTTGAGTATGTCTTTGATACCCCATCCAATCACCGTGCCCATCATGGCACTAACAACGAATATATTGACCAAAATTACGGCGGCGTTCTCATTATTTTTGATCGCTGGTTCGGCACTTATGTAGAAGAAGATACTATCAACAACCCAGTCAAATACGGTGCCGTTGGTGAAGCCAGCCACGATAATATCATTAGCCTGATATTTGGGGTCTTTTACCGTATGTGGCAGCGGTTCTTTCGTGCTAAAGGGTTTAAGAAAAAGCTAAAGGTACTGCTGCGTCCACCAAGTGCTGTCTAATATAGTCGATCTTCTATCACTCGCCTTCCTTGTATCCAAAGTATATTGAACCGACTAGAGCCTGATTATCAATGCGTAGATTACGATCTATGATATGGGCAATACGCATTCATAACCGTTACCCAAGCAGATTTGTTTTACAATAAATGGCTACTGTGTGTTTTTGCCATCAATAAATATAAGACGTTACTATGAATAATGACAATAAAAATAATCATGAGAATAATAAGCCTGCAGGTCTCTTTGCGGACAAAGCTTATGAGCCAACCCCTGATGTCTCAAGTATTCCTTCAGACAACACTTTAAAACCTACAAAACCTACAGTAGCTCAGTCAATAGCTACTCAGGATAATCAACCTGTATCAGAAGCATCAACAACGACAGCACCAGTGTCAAGGATGGCAAAGAAAACGATTGCCAGTGGTGAACCGCTTAAATTGGCTGTCGTCGGTCATACTAATACAGGCAAAACCTCTATATTGCGCACGTTATTGCGAGACGTATATTTTGGTGAAGTCAAAAACGAAGCGGCAACCACACGTCACGTCGAGCAAGCACAGCTGACAGACAGTCGAACTGGTGAAGTGCTAGTGGCATTATACGACACACCTGGTCTGGAAGATGCTTCAGGGCTTATGGACTGGCTAGAGGACAACACTGCCAGTCGCCGTGATGGTATTGAACGATTACAGCAGTTTTTGGCGGCGGATATTGCTCAAGGTTCAGACAGCTATGACTTGCCCTATGATTATAGTCAAGAAGCCAAAGTAATTCGTCAGCTACTGACAAGTGATATGGCCATTTACGTGGTAGATGCTCGTGAGCCTGTATTGGGTAAATATAAAGACGAGCTATCGATTTTGTCTTGGGCTGCGATTCCTGTGATGCCTGTTTTTAATTTTACCGACAGTCAGAATGCCAATATCGACGACTGGCAAACGATGCTGGCAAGACGCAATCTGCATATTTCAACGCGTTTTGATTCGGTCGCGTTTGAGTTTGAGGATGAGATGCGTCTATGGAAAAACCTAGCCACTATGCTCACCCACTCTGAGATGCTTGAGCAGTTGATGCAACGTCGAACGGAGGATTGGGCGCAGCTGTATGATGAGGCCAATATCATCATCGCTGATTTTTTATTGAATGTCGCCGCTTTCGTGCGCGAGATAAACGAAAATGACGACCCACTTCCTGTACTACAGCAAATGCAAGAAGCGGTCAGGCAAAGTGAGCGTGCGATGCAGCACAATCTCCTTAACCTATATAAGTTTTATGACAATGCGGTTGCAGCAACACCGCTTGAACTACAAGCCTATCAACAAGACCCTTTCGACCCTGAACTTCTCAAAAGCTACGGCATTCGTACCACTTCTGGTGCAGCAGCAGGTGCGCTTCTAGGACTAGGTATCGATGCAGCAGCCCTAGGTACGACACTGGGATTGGGTGCCGCAATAGGTGGGATCGCAGGAGGGTTGCTATCGAATACCAGCAGTATTGCCGATAGGATTACTGGGGTAAAACGCTTATATATCGATCCTGCTACGTTGACGCTATTAGCCACGCGAGCATTAGACTTACTTACGGCATTACGTCATCGTGGTCATGCTGCTACAGATGCCACTCAGTTATTATATAAAGGCGAAAACAGCAGTCTTGGAACATCAGGAAGTGATAATAATCCTGATGAAGACAATAATCCAATTACTGTATGGCCGGCACACAAACTACCAAGTGAGCTAAAAAAAGCTCGAGGTAAACCGCAATGGTCGTCGCTTAGCAGCGGTAAGTCCGAACAAGCTCAGTTATTACGCACAGACATGGCATGGTCACTGTCAGGTAAACTACAGTCGTACAAGCGTGAATAGCCATGACTATAATACATTTTAGATATTAGTTTTAAGAAAAGTCATAATCTGTTTTCGAAGACTTTTTTAAGTGTCATAGCTGTTTTTTTTGTTCCAACAGTCATTACTTTCGCTATCAAAAAAAATAACTTCAATATTATTTCTAATATGAGTATGAATCATTTCAGAAACTCTACGACAGTAGAGTTGATCATTTTGATACACAGATACGGCTATTCTTTTAACACCTGAATCTTTTAATTTCTTCAAAATATGAGTATCCTCTTCTCCAAATCCCCAACCAAATATCGTTAGGTTATCACCAAGTGAAGGAATAACCTCTCTATAGACAATACTCAGGTAATGGCTATTTTTAATAGCTTTTACCTTCTGCTCAGAAGTTCCTTCGCTGACGAAAAGAGGAATATAATTACTTGATCGCCAATGCTTCAAAATAGATTCTAATAAATCATTATCTTTATGGGATACTAGTTTCACCTCTTGTTCGGTGATATTACGAGCTAAAACAAGACTTCCGTGCGGATAAAATACTAACGAAGTGTTTTTAAATCGATGGTTTACCGATTTTCGCAACTCTTGCCAATCTGATTTGAATTCACCATTAATCATGCAATCTTTAAACATATGATTATTATCAAGACCTTTTGCATACATCATGACCCAATATAAAGTTAAATCATAGTTGAGAGAAAGAACTGTTTTGAACGAACTGAGAAAGTCAGTAATGGCTAGAAACTGATCCTTAACCTTACTATGTTCAGGATGAATGCATTGAACAGTGTTGATTAGGCAATCACGTACATGTTGATATGCATTTTCAGTTTTACTGTCTATTACTCCTAAAGCTTCATTTACTTTAGTTGCATGCCAAACCAAACGTAGTATTAACTCAAAATCACTTGTCTTGAAGAAATCAAATAAGGTTGTAATGCTGTCGCTTAGTAAGCTGTTGTCAGTAGCATATCTCCTTAATGAATCATATGTAAAACTTTTATCAATGCTTATGGAAGCCCCATTTCCAAGTAAAATACTATCGGAAAATTCCTTAGAAATATCCTGCCAATCATGAACCTTAATAATCATTTTGAAACCTTCATCTTTATTATTTAAGTACTGGTTTCAGTAAAGCACTCAATGCATCAGTACCACGTACATCCGTTTGCTGCAGATAAATTGGATATAGTGGGTACTTGGTAAAGCTTTGTTCTATATCTTGCATAATTTGCTGTTGTCTATCTGCCCGACGCTGCCAAAATTCATCCGACTGCGTGGGAGCTATCAGCTGATTGATGACGATTGCTGCTGGCGTAAGTTTACTGTCTTCTAACTGCTCGATAGCGCGTTTGGTCTCAGCCAATGGTAAAACATCAGCGGTCATCACCAACACAATCGCTGTTTGTGTACGGTCATGTAGTAGCAACCCTGCTTGACGGAACAGTTGCTTGCGCTTTTCTAATACGGATACAGCTTGCTCCCAGCGATCTGATTTTTTTGCTGCAAATGGATTGGCCACGTCGTTCTTTTGTGTGCTCTGTTTTTGATTGTTTTTCTGATTGTGACTGTCCAAATGCGTCGCCACCGAACGTAGTTTGGCTTGTCGTCGCTGCTGTGCAAGCAGCCCATCCGTCCACGCCCCCATCATTTCCGGTAATACCAATAATCGCAAAGTATGACCTGTCGGTGCGGTATCAAAGATGATGTGTTCATACCCAGCATCTGCCGCTTCGACTAAATGGTGACACATGGATTCGAGCATCGCGGCTTCTTGAGCGCCAGGTGCCGACTTAGATAACCTCAGATGCTCACGAATTTTTGGCATCATATCTGGGTTGGCATAAGCTTTAATTGTACGTTCGACTTGAGCAAAATGTTCATCGACAATCACATCAGGATTTAACTCAATCGCATCTAGATAGGGTGATATCACCGTTCTCTCATTATTGAGTCGTACATTCAATACATCGCCCAAACTATGTGCTGGATCGGTTGAGACAATTAAGGTTTTTTGCTGCTGGCTTGCATAGTAGCTGGCTAGAGCTGCTGCTGTGGTGGTCTTCCCTACACCGCCTTTGCCGCCGATAAATATAATAGGTTGTGTCTCTAACTGCTCTACCAATCCATGTAAAGGATGTAATGCCATATTGTTATCTCGTGTTTTGTCTCATTATCTAATAAATGCTTAGCTACTTTTTTATATAGTCAATCCACTACTGTTAGCAGCAGCCGACGTGGTCAAATGGACATCTATCCATCCCCATACGTGTATGCCACTCATGAAAGTTCTCTAAAAACAGAGGTTGCAACTCTAATGTATAAAAGCTGGCGGGATTATCAATACCCAAGCTCTCAGCAAACATAAGCAACATAAAAAAGTCTTCTTCATCACGTGCAGCGCGTGCCATCGTCTGACGATAAGGCGCGTGATAAAACTCATTTAATCCACTCTTAAACCGTTGCCACCATGGTTGAGTGTTCTCTAATGGTTGAACGTTTTCTATATCATTCGATGTGTTTTCATTTTCCATAATGTGCTCGTATTTTACTTAATTCTTATGATCTATCATGCCTATATGATACAAAAAACGCCAGCAACTGCTGCTAGCGTTTTTTATTAAACAGACACTCAATATGGTTTAACGTTTAAACCTCACCGCTTTTACCTTTATGTAGTGACCACTCTTTTCGTAGTACAGACAAACTCTCAAACGTCACCAAAATGGTCGCGATTAAGATAATAATATCCATAATAATAAGGAGCCAATTACCATCAGTAAAGAAGGTTTTGAGCTGAATCAATAGTGCAAAGACAGTCATAACCAACAAGAACGACAATGGTGCTAAGGTGTACCAAACTGGCTTGCCCTTACGTAACAAGATAATGGTAACGATCATCAAGGTTAAAGCAGCCATTAACTGGTTGGTTGTACCAAATAGTGGCCAAATAATCATACCGCCAGCGCCATCGATACCACCAGCACCGAACGCTAATAACAAACAGCTTCCGACAGCAAGTAACGTTGCAACGACACTCTTATTCAATATGGGTAAATTATAAAATTCACCAAATTCTTGGAAGATATAACGTTGTAAACGTACGCCAGTATCCATCGTCGTACCAGCAAACAATGCAGCCATTACCGTAAGCATGGTCTGTGATAGCACCATGTCGATGCCAACGCCAGCATTCAAGATGGTCGCACCGCCATCGATGAATGCACCGATAGAGCCATCACCGAACTTTTGATAGACCGCTTGCCAATCACCAAGAGTCGCAAAACCTGCGGTTGCTGCAAGGATTGCCCCAAGTGCTAGCATACCCTCACCCAATGCACCGAAGTAACCAACGAAACGAACGTCTTCTTCTTTATCAATCTGCTTAGAGGTAGTCCCTGTTGCGACCAAACCATGGAAACCTGATATGGCACCACAAGCAATTGTCACAAACAACAATGGCAGCAGTGACGGTGTATCGGCTGGTAATGCAGTGTTAACGGCTGGCGCGACAATATTAGGCGTGCCAATAAAAATAGCAGCATATAATAAAATCAAACCGACAAATAACTGTAAGCCATTAATATAATCACGAGGTTGAAGCAGCATCCATACGGGCAACAACGACGCAATCGCCGCATAGGCGAACAAGATCAAGATCCATACTGCGTTATCAGGCAAGCCCATCACGGTTTCAGGTAACACAATCGGGAACATAGGGCCGAGATAGATAAGCCCGTACAAGGCAGTTACCCCGATAATGGACACCCAGACCAAATTCATATTGTAGCGATAGATACACTGCCCGATGATAAAGGCAACCACCAAGGCACCCCAAACTGGCAATACCGCAGATGGCGTCTTGATCATCATATTGGCGATAGCTACGCCAAATACAGCATTGACCATCAGTAGTAATAAGAAGATAACAACCATCATCAAGCTGCGAACACGTGTGCCCATGACAGTACCAGCAATAGAGCCAATCGACTGACCTCTATTGCGCATACTTGCCCAAATAGCAGACATATCATGTACACCAGCCATAAAGATAGTACCTACCACTACCCAAATAATGGCAGGCACCCAGCCCCAAATAACCGCAATGGCAGGACCGATAATTGGTGCAGCCCCTGCTACTGACGTAAAGTGATGCCCCCACAATACATACTTATTGGTGGGAACATAATCGATCCCATCTTTCATCGTATGTGCGGGTGTAGGACGGCTGTTGTCCAATGCTAAAATTTTGGTGGCGATAAATTTTGAATAAAATACGTAGCCGCAGAGCATAGCGGCAACGGCGAATAGTAGTACGATAGCACTATTCATCTCATCTCTCCCTAGACAAGTAGTCAATAGCCTTATAAGTTCAAGCTTTTTGAATTAAAATATGAAAAATATGCTAAATTAGTGTGCGATGAGTGACTCAGCTCATCTATCGTTTAGGTAAATTCTAGCAATTTGCAAAATTATTACCAATCAACAAAGTCATTTATCTTATAACTAGGGCGTGTCACTAATCAGCATTTGGTATGATGAGCCTGAGACTAAAACTTTGTTTGAATAATAACCGATTTGGTGATAAATGTAACGCAAGTAAGACATAAAAAACAACAAATAAAGGAAGTGCAATGGCACATTATTTTGGATTCGTACCCTCAGATAAACTAAAAGCTTTAATCAGTGAGGCCGAACAAGTCGTTGCTTCAAATGAGAATGTAGAGTACTACCCTTATCGCGACGCTCTTACGCATCAGACAGCGCGTGATCTTACTGATAATTTATTGGTTGGTTTGGTAGAGATTATTCCTAACCCTGAACGTCAAGCCTCTATGCGTAAAATTGTTGGAACGATTGAACGCGCAACAGATACTTTGCTCAATATCTTACTGGGTAAAGAAAACAACAAAGACGTATTACCAAGTTTTCATTTTCTAAGAGATCATGCAACCTTTATTGATAATGAAGGTGTTAAACGTGTCGGCTTTAAACTATCAGAAAAAGATGCCAATACTATCACTGAAGGGTTTGCTGCTGTCACGCCTGAGCATGTAGATAGAGCCAAATTTAAAACGGCACTTGAAACCATGAACGAAGAAACATTGACCCATTTTATTAGTCGTTATGCCGAGACATTAAAGCTAGGCATGATCAAACGTAAGTCAGTTCCAGTTGCCAAATCGGCAATTGATAAAGGTATGAGTATGGCACTTAATAAGCTATTACCTGACCTACCAAATGACTCATTGAATAGATTGGCCAATTATTACCGTCCATTTATTATAGAAAAGCCAGAATCACCCCAAAAGTTGGATTAATTTTGTCCCAAAAGTCATATGACGTTGGGCAAATTCACTAAAATTTGCTAAAATAAGCGGCACTTTTTACCAAAGGCGCACCCGATGACCCAAATCAGTAACCAAGAAATTGAAAAAACCTTACGCAACTCAGAGTGCCTTATTAGCAGTATCGAAGTAGCTGCTGCTTATGAGCGTTTGGCCGCTCAGCTCAATCTACATTATGCTGGTCTAAACCCAATTGTTATGGTCGTGATGAACGGCGGATTGATTCCAGCTGGTCAACTACTGACACATCTTACGTTCTACCATCGCATGCATTATATCCATGCGACTCGTTATCGTGATAACGAAGGTACTAATGAGCTTGATTGGAAATTCAAGCCTGATGTTAGTATCGAAGGTGAGCACGTATTGTTAATCGACGACATCTTTGACGAAGGTATTACTCTAAAAGCAGTTGTTGAAGAATTAAGCAAAGAAAAGCCTCTATCACTTGAGTCTTGTGTATTGCTTAACAAGCAACATGATCGCAAAGTTGCAGATTTTGACGTAGATTTTGTGGGTATTGATGTTGCAGATCGCTATGTTTACGGTTGTGGTATGGATTTCCATGGTTACTTGCGTCACCTACCAGGTATCTATGCAATCAAAGAAGACAAAGTTTAAGTCTTAGACTTAATTGATTAAAATAGTTAAGTCCTAAAAAAGCATCCAATTTGGATGCTTTTTTATTGCGCTGACTTATTGCACCGACAATCACTTGAATGAATCGTTAAAACTGTAATGCCAAACCAGTATGACGCTCAGTTGGTGTTTGAACTGCTTTTTCTAAGGCGTGCTTGGTACTATATATCGTTACTTGCTTCTTAGCACGAGTCACTGCCGTATAGATAAGCTCTTTGCTCAGCAATCTTGCATGACTATTATCAAAAGTAATAGCAACATGATCAAATTCGGATCCTTGTGACTTGTGAATAGTCATTGCATATGCCGTGGCTATCACCTCTTCATTTAGCAAGTTGACCGCAATCCCTTGTGTTTTATTTTCAAAGAATACCTCTAACTGGCGGCTTTCATCTGATGTTTGTAAGCAGAAACCAATATCACCATTAAATAGCCCAAGCTCATAGTTATTTTGTAGCACCATAACAGGACGTCCATGGAACCACGTGTTTTGACCCAATGGTAACTTTAGCTCAGCGAGATGCCATTGAGTAAGGTAGTTATTGATATAGTGGTCGCCCCACTCACCATTATGGCCAGCAGTAAGGATTCTAAATTGATTAAATATCTCCATTAACGAAGAGGTAGTATTTTTAACTGATTCTGGCACGGATTTTTCCATTGGATTTTTCAGTAAATTTTTAACTTTATTTATGTATGATTGGTAATTATTGGATACTTTTGAAATAATTTTTTCTTTGCTTAGGCTATTTTTTATCTCATTATTTGATATGGACTCTGCTTGTAACGTATTAACATATTGAAAACTCAAAGCAGCGTCTTGCCTTAATAATTGCCAAATAGCTTGAAGACTTGTCTCTGCTTTATTAATTTGAGCGGCCAGTTTACCGATACCTGACTCGGCGCTAAATCGGCGGCTCTCTGTTAGTTCTGCATGTATAGGTTGCAGTAGAGGAATACGACAGAGATCAGCCAATACTGCTCCTGCATCGACGGCTGCTAACTGATTAGCATCGCCTAATAATATCAGCCTAGCACCTGGCTTTACCGCGCTCACAAGATAATTGGCCAACTCAACTCCGAGCATAGATGCTTCATCAACGATGATAATATCTTCGCCCAGTGGGTTGTTGGCATTATAACGAGGTCTACCCGTTCGACCGATACCTAGTAGACGATGGATGGTTTTTGCCTCTTGCAACTGCAGCTCTACATTTGCGTCGTCTAAAGCCGCCTGTAGAGACTCTTGCATACGCTGGGCTGCCTTACCCGTTGGCGCTGCTAATGCTAGGCTAGCACTGTCTGTACTAAATCTGATATGTTTAGACTCATCTCCCCTACTCTCTGTCGCCTGTTGTAACGCGATAACCAATTGAGCAACGGTATATGTTTTACCTGTCCCTGGGCCACCAGTAATGATACTAAATGCATTATTGTTCGCCACATTGATAGCGGCTATCTGTTGGTCATTTAAGTTCTCAGGTATGGCAATGTCTAAAGGCACTATCTGCTGATTCAAAATATGACTGATATGCTGCGCTAAGTTAAATTCTGCTTGCCATGTGCGGTGTAGCCAAAATGTGATTTTCGAACTTTGGGTTTCTTTATTCTTAGTTATGTTATAAATAATTGGCTGATTATCTTTGCTTAGGCTATTTTGATTGTTGTTACAGTTAGTGTTCGCATTAACATTAGCGAATAAAGCATGCTCATGGATTGAATGAACGAAAGTATTTAAGTCGCTATTTTTAAAGCGCTGGTATAACGTAGTTATCGCATCAAAACGTTTGATCAACGTCTCTTTTTCATGATTACTCAGTGCTAGCTGCGCCCACAGGTAATCTCGCTGACCAAACAAAGTATCTAGTAATACAAATAGCGATGTCTCCGTTATAGTGTCATCGTCTATTTGCGTGTCTATTTGCGTTTTTATCTGAGTATCAATCAGCGCAAAAATTGGTGTTGCCAGTATCTCTAGTAAGTTCTGCTGCCATGCATATAGTTTGACCAACTCACCATTAATTTGCCCTTGTAGCGGCGTTTCATGATCGGCTGTATCGACAGTTAATACAGTATGCCCTTCTTCCAAATGAGCCGCTAAAATAACGAATAGAGCCGTAAATAAATCGCTATCTTTTGACTTACCGATTCTTCTATTTTCATCGTTTGTCTTTGCATCTGCCACGTCATATGCTACATGTGTTTGCTGACGGCGCAGCAAAATATAATCACTGAGATTACTTGCCCAGCTCTCTTGTAAACTAATGGCTGACTTGCTCTTGTTGTTATTATTACTCATCGTATATTTATCTCTTTTTAATCTGATTAACTGCTATAACAATTTTTATCTATCTAATTGCTATATAAGGTTTATTAGTCCGGCAGGCCAAACAAGGAATCTAGACCTTTAATAAAGGCGATAGGAATATCCCAAGTGACCAATCCATAGCAACTATTACTGCTCAAGTTATTGTGATTAGACTGAACCACATCTTGCGATGTAGGCATAGTAGTTGCCTGAGCATTCGGGTCATACACACCGCGTAAAAATACGTACTCTACAGCGCCTAAATATTTATCTTCGTTACCCGTATAATCACTGATCCTCATAGCAAGGAACCGATGCAATGCTACTTGATAGATTGCTGCTTGTAGCCAGTACCCTGCCTTGGACATTGCTTTCTTGAGCGTATCTTCATTGTAATCGCTTAGGCTATTTCCTAGAAAGTTACTCTTATAATCGACCACATAATACTTGCCAGCATGCTCATACACCAAGTCAATCTCACCACGCAAATAACGATATAGATGTGCTTTATTTTGTGGCACTAGAGTGACGTGCTTATCCATCTCATCAGGTAAATACCGTTGAAAAAGCTTACTAATATCCTGTGCTTTAAAATTCTCTGACAATCCCATGTTGAACTCTAACTCGGCAAATCGCTTACCTTTATTAAGAGCAATCAAGGGTTGATTGGAAGCCAATAGTGGCGCATGCAACACTTCTTCAATCCAATTAATTAATGCCTCATGCTTCGTTGTATCTATTGACTCAAGATCAAACCCATCGCTACCTCTTTGTTTCTTACCTTGTGATCTGCGGCTCTGCTGTTCCGCACTGCTATATATCAGCGGCAATTGATAGCTACTAATCGCTCTATCAATAACCTGAGGCCACTGGGCTTTATTGGCAAAGTCTATTTGTTCAAATATCTCATGCAAAAACGTACCGGCATTGGCACCCTTTACAAAGGTAAAGCGGATATCATCTTCTACCTTGAGGCTTAGTTCACTGTCTTGTTCGAGAGACTCGTCGTTATTAAGTAAAGAGAGGTCTGAAACAGAAGACTCTGTCATATCAATGTCTATCGCATCATCAATACGCTCATCCACTATCGCCATTGCTTGTGTAGATTCATCTAGCTGACGCGCCAAAGCGGTAAAGCTGGTCTTAGCCCAACCATAGAAATAATTGGTTTTCATAACCTCGGCAAAGGGTGCGTACTCAATAGCCTCTGTCGTAGGCCTATGAGCATTTGATTTGGTAATAGCCAATTGAAGACTGTCATTTATACCTGCTGAGTTAGCATCATTGCTTGCGTAACTATTGTCATAAAACTCATTAACTTTATGCCCTCTAAGCATGCCTACGATACCTTTGAGTCTATCAGGTAGCTCAAATTTTGCTTCTGGCGATTCAAACCAATAGAACACTGGTTTTAGCTCAAATCCTGTCTTGTTACTCGGATCTCGCAGCACAACATAAAGCTGCTCACTGGCTCGAGTAAATGCCACATAGCCAAGTCGTCTTATCTCATCAAAACCTTCTTGTGTTTCGATATCAGTATAATAATCCTCGACAGTAGCAGAGCCTTGCAGTGGTGAGAAGCGGCGCTGATTTCCCGTCGATTGACTGTCTATCGGCTGCTGTACTTCTATCGACTGCCGCACTAGCGCTGAAGGCGCTTGTTGCACGTTATATAGATACAGCCCATAGTCTTCTTTATTGCCAGACTTCCTACTGGCATCACCCATTCCCAATACATAGACAATAGGGAACTCAAGCCCTTTTGACTTATGAATGGTCATCAATTGCACACCAGACTCTGTCGGTAGCGGATATTGCTTAGCCCAGTCACTGTTAGGCGCTGCATCTATATGCTGCCTGAACCACGCCAGTAGCTCATGCTCACCCATGCCTAGACCATACTGCGCCAAGATATCCATTACATGACGCAAGTCCATAATGTGACGGTCACCTTCTGGATGAGCAGCTAGTGCTTGCCAAACGCCTTGCGGCTGCACAGGGCTTTTATCTAATAAATAATGTAGCGCCGATAATATGCCAAAGTGCTGCCAACGCTGTGCCCCTTCTTTTAAATAGGTAATAAAGTCTTGATAGCTCTTTTTAGTATCAGTAGCTTCATTCGCTGAGAAGACTTTCGAATTAGAATTTTGTGAATGGGCGCTTGGCGTACTGCTGCCTTCAGTAACGCCTGACTCATGGTCCGTCATCATGGCTTTGATGTTTTTGATACTCAGTCCATATAGATGGCTGGTCAATACCCGATTAATCATGTCATGACGATACGGATATAGCATAGCACTCAACAATGCGGCCACATCTTCTGCCATAATAGTCTCAAAGATACTGACGTCACTGGTGGTCAAGGTCGGCACATTAAGCTTTACTAGCTCGTCTTCGACTCGCTTCAGATCTTTTTTGGCACGTGCCAGCACCCCAATATCACTGGGCTGAATGGGCTTACCTTTAAGTGTCTGACCACTATTAAGCAAAGTGGCTATATGGCGAGCTGTTATTTCATGCTCATCATAATCAAACTCTTTTTCCTTGTCATAAGGCAAGTGCAATAAGCTTACTGGCTGAGCAGAAAGCACTTCTGTCACCAGTACATCGTCCAGCCTATCGGACGCATTAAACCAAGATAGCTCATATTCTGGTTTTGCTGCTTTGATATGTTGGTAATGAATACCAGCACCCAATTGCGACAGTTTGTTCTCAGTAGTTGTTGCACTCGCCATACCAAACCAACAGTTCAATGCGTTAATCACACCGGCATTCGAACGGCGATTGATATCAAGCGTCCAAAGAGCACTTTTATCAAACTGGGCTTTCATGTAGTTATAATTGGCCACATCACCGCCACGAAACCCATAAATAGCCTGTTTGGGATCACCAACCAATAGCAGAAACTCATGATTGGCTTTCTTAGTGGTTGACTGCTTATCACTGTCCGACTGTTTGCGTTTATTCTTTGGCAAATAAATGCTTTCAATCATAATGGCTTGCTCACCATTGATATCTTGCGACTCGTCAATCAATGCTACTGGATAGTGATGACGAATATAACGTGCCAGCTTATCCCCTTGACGACCAGTTAATGCTTGGTTTAAGCGTACCATCTGCAAACTAAAGGTCGTTTCGCCGCGCTCTTCTAAAATGACTGGTAGTCTATTGCGCACAGCTAGCACAATATTACGGTTCAGATTGGCTAAAACAGTTATTATGTATTCGTCTAACTTTTTGCTTTGTTCAATATACCGTTTAAAGTCGCGCACGACCTGCAACTCATTGAATATTAAATTAATTCTTTTGCCATCTTGAGGAACACGAAATTGATTACCAATATTGTCAGTTTTTTGAAAAGCCTCAATTAACTTGCTTGTTTTCTTCTTTTTATCAGATACAAACTTATAAGCAGCTGTTCCAAAATCCTGTAATGTTTCAATTATTTTTGGCCAAGTATCTCTATTATTAAATAACTGTCCTTTTGGCACTTCATAGTACTCACCCTCAGGTCTAAAGAAAATATCAAGCTCATCGCTACGTTCAATAATAGTATGTATAAGCCGCTCATAACCATCAAACGAAAAATCACTTGCCAAAATCTCATCAATCGGCGCAGAGATAAAGTTGAGCGAGCGCGTCACATATTTCTTATGATCGCTAACTGCAGTCAGTTTACCTTGCTGATCCATTAGCGCGTAAAGTTTAGGCTGCTCATAGTATAAGCGGCTTTGAAACTGACGTAGCTCATCATGAACAATGCTATCGGTAACTTGCTCAATACTGCTGTCTTCAATAATCCCCATACCCTGCTGGTGACCAGTTTCGCTACTGTACTCCGTCAGCCATTTTTGCGCCAAGCTATCTAGCGTGCCTACGAATAGCTTATCTAGGGTAGTTAGTACCAATGCAGTGCGCCTGATAGCTTCCGCCATTGGATAACTGTACACGTGATCTAGCAAATAGCCGACGAGATGCAAGTTAATAGGATCTTGCATGATGCCATCTAAGCGCACATATTTGGCCTGATTAACCAGCCAATATTCACGGTCTTTTTTTGCTTGTTTACGTTGCTCAGCCGCCGCTTGCTTATCAGCAGCAAGGTCTTGATTCAACTCGTTAATATCTATTTCAACATTTGCATCAGTACTTGAGTCATTATCTGCTTGTGCGTCTTTATCCTTATCCTTATCATTCTCAGGCATGACTTGCAGTATGTTGGGATAGAGACTCTCTTTATTGCTAATATCAGCACTTAGGCTATTGACCCATTGTAATAGCTGATAGAAATCTACCAAACGATCATGGATACGCTGACGCATTTCAGCAGCGGCAGCTCGAGTAAAAGTCGTGGCAATGATCTGCTCTGGCGCACGTCGCGCTTCGATCAGTAGGCGCAGTACAATACCGGTCAACGTCCAAGTCTTACCCGTGCCTGCTGAGGCTTCAATTAGGTGCTTGCCTGTTAGGTCAACATCGACTGCCGGTATGACATCAGCTTTACATTCAGACACAGCAGACGAAGGCAGCTCATCTGAATATTCATCAAATAAATTCGGTTGTGTAGACAAGTCAATGGTATTGGTTGGATCGCTAAGGTCTGTCATATGGGCGCATACTTTTAATTATTATTTATTAGAGCAAGAGATCAAAAAGAACGATTCTAAATAACTGGCTAACCATCTAAGTTAGTTAACGCATTAAACATCGGTGCGTATAATGGCTGGGCTAATGTAGTCAACGCTGATGATAACGCCTTAAACGCATCTTGGTCACGTAGCACGTACTGCCAAATAGCATGCTGCGAGCAAGTATCGTATACCGTGTCTGAATTATAGTTAGGTCTTAACCAGTCTGAGAAATCGGCACGTTTTGGCCAGTAGCTACTACCGTCACCTTCTTCAGGTTTTAGATACTTATCAAGGTAGTTAAGTGCATATTCTGGTAATAACGTAATAGGCACTTGACCCGTTAACTTGCCAAAAACTGCCCATTTTATCAGCTCAATCACAGCGTCTTCATAGACAATTGGGCTTAGTTTAAATGCAATTGCTTTGTCATACTTTTTAACCTGCGAGTTGGACTTATTAAAACGCCAAATACTCACACCATCATTTAATGCCACTTGCTCGGCAGTGGTACGTCTGGCCACTTGCCAATACAAATGTGACAACCAAAACTTGAGCAAATGCCTAGGGCTAGCAGAATTGGGCAGTATATTTAACCATTGCTTAGGCGATTGCTGAGCATAAGGCACGCCTGCCTGAATAACTGATATGGGTGCTAATATTGGTACTGAGCCCTTTATCTTAATGACTTTCGGCAACAGCTTAAGCAGTGTTTCTATACCCTCTATATTCGTCTGATTACTTGACTCGTTGTCAGTGCTACTCAGTATATTTTTTAGCTCTATCTGAACAGGGTGCTCGGCGGTTGGCGTCAATAGGTGTAATACACTGCTGATATCTGCCGTACTCTCGTTGAGAATACTGCTTTCATCAAAGCCATTAGCCATTAATTGCTCTTTGAATTCCAAGCATTGCTGTTGCAGTTTCTTTTGTTGATTGGGTAGCGTGGTTTGGCGAGCGACACCAGCGGGCATAATTTTTTGATACATTAAAATTGGCGTAGTGGTTTCAGCCGCTGCATCACTATCATTCTTCTTATTCTCATCAGTAATCAACTGTTTAATCAAATGATCTTTGATTTGATAGGTAGTTAAACTGTTTAGAAATAGCGGCTCTTGATGCGACAGTGCTTCCTCACCTTGTACCACATGCACCTTCTGAGACCGTAAGAATGCTTTGGCAGGATGGCGCACTTGGTAAGCCAATGCCCCTTCAATATCAATCTCTCCGATGTTAAATATGCTATCAGATAGCGCTTCCGTCATGCTACCGACATCGTTAGCATCAACAACCGTATCTAGCGTCAATAGTTCAACCAATGCAGACAAGGTTTGATTGTCTACTTGACCTAGCTGACCCAAGCCTTGACCAAGCACCTGAGCGATTGACTCATACTGCGCCTTCGTGGGTAAGCCCACCAACTCTTTATGCTCATTAGATACTCGCCCTTTCAATGTGTCAAACACCGCTTGCCAAAGCGGTGCAGGAGGAAACTGTTTTTTCTGAGCCAGTTTGGTTCTGCGCATGGCGGTATTTAATAAAGTATCCAGCTCATCAATCATATCAACAGGGCTGATATCCTGAGCATTGATATTAATGTTGGCATTAGCACTGCCATCAATATCAGGAGACGCTTGCTCAAAAACATTAGCACCTTCAATTTCTGTCTCAAACAGACTCTCATGAAAAGGTAGTGCAGGATGCTCAGTCACCAACCACTGTTTAATCAATTTAGGCAAATAGCGCTTGAGGCTTTCGGTGGTGGGGTCAATATTCTCAGGTAATGTCTCAAGCGAGTTTACCTGCCATTGCACCTCGCCTTGCAAAAACTGCAATAGCTCACTCACTGGATTGGCTGGCAAATGCTCATGGGTGTCCGTCAAGCTTTGACCGTTATAGAACATCCAGCATGCACTGCGCGCGCACAGTAGCGCATCTAAAAATGCGCCATTGTCATCATCTTCACTGACTCTGTCACCGCGGCGTGCATTGGTCGCTTTCATCAAATCATAGCGGTTATCACGGTCACGCCCAGGAAACTCAGAGAGGTCCATATTGAGCATCACCACCAGCTCAAATGGCACGTTTCTTAGTGCACCGAATCGACCAAAAGTAATCACCCCCGTCGGCTCCGCACTGACTTGCTGACTTTCAAGCTCGTTTTCGATACTGTCTAGCATAAAGCTCAGCTTGAGTGGCAATTGTTCCACACCTGCCAGCCTTTGCTCCACTTCTCTGTTGTCGACATCACCACTAGCGTACTGCCTGTAGTGACGATTGGCTCGTAGACTTGATTTAAAGCCATTCATCGCGTTGTAGATGGCGCGCATGGTACGCGTTTGATCCACATCGCCAAAGTAGCGATGGATAACTTGTGTCTCAATCTGGTCGAGCCAATCTTCCGCTTTCATTTTTTGTGTATGATCATCACGTCGTGCGACCAAGCCGGTATAAATGCGGCAAAGCGCTTCAACAATCAACGCATCATTTAGGCTCACTTGTGGTAACGGCAAGGTCATTTCTGGTAACGCAGTGCTTGGCCATTCATCGTCATTTAGATCATATAAGCAATCACTCAACTCAGCCTCTGGCATGACCAGACCTAGGGTCAATCTGTCTAATGCCTGTGCAAAGCTAAAGCGATAGTCGTAATCATTACTATCCAATGTTTGTTTAAGATGCAGCTCGTCAAAACCGCGAATAAAGCCCGCCTCTACCAATAAATCACAGCCACGACTCATCTGCTCATAAGTCAGTCCAAAGCTTTCAAACAAGGGCGGTAACATCAACCAGTCTAAGACTTCAGCTGCTTCAAAACGGGCACTATGGCTACCCAATAGTTTGTAAAAACCGATAATCGCTTCCCATAACTGGCGAATGTCAGCGTCAACAACACCAGTCACTTTAGCAGGCAAAGTCAAACCGTCTTGACCCTTACCATTGACGAAGATAGACCCAATCAATGCATGATGACGTTCAACATCAGGTAGCAGTACAACAATGTCGGAGATATGACGTTTCTTTTCACCTAGTTTGATAGGTTCGTTCAGCCAACGACCAATCATAATACGCAGCACTTCAAGCTGACGCTGCAAACTATGACACGAATGAATGCTTAGGCTATTATCTTGGGAAGAGATTGCCCAAAAACGGTCTTTCTCAAAACGCTTATTCTCTAACGCTTCATCTTCATACCAAGCCGTTGCTGGCTTAGCTTCATTAAAGCTTGACTCTATCTGCTCACTTACCGCTTGTGAGACTGTAGCAGCTGTCGCCTGCTGGGTAGATTGCTCATCAAGCATCAACACATCATTTTGCAAACGTTTTAATAAGCTCAGGTTACCTTGCGCATCTTGAGTACTGACAGCGTCTTCAGCAGGGACGACACTTTTATACATGCCATGAACGAGCGCATCATCTACACCATTATCAAAGTTGTCTTGCCATTCGACTAGCGCATCGTCGTATTGCTCATTACCTGATAAATTGGCAAGCATGGCAAACGCATCGCGCGACTGCTTACCCAAACGCGATAGCAAGCTATGACCATAATCACGTAAAAAGACACTCTCAGGGTTGATAATCTGCTGACGCTGTAACCATGATTTATCAACGATATCCGCCCAAAACAGTTTTGATGGATTGTAATGCAATAGCGTGATATTCATGTATTGCGACAGGCGCTGTAGGAAGTCTAACTCGGTCTGTGGCAGTTGTTGGATAGTAAATATACGCAGTACTTTGGGTAACTGATCGCGCTCATTCGCCTTGTTACCTTTCAAAGCCGACCAGAACGCACGCTCCAGTGCCACACGGTGTAGATGAACATCAGCAAACAAATGCGACCACAAGAATCGTTGGGCGATTTCTAACTCAACATAATGCTCGACCAACCACTCAGGTGTGTCGCGCGCATACTTATCAAAGCGCAGGGATAAGGCGTCTTTATCTGCTATCAACTCACTTACGCTCAACGGCTTGTTTTGCGACCATAATGCCAACCAATCCTCACGGTGAGTCAAATAGCGGTTAAACACCCTAGCCAAATCGCTTGCCAGCTGCCAAATACGAGCATCTTGTTGCGCCTTATCCTGTTGTAAGCTGTCTTGTTGAGCGCTTGCCTGTGGGTCATCAATCAAAGACGCTAGCAACGGATGAACTGGATGCTTTTCATCTGCAACAATCGACTCCTGATAATAAGTCAAATACCCAAACAATCGCCACTGCATTACTGTCGGTGATAACACTGCCACTTCGGGCACGTTTAGAGTTGTCGCTTCAGGGTTTTGCGCCAGTAAGTATGCATTATGGCGGGTCAATACATCTTGCATCAGCATCCACTGATACTGGCCCCAAAATTTAGTACGCACCAAGGTACTAATACCAGCACGGCTAGCAATAGTTTTGTCCAACCAATCACCCAATACCATTGACGGTACAATGACAATAAAGGGTTCAAAAACCGGCTGATCCTTGGACTGGTATTGTACAAGCAATTGATCAACGAGGTTTTCGGTACGGTGCGACTGAATAATAGTGAACATAGACAATAATCTGATTGCAATAAAGGTGAGATATTAGGATTGATAAAAAAGGCTTCACTTATAGATGAGACGTCTGTATCCAATGTCAAAAACGCTATAAAACGTCCATACAAAACAAAAATCGATACTCATCAATCTATGTTTGATGGTCGTTACTATGGTGCATTTCTGCTAGCATGAGGGCCGTAAACAAAAACAATCATAGTAGCAAACTCTACATATCCATTGATAACGTTGACATGCCAAATTTGCTATCAGTGTGCCATTGATGGTTATCGTTTACTAGTGTAGATGCTGATATTATAATAAGCTTGCGACATTTAGTGTCGTTTTATACTATCATTCATATTTACAATGAAATAATCTCATTGCGGTTTTTAAATGGGCCTTTACAACCTGTATCTAAATAACACTTTCTATTGACGGGATTACTTAATATTATGCCATTGCGTCCCATTGATGCCATTTTTGTCCATCCAAAACAACGCTTATACGTCGTGTATTATCGCGGTGAGTTGTGGCAACTGCCACGTATGAAAATCGATGACAGATCATGGCAAAACAGACGACCATATACGGATGATAGCAGCTCACTTTATTTGAGCATCCATCAAGCTATCAGCGACCCTGTCCTTGCGCAGAAATTGAGAACGCTAGATCTACCTGTAGCAGTACGTGGTAGCACGTTGCCACGTTTTGAAGCATGGTGGGAGACACATGGGTTTAGATGGTTAAAAGACAGATTGTTGACCGGTGAATCGCCGTTAGCAGCGCATCAAACTACTACACCCGCTGCCAAGGTATTAAACGACCAACCTGATTCTCTAATAAATCGCCAAACCAATGGCCATACTGATGAAAGTGGTGAAGTTAATGAAGAACAAGTATCTACCCCTTCTGCAGACACGGATATCTTTGCAGACATGTTGGCTGAATTAACCGATGAAGTACTAGAACAAAAGCTTTAAAAACTAGATACCACCCTGTATATAAACGTTGCTATGAATCAACTAATAATAAAAGAGCAGTAATATATGAAAGACTACAAACTACTGCTGGCTGGGCTAATTTTGCTACTGCTCACAATCTTTATCGCAGTCTTTATTTGGTTGTGGACCAGTAATCGAAAAAACACAGACCCATTGCCAATCATGGCAAGTGAAAGTGAAGCAGACCCTAGTACGAAAGGGAATGAATCAAGAGAGATTGCTGACAGTGTTTTATACATTCGAGCAGAGGAGAAGTTACAGATACCATTGGACGATATCATTGTGAGCTTTGAATCTCGTTATCCGCACGTGCAAGTGTTAGCGAGCTATGTCCCCTCTAACGACCTTCTTACAGTACCAAGTAATGGTTCTACCAAAGACAAACTCTCTGACTTCGTTTTTGATACAGATATGATTATTACTAATGACGACAGCCTATCTACAGAACGGGTATCACTCCTACAATCAGAATTGCAACGGGCACAAGATAGAAATGGTCAAAGTCAAAAAAGTACTGAAGCCAATGATATAAGTAATACATATGATAAAAATAGTGATAATAGTACGCATAACAAAGATAAAAAGATACACACTCTAAATCCCTTTAACTATGCGCTAAAAGATGAACAAGCGCTTGAAGGTGTCATCCTGACAGACGATACAACTGCTATTAACTTCCGTAATTTTTTACTATCGAGCACAGGTCAAGATATACTAAAAAAATATGATTATCAGAACATTAGTGGTTATAAGAACAGTGTAAATGACTTATTTAAACCAACCTCACAGGCGAAAAATGCATCAGGTGATCATGCTGTAGATGTCACTGACGCGCTTAGCAATGGTGAGTAAGGATAAATTGTCTTTATTTATCTTTTGTTGATTGCTTTTATGACTGCTTTTTTCTACAATGTCACTCCATAATGCGCCTATAGCTCAACAGGATAGAGCAGTTGCCTCCTAAGCGATCGATCCGAGTTCGAGTCTTGGTGGGCGCACCATCAAATAATATTAGAAGTAATAAAAAACCCCATAGCTTATATGCTGTGGGGTTTTTTATTACTTCTAATACACGGTAGTTAACGATTAATAACGGTTGAGCTACAAACCTATAACGGCTGAAGCCATAATGCTTTTGTTATTAATGTATGATTAATATCCCTTTCATCAGGTTGGTTTATCTAACTTCAGTACGACCTTCGTTACAACAGTCTTTTGTAAAGTCGCGTTATTTCAATAAAGCCATTTCATCAGGCTTTTGAATAAGTGAGAAGAAGAAATAGTGTGATGGTACTAAGCTTCTCATAAATAAGGATCCGTAAACAGTTAGTGCTATTTTTGATAGCCATGTTGCCGTTGATCACTGAGACCGCATACTTACTGAAGAATTCCTTCACATTACTATTTTAACGTTGGGTCAGTTATTGCCTTATCCTAGCTGAAAAAACTGTCTCTCCTTTCCGTAGAACGATTCCAAGATTATTAATATTCATCTTTAGGAGGATGCTATGAGCACTCAAATAACAGAAAATTATACATACATTGACGGGCATAAGATTGCATTTCTGGAACAAGGTTCAGGTAGTCCAATAATCCTGCTGCACGGGATTCCAACCAATAGCCTCATGTGGCGAAATATTATTCCACAACTTGCAAAAACAAATCGGGTCATCGCCCCTGACCTTCTCAACTATGGGAAATCTGCAAAACCAAAAAGCGCAGATGTGTCCATTAATGCGCAAAGCAACATGATTGTAAAACTCATGGATGTCCTAGGTGCGCGGCAAGCAGATATTGTTGGACATGATATTGGTGGAGGCGTTGCTCAGTTGATAGCTGTCAATTATCCAGAGAAAGTTCGAAAGCTTATTTTGATAGATAGCATCTGCTTCGATTCATGGCCTATCCCAGATTTTGAGCCGCTACAGGAACCTGGTGCCGAGTCAGAGATGAGTCTAGAGGACTTTTTGAGCATGATGCGAGGTTTCCTACCAAAAGGTGTATATGATAACAGTGTCATGACTGATGAGCTTATCGAGATGTATCTTGAACCTTGGTCAACTGAAGATGGCAAGCATGCCTTCTTTCGCAATCTCAGACGGTTGAATAAAGAGTATACTCAGGCCCTTACTGACGAACTTAGCAACCTTCCACATCAGACGTTCATTATGTGGGGCGACAAAGACCCTTTCCAAAAACCGGAATATGCACCAAAGCTGGCAGAAGCGATTCCAAATGCAGAGCTTGTCTGGATTAAAGATGTCGCTCATTGGTTGATTGATGAGAAGCCTGATGAAATTGGTGAGCATATCAATCAGTTTCTAAGCTAAAATACGAGTAGTACAGAGACACATAACATAGCGCTGCATCGAACAAAAATGCTATATTACTATTCGATGCAGCATTTTTATTGTACCGTTCGCCATTACAGAGAACTAACCATAAATATATGTAGAAATGGACTTTCAACAATTCCACGAAATATAGCTTGGTATAAAAAACCGTTAAGCCCACAGCTTACTCTGAGTAAGCACACCAGTTAAAATATGAGTATTAATCATTTAAACCCTTGTAAGCATCGAGCTACAAGGGTTTTTTACGTATATTGATTTATACATAACTAAAATAAGCTAAGCGACCATACAGACCTTATACTTTTATATCACTGCATAGACAGAAAATCACCCTAGCTGTTCAAGTTAAGGTGATTTCTTTGGGTTTGGGAAGCTGCTTTCTAAGAAAATAAATACAATACAAGTCGTCCTTTTAATACTACATACATGGCAGTCCAATCAGAAAAAACATTAACTGAACCATAGTTTTTTAGGTAATACCTCTTTCAATATTATGGTGTTTGTAATATTGACAATAGCCATTTATAGGCTTCGCTCTGATCAAAGCAACAACGCCTAAATACTATTAGCTATCAGTATAAAGTGCTCAGATATGTAGTTTGGTTTTCTTAGGCATTATTATTAATACTTCGGTTTGGTCAATGAGAATTTCGGCAGCATTAATTATGATAAACAACAACTACTTTCAAGATATCATTGAAAGTGTTTCTTGATTTAAGCCTCTACCTCCACTATAGCTAGCTATATATAATCGTTTTAAAGCAGTCGATCACTAACGATATCTTTTGACTTGATAAAACTTAACATTAGTGATTAAAAAGGATTCTATTATGGCTAGATTAACCATCGTTGCCAATATCATGGCAAAACCAAACCAAATCGAACTGGTTAAAACAGAATTGATAAAACTGATTGGTGTTACTCGCGCTGAAGAAGGGTGTATCAATTACGACTTACATCAAGATAATGAAAATCCTGCTCATTTTATGTTCTACGAAAATTGGGTGTCACGTGAACTTTGGCAAGCTCATATGAGTAATAAGCATTTTGACGATTACTCAAAAGCCACTGAAGGTGCAATAGAAAAATTCACTTTGAATGAAATGATCGTTATTGAGTAACTAACATTAAACTAAAAGTATTAATAACGATTAGTGAATAAATAGTATTAGGTGCTAAACGTCATACACTCAATATTATGCTTGAGTACCTATATACATCAATAAATACAGGAGATTCAAATGAAATATTTAAAGTCACTACTGGCTATAAGTGCTGCATTGGTATTAGGCACAGCTCATGCCAACAATATTGAAGTCGTTGCGCAAATAGATGATACTCGCCCTGGTAATATCACGGTAACTCAACAAGGACGAACATTTCTATCCATGCAGCCCCTAGACAACCCTGAATACCGTGTGGTTGAATTGATGAGTGATGGCTCAACTAAACCTTTTCCAAACATAGATTGGGCTGATGGTCCAGATAAAGGGGATGTTGGATTTGCTTCAGTTATTGGTATTGAAAGCACTCCCGATGGAGTGGTTTGGATTCTAGATATGGGTAGCAAAAATTCGCCTGCTCAAATCGTAGCTTGGGATACCTTAAATAACAGACTCTTTAAACGCATTGAGATCGATAGTGATGCTACTGTAGACAACTCGTTCTTACAAGATTTTGTTATCGATACTAAGCGCAATAAAATATACATAGCTGATACTAGTCTCGGTAATTTGTCAGGAGCACCTGCACCTGCTTTTGTAGTTGTTGACTTAGACACAGGTAACTCTCGCCGTGTTCTTCAAGCAAATAAAGCACTTTTAGCACCTGAGCATGACCTTACTATTGATGGGTCATTAATGGCAACTAAGCGTGAAAATGGTAGTTCCGATGCAATTTACCTAAGTTTAAACCCAATCACTATGGATGCCCAAAATGAATGGGTATATTTCGGTACAGTGAATGGTAGTGTAATTTACCGCTTGCCTGCCTCATCACTTGCCAATGATAATTTAACAGACAGCCAACTGAGTAAAACCATAGAGTTTTATGGTGAAAAACGTCCTAGTGATGGGATGATTATGGCAGATAATGGAGATATCTACGTTGGAGATATTGAAAAAAATGCCGTCAGTATCGTGACTAAAGATGGTTTCAAGACCTTTGCTCAAGATGACAATCTACTATCATGGGCTGATGGGTTTTCAATTCAAAATGGCTACTTATACATCACTCAAAACTCACTACATCTTAACCCTGCGTTAAATCAAGGTAAAGAGGGCTCTGTGAAGCCATACCATATCTTACGTATAAAGTTGAATCAATAATTGGGGGTACTCCTAACTTCAACGGTTAATCACTACCTTTTTCTTTAAGCAGATGCATGCTTGAATACTTAAGCTTAGCTATACTGAAGGAATGGTAGAAGTAAACTTGATAAACTAATGGACTTTGATAGAAACAAAAAAGGTTGCCAACACTATATGTAATATAGCGCTAGCAACCTTTTTGATTTAGCATTTTACTTAGATAATGTACCTAATATTAGGAATTTTCCTATCTAACTTCTAACCTAGAAAGAAGTACGGCGATAGTTACGATATTCAGGTAACCAAAAGTTCGCTTTTAATCGGCGTTGTAAATTCTCCGATGTGATAGGTAGTGCTAGCTTATCTTGAGCCGCTTGTAATGCCACTGCATACGCTATTTTTTCACTGATCTCTCTGATAACTTTGATCGGCGGTAAGATGGCTCCAGGTGCTTTTTCGTATTCCATTGATATATCTGCAAGGGCTTGGCTTGCTGCTGTTAGCATATTATCGCTGATACCTGTCGCACGTGCTGCTAAAACACCCAGACCAATACCAGGGAAAATATAGCTGTTATTACATTGAGAAACCTCAAAAGACTGACCGTTATAAGTGGTATGAGGAAACGGACTACCCGTCGCAACAATTGCCTTACCTTTACTCCAATTCATGACTTCTTGCGGCGTTGCTTCCACACGAGACGTTGGATTTGAAAGTGGTAGTACAATTGGGTGCTCAGTATTAGCACATAGCGACTCGATCACTTCTTGGGTGAACAGACCTTTTTGTCCGCTAACACCAAATAATACGGTAATTTTTGCTTGTTTAACCACTTGCGCTAAGCCGAGTTTCTTACTTTTATCCCAGCTTGCAATAGCTGATTCTTTTTGTACTAATGGTTCTTGGAATTTTTGCAGCTCTGTCATGCCATCTGTTAGCAAGCCATAACGGTCAACCATGAATACTTGACTACGAGCTTGCTCTTCAGTCAATCCTTCACGCTGCATTTGGCGAATAATATGCTCAGCAATACCGCAACCTGCAGATCCTGCGCCTAAAAATGCGATATTCTGTTGGCTAAGTTTTTGACCTTTATTTAGACACGCTGCAATCAGAGTACCAACCGATACCGCAGCAGTCCCTTGAATATCATCATTAAAGCAGCATAGCTGATCACGATATTTATTCAATAACGGGGTAGCGTTTTCCTGAGCAAAATCTTCAAATTGCAATAACACTTCTGGCCAACGGCGCTTAACGGCCTGAATAAATAAGTCCACAAATTCATTATATTCATTGCCAGAGATGCGCGGATTTCTCCAGCCCATATACATAGGATCATCAAGCAACTGTTGGTTATTGGTGCCGACATCCAGCAAAATAGGTAGACAATAAGCTGGGCTAATACCACCACAAGCCGTGTATAAAGACAACTTACCGATTGGAATACCCATACCACCAATACCCTGATCCCCTAGGCCCAAGATACGTTCACCGTCAGTAACAACGATCACTTTGACGTTTTGTTTGGTGGCATTTTGTAGCATATCGTCGATTTTGTGACGCTCAGGATATGAGATAAACAAACCCCGTTTACGACGATAGATTTGCGAGAACTTTTCACACGCCTGACCAACGGTTGGGGTATAAATGAGCGGCATGACTTCTTCGATATGCTGCTCAATGAGATGATGAAATAAGGTTTCATTGGTATCTTGGATGTTACGCAAGTAAATATGCTTATCCATCGCATCAGTGAATGAGCTTAGTTGATGATAAGCACGTAATGATTGCTCCTCAATCGTTTCAATATTATGAGGTAATAGCCCCGTTAAATTAAAACTACTACGTTCTTCTGATGAAAAAGCACTACCTTTATTCAGTAAAGGTGTCTCTAAAAGAGCGGGTCCAGCAACAGGAATATATAAAGGACGCTTGTTTGACATAATGTAATCTTCTTATTAAAGGCATATGAGTGAAAGCCATACTGAGTGAAAGCTATGCTAGTGCTGCATTATACATAGCATCGACTGGTATTTAACAATAGATAACAAAATCATTTTGAATAAATATGCTTCTGAACTCAAGGCCACTGATA
Source organism: Psychrobacter sp. NPDC078631 (assembly GCF_050268165.1). Taxonomy (NCBI): domain Bacteria; kingdom Pseudomonadati; phylum Pseudomonadota; class Gammaproteobacteria; order Moraxellales; family Moraxellaceae; genus Psychrobacter; species Psychrobacter sp. NPDC078631. The sequence continues at coordinate 821,980 of NZ_JBNNGG010000001.1, read as the reverse complement.
CATTTACCGAGAAATAATAAAAAAGCACTACCAATCGGCAGTGCTTCTGAGGGTGTATTGAACAATTTATAATGGACAAACACTGAACTATTCAGCAACTTAGCTACTTAGCTACTTAGCTACTTAGCTACTGATAAATAATCAGCCCATGGCCAGTTTTAAATATCAGTTATAGAGTTCAGTTATAAACAACACGAGCAATTGCGTTTGGTTTTCAACATTTTACCAATACCCGGATTAAAGGTATTGGTTGGGTCTAGACTTTTATAAAAGTTCTGCAAATCAGGTTCCGCTTCGTATAGGTGTCCGACATTATGCTCAGCAGGATATTTGGCTCCGCGGGCGCTCAGTAGCTCTAACATCATTTTTTTAACAAGATGTGCATCACTACCCTTCTTCAGAATATAGTCTTGATGAAATACATAACAAAAGAAGTGTCCATAATAGAGTTTCTTTTCCAAATGTTGTTCAATATCTTCAGGTAACGTTTCAAGCCATTCTAATTCGTTACGTGGTATAGCAATATCCAATGCCAATATATCGCCGACTTCTTTTTCATGTATGACTTCATAACGTAATGCGGCACCTGCGGCGGCAAAACGATGTAAAAAGGCGCTTTCTGACTCTTCTTGACTACATTCAAAATAGTTACCCGTATTTGAAGCGTCGAAAAATACCTTCAGAAAATCCTGTGCTTCTGCTATGCCAGCATTACTCATTTTTAAGATGAGATGATGCTCATATTGGTCGCGGTACTCTAGCATTCGCTTCGGTAAATGCTTTGGAAATATATTGGCGACGAACTGCATGACTTTGTCAGTGAAATGCTTTGGCATCCATGGCCATTTATGGAATTTTGCATCCATAGCGCCTTTGATAGAAAATAGTCGAGGTAAAGCATTGGTACCAAGATGCTTAATACTCAGGAACGTGTCCTTGCCATACTTAGCAGATACATCAAATATATCACGATGCATATACTCACCCACTTCAGGGATATTATCGAAGCTCGATAATATTTGCCTTCTGAGCTGTGCAAGCTCACTCACACTGTTGGTACCTATATAAAAGGTTTTCTCTTTTGTAGCCGTTGGATAGGTATCAAGACGCACTGCAAATACCGCCAGCTTGCCAGCACAGCCGCTTGCTTCATACAGTCTTCGCTTGTCAGCATTGAAACGACTTGGTGTGCTTGCATCAACGTCTTTGACTCTGGCGATATATTCTTTATCAGATGCCATCTTACCAGTGTCAGGTAATGCTCTTTTGTCAAAATTACCTGTTTGCAAGTTAGTGAGTATTTCTTCTGGAGTATCACCCAATTCTACATCTAGGTGATTAACCAGCACTAGCTGACCGTGCTTGTCTATTTGGGCAAACAAAGCAAGTTCGGTATAAGCAGGACCTCTTTTCACCAGAGCCCCACCTGAATTATTAGAGACACCGCCAATGATAGATGCACCTAACGTCGATGAACCGATGACCGAGTGAGGTGCTCTATTTACGGCTTTAAGCTGACTTTGCAACTGATACAACGTGGCGCCAGGTAAGCTAATCACTTGCTCGTTATCATTCACCAAATACAACTGATTCATTGCAAGGGTATTGATCACAACCACTGGTCTATCGTAGTCGTTACCGCTCGGGGTTGAGCCTTCAGTCAGTCCCGTTTTTGCTGCTTGCATGATAATAATACAGTCGCCTTCCACACATATTTCTAGACTACGCCAAATCTCCAGCAGTGTTTGTGGAAACAAAACAGCCAAAGCGCTGCCGCCACCAGAGCGCCACCCCATTCTATAGTGTTCGTTTTTTTCTGGATCGGCCTGTACATTGCCGGCTCCCAGTAAATGGGTTAGCTTGTCTAACACTTGCTCAGGATGAAGTGTGTCTTGATCTTGATGCGCTATATTTGATAAGAAAAGGTTTGATGAAGCTCTATTTAATGACGGCATATGACGCTCTTTATTTGGTGATTGTGTGTCACTCATGATGCTAAAGGCCCTTGAAAACCAAAGAAGTAAATGGCAGCCATGACGATAATCCCGCAGAACAACACATAATAGATAGTAGGTAAAATAGTACGTCTAAGTGTGGCGCCCTCCATACCGAGTAGGCCCACCGTTGCCGATGCAGCCACCACATTATGTACTGCAATCATGTTACCAGCAGCGGCGCCAACTGCTTGAGCCGCGATGATTAGAGAAGGTGAAATATGTAAGCTCATGGCGGCTTCGTATTGGAATTGACTGAACATCATGTTGGATACGGTATTAGAGCCCGCGATAAAAGCACCTAACGCTCCAATGGTTGCACTAATTAGAGGGAAAACACTACCAAAAGTACCCGCAAACAACTCTGCACTGGCGACAGGCATACTCGCCACATCTGATAAGTTTATGCCTGAATTAATAAAAATCCTAACCATTGGAATCGTAAAAATAAGGACAAACCCAGCCCCTAGTACAGTCTTGCCTGATTCTTTAAAGGCACTATTTAGTGCACTGGCAGGTCTTTTGGTTTGAAAAGCCGCGGCAACCAAGGCGCTAATTAATAACAAGCCGCCTGGTAAGTATAAAGGACTGAAGCTAGCACTGATATCTGCCTCACTTAAAATCGAGGTTAGGTCTACTGTCGCGCTGTTCAGCAAAGACTGAAAGCCTGTTAATACTCTAGAACACACCAATAAAAGGGCAACTAACAAATAAGGAAACCACGCCATGACCGTGGACATCTTTTTATCACTCAACGCAGGAGTGATGTCTTCTTTGCTAACTACTAGCTTACCAAGCCATTCACTTGGCCAGCTTTTTTTCGGTTCAAAATCCCATGTGGTCTTTGGTACTAAAAATCCACGTTTTGCCGCATTAACAACGATAGTGATACTGACCAAACCACCGACCAATGATGGAAACTCTGGCCCTAAAAAAATACCTGTTAGGGTATAAGGGACTGTGAATGCCAAACCCGCAAAAATAGCAAATGGCCAAATAGCGAAGCCTTCTCTCCAGCTTTTATTTTTACCAAAGAAACGTGTGAGCATCATCACCATAAAAAGTGGCATAAATGTACCAATAACACCGTGCATAATGGCTACTTGGCTGGTAATCAGTTGTAAAAAATCGCCCCACTCTAGTCCTTGTTGTGCCAGTTGGGCGCTAATGGCTACTGTATCTAACCCCTTATTTACTCCAATAACGATAGGCGTACCGACTGCCCCAAATGACACAGGCGTACTTTGTATCATCATTCCCATCAACACAGCACCCAGCGCTGGAAATCCTATCGCGACGAGTAAAGGCGCGGCAATAGCGGCCGCTGTACCAAAGCCAGCAGCCCCCTCAAGAAAGCAGCCAAAGCACCAAGCAATAATAATGGCTTGCACCCGCCTATCTGGCGATACATTGGTAAACCCAGCACGGATAACAGCAATGGCACCAGTATGCTTCAACGTATTCAATAAGAAAATAGCGCCAAATACGATCCACAATACTGAAACCGTAATGACCAATCCCTGAATAATAGATGAAGACACGCGATTAAGCGTCATATCCCATACAAAGAGGGCAAGCGCGGCAGTAACCGCCAGAACGATTGGCATGGTCCTTTTGGCTGACCATTGCAAGCCTATCAAAAAAATACCACAGAGAACGATTGGCAGTAATGCCAACAGTCCATATATTGTTTGATTCAAAATCATAATCCTTTTTTTATCGTGTAATCTTCCTTGAACCACTTCATCTAAGCATTTGTTTTTATAACTTCATGCTGTCGGTCAGACGAAGCCGAAAACAATCTCTGTCAGTCACATGATTAATAGAATGATTAAATGGTCAAATGCTCAAAATTCCCTAAAATATTCTACGCCTTGTCAATACATTGATATATTGCATCAAAGGATAATATTATTTTCTTTTTTTGCTATAATCCAAAACGTATTACACCAATTGGGGAACAAGTATGGGCAAAGCTGACGATATGGTTTTATTCGTCCAAGTGGTTGATGAAGGGTCATTTTCTCGGGTCGCTGAAAAGCTGTCATTAACGAATTCAGTGGTAAGTAAACGCATTGCAAGATTAGAAGAAAGCTTAAATGCACAGCTGCTTTATAGGACAACCAGAAAGTTAAGCTTAACCGATGCAGGAAGGACGCTTTATAACAAAGCTAAAATCGCTAAATTTGCCTTTCAGGAAGCTGAAAATGCCGTTACAGGCTATGGTGAGGACATGAAAGGCAACATACGTATAACCATGCCAGCGGTCTCTGCAAATCTAATATTGAGCGAATCCATTGCCGAATTCTGTAAACAACACCCAGAAATATCAGTAGATTTACAGATTACCAATCGATTGGTTGATTTGATAGAAGAAGGATTTGATCTGGCGATAAGGACAGCAGAGCTTGAAGACTCATCACTCATTGCAAGACGTCTTATAGATAGCCAGTGGGTCATATGTGCGACACCAGACTATTTAGAGCGACACGGTACACCTCAAACCCCTGAACAATTACGGAGTCATGAGTGTTTGGTCTATAAGTTTGATCATACGGCGAATGGTATATGGCCGCTATATATAGATGGTACAGAGCAATTGCTTCCTGTACAGGGGCGGTTTCATAGCAATCATCTTAATGCGATTAAACAAGCGACTCTCAGCGACCTAGGTATCGCCTTTTTACCACAAGCACTTGTTTATGAAGAAATGCAGCAAAATACGCTCACCCAGATTTTGCAACGCTTTACAAGAAAGAAAATGGGCATGTATGCGGTTTACCCCAAGGCACGGCAACCGGACCAAAAATTGAAACTGCTTGTAGCGCATTTGCGAGAATCATTACATCAAAAACAGGCTTACTACTGCTAAGTAATAAGCCTGTTTTTCATATGAATAAGCAAAGATGGATGAGAGTGTTTGACGATAATAGTCATATATGTCGACTTCGCTTTAATCAAAGCAAAGAATGCCTGAGCACTATTAGCTATAAGTATAAAGTGCTCAGGCATGAAGTTCAGTTGTACTAAATAATGTTATTAATATAGGCGTTTAATAGCTGAAAATTTACTACCTAGTAGCTGTCATAAAGGCTGACCAATCTAAATAAAATTCTATAATCCATTGACTGTGTAACGTACGATAACTTCATTATCGAGTACGACATTGGTTGACCAGATGAATTCAGCATCTGCTTTTTCATTATCAAAAATATCTATGAAATTGGTATAAGCTGATTTGTTGTCTACCCCAATGGTTTGGTTACTATAAGTGGTGGCGTTCGGCCAACTAGAATCATCAAAGTCTGCTTGTTGCCAGTTGGTAGGCAATTCCCAGTGCAGTCCATAATCTGCCGAACCGTCTTGTACATTAGCTGTGGTAACACAATTACTAGATAGTCGTTCGCTACCTGACTCACTAACACAGGACAAGTCTCTAATCGGTGCGGTATAAAAGGTTTGTGCTTTCCAGGTTTCATCAGTCTTGGCGATGATGCTATTGTCTTTATCTTTGATCACAGCGACTAGACCACCGTCTCCTGCATGGAATTCTGAGCCTTGATTACTCTCTGAACCAATACCTAAGTTTTCTTCCCAATCGACCAAATGCATAGCAACGGTAAACGGTGCTTTTGCCTTGAAACGTACAATGTTTGAATTGAACTGAGTAAACGGTACATTGTCACGCCCGACGGCTACACCATTGACGTACATCTCAAAGTAATTATCTGCAAAGACGTAAGCGGTATACACTTCGCCATCTGCGTCTATTTCAATGATGTCTGAGCCATCAAGTTGAGCTAAAGCTTCACTGGCGGTGCGATAGTCGTTGCCCGTACAAGGGTTGTTTAAGTCAGACGCCACTGGGAAATCTGTATTGAGCAAATTGGTTACTGCTGGTACCGTCCACGATTTACCATCAGTTGACTGGATACTGCCGATGTTGGTTTGACGACCGCGGTCACATTCATAGGCGTTTGTCACGTCAGTCTGAGCAACACCTTGGGTTAAGCTAGCGGTGCCAGTATAGCTGCTGGCATCTGCACTACTATTTACTGATGCTGTCGTTTGCTCATTGGCATCGGTAGCCGCTGAGTCTATCTGAGTTTGGCTACACGCCGCCAGCAATACAGCCGATACTGTCGTGGTTAGCAAAGCAGGTATTAAAATAGGTTTCATTAGGATTCCTTAGCATTATATAAGATGGTTTTTGAACTCAGCTTATTATTTCTATAACTGATCATTATCATTGAATGCACACTATTTTTTCTGTATGTCATCAGTGCGTTTATAAGTCTGTACGGTCGTACCCTCTGGATCAATAAATTCAAAAGTATAAATATCTTTGGTCGCTTCAGTAGCGCCCCAACCATAGTTAAGCTTATGCTCTTGACCGTCATAGGTATACGTTAGACTGTATTGAGTCGGACTTACAATCTTGTAATCTGTGATCTCAGCTCCGCGCAAAGGCGTCAGCGCTGGGCGAACGCCATGAGTATGTGCTTGCGGTGAAATTTCATTTTCTGGCGCTTTTGTATCTGGGTTTATAGTGACCTTACCGCGCAAACCTGCTATTAAATACGGAAACTCTGAGGTAGCATGGTATTCATAACTACCGTCTTCATTGAATTTGCCTAGATACTCATCAAGCTCATCATCAGTTTCACCATAGACAGGAAAGCCGTCTAGTGCATAAGCAATGGGCTTACCTTCACCAACTTGTGACTGTAGGTGGGTTGGTGCAAGATGATAGTGGTAATCATCAGCGCGTCCAGAATGCCCGCCCCAATTGTCTAACTCTCCGAATGCTTTGGCGTCCTCACCACGATTGTTTAATGGGTTAAATATAGGAATGCCATTAGCTGCAATAGCGATGGCCCCTTTCATAAAATTGTCTTTGGCCATTAAAGGCTCATCGGCAAGCTCAGGCTGTAAAGGAATGACCCAACTGTTCTCATTGGTATAATCCTGGTCTATAGGTACTTGCTGTTGCCAACTGGTGATACCTGTCATCATTTCGTGGCTTGGAATACCATTTGATTCAACATACAGATATTTATCATCATGATGAGTACTGACGTTATCGAATGAGCCAAATACTGACGTCATCAAATCAATATCATTGGCTGGTACTGGCAAATGAGCAACCGCCTCTTTAGTCTTTTCACCGATATTTTGGGCCGTCTCAGTACTGCTACAGGCGACAAGTAAAGCAGCTGAACCCAATGCACCAAAAACTGAATAAGCTACTTTTAAGGTTCGGTTTTTCTTGTGGCGTATATTCAAAACATAGAACAAAACCAAACCACTCGCTAAGACCAAACCACCCAACAAGTAGAAGAATAAAACAGAGCGCGTGTCACTGTTATCCGTTATAACAGAACTTTCCGCATCAGCTTTGTTTAGTGCAGTCTCATTATTATTGGCGATAACAGCGGTATCGCTTGGATTTTGGATAGCCGTTAATTGATTACTACTTACTAGATTTTCAATCACTGCTAGCTGATTGATCGCTTGAATATGAGCGTTTTTTTCCAAAATATAGGTTTGATCATTGGCTGAAAAGTCCGACAAATCAAAAGAGAGCAACTGATGATGGCTATCCGTTAAATAAACAGTATCGTCTTCTAACTTAATAAAATCAGCAGCGACACTAGGCTGGCCGGCGATCTGCCACTCTTTGGCAGCGATGGTATGTTCACTAAGGTCATGGGCGTAGGCAGAGGTCAGTGATGAAACTTGTATGGCAGTGACAATAGCCAGCAAGCTGAAAGCTCGAGCCGTTTTTGTAAGGGTCATAACACGCTCTCGTTTGAATTGATATTTAAAAGTTGGCCATAGTCAGGATACACCTATGTACCTGTCTAACCATCGTGGCTACTTGTCGTTACTCATTCAAAAAATTATAGTGACAAAATAATAGATCTATTATATTAAAAAGATAATATCAATTTTTACTTTAGAGAAACTTTAAGAAGTGTTAAGCCATATTGCGTTTTTTACTATGGAAATCCCATAGACTATACCTTTGCCTGATCTACTATCATCAATCGTGATGCAACGTATTGCGATAACTAGCAGTGTTCTTATATCAAACAGCATCATGCAAAATCAAAAACGCATCCCACTGTTTTCTAAACATTGCAGCGGATTTTTATCAGATGCACAAGGTTGAATTTTTTTGAGTTCATCAAGCGATAGATATTCAAAATAATTGGTCAGTGCAACACGGGCGTCGGGGTCGTTTATAAAATAGCCGTCATCATATATTTTATTTTTCCAACTTGGATTCACTCGATACAAATAAGACTTATATTCTATATTAGCTAATGCCTCGTCAGGGAGCTGATCAAAAGGGCCATCGTAATAGTTATTTTTATAAACATTATTGGCATCAACGCCTACTAATATGGCAAATTTTTCCATAGGTAGGTAGACAAATTGAGTCCTAGCACCCACTTTAAGTACCTCGCCAACAGGATAATAAAACTCATCATCTCTCGATAAAGGATTAATATAATAAAAGTTATTGGTAGTAGGATGAAATGCCAAATAGAGTGTGACTCCCGAATCATCCATCATTGGTAGGTTGACTTCAAAACCTTGACTCTCAAGCGTCTTTACAAAATCAGCATCTGTTTCTATCTGATTAATCTTAAGATTTTTTTTAATATTCTTGAAGGTCAATTGATATAAGTTAGGTTGATACTTTTTCAAGCTAAATATGTCTGATGACTTATATAGTTTATGATGCGTTTTAAACTCACCTCGTTCTTTGCCGGCTATGTCATAAAAATATATAAAGGATAAGCTGCCTTGCTGTCTTAACTTATGACCCACCAACATATTGCCTTTTATTAAGTTGCCCTGATGGTAAAAGTTAAAGTAATAATAGCCCTCTGAAGGGTAAATAGTGAGGGTATCGTCAGTCTGTGATAACACGTATGCAAAAACGTCATCTACATTATCAATATCAAGCTCAGTATCCTGATACAGCTCATTGATCATTTTCTCGTTAGTATTTAGGGCATTGGCTTGAGCAGAATACAAAAAAAGCAGACTCACCAGTAGGTAACAAAAGGTTTTCATGAATACTCTCCAAAATGTGGCTTAGTACATAAAAAATGACAGCTAAATTTTTAACTGTCACTTTGTTCTACTCCTAGATAGCATATATAGCATTTTTCAATTATTTTGCTAGTTTCATGGACTCAAGTTCAACGTTTTCGTCATTGATCCCTACTTTAGTAGTAATACAGTTATGTTTTTTTATAGTTTTACCAAATAGATGACCTGCGCTTTGCGCCAGCTCTTCTTCACCACTCGTAAATACACGTGCTTTAAAAATCTTAAATGATTTTTTGGTCCAATGTGACTCAGACTTGCCCCAGCGATGTCCTTGCGATTTAGTCTCTGCCATTTGGCTTTCCATAAAAGCGCCACAAACGTCACCATAGCTTTTTTCAATCATGTTATTGTCTTCAGCAAACTTAGTAAGAGCTACTTGCGAGGCGGTTTCTTCCATCGGTGCACTCACTTTAACAGTACTACGTTTACGCTTATGCTTAGGTTCTCTATTCGTTGTGCTCCAGTTGTGGTTTCTGATACTCACGTCACTATTCTCAGTTAAAGTAATACCATTTTTGGCACCTGCCATATCATCGGCGGCATGGCTGAGCCCTACTAAAGACATGCTCAGTGTCAGTATCGTTATTTGCTTATAAATATTCATAATATACATCCTTGTGTAAAAGTATTTAATATCAATAAATCACTGTGAACATCTGAAACCACTGTAAAAAACTACGTTAGGTTTACCATCAAATGATCCATATGATGGATTTTCTCCTTGAGCCTCTTCAGGGTCTTGATTGATTCTTAAAGTCTTCGATAGCTTCAAGAGCCTTGTCTTTTCTTCTTTGCCAAGGCCATCTGAAACCTTGTTCTTTATCAATTTCAACATCATTTGAATGATTAATGGCACTGGATTTATTATCTGTCGGTACTTTTTCTTTTTTCTGCATACTTAAGGGTGCAGCGTCCTTGACACTCATCATTGAAGTTTCAGAGATGCGTAAGTTTTGAGTATTGACGTCTTCAGCATGAGAGATGGTAGCTAACGGAAAAATAAAAATGCTAGTTAAGATGGCTTTCCATAATTTCATCGTGGTAGTCCTTTATAGTTAATGAACTAACAGCACTTTGGACGCTCAGGTGTCGCTACTTCTTTGTTCTTCTTTTGCCAAGGCCAGCGCCACGTTCTTTCTTTGTCCACTTCTACATCGCTGCCGTCTTGAATGGCGTTCGATTTTTCGCCCATATGATCATTATCATTGTGCATTTTCATGGTTGCTGGTGCTGCTTCATTGACGCTCATCATTGAGGTTTCAGAAATACGTAAGTTTTGAGTATTAACGTCTTCAGCATAAGCGATGGTGGCTAACGGTAAGATACAGATGCTGGCGAGTACAGCTTTTGCTAATTTCATAGTTACAATCCTTTATGGTTGCTTAACTCCAATACATAAGATTAAAAATCCATACAGCCAATTAGTTTAATTAGATAAACTAACCAAATTAATTAGTATAACTAGGTATATCAGAAATATTCATCATTTTCCATGAATATATTTTATATGATAAATATAAATAACTTGTCTAAAGCTAGCTAATAAAACGATACGATAATCTTTTCCATTAATAATCATTCACTTTTTACCCATCAATAATACCTGTATCAATGTCTTTTTATCTTGCTATAAATCAGACCATTGCTATTAGCTGCTCAAATGACACAATTTATAAATTGTAGATTTTTAATAAATAATCAGGACAATCTCACTAAGTAAAATATATTACAATTGTAGCGATAACGTTAAGACTGAAATTTTGTTTTGCAATTTAATATAGCTTTAACTATGATTACTTTCTTACGGGAAGCTAACGATAGGTAACAATATGCAAATTAATAAATTATATACGGGCCTCGCATTGGCCAGTGCCCTAGTACTTACAGGATGTGGTGGAGATAGTGACGGTCAGTACGTCGCAAGCAATGGAAATGGTGGTCCTATCGTTAATAGTGAACTAAGCTATACAGAGTTTGACCCCTTTACTGATATATCAAATAACCAATATAAAGATGGATGGGGTAAGCTCGCTTATAGACTTAGCAATAGCGGCTTAATGCAGACAATATCTACTATTGTAGGAAGCTCACCTACTGCATATCAGGACAGCGTAGGTGATGTCTCTGAATTAGAATTTTACGCTGGCCAAAATTTGTTCATTGCGGTTCCTGAGGATTTTGATAGTCAGTTTTATAACATTAACTTTGTTGATAGTGATACGTTCAAGCTAAATATTCGTTCAGGAAATGCTTCTGTCAATTCAACTTATGACATTATAACCCTTGACCTTGAAGGCGTAGGCAAACAGCCATCCAACGCTAAAACAGGTATTGACACTGATTTATCTTCTTTTCCTAGCAGTGTTAACCCTGTTTTTCCTAATGGCTCTCAATGCTATATATTCCTAGAGACACCTAATCAAAATTTCTATACCTTTTCTGAAGACGAAGATGAAGGTAGCATGACTATAGATGAGTGGATTGCTAACGAGAAAACGTATAATACTGTCACCAATCTTGTCAAAGAAAACATCGGAATCGACAACGAGCTACCAGCTGCTCGGTATACTGATGAAGATGGCGAGATCGTGGCAGCTGTTAGATACAACGGTTTGATATATGGTGCTTTCTATAATCAAAGCGGAGTCCAAGAGAATTTCAATACTAATCCTGACATCGAAGAAGTTTATTGTAGTCTGTACAATGACGTCGCGGCTAATTTCTTAGAAACACAAATCAAAGCCAACTACTAAAAATAGTTTTTACCAAAAAGCTATCATGATTTTTGCTTATTAAATAGAATAAAAAATAGTGCCTATGATGGGCGCTTTTTTTATGTTTGATCACTAATATCAAACTCAAGCAAAGGGAGATGCACTGGCTAAGCGTATGCTATTACTTGATGGTAAAGCTATAGCCAAAGCACATCTATAACGAACTATTAATCACTCAGGCACATGATTATTGTTACTCATCTCTACTTCAACCAATCAGTAACTGCTTGTTTAAAACTAGGGCGTGCCATAATTGCATTTTTCCAGCGCTCAAAGTGTGCATACTGCGCAAAAGGATAGCCTGATCTACCTAAAACAACCAGTTGCGGAATCCAAGTAATATCCGCCAATGAAAAGGTGTCGCCAACTAGCCAATCATGATCTTTGAGACGCACGTCCATTTTTGCAAAACAGTCGTCAAGAACTGCGGTTGCCTTATCAATATCCTCTTGACTAAAACCATATCTACTACGATTCTCATGAAATGCTAACAGTGCTTTGTCATAACTTTGGTTTTTTCGGTATTCTGTTAGCTCTTCTTCGCTAAGACCCGTGGCCCCTAATTTATAATACATATAAGTTTTTATGGACAGATGATTATCTTTTGCCATATGCATCCAATCATACATGGCCTGCATTTCAGCTTCACTATCAGGACACAACGAATTGGGTTCATAGGTGGTGTCTAAATAATCAATGATATCAGTCGAATCAATAATAACCACACCCTCATCTACCAAGGTTGGCACCACACCGTTAGGGTTGATTCCTAGATATTTTTTGCTACGCTGTTCACCTTTGGATAGATCAATAAGATGGCTTGTCCACTCTAGCTGCTTCTCCGCTAATGCAATCCTTACGCGCATAGCATAGTTGGAAAATGGCGCGTGATACAAGTGTAAACCTTCGAATTTGGTAACGGATTTATTCGTAGGCGTAATCATAGGCATAATAGTCTTCCTTACATTTTGCATTACATCAAAGAGCGTTCAAATAATATCTAGCTTGAGTATGCGCGGTCTTATTAATTGTTAAAGTACTCAGTCCAGCTCATATGTTCGCGCCCCACTACCTTGGCAAAATCGCTTTGGTTGTGCATAGCACCTATTGCTATTTGCTCGTAAATACCAGCGATCACTGTACCGATAAACTCGCCTAGTTCATCAATACGGTCTTGTTTGAACGCCTCCACAGTCATATAGCGATAACTAAGCGTTGCACCAAACCTGTCATTCAAGTACTGAGTGAGCTGCTGCTGGGTAATGGATTCACCATTTAAATTATAAGTATTGGCATCGTGCTTAGCATTGATTAGCATTTGGCTATAAGCGACCGCCAATTCTTCATGAGTGGTATAGCCACACTTGCCCTCACCTGCACAGTTAGCAATCTTACCTTGCGCCTTATAGCTATCGATATAATCCACATCAGGCTCGATATAGATACCATTACGGCCTATCACCCAATTGAGACCACTATCTTTGATATCTTGTTCTGTTTGCTGATTACTCTTCACAATCGGCGCAAACGCAGTTTGAGTACTAGCACCCTGAATACTGGTATATACGATTTTTGTCACACCATTTTTTTTCGCAGACTCGATAACATTGCGGTGCTGACCAATACGCTTAGCAGGCTCATCCATACTAGACACCAGTAAAACGCTATCTATACCTTGTAATGAGTTCTCAAGCTGTTGTACATCATCATAATCACCTGCTCTGACCTCGATGCCATACTGCTTAGTCAAAAACTCAGCTTTGGCAGGAGTGCGTGCCAGCGCCACGATGTCTGTTTCGGCATGCGCCTGTAGTAGGTTCTCAATAATGGCAGACCCTAGTTTTCCATTAGCGGCTGTAACTGCGATTTTCATAGTGCACCTCTTTGATTCGCTTAACTAGAATGAAAGTCGATTAGGGTCTATCTATTGACCCTAATCGAGCTACTGGTTTGCAACTGATTGAAATTGCTGTTTATTTCAAACTAATCTACTAAGGTATAACGATTCATTGCCATCGTCTTTAAATCTATACTGCCCATAAATTCAGCTGCCATAGGTGTTTTAGTAAAACTTGTCATGGAAGCATCCGCATCCGCTAACGTTTCCCAATGCACCACAACCACCCATTCGCCGTTTTCGCCCATTGCTGACTCACGAGACACAAAGCCCTTTTGTTTTGCCACATGATTGACTTCAACGCTGTGATCAAGAACGGCAAAGTCACCATAAGAGATACTTGGTTTAAGTTTGAAAGAGGCAATCTCAATCACTTTGGCGTTTGATACTACGTCAGCACCTTGATGATGGCTGTTATACTGTGTATGCTTTTGAGCTTGATGAGCAGGTTGTAAGTTGTTGCAAGCGGTCAATGCAAATGTACTAATAACAACAGTGGTTAATAAAGCAGCTTTTGAAATCTTCATAGTGATACCTTTTGGATAGATTGATGATTTAGAATTTGTTTTAAGTATTTAGAGACAGATGAAATATCGAGGCTAAGATAAGTTAATAAATTACAAAACCTTAAAACTGATAACGTAAGCCTAAGTTAAATTCATGAGCAGAAGCGTCGTTGAGCTCAAAGCCATCGCTAAAGCCGTCTTGTCCTGTTTGTACGTCGCCACCAAAATCGATGTATTGATACTCTCCATATAAATGGGTGCTTGGGGTCAATGCATAGCTTGCACCTGCTCCAATATTCCACGTAAATTCGCTAGAGTCGCCATCAGCGTAGTTGTCATAATAACCATCTGCTTTGCCATCAAATGCGTCAAACCCTGCTACGCCAGTTCCGCCCAATCGAGCAGAATAGTCATTTTTTGAAAGTCCAATACCTGCCTTAGCATAAGGGGTAAATGAGGGACTAATAGGGAAATCATAAAACCCTTCAAGAGTCATCGTTAAGCTTTCAAACTCACCATCTAAAATGTATTGCTCGCCATCACGAGCGCCTGTACCGTAACGTGAGTCATCAATATCAAAGCTACGTTTTGCCAATCGACCTTCTATACGTAGGTTCTGGTTAAACTGATAACCCAATCCTATACCGCCGACCATACTATTATCAGCTTCAAATGAACTTGGGAAATCGTTATCGGTTGCAATATTATTACCATAGGCTTCTGAGTCAGTGTTCGCAATGCTATAGCCCAGTTGTGCCGTGCCATATAAACCCTCTGTCATATCTGCCATGGCGACTGTAGGTAGTGCAAATAAGCCCAAAACAGCAAAGGTAGATAATGCTTTTGCGTTGGTTAAAGATGTCATAAGTGTTCCCTAATTAAGAAGGTGTTCAAAGCCAATGGTTAGTGACTGCTTCATCAAAGACCTAATGTTTAATAAAGCAGTACTTAATGAAACAGTATTTAATAAAGCAATATTTAAAACTTGGGGTTTTTGGAATATTAAATTCTTGCAACCTGATGACAACCATCATATGCTACCAACTCATGAATAAAAACAGAGGTTTGTTCATACTTATTATGAAAGATTTCGATTATTTAGCGTTAAGCGGACAGCACTTGTTGGTATTCACCACCTTGCACGAGGTCGGCACAGTGACTAAAACTGCCGAACAATTGGATCTGACACAATCGACCATTAGCCACAGTTTGCAAAAACTAAGGCTAATATTTGACGATGAGTTGTTTGTGCGTTCGGGTAGAAGCGTGATGCCAACCCAAAAAAGCGAATATTTATATCAAGAAATTAAGCCGTTATTGGTTCGACTAGATGAGTTAACGCAGACCCAAGAGTTTGAGCCAAAGCTGGCTCATTTTGATTACACGATTTTGGCAAATGATTATCAGGTGGGTGTGTTTTTAACACAGGCAATGCAACAAATTAGCGCACAAGTGGCCTCATTTCGCTTAAATATATTGCCTTCTCGCAAGCCTAATATTGAGCAACTTCGGCAACATAATATTGATTTGGCGTTTTCCCCCTTTGCCCCTGATCACAATGACATTATGAGCGTGCGCTTATTTGACGATGTGGCACGGTGCTATTACGATCCTGCGTACCGCTCACCTCCAGTAACCGAGCAAGATTTTGATAACGCCCGCTACGTGGGACTGAGCTTTACCAAAGGCGCGTCTGCCAGCCAAACGGATAAACGCATTATCCAAGCGATAGATGCCAATACCGTCATACGCACCAATAGCTTTGCGACGATGGCAACGTTCGTTAAGGGGTCAGAGTTAATGGCCATTGTCCCCAGTAAATTGAATACGTTGGGATTTGAGCATTTAGACAGCGTGGCATTACCTTATCAACCCACACCGATTACCATGCGGATGCTGTGGCACAAAAAATATCAGAAAGACCCTAAGCATCAGTGGTTTAGGGAACAGGTTATCGCGTCTACTGATATTTTTAGAACGTACTAGGGTGTGTCCTCATTTTAAAAATGGTGATAAAAATTAAATAAATCGCAGTCAAACAAGGAAAATAGCGAAGATAATATCGAGATATTAGTCAGCTATTTGACGCTGTTTGGCGAGATTTAGCCATTTTTAACCCATTTAGGTGACTATCGATTGAATTGAGGACACGCCCTAGGGTCTGTTGAGTACTCTTACATCACTGCTTACGTCCTCCTTTATAACCTCGTCGACAATATTTTGACATCAACAGTCATTAAAAATATCGTTATGATATTAAATTAGCTTTCAGTTATCATAAAATCATTAGGTATGAAGCTAGTAATACAGTCAGCAAGTTATTGAATTAGTTAATAATATAATAAGTCAAGTAGTGTGGACTTATCTGATACCTGCATAGCGAGATTTTTGGGTTCTCTTTAATGTTTTTATAAAAATGAAGGTTGAATAATTAAGAAAAACCATCTAATAATAGGTCTATAAGTTCTAGACATTTATCTAGCAACTTATATCCACTACTATTAGGAAATAAATACAATGACGTATAAAAATGTAACTGTCGCGGGAAGCGGCATCCTAGGCTACCAAATTGCTTTTCAGGCCGCATTTCATGGTTTTAATGTCAGTGTCTATGACATCAATGATGAGGTTTTAGAAAAAGCAAAGTCAAAATTTCAATTGATGTGCAAGGCTTTTCGAAAGGATTTGAGGGCAACTCAAGAGCAGTTGGATAAGGCTTTTGATAATCTCAGCTACACCTCAGACTTAGCAGAAGCAGTCAAAGATGCTGATCTAATGATTGAAGCCATTCCCGAGATTCCTGAAATTAAAATCGAATTTTATGAAAAACTTGCCAAATTAGCGCCAGAGAAAACCATCTTTGCGACCAATACCTCAACCTTACTTCCTAGCCAGTTTGCAGAATCAACGGGACGACCTGCGAAGTTTTTAGCGCTACACTTTGCCAATAAAATTTGGATGCATAATGTCGCCGAAATCATGGGGCATCCTGGGACAGATCCTAAAGTATTTGATGAGGTTGTTGCTTTTGCTACTGACATCGGTATGGTGGCAATGCCGCTGGATAAGGAGCAACCCGGCTATATCATGAACAGTTTGTTGGCACCTTTTATAGATGCAGCTTTGCAATTGGTTGCAAAAGAGGTTGCCGATCCACATACGATAGATAAAACGTGGATGATAGTAACTGGCGCGCCGTCAGGTCCCTTTGCCATATTGGACACTATCGGTATCAACACTGCCTACAACATCACAAAACTATCTGCTGAAAAAACTCAAAATCCTGTGAGATTCAAGGCTGCTCAATATTTAAAAGAGCAATTAATCGATCAAAACAAACTAGGATTCGCGACTGGTGAAGGATTTTATACGTATCCAAACCCTGCCTTTATGCAACCTGAATTTTTAAAATAATAGATAGCTTTCAAACTGGCTCTAAAACACAAAAAGCCATTCAAGCTGTATATTGCATCGCTTGAATGGCCTTATCAGTCACGCATTTTTATCTAACTAAATATCTTACTATTAGGGTTTATTTTCGGCGATGACTATCCGAACCTATCTAAGTGATGTTTGTTCACTAAAAAGAAAAGTCATATCGCGTCAATGCCACTATCTCAATTGGCACTGCATATTTCCAAGGCATACCGCCCGTACAATAGAACTGGCCATCTTCAAAAGCCACAATGCGAGATGTGAAGTCATTACCTACCTGATCTTCTAGAGCGTTCTCATCACTCTCATCACTTACAGCACACCATATATTTTTATGACCGTCCTCAAGCATTGAACGAGTTAGTTCGCTTCCAACAATTACCGTATCCATGTTGTTACTCCTATTCAATGACAATGATTAGTAAGCTAAACAAGCGGTTTTGTAACAGCAATCACTTGAGCATCTTCGAACCTATTTTATCTATCGTTGCAAAATATTGATGGTTAGACAGATGAGCTTATAAATAGATAGTACAGATGTATTGTCAGCTAGAACAAGAAGTTGTAGACAGATGGTAGATTTTCATGCATAGGCTGTAAGACTAATCTGTATGTAGAACGTAACAGTCATTATACTAATAATGAGTTATAGCCCTACATCATCATGAGTAAGTGCCACTCTCTTTACTGAGACAGCGTACTCCCATAGATCACCTTTATCACAAACGAACTGATCGTTATTGAAAGCTACAATAGGAACCAATAATTCGTAGTAACCATTATCTATAGTTGCTACAGCATAATCATCGCTAACGTTGCTGACAGCACACCATACATAGT
The DNA here is from genome assembly GCF_050268165.1 of Psychrobacter sp. NPDC078631. NCBI lineage: Bacteria > Pseudomonadati > Pseudomonadota > Gammaproteobacteria > Moraxellales > Moraxellaceae > Psychrobacter > Psychrobacter sp. NPDC078631. The sequence continues at coordinate 803,406 of NZ_JBNNGG010000001.1, read as the reverse complement.
TGCTGACATTTTCCAAGATTGCTTTGGTTAACTCACTGCCTTGTAATTCAGCAATCATCTTCAGGCTCCAGTATCTATCAAGTTAACCTATTACTTTATAGATAAATTCGGTTTTTGCAATATATCTGTATAACTCATAAGTTCTCGAAATACACCTGACTTCCCTCGAGCAGATTTTTTATAGTTAGAATTTATGCTCAAACTATTCAAAGATATTTTTAATCTTATGCTCGATATACTGTCTTTTCGGTATGATAAACCGGCTTTCATTTGTGCTATAAAAGACTGCTTAATCGATGCTCGTTAACGCTTTACTAACATCTAAGAAATTGACAGCGGGGGGCAGCTTATACTACCCTTTATCACTCATTAACTTTATTAATCTTACTTCTTAAATAGTAAGATCGTTCCGGAGTAATCCCATGCAGTGGACTAAACCAGCTTTTCAAGACATTCGTATCGGTTTCGAAGTTACTATGTATTTCGAAGCACGCTAAAACTCATTAGCACTCAATCCATTAAAAGCCCTAGATGATTAGGGCTTTTATTTTTTTGGAAATATTGATTTATGTATATTCACGTTTTAGGCTCAGCTGCGGGTGGTGGTTTTCCACAGTGGAATTGCAATTGCGATAATTGCCACGGTGTGCGTCAAGGCACGATTCAGGCAAAGACCCGTACCCAATCCTCAATCGCCATATCAGAAAATGGTATAGATTGGATCTTATTCAATGCGTCCCCTGATATTCGCCAACAGTTATTTGAATTTAAGGCAGCTCAGCCCGCACGTAACTTAAGAGACACAGGTATCACAGATGTGGTGTTGATGGACAGTCAACTTGACCATACGACCGGCCTGTTGACCCTACGTGAAGGCTGTCCAATGCCTGTTTGGTGTACGGACATGGTGCATCAAGACCTCAGTACAGGTTTTCCACTGTTTAATATGTTAAAGCACTGGAATGGGGGTCTACAATATAATCAAATCGATCCAAAACAGAGCTTTCAAATTGACGGCTACAGCAATTTAGAGCTGACGCCTCTGGTGATTAGAAGCTCAGCACCGCCCTACTCCCCGCACCGTAATGATCCGCATGATGGCGATAATATTGCCCTAATTGTGAAAGATTTAAAAACACAAAAACAACTCTTTTATGCCCCAGGTTTGGGCAAAATTGACGATAACGTTATGCAGATCATGCACGCCTCTGATTGCGTGATGATTGACGGCACCCTATGGACGGATAATGAGATGCAAGATTGCGGCGTCGGTACAAAAACCGGCCAAGACATGGGACATTTGCATATTAGCGGTGAAGATGGCTCGTTGCATTATCTAGATCAGCTCGATAACTCTCGTAAGGTGCTGATCCATATCAATAACACCAATCCGATATTGAATGAACAATCTGAACAGGCTGCGACATTAAAACAACATGGTGTTGAAGTAGCATTTGATGGGATGCAGATTGAGCTTTAATACAAACGGTAAGGCAAAGATAGCAATCGTAAGGTGAGAACAATGCAAGAAGAAAACACAGCGCTAAGCCCAGAAGCGTTTGAACAAGCGATTATGGCTAAAGGTCAGTACTATCATATTTACCATCCCTTTCATATCATGATGCATGAAGGCAAAGCGACACAGCAGCAAATCCAAGCGTGGGTCGCCAACCGTTTTTATTATCAGATCAATATCCCATTGAAAGACGCGGCTATTATGGCAAACTGTCCTGATCAGCGCGTGCGTCAAGAGTGGATTCAACGCATGATTGATCAAGATGGCGTCTATCCTGACGGCGGCGGTCGTGAAGCGTGGTTGGGTCTGGCAGAAGCAGTCGGTCTAACTCGTGAGCAGGTGATTTCTGAAGAGCTGGTGCTACCGGGTGTGCGTTTTGCCGTGGATGCTTATGTGAACTTTGCGCGGCGGACGTCATGGCGAGAAGCCGCCAGTAGCTCACTGACTGAGCTATTTGCTCCGCAGATTCACCAATCGCGTTTAGAGTCTTGGCCCAAGCATTACCCTTGGATAAAAGATCAAGGCTATACCTATTTCCGCTCGCGCTTGAGTCAAGCGCGCCGCGATGTTGAGCATGGTCTGACCATCACACTCGACTCATTCAAAACGGCAGAGCAGCAAGAGCGAATGCTAGAGATATTACAGTTTAAACTCGATATCTTATGGACGATTTTGGATGCATTGAGCTTGGCCTACGTGCATAATCAAGCCCCTTATCAAAGCGTCACCACTGACCATGTCTGGCATAAAGGATTGTTCAAATGAGTATACCTGCTAGTTTACCTGAGCTGGATCAATCCATCGTACCGGTATGGCGTCACGGTTATCGTTTTCAGTTTGAGCCTGCGCAAAATGCGTATGTCTTACTGTACCCTGAAGGCATGATTAAGCTCAATGACAGTGCGAGCATCATCGGGCAGCATATTGATGGTCAAGCGTCTATTGCTGATATTATTCAAAAGGTGCAAGCCATGTTTGGTGATATCCCTGAAATCGAGCAAGACATCATTGAATATATGCTGGTTGCCCAGCGTGAACATTGGATTGATTTAGTATGACTGCGCCAGTCGGGCTACCGCTATGGTTACTTGCTGAGCTGACCTATCGTTGCCCCTTACAATGCCCTTACTGCTCAAACCCCATTGATTATGCTCAGTATAAGCAGGAGCTAACGACCCAAGAATGGTTTGATGTGTTTGATCAGGCACGGCAAATGGGTGCGGTGCAGCTTGGTTTTTCTGGCGGTGAACCACTGGTTCGTCAAGACCTAGAAGAGTTGGTCGCTTATGCGCATAACCAAGGTTTTTATACCAACTTAATCACGTCAGGTATGGGGCTTACTGAGGCTAGGATTGCACGTTTAAAAGAAGCTGGCCTTCAGCATATCCAGATCAGCTTCCAAGCCAGTGATCCAACGGTGAACAATGCCTTAGCAGGTTCGAAGCATGCCTTTGAGCAAAAGTATGAGATGTCACGTCTGGTCAAACAGTACGATTACCCGATGGTGCTCAACTTTGTCATTCATCGGCAAAACATCGATCAGATTGACCAGATTATTGAGCTGTGCTTAGAGCTGGAAGCCGACACGGTCGAACTGGCTATTTGTCAGTTTTATGGTTGGGCATTTGAAAATATAGAGGGTTTACTACCAACCAAAGCGCAAGTGGTCCGAGCCGAACGCATTACCAATGAATACCGTAAGCAGATTGAAGAACGTGGTATCAAGTGCAAACTTATTTTCGTGGTGCCTGATTATTATGAAGAACGTCCAAAGCCCTGTATGGATGGCTGGGGCAAGATTTTCTTAACAGTGGCACCAGACGGTACAGCCCTACCTTGCCATGCTGCCAGAAAAATGCCAATACAGTTTCCTAATGTACGACATACACCACTGTCAGATATTTGGTATGAATCTGCCAGTTTCAATCAGTTTCGCGGTGATGACTGGATGCCTGACATGTGCCAAAGCTGCCCCGATAAAGAACGCGATTATGGTGGCTGTCGTTGCCAAGCGTTTATGCTAACTGGGGATGCCAAAAACGCCGATCCTGTCTGTGGCAAATCGCCTTATCACTACCTGATTGAGGAGGCACGTATCAACAGCGAGACGCCTGTACCTTTTGAAGAACTGCGCTTTCGTAATCCAAAGAATTCTAAATCACTGAGTAACAAACAGCTGAATAAAGACAAATTGATTCCTACTCGTATGGTAACAGGTGAAATATGAATGCTAATACTAAGCCTGTGATATTTGATGGACATAACGATCTATTGACTCGCCTTTGGCTAAGTTCAGCTGCCGATCCGGTACATGATTTCATTTATGGTACGTTACCGGGACATTTGGATTTACAACGCTGCAAAGAAGCGAATTGGATGGGCGGATTATTTTCTATTTTCCTGCCGCCCTATGCTTATGTGAAAAACAACCATCCTGACAAATTAGCCAATCCCTCACATTCAGACTTCACTCCGCAAGAAATCGTCGATATCTGCTGTGCGCAATTGAAACTAGCCCAGCAACTAGAGGCAAGATCTGACGGTCAGATTCAGATTTGCACCTCGTTAGAACAAATTCAGGCCTGTCAGCAGAATCAACAACTGGCTATCGTTTTGCATCTTGAAGGTGCTGAGTTTTTAGCCATACAGCCTGAACTGCTAGATGTGTTTTATGATGCCGGACTCAGAAGCATTGGCCCACTATGGAATAGAAAGAGCCTTTTCGGTGATGGCTTGAATGCCTCCTTTCCGCATTCTCCAGATACGGGAGCTGGGCTTACGACTCAAGGTAAAGACCTCATTCTTAAATGCAGTGAAAAGCATATGCTGATCGATGTGTCGCATATGAATGAGCGTGCTTTTTGGGATACGCTAGAGATTGCTTGCCAGCCTATTGTTGCAACACACTCCAATGCACATGCTCTCTGTCAGCAAGCACGGAACTTAACCGATCAACAGCTGGCTGCTATTAAACAAAGTGATGGTTTGGTTGGGGTGAATTTCGATGTGGCGTTCCTTCGTGCAGATGGGCAACGTAATACGCACACCTCACTTGATGTGATTGTTGACCATCTTGATTATCTGATCGACCATCTAGGAGAAGATCACGTTGGGTTTGGTTCTGATTTCGATGGTTGTCTACTACCTGATGAGTTATCTGATATCAGTCAAATCTCCATGCTGATTGAGCGGATGCAACAACGTCACTTCTCAAATCAACTTATTGAAAAGGTGACGTCAAAAAACTGGTTTACGGTGCTTGATAAAATATGGCAATAATGACAATACCCATCAAGTAACCATTGTCTAGGGAGTACTGTTTTGCTCGTCTGAGCAAACAGGGTAATCATTAGTTCTCGTTTTACCTTAATACCTGCTCTACCCGTTCAATCAAGTATTCTTTGACCGCATTAAACAATGGATCGATTAAGCGCCGTTCTGGACAAATCAAATACAGCGGATAGTTGGCCACTTGCCAGCCGTCCAACTCTACCTCGACAAGTCTTCCTGCCTTTAAATCGCCGGCTATATCTAACTGAGACTTTAATGCGATGCCTTTGCCCGCCACTGCCCAGCGGCGTACAACGTCACCGTCTTTACTTCTGCGATTGCCATCCACTGCCACACGTTTAGTCTTTCCCGCTTTCTCAAAAGTCCACTCACTCAAATATTTTTCATCATGACCCAAATGTAAGCAATTATGCTGCGACAAATCTTCCGGCACTTTTGGGATACCGATATCCTTATCAATTTTGCTCAAATACTCCTTTGACGCACACAGTATAGGGCAATTATTCAACACTATGGGTAATGCGACCAGTGATGAATCTTTGGGTGCGCCGTAACGTAGTGCCAAATCAATCTGCTGACCGTACAAGTCCACATAGCTGTCTGACATATGTAGCTGCACCGTCACTTTTGGGTGAATGTCTATAAAATCGTCCAACCACGGCAAAATTAAGTTTCGTCCCAAATCTGATGATGCCGACAGTCGAATGGTACCCGTCAGTTCAGCATCATTGTCATGTAGTCCTGCATAAGCGTTGTCTAAGATAGCCACCGCATCTCGGCAATGCTTTAAATATTGCTCCCCCTTGCTAGTTAGACGCAGCCTACGAGTAGAGCGAACAAATAATACCGTCTCAATTTCCGCTTCTAATCGCTTGACCGCTGCACTCACAACTGCAGGCGACAGATCTAAGTGCCGAGCACAGGCAGATAGGCTACCTAAGCGAGCGGTCTCAATAAAAATACGTAAATCCTGCAAATTTTTCATCGTCATGCCTTCGCTCAATTAACGTCTAACTTAGCAACCACCATCGCTTGCTGCTGCTAGCCTCATCATTATATAAAAATTATTGAAACTGTTTCTCTAAACCTGCTGATTATCAAAATCATTAATTATAGTAGCATGCACCTACAAGGTTTATTCACACATTTGGAGAGACACGATGGATACTATAATACGGCCTACGAGCACACAGGGTACTCAACACCATAGCGACCATGATGGAGATAATCAACAGAGCGCACTACAGCAAGCACGCAACTTACCACTACCTTCAAAATCAGACATGCTTAGACGTGCACCATCTGTAGAGCATTTCTGGAATCAAAACAGCCAGTTACTAGAGCAAGCATGGGCAGAGTGGGAAACCACTGAGCATGACTTGCCTGTACTTGATGACTCATTATTTGATCCAACTTTACGTGATGCAGTGACGCAAGCATGGCGCACTCCTTCTACGGAGATGGCTGTTAAAAATTTATGGCAAGAGATACTACCTGACGTATATCAGGGGCAACTCTTTGACCCAACACAACTGTCAACGCTGCGCCGTTATCTGCAAGCAATCGCAGACGCTAACATTCCCATACGTCCTCCTTATGGTATCGCATTGAACAGTAATGGCGCCATGCTAGATGCGCGCTCGCTAGGCTATTTGGCCACCCCTAATTTTCAGGCGTTTTATTATAAAGTCATGAATCAATATATGCGCCCTATCGCTCGGTTGTTATTTGCCAATGTTTATGGCTATGACACTCAGACCTTTGGGTTCTCAATTCAATACCAGCCGACAGGCGACACATCGCTACAACTTCATACTGATGCTTCAGCGGTGACTATGAATATTAACCTAAATCTGCCAGGCGAAGACTTTACTGGATCAGAAGTCGACTTTGTCGATCGCCATTTAGGGCAAACCAAACGTGCCATCTTTAAGCCTGGCATGGCGATTATTCATAGAGGCTCGGTGCCACACGCCGCACATCCAATCACCAGTGGCAAACGTACCAATATGGTGCTTTGGCTGTATGGCGATAATATGCAAGTACCACGAGGAGTTGGGCTTAATAGTCATATTGATGCCAATCAACGTTGGACTGCTACGCACAGTCAGCCTGATAATTTCGCGCCGTTTTAACAGCGGTACGCTATCGTTAGGTCAAACACAGCATAAAAGGTTAAGACAAGCATAAACATCCAAATGAGCGAGTACCTCTACGAAGATGCGCACTTAAATGAATAATAGCTAATAATTGATATGTTATAATGTTTCATTTTAATTATACAAAGGTTATTGTATGGCGACACCTTTTCAACGGTTACAAGCGATTGACGCACTTCGAGGGCTTGTAATGCTCATTATGATGGTGGATCATGTTCGAGAAACCTTTTACTTACACCATCAAGTTCCTGATCCAATGCTGATACCAGGAACAGATGAACCACTATTTTTCAGCCGAATGATTGCCCATTTATGTGCACCTGTTTTTGTGTTACTGACGGGACTGTCTGCTTATTTGTACCAACACAAACACAATAGTATTCAAATGACCCGCGAATTTTTAATCAAACGCGGGCTTTTTTTGGTGTTTCTGGAGCTGATTGTAATTAACTTTGCTTGGACAGCACAATTTCCACCCGATGTAGTTTACCTCCAAGTGATATGGGCGATTGGCTTCAGTATGATTGCGCTCTCAGCAGTTATTGGCCTGCCTAAAAAGTGGCTGTGGCTACTCAGCTTGGTGATTATATTTGGGCACAATTTATTAGATACCGTCTCCTTTGCCGACATTCCTATCGTCCATCAACTGTGGCTGATACTTCATGAACGCGGCTGGATTGAGTTTGGTGAGGTGATTCGTTTTAGAACCTCTTATCCTGTACTGCCTTGGATTGGCGTTATCATACTGGGCTACTGTATCGGTACATCTGTGTTCGGTGACTCTACATCTGTGCAAAAGAGAAATCGTACGTTACTTACATTTGGCATGGTGAGTATCGCGTTATTTGTGGTACTGCGACTGGCCAATGTATACGGCGATCAAGCATGGCTGATGATGCCCACTCTGAGTGGAACCTTCATGAGCTTTATGAATCTCACCAAATATCCATCATCGTTACTCTTTATATTGTGGAATGTGGGCATAGGACTGGTTTTATTAGTGATGCTCCAAAAAATTGAAACCAAATTATGGATAAAACCACTGGTAGTCATCGGTTCTGTGCCAATGTTTTTTTATATCGTACATCTCTATGTATTGAAACTGCTGTATGTATTTGCCGTTCAACAGTTCGGTATGACGCATGGAGAATATTTTGGTGTAAATAACGTCAGTACACTTTGGTTCATTGCGATTGCACTGAGCATTTTACTGTATCCTTTAATGCGTGCTTTTGCCAAATTCAAACATAGTAATAAGCACATTACTATCCTCAAGTATTTATAGCGATAGCTCCCAACGATATAAGAACTATATGAAAGAACAACAATCCTTTTAGCAGGCTTGGCCGTCCTATATGAGATATAGCGAAGTCTAAACCTTATTAAATGGTCAATAAGCATCATTTTAACGTTGCTATTGACCGTTTGAGTTTCTGACGTTTTTTAATAAAATTTCTTATTAATCTACTTTATTATGTTTAAAATAGTATAAACAAACATTCCGATCTATCCATTACTTGCTACCAATAAGGTGAACGCTTTATTTCTTCGGCGAGAAAATCAATAAACTTTCTTTGTAGTGGTGTCACCTGCTTTCGATTGGCATAAACCACATACACACCCAAAGTTTTAGGTTTCCATTCAGGCAATAACTCAATAAGTTGTCCAGATGCAATCAAAGATTTGACTGCGCCAGATGGCTGTAAGCTAATGCCATGTCCACGCAATGTGGCAGAGAGCAAGACTTCAGAGATATTGGCGCTGATATTGCCAGAGATAGGAACAGACTCTGGACCATTTGGCCCATCAAACACCCATGCCGACCGTCCGAAATACGCAAATGATAGACAGTTGTGATGTACAAGCGACTGTACATCTGTAGGTCTGCCACGCCTTTGTAAATACTCAGGTGTAGCACATACGATAGAGTGGCACTCACCGATACGTCTGGCAACGACATTTGGCTCCAAGTCATTGGTGATACGAATCGCCAAGTCAATACGGGCATCAACTAAATTGACCGAATCATCAGTGGTAAGAATATCAATCGCTGTTTGCGGCCAGTGAGAAACAAAGCGACCAACCACATCCATTAAAAGGCTATCAATTAGCGAAAAGCTGGCAGTTATTCGCAGCTGACCTTTTAGCTCCAAAGTGTTTTGATTACGTATCTGATCCAACGAGTCAGTCAATTCAAGCAACTGGTACGCCACCTCAAGAGTCTGCTCACCAGGTGCAGTGAGGCTCAGACTTCGAGTCGTGCGATGTAATAAGCGCATATCCATCCAGCTCTCAAGCTCTGTCAGATAGCGCGTTACCTTAGCTCTAGACATGTCTAAATTGTCCGCGGCACGGCTCAAGCTACCTTGTTCGACGATCGTGACAAACACCTGTAACGCGGTCAGCCTATCCATCTCTTCATCCTTATTTGCGCGAAAACTGAAACAGTAAATACCGAATTATAGCGTATTTAAACGAAATACAATCGAATAGAATAGCCATTAACAACGAATACCGCCATCAACGCGGTCTATTTACTCAAATGAAAATACAGGTAGATTATGAAAAAATTAATGACAGCTTCTATGGCGGCCAGTGCCCTACTGCTTGCAACCCAAGCAAACGCAGCCGACCTACAACTACAAGCATATAAACCTGATCAAAATGCTATTTTCCCAGTGGTTTCTGTGCTGGCAAGTGGCGAGAAAGATGCTATTTTGTTCGATGCACAGTTTAGTGTCAAAGATGGTGAAGCATTGGTTGATATGATCAAAAAAAGCAATAAAGACCTAAAAATGATTTATATCACGGCAGGCGATCCAGATTACTATTTCGGTCTTCAGCCTTTAGTCAAAGCCTTCCCTAATGTGAAGGTTATGTCTAGCCCTTCGATTATTGAACACATTGAGGCGACTAAAGATGCAAAATTAAAACATTGGGGTCCAATCCTTGGCAAGCATGCGCCTACCAAGATCACAGTACCGCAAACCCTTGATCAGTCTACACTGACCCTAGAAGGTCACAAAATTGAAATCAAAGAGATGGGAACCCATCAAGCATACATGTGGGTACCAGAGTCAAAAACTGTGTTCGGCGGTGTGTCGGTAACATCAGGTATGCATGTGTGGACTGCTGATACCCAAACTAAAGAAGCTCGTAGCGAGTGGATGCAATCATTGGAACAAATGAAGCAATTAGAGCCAAACCTTGTGATACCAGGTCACTATTCGGGCAACCTACTCAAAAAAGACTATGCTGTTGATTTCACTCTCAGTTATCTAAAAACTTTTGAGCAAGCACTGGATGAGGCAAAAAAGCAAGACTCCAAGCAGTCAGAAAAGGTGATTTCTACTATGGAAGCAGCTTATCCCGCGTTATCTGGGGATACTAATTTACAAATAGGCAGTAAAGTAAATACAGGTGAAATGAAGTGGTAAATACGGACTATTAGATAGAAATATCATTATTTGATAAGTCTGTTAGCAAAATACAGGTGTCAAAGTGCTGGCGTATGAATGCTTGGTCAATCAGCATACGCCAGTACTTTTAATGATCTCAGTCTCTCAAAGCATCTTCAACAAAGCTCAAACGGTCCTGACCAAAGAACATTTCACCATTTACAAAGAAGCTTGGTGCCCCAAACACCCCTCGTGCTACTGCTTCTTCGGTACTAGATTTTAAACGCGCCTTGACCTCAGGCTCACTAATACGCGCCATAAAATCAGTCACATCAATGCCTACTTTCGACAAAACCTCAGCCACGACTTCTGGTGATTCCATATTTAACTTTTCAGCCCATAGCCCATTAAAGACAGCTGATAAATAACTCTCAAATTTAGGTGTCCCCAAATAAGCGGTAACACCGCGCATAAGCTGCATCGTATTGACTGGGAAAAATGGATTGAAGCGAAAAGGCACGTCATAGATGGCTGAAAAACGCTTAAGGTCTTTGAGCATATAAGCGCCTTTAGCAGGTACGGCAGCTGGTGAGGTATTACCAACGGCTTGAAACACTGCGCCAAGTAACATAGGTCGCCAAACGACCTCGGCATTGTGGCGCTGCGCGATACTCGCTAATTGAGTCCATGCCAAGTAACTGGCTGGGCTACCCACATCAAAGAAAAACTCTACTTGTTTACTCATCTTGGCATTCCTTGCAATAGATTAAAAGTCCATTAAAATTTTGATGGTTATTAATTAGATAAGATCAAAAAGTTTCCATCCATGGGCGTAAATCCAGCTCATGTGTCCAGCTATCTCTTGGCTGACAGTGCAACTGCCAATACTGCTCAGCGATATGTTCTGGATTTAAAATACCGTCTTGGTCTTTGAGCTCATAACGCTCGGGAAAGTTGTCACGAATAAAATCAGTATCAATGGCGCCGTCAATGATAGGGTGTGCGACATGGATGCCCTTTGGCCCCAACTCTCGCGCCATGCTTTGTGCCAATGCCCGCAGAGCAAACTTAGCGCTAGCAAAAGCCGAAAAACCTTTACTACCGCGTAAAGACGCTGTTGCACCCGTAAAAATAATTGTCCCCCTCGCACGTGGAATCATAACTTTTGCCGCTTCTCTACCTGTCAAAAATCCAGCCAAGGCACCCATCTCCCACACTTTTCGATAGACCCTTTCTGTCGTATCTAAGATGGAGAAATGAACGTTTGCCCCGATGTTAAACACCACTACTTCAATCGGCCCAATGTCTTTTTCAATATGAGCAAACAGCTCAACCATCTCTTGCTCGATACGCGCATCACAACCAAATGGCTTGACTACTCCTCCAGCCGCTTCGATATCACTGACTAATGCCTCTAGCTTCTCAACAGTCCTTCTGGTCACACACAAAGTAAAACCTTCTCGCGCAAAACGTCTAGCAACAGCACTGCCAGTGGCATCGCCTGCGCCAATTACAACTGCTACGGGTGCTCTGTTCATGTCTATTTCCTTATAGGTTCCTTTTTAGAACTAACAAAAACATAGCTTTATTTTTGGACCCTGTCAAGCTAACCTATGACTTAACGATAAAGGAGATAACCTATGCGCTGGGATGAACTGGACCAACAGTCTTGCTCGGTGGCTCGCACTTTAGCAGTCATTGGTGATCGTTGGACGCTCATGATTTTACGTGATTGTTTTTTGGGAGTCAGACGATTCGACGTATTTGAGCAACGCTTGGGCATTACACGCCATATCCTATCTAACCGGCTTCGCAAACTGGTTGAATACGATATTTTAAAAAAAGTCGCCTATCAGCAGCGGCCGCTACGTGAGGAATATAGACTGACAGAATGTGGATTAGATTTGCACTCTATCGTACTGGCGTTGGTCAGTTGGGGTGATAAATACATGGCTGATGAACGCGGGGCACCGCTATTGCATAGACACAAGGCATGTGGTCACATTATGCATCCTGTGACAGTATGCTCCGAGTGCGCTGAAGCCGTTACCGCACGTGATATTGAGGTTAAAATAGGACCCAAATGGATCGGTAATGATGAAGTGAGTATTTAACTTAATAGCGGTTTATAAGCCATTAGAGCTAGATATCAGAACACTTTATTTAAAAGATGTAACCTTTTACGGCTGTACCGTACTTCAGCCTAAAGTGTTCCGAACCCTCGTTAACTATTAATCTAAAAGGCGTTATGCAGACCAGCCTTCTAATACAATCTTGCCATGCGCTTGCTGTTTTTCTAGCATTTGGTGCGCACTGCGTAGGTGTTCAGCAGTGATCGTACCAAGATTGTGAGCAACTGTGGTTTTGATCTCGCCTGCATCAATCAATTTTGCCACCGCATTTAATAAATGATGCTGTTCAATCATATCTGGCGTGTTGAACATTGAGCGTGCAAACATAAACTCCCAATGCAGACTTAAGCTTTTGGTTTTAAGAGGGTTGGCATCTAGTGATTTTGGATCATCAATCAGTCCAAGCTTACCTTGCGGCTTTAAGCATTTAATTATTTCTTCATAATGATCTTCAGTATTATTGAGACTCACCACGTAGTCTACTTCAGCAATACCTGTTTTTTGTAGTTCATCAGACAATGGGTTGCGGTGATTGATAACATGATCAGCACCCAAATCTTTGAGCCACTGCACGCTCTCATCTCTCGAAGCCGTACCAATAATCGTGGCAGACGTTCTTGTCTTTAATAACTGAGTTAAGATAGATCCAACACCGCCCGCTGCGCCAATGACCAATACTGAGACGTTATTAGCATCCTCGCTACTATCGCTGTCATTCGCTGCGCTATCAGAGACAGGCACTTGTAAACGGTCAAATAACATCTCCCAAGCTGTAATCGTCGTGAGTGGTAATGCCGCTGCCTCAGCGAAAAACAAAGAGGCTGGCATGTGTCCAACGATACGCTCATCGACCAACTGATATTCAGCATTGCTGCCTGAACGGGTCAAATCTCCAGCATAATAGACGTTGTCGCCTACCGAGAATAAACTGACGTCTTCACCGACAGCCGTCACAGTACCGGCAGCATCCCAACCAATAACAGCATACTCACCCTCTGCGGCAGGTCGCCCTTCACGGATTTTATAATCTACTGGATTAACTGATATGGCTTTCACTTCCACTAGAATATCGCGGCCTGAAGCAATTGGCTTATCAAGGGTGATGTCTTGTAGCGATTGTTCGTTATCGATAGGTAGATTGTTTTGATAACCAATGGCTTTGATAGTTTGCATAATATTGTGTCCTGTTTTTAATGAGAGAGTTTTTAATAATAAAATTTGAGAATGTAGTTAGGGCGTGTCTTCAATTCAATCGATAGTTATCTAAATGGGCTAAAAATAGCTAAATTTTGCCAAACATCGTCAAATCGCTGGTTAATATCCCGATATTATCTGCACCATTTTCCTCGTTTGACGGCAATTTATCTCATTTTTATCACCATTTTTGAAATGAAGACACGCCCTAGTAATGATTTAATTGTTCGAAATTTATTGATTCTGATAAATATAAGTTTTATGCATCTTATGCAAAGATTGACTGTAATACAGTCTGAGTCTGCTGCTCAAGCTCTGCAATGGCTGCTTGGTTTAGAGCATCAGCATGTGGTCGACCAAACTTACCTCTTGCATCGCCATGTGCGCCATCTTTTATATCGTTATCAAAGTACTTACCAGTATCATCAGCGAACTCATCTGAGATGGCCAATGCAGCTAGGATATTTGCGCCTTTGTCTGCTGATGACCAATATTGACCATACGCCTCATCGACCATTTTTGTGTTCAGCAGCGAGCCTGGATTGACGGCGATGACATTGATATCGTTGCTAGTGACGGTGTCAGCTAATGCCATACTCCACATTGTGAGTGCCAGCTTACTTTGGGCATAAGCATCCTTATCATCGAGGCGGGCCTGGCCTGCAAATGCTTGATAAGATATTGACGCTTGCGCAGCTGAGCTTAAGTTCACGATACGCGCTTTATCAGACTGCTTAAGCAAAGGTAATAAAGCATTGGTCAGCTCATAAGGCGCTAGGTAATTGACTACGAAACGTACATCCAAACCGTCTTTAGTCATTGCTGATGCCGTGGTATAAATCCCTGCGTTATTTATGAGTACATCAAGCTTTGGCAGTTTTTCATTGACGTCTGCTGCCATCTTTAGCACATCCGTTAGATCAGAAAAATCAGCCACAAACCCATCAATATTATCTACTGCTGCGCCTGTCGCGACTGCTTGAACTTCTGCAATGACGCTAGAAAGTTTGTCAGCATCGCGGCCATGCAAGTACACTTGGTGCCCAGCTTCTGCCAGTTTTAACGCTGCCAATTTGCCAATGCCATCTGTGCTGCCAGTGATTAAAATTGTTTTAGTGGTATTCAGAGTCATAAACCGCCCTTATTGTTTGAATTATCGTTTCAGTTTTGGATACCTGTTCTATTTTATCCATCGTGATAGCGCTCATTGTAATGAAAGTGTTGTGGGTCAAACAGTAGCCATCACCTAAAACACTTTCAATATAATTTTGAAAGTTAGTTATATTTAATGGGTTATTTAGATCGATATCTAAGCGGTTGTTTGTTATATTTGAGACAATACAACCGTCCTGTTTAGTCTGATGTTTCTCAAACGAGGGCCTGTCCTCCATTAGCGTATCTCAATAGGACAAATTGTTCATCCGCTTGACGCGCAAACTCCACCTTACTAACAAGGGTGAGCAGTTTTTGCAGCACTGTAAGGATGCACTGGGCATCTTAGACAATGCCTATGTACTTAGAGAAGTTTGGTGAACCTAAGACACCATCAGCATTGGCTGAACATAATTGTCTGTGTCTGGGACACAATGACAAATATTTTAGTCAATGGACGTTTGAAGGCTTGGGCAAACAAACGAGCGCCGCTGTATCGGGCAAAAGATGGTGACGTGGTCAGGCGTTGGACAATAATGAGACATGGTGTTGCACTAGAATCTCGTTTGGACATTAGTTCTGATATAAAAGAAGGACGGCACATTGAAATTAAACTAGGGGGTTGGCAAGTTGCCCCCTATCCACTATATTTGACCTGTCCTGAACGACGATGGATTGACCCACTGTTCAACGCCGTAAAAGAGTATTTAATCGACTGCGTGCAAAATGTTTTGGCTTGAATAGCGTTCGACCTTAGACACAATACAGTCGATTACTCCTAAAGTGCATACGGTTCTACTGGGGTAAATGTTGTGCAGCCAATGAGAAAACTTATAACCAGTAGCAAGATGATCATCGCATGTATCACTTTTATGTTGGATTGACGTCACCTTCCAATGCGCCAACCTCTAAATTTGGCAAAAAAACGGTTTATCTTGTCAGAAAAGTTCAACGTCTCTGATTCTGGCACTGCTTCAACATGATGGCGAGCTGCCAATATCGGCTGCTGTACCAATCTTTCGTGATGATCAAACGCACGATCAAGACTGATACTCATCATAGAAAAATTGGTCGGTCGTGGTAGGCAGCGATATACCTGACCTTTATTAATCAAATCAATCACCATATGTGCATCTTTGAACTCGGTCAACATGAGTACCATCAGATCAGGCTGAATATTTTTTAGCGCATAAACAATGGGAGTGATATTTTCTTTATTGAGCGTCGAATCCGTAATAGTGACGCCAAAGCGTTTTTTTTGTAATAAGCTTGCAGCCTGCTCAATATTGCTTGCCCAGCTCACGGTATAAGCACTCTTAAAATGACTTTTTATTTGCTGATAGACACTCTCATCATCATCTAACACCAATATACTACGCTTGCTATCAATTCTGGCATGAATACGGTTTTGAATGTCATGATTTTCAGTGGCATTTTGGGTGATTTCTTGGGTTTTCTGAGCAATCTCTGTGGCTTTATTAACGGTTTTTTTGAGTTCATCATTTTGCCAAGGCTTTGTGATATAGCGATAAATCTCGCCTTCATTCACAGAATCAATCACCGCATTCAGATCTGCATACCCCGTCAATAAGATACGAATAGTATTCGGGGATGCCGCCTTGATATCACGCAACACTTCTGTACCTTGCTTATCTGGCATGCGTTGATCACTGACAACCACTTGTACCTCATTCGCGCTGATATATTCCATCAGCTCAATGGCATCGGTGGTGGTAAACACATCGTGTGACTGTCGAAAGTGCATTTTTAAACTGCGTAAAATGCGTGGTTCATCATCGATAAAGGCAATTTTTGGTTTTTGCATGAGGCTCTCTTTAAATAAGTAGTTGGAAGTCTCTCAACTTTCAAATAAGGCCTGCGAAGGTTTGGCTTTATGAGCGATAGACTGTATCGGCAGCAGGATGGTAAACGTCGTTCCAGTGCCAACGATTGAGCTGACCTCGATGCGACCGCTATGTTGTTCGATAATTTGTGCTGTGATAGCCAATCCTAATCCTGTGCCATCACCGGCTTTTTTGGTGGTAAAAAAAGGCTCAAAGATCTGCGTTGAAATACTCTCTTTAATACCAACACCATTATCTGTAATGCTGATTGCCACGTATTGTCGCGACTCATCAACAGACGAGAGGATCTGTAATGTCCCTTTATGATCCATTGGCATGGCTTGGGCGGCATTATTAAATAGATTGAGTAATACTTGGTTGATTTGCGAAGGATTGCATTGAATCAATGGTAGCTCAGCCAGACTGGTGCTGACATCTAGAGTTTTTAGATTATTACGTGCCATCACCAAAGACGTGTTGATACAGTCATTGATATCGACCTCTTTTACCTTGGATTCGTCAATTCGAGAGAAATCACGCAAACTCACGACCAACTCCGCAATCTGATCGACGCCATACAGGCCGTCTTTGATCAAATCTGTCAAATCCTCACTGACTTCATCTTCTTTAATTGCCTCGCAACACTGCAAGGTCTCCTCTATCAATTGAGTCACTTGTGCTTGGGCAGCCTCTGGTTCTTTTAACGCATGCAATAATTGATCGGTATGCTGTATCAGCTCATCAAAACGCATGAGGTTATCACCGACCAGCTCCATATTGCTACGCACATAGCCAAGAGGCGTATTGACCTCGTGCGCCACGCCTGCCACCATCTGACCGAGTGTGGCCATTTTTTCGGAGCGTACTAGGTGCACTTGTGAGGCTTTTAATTCGTCCATGGCTTGCTGCAAATCTTTCGTACGGGCGGTCACTTGGCTCTCTAGATGGACATTTATTTCAGCAAGCGCGCCTTCGTTTTCGACGACACGATCAATCAGTTGATTGGTCTGCTCGCTGATGACTTGGATTTCACTGACATTTGAGTGTGGCAATTTATGCACGCTTAATTTTTGATATTGTTTTTGCTCAATCAATGTGCCCATATCAGCCACGGCCATTGCCATGTGCTTTAATGGACGCGTAAAGTAGCGACGAAACACCCATGCAGTCAGTAATAAAATCGGAATAAACCCCAATAGCATGGCTTGAATCAGCTGGTTTGACAGTGCATTTGCCACGCTCATCATGTCATTATCAGGCTTAACGATGACCATCTTCCAATACGTAAATGGCATACGAAACACAAAAGCGGTGGCAGACTGCTGCAACACAAAATCATTGGGCACAGCGATGGTATCGACCAAATGACTGCCGACTAAGTTAAACGTCTGATCGATGTTCAATAGCAATAATGCGGAGAGTAATTGGGATTCTTGTTCGCTGATTTTGTCCAAATTGGTCGTGCTCAAAATACTACGGGCGGCGAGCGTGAAACGGCCTTCATTTTTGGCAGTCGCTTCATCGATCAGTGTGCGATTGATACTATCTAGGCGATCAGCAATAGGTTCAAAGCTAGGGTTTTTCTTGGCCAATTGATGTGCGGTTACCATTTCGCCCTGAGGATTATCTTCCGTCACTTGAGTGACCATCGACTGATCAGGAAAGGTCAAAAACCGATTGTCCAAGTCTACCAAGAATACATAGCCACCTACCTTATCTTGCCATTTTTTCATGGCATCATCGAGATTATCCAATAACAAATTAAAACTCACCACGCCATCAAAAGCTTGGTTACGACTGTCATACAATGACTTTGCACAAGTCATCATCGGCTGATTGCTCACGGGATCCACATACGCACGGCTCCAGACACAGTGGTCATGACGCGCATACATCGCTGGAATGTACCACCAATCTCGATAATAGGGATTGGGCGTTTGGCTCACTTGATTATAGCGTTCTGATGGTTGCATGTTGCCTGCCTCATCACGCGCCCACACAAACGACTGACGCTCTCGACCTTGCTCATACATATTGGGGTCAAACCATACACCTCCGCCCACGATTCGCAGGTCCGTCTGCTGCATGAGATTGCCAAAGGTTTCTTTATAAAGAACGTCTTCTTTTGGCAAGCCACCAGCCATCGTACTGGTCGCCTTTGCCAATCCATCGACATGGCTGATACTCGCCATAATGCTATTGATTGCTTCATTACCTGTTTCAACCACTGTTTCTGAAGTCATCTCTAGTAGGCGCGGCTTCGCTTGGGTTTCAATAACCCAGTACACCATCAGAATAATCAATGAAAAAGCCAATGCCAAAATAATCAGCATGCGCGTAGAAATACTACCAAGCCGATTAGCCACACTCATAAACAAACCTTGTATTGATGCGCCTACTGTTATCAATGACTCATACAATAAGTCAAGACATCAGCCATACGCAGCCACCATTCATAGTGAGCTCAAGGATACGATGCGGTTATGACAAGATAATGACAAAAGTCGTGTTTTTAGGGTTTGTCCTCATTTTAAACATAACAAAAAAAATGCGCCAAATTGCCGTCAAACAAAAAAACAGCGTAGACAATACCATAAGCATTTTGATTACTATTCATCATTCATCCCTGATTAATTCATTTAGTGATAAGTTAAGGTTTATCATTGACGACATCCCTTGCCTGTAGACTATAATTTCATAACAGCGCTTAGAAGTTTGTCGTGCACACGACAATTCCTCAATAAATGAGAGATAAATACGTTTAAACATTCATAGTAGAGGTATGAATTAGCCTTTAATCTATATTCAACAAACCAATTTCATCTTGCCGGAATATTGGTATTCTGTAAAAATACGGAGGTTCTGTAGAAATAAAATAGGAAAACACGAAATGACATTCTGGAATGTCAGTAACCTATTTGCAGACTCGCTAAAGGAATAGACCTCCGCTACTTCTAACAAAACGGACAAGTAATATAATCATGAAAAAATCAGTGCAAACACTTTTTAGCCGAGTTGGTCTGACTGCTGTCATTGCCGCCTCATTGATATCTGGACAAGTGCAAGCAGCCGACAGCGACAGTCATCTAAAAAGCACAGTAGATGCACAAGCCAAGTCGCTAATGAAAGCACATGATATTCCAGGTATGGCGTTTGGCATTATTGTCGATGGAAAGTCATCTTTTTATAACTATGGTTTGGCTGACAAGCAATCTGGTAAGGCTGTTTCAGAAAACACTATCTTTGAGTTGGGCTCTATCAGTAAGACCTTTGCCGCGACTTTGGCCAGTTACTCCGAACTCAATGGCACACTCGACTTGGAGGATACCGCTGATAAATACATTCCTTATCTACAAGACAGCGCCATTGGTAACACCAAGCTTATCAACCTAGCCACCTATTCGGCTGGTGGTCTACCACTTCAAGTACCTAACGATGTCAAAAACAATAAGGAATTGTTCCGCTACTATAAGTCGTGGCAACCTGCCTTCCCTATCAACTCAAAACGTCTATACTCTAACGCCAGTATAGGACTGTTCGGCCATATATCAGCCTTGAGTATGGGCGCGGATTACACACAGGTGATGGAAGATAAAATACTGCCCTTACTCAATATGCCTAGTACCTTTGTCAATGTTCCTAATGACAAAATGGGCGATTATGCGTTTGGTTATAACGCTGCTGGAGAGCCGATAAGAGTTAACCCTGGGATTTTGGACGCCGAAGCTTATGGTATTAAATCAACCAGCGCGGATATGACCCATTACATGGCGGCTAATATGGGGTTAATTCCTTTGGATAAAGATATTCAACAGTCATTGCAAAACACTAGAAAGGGATACTATCAAGCGAGCACTGTTACACAGGGATTGGCGTGGGAGATGTATCCATTCCCCACTCAGCTAGACACATTGCTTGAAGGTAATTCAACGGATGTGGTGCTCAAGCCACAGCCTATTACAGCAAACAATCAGCCGACACCTGTTTTAAACGATGTATGGGTGAACAAGACAGGCGCTACCAATGGATTCGGTGGATATATCGCTTATATTCCCGCAAAAAAATCTGGCATTGTCATTTTGGCAAATAAGAACTACCCCAACGCAGAGAGGGTCAAAGCGGCTTACACCATCCTGCAAAGTGCGATGGCTAATTGAAGTAGAAGAAAACAGAACGTTGCTGTGACTCTAGTGATATTCACCTTTTTTAAACCAATATAATGAATGTAAAAAAGTCCTTTATATCAGTATAAAGGACTTTTTTTCTAAAATTGAAAGTGTTAGTTCTTACTATTTTTCAAACTCTTTGAAATCTGCTTTACGAATTTTGGCGTGAATACCTTTGGTCTTATCCACGACTTGCGATACTTCAAAATCTGTCGCTGCACTTAGGTAAGCATAAGCGATTGCCTCATCAATACCATACTCTTGATTTAAGAAACGAATCGCTTCACGAGTAGACTTCTTCATCGCCTCATCCAAATCTTCATCTAGCCCTGGCGTGATCCAAAATTCAGCATTCTCTGCCAAAGGTTGCACAATTTCTTTACCCGGAATCTTATCCTTACCTGCTTTTAGCAGTGTAAACTTAAAAGTGGCCCGAGCAGATGCTTCAAGGGCAGTCAATGCAACCTCGCCATCGCCTTGGGCAAAGTGACTGTCACCTGTATAAAACAGTGCACCTGCCACTTGTACCGGATAATAAACCGTTGCCCCTGCACCCAATTCGTTGATATCAATATTGCCGCCATACATAGCAGGTGGAACTGAATGTACTCGCTCTGAGGTGTTTGCTGCGACACCCATTAGACCCATAAAGGGACTAAGTGGAAAACGTATAGACTTACCAGAATCTGTTTTTAGGATACCTTCGTATTCACCTTTGGCATTTTTTTCGATAGGCGTAAATACGGAGACATTGCCGTAGCGCTCAGGGTGAGCGGCAGACGCATTGTCTTGTTTTGCTTTTTTGGGAAACTCGCCTGCCAATGCGCCTTTGCCATGGCGGTTAGAGATGACACCATACGGCACGCGCGGTTCAACGTTGATGACTTCTACTTTTAGGATATCGCCTGGTTGTGCCCCTTTGATTTCGATAGGGCCTGTCACGATATGTGGACCATCTTTATCAAAGTCATGTTTTAATTTTGATTTTGTTATTGTTTTTGCTTCATCTAAAATAAAGTCGTCTTTGACCCCTTTTGACTTAAAGTATTTTGCTGCATCACGGCCCTGATCTTCGAGCAAACCTTCGTGTGAGACGGTATCAAAAGTCACCACACTACCAGAGGCAACAGACATAACGGGGCTTGCGTCTCTGTTGGGCAAATATCCCCATGTTATGGTGTCCAAAGTAGAAGGTACGTAGTAATTGCCTTTGTATTCACCACTACTCAACTGAGTAGGTTTATCTGCTATTTGCTTAAGAACCGTAAAGTCTTCTGCTTGGGATACTGATATACCAAACGCGCTTAGAATAAACAGTGAAAGAATGGTTTTTTTAAACATAGAACATACCCTCTTTAGTTAAAACATGACAATATTGTCATACCTGTATAAAGGGCAAGTTCTATGCCATGGGCAAAACGGTGTTTTCTATTAAACTTAATGGCAAAAGCACTATATTGATACAATTGTTTGCTTTATCGTGGTGCCCCAGCAAAAAAAGAGCGTTATTTTAGAGCATAGACATTGCATGCAGAGGTATTAAATTAAAAGGTATTAAATGAAAAGATAATGGATAGAGAACTGCATTATCAATTTTATTCTAAGTCACGCTATGCAAATTGGCGTTCGAATGACGCCTAACTTTCAACATAGGCTGGCTGGCAAATAAGACAATCACACCAACTAATGAAAACACACCAAAGGCGTAGAATGCAGTAGCAGCACCATACCGATCCACAATCAAACCAGTAAAGATGACGGGTACACTAAGCCCTATATATGCCATCAGAAAATAGCCTGCACTTGCACGTGCCTGCTCATTTCCAGCAGATTTTGCGACTCCTAGCATACCGCCCAAGTAGACAAAGCCATAGCAACTAGTACTGGCCAAAAATGCCGCCAAAAGAATGACTGGTAGATTGGCATTCAACGTCCCCCAAGCCAATAAAGCATAAGCTGGTAGTAAGATCAGAAGACCTAGCTTGCTTGAAACTTGAGGGTCAAGCTTTCGGGCGATTGGCTGAACGATCAATCCACAACTGATGGCTAACATAGAGGATACCCCTGCATATTTAGCCAGTCCATGCGTGGCCAGTACTGAGGGAATAACTGACAACACCAATCCGGTCGTCGCCCAACAGATCAAGATACCGCTGCCATACCAGATGACCTCACGATTAAAATAAGGTAGCCGTAGCATAGAGGTGGGAAAATTAGTGCGTTTAGGTGCCGTCTCTGGTAATTGATATAACAAAAACATAGCGAATATCTCGCTCGCTAGCAGTAAGAAAAAACTGGCTGGTTGATCAGTTTCATAAAACATCAAAGAAACCGTCGTCAATACAGGGCCAAGACCAAAACCTATCGTTGTACTGGCCGTCACCCACGCTGTCGCACGCATCGTATCTGTTGAGCCGAGCAGCTCAATCATATAGGCCGTCGCCGTAGCAGCCATCAGAGCCGTTCCCACACCCAGTACGAATCGCGCTATTGCTAACGCGCGCGTATATGGATAAAACAACATAAGAGCCGTCGCTGCTACCGATAGGGCTAGAGAGATTAAAATCACCTTGCGCCGTCCGATGCGATCAGACAATCCACCAAAAGCTAACAATACAGGTATGACACCCAATACATAAAAGGAAAACGCTATCGTAGTTGCTAGCACGCCATAGCCATCATTGTGCGCATAAACGGCATAAAGCGGGCCTTGAATATTGACGCTTGTCGTTATCACACATAAGGCAAACGCCAGATACTTATTATATTTTTTAGTGGTCATATATCGCTGCTTTTTGAATAATAATCGTTGAATTGACTGAAGTTAGTGTGATTCACAATAGAATCACACCTACCTCTACATCGTTTACGTCCAATGATTAAAACAAAAGTACAGTAGGTTATCTATATACAATACAGTACAATTAGACAGAACTGTTTGGTCTATAAAACCCATACAGTTGGGATATCCTACCCATATATTGTCCTAGCTATAACCTTAAGATAAAACCTTCACAAAATTCGCCTTACCAAAAATTGTAAAAAATATGAATAAGAAGCTAACACGCATCGAAGTTGTCATGGCTGACGTAAAAGAGAAAATAGCAACCGTTATCTACATGCCAGAGTCGCGACTACCGTCTGTCCGTGCCGCTGCCAAAGATTATGGATTCTCACCATCGACCGTGGTTGAAGCCTATGAACGCCTGCAAACTGAGGGAATCATCTACTCCCGTCCGGGTGCAGGATTCTATGTGGCAGAGACGACAGCGCCGCTATCATTGACAGATATAGCACCAAGCATTGATCGAGTGGTAGATCCATTGTGGGTATCGCGGCAGTCGCTGGAGCCACCCGATGGCGCACTAAAGCCAGGCTGCGGCTGGTTACCAGCGGACTGGCTATTTGAAGCAGGTATACGCCGTGGTCTGCGAAATGTGGCAAAGGCTGACGCGTCCATTATCAGTGAGTATGCAACGCCGTTAGGGCTGTTAGCATTGCGTCAATTACTCACACGGCGTATGGCAGGATTGAGTATCAATGCAGAACCGTCACAGGTCATATTGACGGATTCGGGCACTCAGGCGATAGATTTGATTTTTCGATTTTTGCTGACACCAGGTGACACGGTCATCGTCGATGATCCTTGCTACTTTAATTTTCGAGCACAGCTGCTTGCCCATCGGGTCAAAGTAGTTGGCGTGCCTTATACGCCAAATGGGCCAGATGTAGAGGCCTTTGCAGCGATTTTAGATGAGCATAAGCCGCGCCTGTACATCACCAATGCTGCCATTCATAATCCTACGGGCGCAACGTTATCACCTGCTACGGCATACCGTGTATTACGGTTGGCCCAGACTGCTGGTTTGTACATTATCGAAGACGATATTTTTGCAGATTTTGAAGTCAAGCCTGCGGCGAGATTGGCGGCTTTGGATGGGTTATCACGAGTATTCTATATCGGCAGTTTTTCTAAAACGTTATCCGCATCCCTACGCTGTGGTTATATTGCAGCGCCTATGGAATGGGTCGAGAGTTTGGTAGATTTAAAGATAGCGACTGGCTTTGGTGGCAGTCAGTTAGCAGCGGCGGTTGTGTTCTCAGCGTTGACTGATAGCGGCTACCGTAAGCATATGAATGATATCCATACTCGGCTGGCAAGCGCGCGTACTCATACGCTACCACGATTGGCTAAGTTAGGCATCGTACCGTGGCTGCTCCCACAAGCAGGTATGTTCCTATGGTGCCGATTACCTAAGAATAATAATGCGACCGAATTGGCTAATCGCTGCTTATCACAGGGTGTGGTATTGGCACCGGGTAATGTTTTTAGCCAATCGGACAATGCTGAGAACTTTATGCGGTTCAATGTGGCACAGATGAGTCATTCAAAAGTTTTCGAGGTATTGGCTCAATCGTTAGACTGATCAATCAGAGACTTATATAGTCATTCCACTATAAAAATATGACAGCGTTAACCTCGCTTGAAGTATCACATGTACATCTACACTCGGTTGCCTTGTACTACTTTTAAATTGAATCGACTATAGTGCTAGTACCGTCTTATTATATAGTGACCTTTCGACTATAATTCTAAGCCTAAATATCAGCCAAACATAAGCTGAACACAATTAAATCTAACCATTCCCCAAAACGGATAACAACTCTCTAGGATAGCTCATATGTCCCCTATATATACTGCATTGGCTGTACTGGTTACCTTTATCTGGGGCGTAAATTTTACTTTTATTGCGTGGGGTCTTGAGAGCTTTCCACCATTGATGCTTACCGCCCTGCGTTTTTTCTTTACTGCTGTGCCTCTGGTTTTGTTTCTAAAGCCGCCTAAATTCAACCGTACCCTGTTTATTTATGCCATCGGTACATTTGTCATGCAGTATGCTTTTGTCTTTACAGCGATGCATCTGGGTTCATCCCCGGGGCTGACGGCACTACTGCTACAAATTCAGATTTTTATCACGGTATTGCTAGCATACTTTATATTGGGTGAAGCAGTCAGCCGTATGCAAATCGTCGGTATGTTGGTCGGTGTACTAGGACTCAGCGTGATTGCGTTAAACCTTGGCGGTGATATGCCTTTGGCAGGGTTCATCTGTATTTTGATTGCGGCCATCGGTTGGAGCTTTGGTAATATTGCTTCCAAGCAAGCATCAAAACAGGCCTCAGAAAAAGCGTCAGAGAAAGCTGCCCTACAAGAGACGCAGCAAGGGGCAAGGGTATCTGTTGCCACATCTAGCACTGGAAAAAATAAAGCATCTGCTTTGTCTGCGTTAGCACTGGTAGTCTGGGGCGGTCTCATTGCTTGCGTGATGTTGACGGTATCTTCTCTTATCTTCGAGACTAATGCATGGCAGATGGCGACGTTTACTGAAGCATCACTCAAGTCTTGGCTCTCACTTGGGTTTATCGTCTATATCTCAACCTTAATTGGCTTTGGCCTGTGGGCACACTTACTCAGTCAAAATACCGCGTCCAAGGTTATGCCGTTTGCACTATTGGTGCCCGTATTCGGTATGGTGACCTCAGTACTACTCACAGGAGAAGTGGTGACGTGGTGGAAGATGCTGGCCATGATGTTGATCTTATCAGGACTGCTATTAGCGAATGTGAAGATGAAAATGAAAAAAAGCTGCTAACGATGACCACTAAAACACTCGGCCATCATTAGCAGCTTTTTATTTTCTGCAGCTTTTTTTCTATAGTTATCGTAAATCATCCACGACAGCTAGCATTGCTACCAGAGATGCTTCGCCTAATTTGATAGAACGCTCGGGTGACCAACCCATCTTTTCATCGGGCAGATTATCATTGTCTTTAAATGGCATCTCTAACGTATTAGCGAGGCAATCAAAACGCTCTGCTACCCAATTGGTGGCAACGGTCATATTGGCAGCACCTGGTGCATCGATCTCATAGCCAATCTCAGACTGAAAATCAGCACTGGCTAACTTTAATACGTCTGAAAACTTATCACGTAGTCCAGCAAGACGGTCACTGTAGCTTGGCGTCCCTTGTGAACCAGCGAGGAATACGTATGGCAATGCTTCATCACCATGCACATCATAAAATAGATCCACGCCTGTTGCTTCCATTTTATTAATCACATGAAATACTTCAGGGCTTTTGTCTAAGCTTGGACTTTGCCATTCACGGTTTAGATTGGTTCCGGCAGCGTTAGTACGCAAGTGACCACGTACACTACCATCAGGGTTCATATTAGGGACAATATAGAAGTTGGCCTTGTCTAACAACTGTTTGCCAGTCGCATTATCACTATCTAACAAGCTATACAACAAACCCTCGATAAGCCATTCAGCCATCGTTTCACCTGGGTGCTGACGGGCAGTAATCCATATATTGCGCTTGTGAGCAGCACCATCCCCGATTTTGACTAGGGTCAAGTCACGCTTATCAAGCGTTTCGCCTAGATACTCTAACGTCACTAGCGGATGTACTTGCACTGCAGCCAATAAATCTTGATGACGCTCATAGCTATAAGGCGCAAAATACGCAATCTGAATGGTTTCGCATTCTAACTCTGCCACGATGGTCAACTTGCCATCTTTGTAAGACGTTGGCAGACGGAACCAATGCTGACGATCATAAGAAGCAACCGCTTGATAATCATCCCAACCCTCCAGATAAGAGGCCCCTCCTGCATTCAGAATATTGAGAACATACTGCTCCCCTATTTGACCTGACAGACGAAAGTTAAACCACTGAAAAAACTCGCCACCAACATCTGGACGAATCGCTAATTGAATGTCTTTTTTGTCATCTGCATTAATAATGTCAATGTTACCTGCATCAAAATTAGCCGTGATATGCATAGTCATTCCCTAATTGGTTTTTATGATTGTGTTTTAAGTATTATGTTCGTTATCGACTTACCGTTCTAACTACTGCTTTTTAATAATTTCCAGTTTTTAATAATCTCTAGCTTTATATGGGGCACTAGACGTACATTTACTTGGTCATTACTAGCTCGTTTTCAAGGCAATCACTTGCCAAATCTATCTATTCAGATTGGATATCTATCGTTGACTAGGGCGTGTCCTCAATTCAATCGATAGTCATCTAAATGAGGACACGCCCTACTAAAAGATTAAACCTCCGCTAATAACTCGACACTCACTTGAAAGTAATCATCGTCCTTTATATTAATACTGACGTTACCGTTATGCGCCCCAACGATAGACTGTACGATGGATAGACCCAAACCTGTTCCTGTATGGCGATCTACTGTTTTGTGATGTCGATAGAAGCGCTCAAACAACTTATCTGCCTCACTTTGTGTCAATGGCTCATCTAATCGGTTGGTGATGGTCATTCGTAGAATATCTTGTTTTGATTGTTGAAGACTGCTTATTGTTGTGCCCACCATCTCATCTGAGTTTATTCTATCTGCCCTAATGGTTATAACGCTATCTTGAGCAGCATAATAAATCGCATTCGATATCAGATTAGCAAAGAGCCTTTGTAATAAACTTTTATCCCCTAAGACAGCGCTGAACTCACCTTTGGTTTCAATAGCGATACCTCGGTCTTCTGCAATCATTTCGTAGTAATCAACGAGCTTGGTGATTAAATTTTCCGTATCCACGTGACTGATTTGCGAGTCACTCAATCCTTTTTGGGTTTTTGCCAGCAGTAGCATATTATTTATCATGGCTGACAGCTGCTCTAACGTGTCATGCTGATGATGTAGCTGCTCAATATATTCATCGCCCGCTCTCGGTTTATTTAACATGACTTGCGTTTGCGTGCTGAGTGTCGCTATTGGAGTGCGCAGCTCATGGGCGATATTGTCTGAAAACCGTGACAATGATTCAAAGTTACTTTCAAGCTTGGCCATCATCGAGTTGTAAGATTCTGCTAGTGGTCGCAGCTCTAACGGCATATCACTGACCGTGACTCTGTCATCCAACCTTTCAGGATTCATTGTTTTCATTTTTTGGACGATGGTCGCCAAAGGGGCAAAACCCCAGTACACACCCAACGCCGCTACTGAGACGAGCAACAAGGTAATCGCGAACAAAATCATACTAAGCTGACGATTGAACTGTAATAAATACTGATGATGCACATCTATAGGCAATGCGATAAGCGCGAGCATTTTGTCGTCTTCAATGACCATTGCTCGATAGTATCGGCTATTGATATTCATCACAAACTGTTGCTTATCATTATCTTGTTTCAGTGATGACAGATTAAACCCCTCTCCTAGCTCTTGAGCAAAGTTATTGGGGGTACTAGACAGTATCTGCCCTTCTTTATTAGCGATAATGGTTTTTAGATCGTAATCTAGCCAAGAAGAATGCTGATGATCAGCTTCCTCTGATATCACTGCGGTAGAAGTATCTCCATCAGGCATTACGTCAGATGCCGCTCTTAGCGACTGTTGACTATTCAATGGATTTTGAGAGCTAGGTAGGGTTTGGGAAGTTATAGGGCTACTATCTATCACTCGTTTACGTAGATTAAAAGCCGCATGGGTCATAATCTCAGCGTCCATTTGCTCAAAATGGCCTTTAACAGAACGCTGTATCCATATATAAATAATAACCTGCGATATAACAACAAATATTGTGAGCAATAGCACAGTACGCCATAATAGTGGCAAGCGCCGATTATCAAACCTATATTTCATATTAGACATTGCCAGCTTCGTGAGATGGTTTGCTATCAAGCGCTGTATCGACAGCCTCTAACCGATAGCCCATCCCGCGCACCGTATGAATCAGCTTTGCATCATGATCATCGTCTATTTTTATACGCAGACGCCTTATCGCCACATCAATCACATTGGTATCATTTTCAAAGTTCATATCCCATACTTGGGAAGCGATGATTGAGCGTGGAAGCACTTCACCGCGGCGCTCTAATAAAAACTGTAGTAAGGAAAACTCTTTTGCCGTGAGCTTAATAGGCTTATCTCCTCTATGCACCGTGCGCTTGCCAATGTCCATCTTGAGATCCGCTATTTGCATAATCGTACTTTGATAGTCGGCTTGATTGGCACGTCGTAATAAGCTTTTCATCCTGACGATCAATTCTGCAAAGGCAAAAGGTTTGGTCAAATAATCATCACCACCAATCTCAATCCCCTTTATCTTGTCACTCAAGTCATCTTTTGCCGTTAGAAATAACACAGGTGTATGCTTGCCAGCCGCTCGGTAATTACGCACCAGCTCAAAGCCACTAACATCAGGCAGCATCACATCCATCAATATCACGCTAAATTCTTCCGTCATCAATGCATGATAGCCATCTAATCCTGTTAGCTGATGATCCACGATAAACCCAGCCTCGGTTAAGCCTTTTTTTATATACTCGCCAAGCTTCAATTCATCTTCTACCAGCAGTACTTTCATTGTAATTCCTCAATACGGTCATGATTGTTTAACGTTCTAACCAGCACAGGTGACAACATTGATGGGTAACTGACAAAGATGTCATGTGCTCGTAATCAGACTGTCAGTTTTATTTTGCTAACCTATATAAACGGTACATAGGTGCTCGTTTCCGATACCTAGCTACTATTCAATATCTAGCTACTATGAATTATTTTTATCGGTAATCAATGTAAACAACTTACAAAAGAGGTTTTATATGAAAGCTCACGGTTCATTTAAAAAAGTATTATTGCTGTCAATCTTGGTACTTATCGGTACTACCACTGCCAATGCGCATACGACTGATCTAAGCACTTCAATCATCAACAAATGCGACGCTGTGACTGAGTTTGCAAAAAACTTGGATCATAACGATGCTCAGCTCTCAAATTCACAAATAAAAAGCTACATCGATGCGAGAGTGGCTTGTGAGATTGAACACAAAGATCAACATCTACAGTCTGAAAAATACTTTATCAATAAATATGGTAGCGATAAGTAAAATCAGCTCTGATGTCATACTAAAGGATTACTGACAACATTAAAAACCATAAATAGTAAGATGACAGAATTGTAATCTTACCGTCATCTCTCTGTCAGAATCACTAAAGTATGCTTTAAAGTAACTTAATATCTTAAAGTCTTTTCGACTACATACTAAATCAAATAAGGATTTACCATGTCACTATTCAAAACAATGTCACTATTCAAATCAATGCCACTGTCTAAATCAATCGTAGCAACTGCTATAGCCTTAGTTGTTTCAACCTCTGCTTTGGCGCACGACCCAAAAATGCATGCTGAAAAAGACCAAATGAACTGTGAGAAGATGCAAAAGCATATGCAGATGATGCAAAAAATGGATCATAGCAAAATGGATATGAATGATCCTGCTATGAAAGCTATGATGGCTAACATGAGCAAAATGAAAGCGATATACCAAAAGCACTGTGTGAGCAGCGATAGCGACTCTTAAATATCAATTTATAAGTTCAATACTATAGTCAGTTCAATATAATTTCGATACAAGGAAACCGAGTGCAAGTTATACATTAGTATGCTTAGCGAGGATGACGCTGTAGCGGATTTATATAGACTTGACTATATTGTCAGAGAAGCTGATCAAGCAGTAATGGGATATTAAAGAAAATGGATTTTTAGGACAAACCTATGAAGTTCTTGTTAGGAATACTTTTTACTGTCTTTATCGCTATTACGGGTATTTTTATTACGGTGACTAGTGGCATGATAAATATCGGTGCTGATCAAGCTCATAGTCCGCTGGTCTACGATTTTTTAGAAACTGCCCGCACACGCTCAATTGAACATGCCAGTAAGAATATTTTGGTTCCCAATTTAAAGAAGGCGGAAATGATCAGCTCGGGCGGTGCAGATTACAAAGATATGTGTGCAGGCTGCCATTTGTCTCCCGGCGTCAACAGCACAGATCTAAATAGCGGTATGTACCCAAAGCCTCCTAACTTTACTGAGGCGGATATCGTTAAGCGCTATCGAAACGAGGCTGGTGCCAGACAAAGCTTTTGGGCGATTAAACATGGCATTATGGCGTCTGGCATGCCCGCTTGGGGCGCTACTCACGATGATGACAGGATATGGGCAATGGTCGCTTTTATTAGATCGTTACCTGACCTAAATGAAAACCAGTACACCATGCTAACGACTCGGTTAGACGATAGTATGTTGGATATGTCATTTGATGGTGAGATGGATATGTCAGGTGATGGATCCGAGATGCAACATTGATTTTTTGTACAAAATGCAGTGCTCAATAGTGCTGCTTTTTGCGGTTTGAGTTTTAAGCTTTGCTAGCACTATTTTGTCCAGTACTATTTTGTCCAGTGATGTGGCTTTAATTTTTATAATATTTAATCGTCAGACAGACGCTCGGGAGTGGTTTTATGAGACGCTATACTAATAGATTTATTAATGAACATCATCTGATATCTGGCCGTATGCTCTCGGTGATCGTGGTCTTGCCATTATCGTTAACGATTGCCGCTTGTAGTCAACCTAACTCCGCTGCTGCTGACTCAACACCAGCGACTGAACCAACTATTACTACGCAAAACGTGCAAACTACGCACACAGAGCAACCAACAGCTGAAATGACACCCGTCAGCGCTCCTTCAGATATCCAATCAACTATCCTAAAAAACATCTCAGCCACCGTCTACAAAGATGCCAATTGTGGCTGTTGCAAAGAATGGGTCGGTTATGCTGAAGGTCATGGTCTAAACGCAACCGCACAGAAT
The DNA here is from genome assembly GCF_050268165.1 of Psychrobacter sp. NPDC078631. NCBI lineage: Bacteria > Pseudomonadati > Pseudomonadota > Gammaproteobacteria > Moraxellales > Moraxellaceae > Psychrobacter > Psychrobacter sp. NPDC078631. The sequence continues at coordinate 770,868 of NZ_JBNNGG010000001.1, read as the reverse complement.
GTCGAAGACGTGTCCTTGTTTAAAGAGCGATACAGCGTACCGCAGCAAATGCGCTCTTGCCATACCACCGTTACTACCGATGGCTACGTATTTGAAGGTCATGTCCCTGCTAAGTATATGGCGCAGTTCCTAAAAAACCCGCCAAGTGATGCGATCGGTCTTGCCGTACCGAGCATGCCAGTTGGTAGCCCTGGTATGGAATACCAAGATAAATTTATGCCGTATAAAGTGATGCAGCTTAACAAAGATGGCTCAACAGCTATTTATGCAACTATTGACTCACCGCAGCAGCAAATCTAGCTTGGTTGTCGTTTAAATAGCTTATCCAGCTCTATTAATAAGCGGCCAAAGTCATAGACTTAGCTGATAAATACAGCCTCAACTCTCACTTTATGGATATAAATCAGGTGAATAACTATGAACAAAACTATGCTTAATCGCAGGCGTTTTTTGACAGGGTCTTCTACCTTGTTAGGGGCATCCATGCTGTCCACCCTACCGTCTATTGCCAATAGTGCGCTAGGAAAAGGGCAACAAAATGTAGCCGTCAACAGTGACAAAGCCGACCATATCGTACCTATCTTAACTGGGAATGAGTTTGATTTGTATGTCAGCAAGAAGCCCGTCACTGTCAATGGCAAGTCGAGTATGGCAACACTGATTAATGACTCGCTACCAGCACCAACGCTAAAGATGCGTGAAGGCGATACCGTAACTATTCGTGTTCATAACCAGATGAATGAGTCAACCTCTATCCATTGGCATGGCTTGCTCGTACCTTTTGAGATGGATGGCGTACCAGGTATCAGTTTTGATGGCATTCCTGCAAATAGCACCTTTACTTATAAATTCAAACTTAAACAATCAGGCACCTATTGGTATCACTCACACAGTGGCTTTCAAGAACAAACCGGTATGCTCGGTGCTATTGTCATTGAACCAAAAGGCCGTGAGCGTCATCCAGTCGCAGAAGACCATGTAATCGTGCTGAGTGATTGGACGCACCGCGATCCACACAATCTCTTGAAGTTGCTCAAACAGCGCGCTGACTTTGATAATTATCATCTGCCAGACTTCAAAAAACTATTGTCTGATATTGCCGCAACAGATTTAGAAGCCGCTTATGACAAGCGCAAAATGTGGAATCAGATGCGCATGATGCCGACGGATTTTACTGATTTATCTGGCGAAAAGACCTTTACCTATCTAATGAATGGTAAGACCACAGCGGCCAATTGGACACAACTAGTAAAAGCGGGACAGCCTGTCAAACTACGCTTTATCAATGCTTCAGCGCAAACCATCTTTGATGTGCGTATACCAGGTCTCAAGATGACTGTGGTAGCAACAGATGGTATTGATGTCGCACCCGTTGCGATTGATGATTTCCGCATTGGCGTGGCTGAGACCTATGATGTCATCGTCACGCCTACTCAAGATGCACATACGATATTTGCCCAAAATATCGATCGTTCAGGCTATGTCGCGACCACGCTTGCAACCAAAAAAGGCGCGCGAGCTGACATACCTGCTATGGACAAGATCGAATGGTTGACCATGGCCGATATGATGGGTGCGATGGGTGATAAAGGCTACAAAGCAAAGCATGCTAAGACCGAGTATGACTTTAAATCTGATATGCGTGTCGACAGTCCACGTATGAACCTCGATGATCCCGGTATTAACCTGCGTAATATCAATCGTGACGTGCTGAATTATAGTCAGCTGAGCTCTGTCGATGAGGCCATATTTGCAGAGCAGCGTAAGCCTACCCGAGAGATCGAGCTACATTTAACGGGTAACATGGAGCGCTATATTTGGGCGTTGGATGGTGTCATGTTTAAGGATGCAACGCCTGTCAATATTAAGCCAAACGAGCGCGTACGTATTACCTTAGTCAATGACACGATGATGAACCATCCTATGCATCTGCATGGAATGTGGAGTGACTTGCGCACACCATCTGGAGACTTTCAAGTACGTAAACATACGATTGTGGTGCAGCCTGCGCAAAAGATTAGCTTCGATGTGACGGGAGAAGTTGGACGATGGGCGTGGCATTGCCATCTGCTTTATCACATGGAAGCCGGCATGTTCAGAGAAGTTGCCGTCGTTTAACAAACCTTCGAATATGAGGCTTATTATGAAAATATCTAAGAAAAATCTGTCATTCATTGGTTTGTCATCGCTAGTCTTGCTCACATCCTCTTTTGCAACAGCTGCTGAGATGTCGAGTATGCATCATAGTGGCATGGACATGTCAGGTGATATGTCTGATATGGACCATAACGGCATGGACATGTCAGGTGATATGTCTGATATGGACCATAGCGGCATGGATATGTTGGGCATGCAAGGTGGGCAGCCACCAGCTGATGCTCGCAGTCCAGACTATTCAAATGGAGTTCCCTACGGGCAGTATGGTAAGCCCATGATGATGGGCAGCATGCCATTATGGGGAGTCTCAGTAGACGACTTGGGCTATCAGTTTGATGAGGATCAAATCAACTTCGAAGCGACGGGTTGGTACGGTACTGATAGCAATCGTATAAGACTACGCACTGAAGGTAGTGCTCAGACTAAAGATGATAAAGAAATCGATAGCTTAAGCTCCCTTGCTTATTGGAAACCACTGAGCATTTTCTGGAATGGTGAAGCTGGTGTCGCTTACGATACTGAAAACGACAACGCTGCCGTAATGGCAGGTATTGTCGGTACCGCGCCTTATTTTATAGAAACGGATGCGAGAGCCTACTTATATACCGATGGTCAACTTCGTCTTGATTTGGGCGCAGAGTACGAATGGCGTTTGGATCAGCATTGGGTTGTCATACCGGAGGTTGGACTGACAGCCTTTAGTAAAGATGACCATGATAATGGTATTACCAAGGGCTTTAATGAGATGGAAACTGAGGTCAGGCTGACTTACGAAACGTTCAATCGCCAGCTAGCCCCTTATGTGGGGGTTAGTTATGAGACAGCGCTTGGCAAGGCTCGTGGTCAACGACGTCAAGAAAATGAATCAGTTGATAGCAGTAGTTTGACTGCGGGGGTCAAATTCTGGTTTTAACTGTCTACCCATTTTAATTTAACAAAACAATGGAGGTCATATCATGGAAGCTGCTAAGCAAAAAAATATGAACCCTTATGTAAAATTCACCTTAATGATTCTGACATCGACTGTCATCATGTATATCATGATGTACTTCAATACCTACCAGTGGGATCACATTTACTTTAGTGAAACCCGAGCTTATATGGCGCTATACATGGGTGCCGGTATGGCAGTCGTCATGTTGGCATTTATGACCAATATGTATAAGAAGACCAAGGTCAATTTGATGATCTATGGTCTAAGTGTATTGATGTTTGCAGTTGGTATTTGGGGCGTTAGATCTCAAGCAACTGTCGATCAAGTCGATTGGATGCAGGCGATGATACCGCATCACTCGATTGCCATTCTGACCAGTAGTCGCGCTGATATTGAAGATCCGCGTGTACAGCAGCTTGCTGACGATATTATTCAAGCGCAAAAGCGTGAAATCTCTGAGATGAAGCAATTAATTGATGAGCTTGAATAAGAGAATGGTGTACCAGTGAACGCTGCGAAAAGCGATCACTTTTTTCTGCTCAGAAGCTCAATGACCCAGCTTGCTAGTGGGAAAGACACCAACTGTGTCAGTGGAACAAGTATTATCGTTTCAATTAATACCACCACTGGCAGGCTTAATCCTTGGGTCACAGGCTTCAATAACGTTAATACAATTAGGAGCGTTGGATACAGCCCTATATATCCTATTAATATGCGTATAAGTTTGAAGAGCAACATTTATGCGTGACGGGTTGTGACAATACCTTTGCCACAGAGCCATTAACGCTGGCGCAAGTGGCTGCACACGCGCAGCTCGTCGTGTCACCTTCGCGTGCTAATTTACGCGGCTCTCATGATCAATGGTTTGCAGAAAAAGGTCTAAAACGAAATATTGTGATGTCGGTTCCTAGCTTTTCGGCTGTACCAGATATTTTGCACACGACTGACATGATTGCGTTTTATCCTTCGCGATTATTGCCGAGCAGTAAGGTCAAAGAGCTTAAGGTTGAAGCATTGCCGCCTACTTTTAAGGTCATAGCAGCATGGCATCCACGTACTGCTGACAGTGGCATACATCGTTGGTTAATCGAGCAATTACGAAATCTATAATAATTAACTTAGCTATAGCCAACCTTGAAACGACATCGAACACTCTTAAACTTGATGTAAGTATTATCTAGACTAAACATGGTTCTACACAAGATTCTAGACGGGTGCACATAATCACGTTAATACAAGTTTATTAAAATAACAGTTTCTTAAAAGTAGTTATCCTACGCAATACTTTCCAAATCGGGTATTAACTCATTACTGCTTATCACTTTATCAACATCAATAAACTCACCTTTACCCATGGCGCCAAGATTATAGTCTGCAAACTCATGATATAAAGTGACCACATCACCCATAATCAATAGTGCAGGGGTTGGTAGTTTTGCTTCAGCTTGCTGATCAGCGATATCACTTAATGTGCCGATAAGTACTTGCTGCGTTGGCATACTGGCATGACTAATTACGGCAAAAGGAGTTTCGCTGTCGCGTCCACTTGCTATCAACCCTTGTGTCATCTCATGCAAACGGTGCAAACCCATGTAAAATACAACTGTCTGGCTGCTGTCCATTAGCTCACTATAATCATTATTAGGCGCGCCATTTTTTTTGCAAGCAGTGACAAACTTGACCGACTGAGCGTGGTCGCGGTGCGTTAGTGGAATTCCTGCACGGCTAGCAGCGGCACTGGCGGCTGTAATGCCGGGAATGGATTCAAAATGAATGCCATGACGCACCACTTCCTGTAGCTCTTCGCCGCCGCGCCCAAAAATAAAAGGGTCGCCACCTTTTAAGCGAACCACCATTTTACCTGCTAGCGCGTGTTTGACCAGTAGCTCATTAATACTTTCTTGTGGTAATGCATGATTGGCACGGCGCTTACCAACGAATATTTTTTCAGCCGTGCTCGCGCACATATCCAAAATATCCTCAGACACCAGACTGTCGTATAACACTACCTCTGCGCGCTGCATTACTCGCCACGCTTTTAATGTTAATAGCTCAGGGTCACCAGATCCTGCGCCAATCAGATGCACAGTGCCTCTTTTGGTGCAAGTTTGCACGTTTTCTGCGCAGTGTTGATCCATTAGCTGAGAGGTCTCATGCGTTAAGGTAGCGGCAGATATATTGGTCATGGTGGTGACTCCTGATAACAGCGTGAATACAGCAAAATGGGCAACCAAAAGCAAAGTTGTCAATAAACCCCTACTCTAAAATGGCTTATTGTTCATAACACAATACTCAACCAGTAATTGCATATAAAAGATTGCAAGCGACGTGCCATAACATCATTTAAGCTTGCGCCAACGGGGCGCATTCTGCGATTAATGCGTTGATTTGCCCTACGCAAGATCCACAATTGGTACCTGCTCGGCACTGCTGACCCACTGCCGTCGCACTAGTACAACCATGCTGTGTGATAGCCTTGATAATGGTGTTTTTTCCAACTGACATACATGAGCATACCAAGGGACCTGGATCGACATAACCACTGGCAGGCCGCCCCGCGAGCAACCATTTATATCGTTGATTGACAGGTATTTGGCTAGTATCCGTAAAACAGCTATCGAGCCAGCGGACACTCGGTAATTGCTGTTGCGTTGGGGCAACATAAATAGCCATAATCAGTTGTGTACTGGACCTCTCATCATCAGGTGACCCACTATTTATGGCAGCGTTGTTTGAGTCTGTCTCAGGCGCAGATTGTGTCACAATAAAACGCAATTGATTCTGTACATTATCGACCGTAAACGCCGTATGCATGACACCCTCTTGAGAGTTTGGCTGTGATAATGATTGCATAGACGCTATAAACTGCTGCCAAAACTCGGGGCACGCTAAGGTACTACTAGCCTCCACCATCGGGCTAGCGAGATTGATCAAGACGCTGTTATTTTGATGACTCAAGCTCCAAGTGAGTGCAGGTAATGCCTCTGGTAAAATGTTGTTTGAACGTGCTTCGCATTTTGTTTCAGACAATCCTTTCTCTGACGCTTTGGCAGAAAAATTGTCCAAAATAGTACGTAGTTGCACTATAACGGCGTCTTGCCACTCAGGATGCACCAAAATCTTGCCAAATGATTGCATAGGAACGGGCGTGACACTAATCGCCGAATTTTTGAGCTCTGGCTGCCCTGAATGCGGATCGACGACTGTTGGAATAAGGGGGCCTACACGAGCAAAGCTAGCAAAAGCATTGCTCCAATGCATGGGCATAAACGCATCACCAACGCGCAACGTATCGCTAATGGCAACTTGCGCCATTACGGTACTTGCGGGCTCGTTGCCATCCCTAGCCGCACTCATCGCGGCGTCACTGACTACGCCATTACTCGCCATGCCGTTCTCATAGCTTTCATACTTTTTGTAGTTTTCATACCTACGATGCAGTTGTACAAAGTCGTTGTCTTGAACGCCCAGTTGCCGTGCATCATTAGGATGTATGGTCAGTGTCGGTATTGGCTGATGTTGGTTTAATTGCGGTGCAAGGCCAGTACGAGTCATGGTATGCCACTGATCGCGCAGCCTGCCTGTAATCAGGCGTAAATGAATTGCTTGGCTTTCAGATTGATTATTATGCTCAAACTCACGTTTAGAGGGTGTTCGATTATCAACAATCAGATGGGGGTTTTTCTTGCTTTGATGTCGATGCACATTGGCTACGCTCGCTTCATCAGAGGGCGTAATAGCAATTAACTGTGACTTAGTAACAGTAGCAGCGGAATTAATGATCTCGTTTTCTAAAGGTTTTATCTTATCAATCATGGAGATACGCGTACCACCCCATTGAAACGGTAACATCTCTTCGTATGCTTGCTGACTGAGTACGACTGGCTGATATGTTTGATTGCCTTTATGATTAACATGTTGGCTAATATATTGGTGAGCAGATTTATCGGTTGGCATCTCATCTGTTATTAGAGCAGACAAGTCTTTGCTAAGATTCAGATAACGAGGATAGATCTTAGTAGAGTGAGATGTGCTGTAGTTATTGTTATGCGTATTACCATAAGCGGTCAATGCCACATGCTCATTAAATATCTCGCTAGGATGTTGGTAATCAAATCCCGTTAATCCCATGCGTGTGGCAATTTGAGACAGTATCCACCAATCTGGTTTGGCAAGCCCTGCTGCAGGCATTAATGTCCGCTGCCGAGATATGCGCCGTTCAGAATTGGTGACCGTTCCAGATTTTTCGCCCCACCCTTGAGCAGGCAATACAATATCGGCACACTTTACCGTATCACTGTCTACCGAGCAATCAGAGACAATCACCAAATCACATTCAGCAAGCGCTTGGCGAAAATTATCGGCATCTGGCAAGCTAACCACGGGGTTGGTAGCCATAATCCAAATGGCCTTGATACGACCATCTAATATGGCAGCGGCCGCATCACAGGCTTTGACACCCACGTTTGGGGTGATAGTTTGAGGCGACTGCCAAAAATCTGCCACGAGCTGACGATGATCGGCATTGTCTAGTTCTAAATGCGCCGCTAACAAATTGGCAAGGGCGCCGACTTCTCGTCCACCCATTGCATTAGGCTGTCCAGTAAGTGAAAACGGACTGGCCCCTACTTTGCCCACACGCCCCGTGAACAAATGGGTATTGATAATAGCATTGACCTTATCGGTTCCGCTTTGTGATTGATTAACGCCCATACTAAAGGCAGTAACTGTTTTATCAGTGGCGGCAACGCATTCATAGAACTGGCGGATACTATCCGCAGACACTTGGCAGGCGCTAGCGACTTCATCAATGCTCCATGCTTTGGCCGCATTCACCGCATCATCAATACCCAAGCTTTGGCTAACATATTCATCATCTTGGCAACCTTGTTGATCTAGGTAATGTAGCAACCCATTATATAAATGTGTATCCGTACCCGCAGCAATTGGTAAATGCAAATCGGCAAATTCACAAGAGTCCGTACGGCGTGGGTCTATCACAATCAGTTTTTTATTAGGATTGGCTTTTTTGGCTGCTAAAAATCGACCAAACAAAATAGGATGGCACCACGCCATATTGGAGCCTACCAGTACCAATAAATCACAAGCCTCCAAATCCTCGTAATTACCCGGCACAAGGTCTGCACCAAACGCACGTTTGTGCCCAGCTACTGCAGATGACATACACAGCCGAGAGTTGGAGTCGATGTTATTATTACCAATAAACCCTTTTATAAATTTATTGGCCACGTAATAGTCTTCAGTCAGCAATTGACCTGAGACATAAAACATAATGCTGTCTCGCCCGTGTTTGGCGATGGTGTCATTTAAACGACTGGCCACGTCATCTAAAACGGTGTCCCAGTCTGTCTGATTTATCAGTGGCTTGTCGGATACGTCTATAGCATTGAAATAATTACCCAATTGCATAGGTTTATGCTGTTGCATGACTGCTTGCTTGTTTTGATAATATGGCTCGGTCAAGCGGCGCGCAGTGCCCAATGTTTGTGCCAGTGCACTCCCTTTTGAGCACAATTTACCAAAGTTAGCCGGATGCTCAGGATCTCCTTTGACGCTCAGCACCTCTGTTGCATTCACGCTCGCTAAAACACCACACCCCACGCCGCAATAAGGGCACGTCGTGCGGATAGTAGTGATCGAACTATCGATCAAGTCATCAGTCGATTCATCAATTAAATCATTAATCAAGTCGCCATCAGATAACGATGGTGCTTTTTTTATATTTTTGGCAGCACTTATATCATGTGTCTCAATGACTCGGCCTGTTGCTTTTTGCATGCTATTAAGTAGGCTATTAGCTGACACTACTTTGCTAGCAGCAGATTGATTGGCGGTAGCATCATTCATAATGCATCCTCTAACAGTTCGGCCACTTTATGATGATTGATGTTCTTGTCCGTATCTTCAAGCTCTATATCTACTTCCCTAGTTGGCGAATTGCTTGGCATTATTTCATCCAAATGACAATATGCTTCGCCAAATATGAGTGTGTCTTTGATAGGCGTAATATCAACATTATCTATAATCAACTGACTGTAAAAGCTGCCATCGCTGGTGTCCCCATAAAGTACAGCGCCAATGAGTTTTTTTTCTTTGAGGTACAGACAGTGATAATGGTTTAATTCAGGCTGACGATATACGAGAGTCTCAATAGAGTCGGCAGCGTCATCATCGAAAGCAATTTGCCCTGCAGAAAATGCCGACATGCCAGATACTTTTAATTTTAATGACAGCGGCTTGCTGACAAAAGGAACCCAGTGAGTTGGTACGGTGGCTCTACCATCTATCACATTTATATCGTTTTCTATCAAAGCATCTTTTAAAACCGTGACCAACGTATCCACTTGTTGATTTACCGGCGCCACCATTCCAAATAGCTCGCCATCTCGCTCTATACACTCACCAATGGCATAAACATTAGGACAACTGGTGTGCATAAAATCATCGACCACAATACCGCGATTAACCTCGAGTCCGCTTTGCTTAGCAAGCGCTGTATTGGGTATCACACCCACTGCCATCACGATAAAATCGGCCGCTAGCATGCGCCCGTCTTTTAAAGATAGTCCGCACACTTCTCCTGCGTCATTCATCTCGATGGCCTCAGTATGGGCAGAAACCGCGAGACCAACCCCTCGGCGACTGAGCTCAGCTTGCAAAAGCTCGGCCGCTGGCAGGTCTAGTTGACGATTGAGTACATAACCATCCATATGAATGACCGTCATGCTCGCGCCCTGTGCCGCTAACGCGCAGGCAGCCTCTAATCCCAGTACGCCACCGCCAATCACTAAACCCGTTTTTCCTTGACTAGCATAACCCATCAAAGCGGTCACATCGGCAAGGTCTCGAAACACATGCACGCCCTTAGCCGTGTGATTGGGGAACGGAATGACTCGGGCAGTTGACCCTGTGGCCATTACTAACTTGGCGTAGTTGAATGTTTGCCCATCATCTAGCTCAATACACTGGCACTTGGTATCTATTGTCTCTACTGCAACCCCAGCCAGCACGGTGATACCTAGCTGCTCATACTCTGAGTTGTCATATAAATAAGTATCTTCAAACGCTGTGTCGCCAGCCAATACGGGTGACAGCATAATTCGGTTGTAGCCCACGTGCGGCTCTTTACTGATTAACGTAATTGGCAAACGGGATTTATCATCATTTGATTGCGTGCGAGCAAGCTCAATGGCAAAACGACTGCCTGCCATGCCCGCCCCGATAATAACGATGCCAGCGTTTTTTTGACGGTCTGATGCTAAGGCGTGAGTGTTGGTATGAGTATCTACCGTAGTGGCGGCTTGCGACATAGATAGCGACATAAACAGAAAATTCCTTAGCCGCGCGGAGCAGCATTGAATGCAAAACAGCGTGTCATGAAAAGTACGCCAACAACAATAAAATGATGACAAACTCTATGAAGCAAATGCCATGCCATACCAATAGAGGGTTACGCTTAATGAGGGGTTCTGGGTCGCGGCTATGCGCTTTATTATCAGGGTTAAAATCCTGTAAAAACTCACCAATGGCTTGATAGCGCGCGTTAGTATTGACATGCAGCGCACGCATGAGTGCCTGTTGGCTGGCGTCAGGCACATTCTGCTGCCGTAGCGGCTGCGCGGGCATAAGTAATGTTTGGTTTGGCATCATTAGTGTCTGGGTATTAAATGGCAATTGTCCCGTCAGCAATTCATAGCCAATCACTGCAATTGAGAACAAGTCAGAATGCACACCTTTTGGTGCATCGGTGTAATATTCTGGTGCAGCATAGTGCAAATCACCATTTGGTGGTCGGGTACTGTCTTTTAAGATAGAGGAACTGGCGGAACCAAAGTCAATCAGTTTGACCGCGCCTGATTTGGTCAAAAGAATGTTTTCAGGTTTGATGTCTTGATGCAGCAGATAGTTGCGATGCATGACTCGAACTGCCATGCCAATTTTGGTGAGTAAATCAAAGGTTTGCCACACATCACAAGGCGCATGACGATCCATAAAATCCCGTAAACTCTCGCCGGCGATATATTCAGTCAAATGATATAAGTATGTGGTACTTGCTGGTACTGGATAGTAACGCAGCAGCCCCGACTCACTGAGCCCAGAACCCACACTATGACCAATATTGTTGGATGCAGGATTGACAGGCAATCGATTGGGATCAGCTTGATTGTAAGCCGACTCTCCTGCGCGGCGATGTTTTGATAGGCTCAAACCAATTTTACGTTCTTTTAGAAAATCACGCAGATAGTGACCATCGGCGACCGAATCTAAACTGGGTGATTTTAAAACAAAGTCATTATTGTATTCATCTTGCACCCAGTACACGTGACTGCGAGCCGTACGAGCGATAATACCAATCACAGTAAAACCATCAATATGATCGCCTATCTGTAAATCGGTTGGCAGCTGGTAGCGATTCACATCATGTATGACCGTATCCAGATTATCAAAGTCAATGCCATCAAAATGGCCAATACCTTTAGAACCATTGATAGAAGTAAAATGGGCTGACCGTGTGTTCATACTCAGCATGACCATACTTAGATTGTCATGACTACCTGCACTAAAGGCTTGCTCGCACACGGCTTGACTGGTGTTAAACCCTAGCGGTAATTTGTGTGTAGTAGCCATCAACTGAAATATATTAGTCGCACTGCTGCACAGCTCAAATTGCAACTCTGTGGGCTCTATATGCTCATACACCCCATCTGTCATAATGGCCAAACACTCGTTTTGATGAAGGGTAAATACTGATTGTTGTAGCTCTAACTGGCTATCTGCGCCGATAGCTGCAGCAAGCGCTCCTTTATCTTGGCCGCGGTGCACGCGGTGATCTTTGCTCAATACTGTCAGACAATCTACCCCCACGCGGTATATTCGAGAGTCGCCTGTATGAAACAGGTGAATACGGTCACCGATACAGAGCAAGCCTGATAACGTAGACAACAACGGCGGCACCCGTTGATACGATTGAGGAAAATATAGGATATCGTTGGCTTTGTTGACTGCTGTTTTGATAATAGTGGCGACTTGATCATCATCAAAACTGATGGATAATGTCTCATCTTGTGATTGTGCCAGTGCAGTCAACCCTAATGTTATTTTGTGAGCAATGGTATTCACCACTAGCCTACTTGCCTGTTTTGGAAACTGACAAGCGCTGACCCCATCTGCCATCAGCACCAATAGTGGCGCTGATGAGGACGGGTGAAATCTTGCTTGAGATATTGAGCGATTGGCATTAGATGATTCTTCACCTGAATATTGATAGGGCAAGCAGGTGGTAATAAGTAAACTGTCTTGGTTTTCCGTCTTGCGGCCTGCCATAGTAAAAAAATCAAGCCACCATAATGCAGTACTGGCATCAACAATATCTTTATTTCCACCAGTCTCATCAATAGCAACAAACTGACTTGACTCTATCAAAGATGACGGATTGCCTTTATTGAAATGAACAGCCATCTCATCCGCATTTTGAATATTGTTTCTATTGGCGTTTGCTGCATGTGTTATCGTCATCTGTCGTCACCCCATACTATCTATGACTCACTTGTATTTCGGCAAATGTGCCATCTGGCATCTCTTCAATAATGATGCCTTCTGGCTCTTTTAAGAGAAACAATGCAAAGAATCCAACCACTGCTGTCGCGGCAATTACAAAGAAAAACACTTGATAAGACACCAGGCTCAGCACCGTTAAATACACCACTGACCCAACATTACCATACGCACCTGTCATCCCTGCAAACTGCCCTGTCATACTGCGTTTGATCAGAGGAATCACCGCAAAAACAGCGCCCTCACCTGCCTGTACGAAGAATGAGCAAAACATTGTGATTAACAATGCCAATGCCAGTGGCCACGTTGAATCAAGGAAGCCCATTAATAGATACCCGATAGCCAAACCAGCTGTCAAAATCAACAAAGTAATTTTGCGACCAAACTTATCACTTAGCCAACCGCCACCTGGGCGTGACATTAGATTCATAAAGGCATAGCTCGATGCCAATACCCCTGCCATCACAATCGATAAACTAAAAGTTTCTTGATAAAACAAAGGTAGCATCGACACGACAGCGAGCTCTGAGCCGAACGTAGCAAAATACAAAATATTTAAGATACCTACTTGCTTAAAATCATAACGATGCGCCACTGGTACAGGCGTGGTGAAAACCTCTTTATTAAAGCGGTAGCTACTGATGAACTCGTAAACATACAGTATCGCAAGGCCAATATAGACCATAGTGACACTAGACTGGCTCAGTAAGCTCACACCATCAGGTGATAGTTTCCATGCCAATAATGCCAATGCCAAATACATAGGCAGTTTAAAAACCATCATTAACCAAAAATCACCCGATGACGTCACCATCATGGCTCCTGATTTTTTGGGTTTAAAATAAGTAGCCCCTTTGGGTGTATTACGCGCCATCTTATAAAAAATGATGCTATAAATCGCCATCACTACCCCTGACGTGGCTGTTGCATAACGCCAACCTTCATCACCACCGAACACTGCTGCGGCACCAATCGCGATAGTCGGCAATAACAGTGCCGCTGCTGCCGAGCCGAAATTACCCCACCCCCCATAAATGCCCTCAGCTGTTCCCAATTCATTGGTTGGAAACCAATCGCTCATCAAACGGATACCCACCACAAAGCCTGCACCCACAAAACCTAGTAAAAATCGAGACAGTGCCAAGGTGTTGTAATCCTGCGCGAACGCAAAAGTAAAACAAGGAATAGCACCAATGGCTAAAATGGCGGTATAAACAATACGAGGGCCAAAACGGTCTGTCAGCATCCCGATAATTACGCGGGCAGGAATAGTCAATGCCACGTTTAAAATGAGTAACGTTTTGACTTGATCTTTACTCAGATTGAGTGTTTCTCCAATCGCTGATAAAAATGGTGCATGGTTAAACCATACAAAAAAGGTAAGGAAAAATGCCATCCAACCTAAATGAAGGATTTTATTTTTACCCGTAAATGACAAAACATTAAGCTTGTCTTTACTAGATGCAACGGGGGCTGATGATGACATAGGCAACTTCCTCAAATGATTAACTTCAGGGTTCTGACAACGTACTAAAGGTACTAAGTGTTCAAAAAATGCAGTATTCAAATATGATAAGTAGCAATGTTTCAAGCAGTGCAATGGTTATGCCAGTTATTTGTGTACGCTGCCAGATCCATATAAAGACCAACGCTTATTGAGGCTCTAAGCGCCTTTACTGGTGGGTCTATAACCATCACCACACCTGATGCTTATGCTAATAAAGCATTAATACAGCAGATTTAAAACACTCCATCAGCCTCCCTTATAAGCAGCAATAACATCCAACTTGGGGCACAGCAGTAACTATTTTGGTGCATTAATTTTTGATATCGCTGTCGTTAATAATCGTGCTCACCCTGATTTTTGGCAAATAGCAACGCTAATCATGCTGACATAAAAACCTTAGTACATAAGCGACTGATCTCGATACGGCATACCTTTATGTCCGATGGCAACACGCAAAAACCTAGCTAATCGAAGTGCTCTGGCATGATTATTGAATGCTCTGTAATAGTAGGTATTAACTGCTGTTTATCAGCTGTTGTTGAGAGACGGAGCCGTTTATAGCGTGATAAAAAATAAACGATGTCCGTATTCAACCAGCCCCATTACTAAGGACAGACGCATGATTAGCACTGCATTGAACACAGAAAAAAAAGGCAATTTGGTGGTGATTGGCAACGGTATGGTCGGTCATCACTTTATTGAACGAGCAATTGAGCAAGGACTACACCAGCAATTTGACATTCATGTATTTGCTGAAGAAGACCGCCCTGCTTATGACCGTGTTTATTTGTCGAGCTATTTTGAACATCAAGATGCCAGTAAGTTGAACCTAGTAGATTTAACAGCTTATGAATTATCAAAAGTTAATTTGCATTTGAATCAGTGCATTGTAGATATCGATTCAGCCAGTCAGCGTATTACTACTGAGGCAGGCGAGATTATTGAATACTCTGAGTTGGTGCTAGCGACTGGTTCATATCCTTTTGTGCCGCCCATCCCAGGTCGCGAGCATCCGCATTGCCACGTATACCGTACCATTGCAGATCTAGATGAGATTTTAGCAATTGCCGATCTGCCCACTGTCAAAAAAGGCGTGGTGGTTGGTGGTGGTCTACTGGGGCTTGAGGCCGCAAAAGCGCTCGTGACGTTAGGGCTTGATACCTATGTGGTCGAGTTCGCACCGCAATTGATGGGCGTTCAGCTTGATGCCGCTGGTGGTGAGATCTTAAAGCGTAAAATAGAAGCGCTGGGTGTCAAAGTACTGACGGGGAAAAATACCAAAGAGATTCTATCCAATACTGCACCCAACTCTGATGACACCAGCGGTGACGGTCAACATTTAACCATGCAGTTTACAGATGGCACCTCTCTAACAACCGATATGATTGTGTTTAGCGCCGGTATTAGACCGCAAGACGGTCTCATTAAAAACAACCCAGAATGCGGTATCGAAATGGGCGGGCGTGGTGGCATCTTGATCAATGAGCAATGTCGCACCAATGTAGATCATGTTTATGCCGTGGGCGAATGCGCAGTATGGGACAACAAAGTATTTGGTCTGGTGGCTCCCGGCTACAACATGGCCAGTATCTGTGCCGCGCAAATCGCTGGTGATAGCAAGCAGATATTTGCGGGTGCTGACATGAGCACCAAGTTAAAACTGATGGGTGTTGATGTGGGTAGTATTGGCGATGCACATGGTACGAGTGACGGCAGCTTGAGCTACCTGTATCAAAACCCAGCTGAGGGCATTTATAAAAAACTGGTCACTACACCGGATAACAAACGCTTGCTTGGTGCTGTATTGGTAGGCGACACCGAAGACTATAACAACTTATTGCAATTGTATTTAAATGACATTGACCTACCCGCACACCCAGAAAGCCTGATATTACCCAATGTCGAAAAACCCGTGATGGGCATCGACAATCTGCCAGATACTGCCACGATTTGTTCTTGTTATAACGTGACCAAAGGCGCTATCTGCTCGGCCGTCGAAAACGGCGCATACTCCGTCAGCGATGTAAAAACCGTGACCAGTGCCGGTAGTGGCTGTGGTGGCTGCGCACCTATGGTCAAAGATACGGTCAGCTACCAACTCACCGCCATGGGCTTTGAAGTAAACAATGACTTGTGTGAGCACTTTGCGTACTCTCGTCAGGATTTATATAGTCTGATTCGTGTGCACGGCATCAAAACCTTTGATGAATTACTGACTGAACATGGTAGCGGTCATGGCTGTGAGATATGTAAACCAACGGTCGCCTCTATTTTGGCATCGTGCTGGAATGACTACGTGCTCAAAACCGAGCTAACACCACTACAGGACAGTAACGATTACTACTTAGGTAATATCCAAAAAGACGGCACTTATTCCGTCGTACCGCGTGTGCCGGGCGGTGAAATTACTGCAGACAAGCTCATCGTACTGGGTCAAGTAGCGAAGCAGTTTAATTTATACACCAAAATCACTGGTGGGATGCGGGTCGATCTGTTTGGCGCACGCATGGAGCAATTGCCTGATATTTGGACGCAACTGGTGCAAGCAGGCTTTGAGACTGGTCATGCCTATGGTAAATCTTTACGTACCGTGAAATCTTGTATCGGTAATAACTGGTGCCGCTACGGCGTCGATGACAGTATTGGCCTCGCCTTGAGATTAGAAGATCGTTATAAAGGCGTGCGCTCGCCGCACAAAATCAAGATGGGTGTGTCAGGCTGTATGCGCGAATGTGCTGAGGCACAAAGTAAAGACTTTGGCATGATTGCGACTGAAAACGGCTGGAATTTATTTGTCTGTGGTAATGGCGGTATTACCCCGCGTCATGGTGAGCTGTTCGCCACCGATCTGGATACCGAAACCATGGTCAAATACATCGACCGCATCATTATGTTCTATATCAAAACAGCGGACAAGCTACAGCGCACCTCAAAGTGGCGTGAAAGCTTAGATGGCGGGCTGGATTATCTAAAAGCCGTCATTATTGAAGACAGTTTAGGCATAGCAGATGAGCTCGAAGCACAAATGCAGTTATTGGTCGACAATTACGTGTGTGAGTGGGCAGCGACGATTAATGACACCGAAAAACTCAAACGTTTCCGTCATTTTGTAAACAGTGAGAAAGGCGATGATAATGTCGTTTTCGTGACTGATCGTGAGCAGATTCGCCCAGCGACTGATGCGGAGAAAGCAACCATCAATCTGGTTGAATTGGCCTAGCCAATGATGAGTGACTTGTTAATTATCACAAAAAGCAAGGCGCTGTTTTTTCCACTCATGTTTTTAGACTCAAGCTTTACGACTCATTTTCTCAAATCATGTTTTGCAAATTGCAGCTTATCACTCACGATTTATCATTCATACAGAGCAACATTATCATCACTAAGGATACCGCCTCATGAACCAACAGACTATTTGTACACTTGACGATATCATTCCTGAAACCGGTGTCTGCGCCCTGATAGATGGCAAACAAATTGCTATTTTTCGTACCAAAGAGAACGATTTATTTGCTCTTGATAACTACGATCCATTCAGTCAAGCCAATGTATTGTCTCGGGGGTTGATTGGTGGCACCACGATTACAGATGATACAGGAACAGCAAAAGAGGTACTTTATGTGGCCTCGCCCATCTATAAACAACGCTTTAACCTAGCTACTGGCCAGTGTTTAGATGATGAGAGTATTGTGCTCAATACTTATAAATTTGAACTTGACGGAAATAATGTAGTGGCAAAATATGAATCATAAGCGACATTATCTCTTATTTTGATAGGTTGTTAATAACTGCTCTATTAACCTAAAACATCCTTTAATTCTGAGATTCAAAGGATGTTTTATTTTTGATAATCACGCTGAAATATCATGCATTAAACGTTTCAACATATCCAACCAAACTGAAAAGCGGACAACTGTGTTTTTAATTTGGTGAGAAGTAGACTTGATGCCTTATGTCAATCCTCATGCACCCGCTATTATTATAACGGCGCATATTATGCAACCTTATACCCTTACAGCTCCCTATGCACGTGAGTTGTGCTTCAGGCTATATACTTGGCATCATCGTTCTAGAACGAATAATCTTTCCACAATACTCTAACATCTCGCTCAGGGTCGTTAACAATTTTAGAGTCAGTATCAAATACCATCGTTGCTCGATCTGCTAGTCGATAGTTATCCCATGGTGCTTGTCCAGAACGAGCAAACTCGATCCAGTTTTGATGCATGGTATCGGCAAGCTTTTGCGATGGTTGATCGCCAATAAAGCTTTTGGCTTGCTCACTATCAAGAGCGTTAAAAGTAAAAGGCACATCCACAAAATGCGCGGCGCCTAACTTTCCATCAAAGGCTGGTGAAAACCACGAAAAGTTATAATGCCAGACTTTATTGCCGTTGTTAACCAAGTGCTCAGCAATATGGACTGCAGGCATCCGAAAGGTATAATCAGACTGAATGTCAGCAAAGCTATCGCCAATAGATTTTTCATTCTTAATTGGCGCGTAAACATCACGCGATGCACCACTCAAAGATAAATCACTCAACAACTGCGATCTTTGTGTTGCAGGAATTTGGTCGATAGCACCGCCTGGAACATAATACAGTCTGGCTTCTTGATCCGTACTACCCACGATAACGGGAATGGCTGGATCTGTATTGTTCGCCAGATCTCTCATAGGTGACTCTTTGATGACATCTCCATCAGCGACAGGCAAAAACGCTGTGCCGCCCCAAGACATCATGCCCCACTGGTCTCGATTCTTTATAGTGTTACCAATATCAATAACTTCAGTGACTAACGTTTCAAGAGGAATTTGAGAGATATCGCTTATCGTTGCTGATACACCCAGCTCTTTGGCAAAAGTTTGGCTAACTCGATCTGCTTGCTCCATGGTCATGAATTGCATTGGTGGGCTTTGCATGATTGCTTGTTGAAAGAGACCTTTTGCTTTATCTGTGCCCAACAGTATAGCGACGCTTTCAGCACCTGCCGATTGACCGAACAGAGTAACGTTCTCTGGATTACCGCCAAAATTGGCAATGTTTTTCTGTACCCATTGTAGTGCCGCAATTTGATCGAGAATACCTCTATTATCTGGCGCACCATCTAAATGCATAAACCCATCCACACCAACTCGATAATTCACAGTGACGACAATCGCGTCATTTCTTGCAAAGCTAGTACCGTTGTACGCCTCTTCTCCTGCATCTGCCCGAATAAAAGCGCCGCCAGGTATCCACACCATCACAGGTAGCTGCTTATTTGATTGTAGAGCAGCTGTTGGTGCCCATATATTTAAGGTAAGGTCTCCTGCAGCACCGACAAGCTCAACCGTCTGCTCTCTGCCTGGCTGCGGAACTGGCGCTGTTTTTTTTGTGGCGTCCAAGACTCCTTCCCACTTTTCATACGCCTGAGGAGCTTTAAACCTACGCGCTTTTGTAAAAGGATCATGAGCATAAGGAATACCATAAAATGACGTAACGTCGGCATTCACTTTACCTTGAACGTCGCCTTGATGAACAGAAACCGTCATCTGCTGTCCTTCTATATCGTTATTCGCTGCAAATGAAGATGCCATATTAAAGCTTAAAATTATGACTGTCGCTTTGCAAAACCTTTTTACCATATGGTTCAAAGCCATCATTATGATTCCTTTTTTTGTTTACTTGTCTTTCTTATGAGAGTGGTAAAAGTGGATACCCAACCTGAAGCTTACTGTTCCTTAGAATAATACCGTGCTCTGATCAAAATTTTTATAAGATAAACGTAAGGGTTTTATAACGTGATGATGAGCGCATATACGACTAAAAAATGCAGACTAACGATTTGAGATGAAATGAAAAAGTCATATTTAGCCAAACTGAAAAGCAGACAACTGCGTTTTTAGCACTTGCTGGGAGTAAATCTTGTGCCCTTTGTCACATCCTGCTGCACCCACCGCTATCATAAGCGGTAACAAATGCTCCTCTGCCCCTAATGGATGTGAGTCAAGCGCGTGAGGAGCATTTTTCCAGTTGACCAATGCCGCAAGTCGTTTATCCGAATCTGCTGATTCTACAGTATTCGTTAGCCATTCATCAAAACTCTCTGATGGTTCAGTAAAGCTGGTATCGCCATAACCGCGCATATTATGAAAGCTCATGCCGCTACCGACGATTAGTACCCCCTCTGTACGTAATGACGCCAGTGCTTGACCAGCAGCCAAATGCGCTTGTGGGTCTAAATCATGACGCAAGGATAGTTGCACCACTGGAATATCCGCCTCAGGAAACATTAGCTTAAACGGTATAAATACCCCATGATCAAAACCGCGCTCCGCATCTTGTTTATTACCTACCCCTGCCTCTGTCAATAGCCGGCTGACTTGCTTTGCCAATGCTGGCGCGCCTAAGGCTGGATAAGTCAAACTATAAGTATGCTCAGGAAAGCCATAATAATCATAAATGAGATTAGGTTGTTTGCCAGTGGTGATACTGAATTCAGCCGTCTGCCAATGTGCACTAATGATTAAGATAGCCTTTGGTCGCTCAGGCAAACGAGCAGAAATACTTTTTAAAAACATTGCCATCTCATACCACATATCCGCTGGTTGCCAATCCATAAAAAAACAAGGCCCTGCGCCATGCGGTATAAAAAGTACAGGCTGGCTGACTGGCTCATTAGATAAAAGTGTTGTCATGGCTTTCCCCTGGTTGCTTGTCTTAAATGGCTCTTATTAAATGGCTTTGTTCACGAAAATTGAATGATCCCATTTACAACTATAAAACCTATCCTAATTTTTCTGATAATACCTTATCCATACTGAAGGAACCGCCACCTTGGATGGCTAAAGCAAGTGTAGCTACCATCAATGTTAATGCGTATTCATAACCACCATTATCAGCAAATAGCCCATTGCTAATATGGACAGAAAAAATAGCCACCAACATGGTAAAGGCTGCGGCTAAAGCAGCTGGTCTGGTTAGCAGACCTAATACCAGAGCTAGACCACCGAAGAACTCAGCACCGCCTGCTAGTATCGCCATCAAGTAACCCGGCTCCAT
This sequence comes from Psychrobacter sp. NPDC078631, assembly GCF_050268165.1. NCBI lineage: Bacteria > Pseudomonadati > Pseudomonadota > Gammaproteobacteria > Moraxellales > Moraxellaceae > Psychrobacter > Psychrobacter sp. NPDC078631. The sequence continues at coordinate 749,651 of NZ_JBNNGG010000001.1, read as the reverse complement.
ACCCATACTGCTTAACCATTGAGCCGTACCTGCTAGCCCATTACCACTGAACCAACCAAATAATTTTTGGGCGCCATGAGCTGCTAAAATCAGGCCAACGGGTACACGAAGCACTAAGGCCGCTGCTCCAGCTTTTGATGTCAAAATAGTATTTAATAGTGATGATTTCATTGATGCTCACTCCATAACGTATGATTAGAATAAATAGTGTCGAAAATGATATAGGCACACTTTACTATCAACGCTATAAAAGAGTAAGCTCAGTTATATTGAATAATTATCAACATACTGTTTATAATTGATTTGATATCGAGAGAATTATAGGAATAAACATGGATAGAATCGATGCCATGCGCGCTTTTGTCGCGGTAGTGACAGAAGGCAGCTTTAGCAAAGCGGCTATTACGATGCAGCTCTCGCCGCAGCTAGTAAGCAAGTATGTGGCAAAGCTAGAGGAGGAACTACATACTCGCCTGCTCAACCGTACTACACGCAAAGTCAGCCTGACTGAAGCTGGCAGTCAATACTTTACACATGCGCAGCAGGTTTTATTGAGTATTGATGAGATGGCATCGCAGTTAGGCGGCTTACAGCAGCATCCCAAAGGCGTCCTGCGCATCAGTGCGCCCGTGTCCTTTGCCTTAAAGCATATGGCAAAACTCATCACTGATTTTCAGGAGCGCTATCCGTCAGTTACCGTTGATTTGCAGTTGAGTGATCGAAAAGTAGATATCGTTGAAGAAGGCTTTGATATTGCCCTGCGTATCGGACAGCTCCAAAGCTCGTCGCTTATCGCCAAGCAGATTGCTCCGATTCGTGTAGTGTTATGCGCCTCACCCGAGTACCTCAAAGCTCATGGCACACCTAAGCAACTTGAGGATTTAGAGTCGCATCGCTATTTGCATTATAGCTATATGAATGTCGAAACTAAGGGTCAAATCTACAAATACCTAAAAACCAAACAATTCAAAGAACGTAGCGTTTTTCATAGTAATAATGGCGACGTACTCGTTGAAGCAGCTATTGCAGGCGGAGGATTGATATTACAGCCGACTTTCATTGCTAGCGAAGCATTAAGTACTGGCAAGTTGGTCTTAGTGTTGCCAGAATATGAACCTAGCCCTTTAGGCTTGTATGCTGTCTACGCCCATAGAAAACTACTACCTCACAAAGTCAGATGCTTTATCGACTTTATGACCAACTACTATGGCACGCCGCCATATTGGGATGAGAATATAGCGTACGCACCAAACGACTAATTACTCATCATACAAAAATCTGTTTCGTAGCATAACTGACGTAATTAACGTAATTAATAGGTTTGTTTTTATACTCCGCCCGCGCCGCGACTGGATGCTTCACTATTTTCAACCAATATAGCCGCTGCTGTCTTTTTGAGTATCGCCCACTGTTCGTCATCGACATAGATACCCTCTTTCCATGCGCGCTGATGAGTTTCAAACAGCTCGTCTGTCGATATTTTACGATCGAAATGCTGGATATCATGTTCGATATCAAAGTTTTGAGTCGCAATCTCAATAACCATGTCATTGGTATTGTAATTTGACTGTGCCTTGTCAAAAAAGTAAAGGTCAGGATAGACAAACCCTTGATTCAATGTAAATAACGTATGCTTGGGCACAGAGCCATTGTCCCATTTGGCCAAACAGGCATAGCCTTTGGCCGCCAGCCCTACCAGCTCGCTATAAGCCAACCAGCGGTTATGACAATTCTGCAAGTAAATATGAAAGTGTGCTGAATCAGCCATTTTTTCAAGAGCGTAATCGATGATCGTCGGCAAATGACAAGCCAAGCTACTACCGTGCAAATCTAAACGCATAGCTCCATCCTCTTGATGGACGATATCAATTGGCGTATCGCTCTCAGTTAGAATATACGGGCTAGCATTGTTAAAGTGTCTGACGCCATCCAAGCCTGCCATCTGTAATTCAGCAACCATCGTAGCGATTATATCAGCCTCCCCAACTTCTCGATGCATCCCAGTAAAGGCTTTATACACCATTGCTACGATTTCATTATGCGATACGATCATGAGTCAAACCTTCCTGCTCTGTCGACAAATCTGGTAATAAAGGAAACAGCCATTCATCACTATGCACTTCTGCAAATAAAGGTGCACCTTGGAACAAGGTGATTCGTACCCAGCGATCTGATCTCGGATCAAACTTGGTCGCACCAAACATAGACAATTTACACCGTAACAGATGCATAGGTAACGCGTCTTTGTGTAAGACATTCATCTGAATATCACCCAACTGTTTATGCCCCATTGTCCAAACACGGCGTGCAATTGAGCGGTACTTTGGTTGGTTTAGAATAAACTCAGATATCAGTTGTTGAGCGTTGACTTGTTTGAGCGCGAAGTACAGCTTGTTTGCTTGCCTTGCGATGTCTAGGGCAAGCTCACGATCTGCGCCTACCTCTTGCCCGCGCACACCTAGGCGTGGCTCTTCTTTATCCACCGAACGATACCAAAACCAATGACTATTCTCAGGCTGGCTAAAATCAATATTGATCGCCCATTGATAGTGTCGCTCCAGTACATCAATCAAATCTTGAATCACCTTGCCCTTCGGTAGCGACAAGGTTTCATCGGCATTTATTTTCTCTTGAAACGCATCAACACGCTCAGGATATAGCTCCATCAAGCAAGAAATGATGACCTCTTGACTCTCAAGACTCAAATCATGGTGCGCTTGCAAGAACTCCGCCCATGTCACATAGTGATTGATGGTAGTCATCAAATTGTTTTGTAGTACCATTAATTCTGTGACGACCGTTTCATTGAGCTTTATTTGCTGCTCATTGATGGTGACAATCTCGCCAAAATGCTGAATAGCACGTTTGATTAAACTGGCAAAATGCGCCGTTTCTTTGGGTTCAATCTGACAAGTCAATGTCGCTTGCAGTGCTTCCTCACGGGTGGTCAGCCATTGATCAACCACGCAAGGATGATTAATCAAATACGGCGCCATACCCAAACCAGTGGCATTACCAATCCCCAAATAACGCTTAATCTCTGGATGCAGTGCAACTGCTTTACTACTGCCCTTTTTCTGCGCCAAATAATCGACCCAGTCTAGACTAAACTCACGCAGCAAATACACGGCACACATCTGCGCGCGAAACGATTGGTCAAAGTCTGCGCTATGGTCTAACGGTTTAAAATCATAAATACCAAATTTACCATTGCCATAGACCGCCGTGGTACGCAAGATATAACCCACTTGCGCCAACACATCCAAATCTGGTTGCTGACCGGCAGCGAGTGAGCTCACAATATGATCAAAGACTCGTACGCTCTTATTTGCACGTGCCAGCACCATCAACATATTAGAGTTGCGACCTGCTTCTTGCAACGGCACATTGGCTTGTAAGTTATCTAGTAACTCTCCGCTTATCTCGCCAAACACCAGACCAAATGTCACATCCCACTTTTGGGCAATGACTCTATCGTTACGCTCTTCATCAGCTAGCTCGTTGCAGAACACCACCAGATGATATAGATGCTCTGGCGTATGTAGACGATAGATAACTTTGCCATAACCATTCTCATCTAAATCCCACAAATGAGTACTGAGCGTCCATTTTTCTTTATCAATCTTGCGTAGTAATGTACGCACAAAGCTAATACGGGTTTGATGCATCGCACCCAATCTTTGGGCATCCATAATCACATCACGAGTACGAAAACCTGTACCCAGTGAAGGCGGTTTGACATCGATACTTTTATTATTCGCATTATTTGTATAAACCATATTCATAATTTCACTACCTTACCTAATATATCGAGCCAGCAGCTTCGTTAACAATGTCAATGATAATATCTATCGGTAAATAAGAAATCAGCGGTATAGATAGAGGCTAGTTTAGTATTTACCGTTTAATAATCTAGAACATCACACAGTTTTTTATGTCATGCTTTTTTTATAAGCTTTCTTCTGCAGAGATTTTGTTTTCTGTAGACGCTTTAGCGAGTTTTTCTTCGCTGATTTTATGTCTCACCTCTACTTTGTTAGGACGATACAAGTCTTGCTCTCGTGCCATTTTTTGTGCGATTTGTGGTCCATTCCATAACGAAGGCAGCAGGACGAAAGAAACTGGCACTGCCGTGATGACGATAAAGGATTGCAATGCTGTCACGCCACCTGAGCCAAGCGAGATTAAAACAATCGCCGTCACACCCATCATGATGCCCCAAAAGGTACGAATCATGGCGTTTGGTTCACGCTCGCCACTGATGACCACGCTGATGGTATAAGTCATCGAATCGCCCGTGGTAACGATAAACACTGTGGTTAAAATTAAAAACAATATCGAGGTAATTAAAGGAAAAGGTAATTGCTGCGTGACGGCTAATAATGCACCGGGTAAGTTAAAGCCTTCAAAGGCGCTACTGACACTTCCTGGATTGGCAATCTCAAAAGCCAGACCAGAGCCGCCAACGACGGTGAACCAAAAGCACGTCACAAGCGGCGCAATAATACAGACGGTGGTAATCAATTGACGAATAGTACGGCCACGTGAAATACGAGCAATAAATATCGCCATCATCGGGCCATAACCCAAGAACCAACCCCAAAAGAATACCGTCCACCAGCTCAGCCATCCTTCATCACCGCGGAACGTCGCCATTGGGACGAAGTTATCAATCATCGTACCCACACCTTGGATATAACCATTGATAATAAAATTGGTCGGTCCAAAGAGTAAGATAAATACCATCAGTGCAAACGCCAACATAACGTTAAAGCGGCTAAGTAGCTGCATACCGCGCGTCAGGCCACTGATCGCAGACAATGTATAGAGCGCGATAGCAAAGACAATGATAATGAGCTGGGTAGTGAAGGTATCAGGGATACCAAACAGGGTGTTCAACGCATAACTGGTCTGCAAGCCTAAAAAACCAATAGGACCGATAGTACCGGCAGCAACCGCCACGATACAGCAAGCATCAATAATTGCGCCCGTCTGACCCGTCAGCACACGCTCACCAAATACTGGATACAGCAACGTACGAGGCTTCAACGGCAATCCCTTGTCATAATGCAGATGCATAATCACAATTGCAGTCAAACTACCTACAATCGCCCACGCCAAAAACCCCCAATGCATAAATGATTGAGATAAGGCGTTAAAAGCGCGCTGCTGTAGATCGGCTGACTCACCGTATAAAGGAGGTGCTGACACGAAATGCGCGATGGGTTCAGCGGCAGCCCAAAAAACCCCACCACCTGCAAGCAAAGTACAAAATAAGATCGCCATCCATTTAAAACTGTCTATTTCAGGTACGGGTAAATTGCCTAAAATCACACGTCCTGTACGGCCAGCACCGACGGCCAAAGCAATGACAAAGGTAGCTAGTAGCAATATCTGCCAAAAAGGCCCAAATATTTTGACGGACCACGAAAAGCCCACTTCGACTATTTTTGCTAAGCGCGCTTCTGCAAAAATCGCCATCAAAACAAAGGCCACAATGAATCCGCCACTGTACCAAAACGCAGGATTTTTAAGGCCTAACGTGTCAGTAGAAATAGTGGCGGCTTCGGACTCACTTACTCCTTGATTAACAGGAGTTGAGCGTCCTTGCTCACCTTGATTAAATCCCTTTAAATCGGCCATGATGTGGCTCCATATACTATGCTAACGTTGCGTTTTAGATCAGAGTGGTAGCAATGAGCGTGCGATAAAACGACCTCACTATACATACCTATCTAATTTAAATTACCTACTTCAAACAGATAGACGCTATAACACGACTGTCGTCTTATAGCGATTTCGAGCAACCATTGATTGAAATGACTCTTTAAAAATCTAGTTAAGCTAAAGGCTTTAATCCTTGCTCTAAAAAATCGAACCAGTTTTGACCGATGACTTTTCCAGCATCGCTTTCGTTAAAACCGTGCTTTAGCAGACCGTTATAGATGTTTTCCATACCGTCTTTGCCAGCGAACCATGGCAAGGTGTCTGGCCAACCTGAATTACTGGCATTGCCTTCGCCATAGTCCATCGCTTTTGACCAACGTCCATTACGCATCCACTCAAGTACAGCTTGCGGTTGATTAAGACATAAATCACTGCCAATCGCCAAATGCTCCACACCATACTTATCAGCGCAATTGGCAATCATGGTACAGAAGTCATCGAGCGTACATGCGCTGCCATTTGGCAAATGAAACGGGTATAAACTAAACCCTAACAATCCGCCTGCTTGGGTCAAGGCACTAATGACCGTGTCCGATTTATTACGCAGCGCCTCATGAGCCGTGGTTGGATTGGCATGGCTAATACATATCGGACGCGATGACACTTCTATTGCCTCAAGCGTTGAGCGCTCAGCGCTGTGTGACATGTCAATAATCATACCGACACGATTCATCTCAGCGATGGCTTGCTGACCAAAACGAGTAATACCGCTATCATTTTGCTCATAACAACCTGTCGCTAGCAAGCTCTGGTTATTGTAAGTCAGCTGCATAATCAATAGGCCTAAGCGGCGCATCACGCTAATCAAACCAATTTCATCGTCGATTGGTGAGCAGTTCTGCGCGCCAAAAAAGATGCCAACTTTACCCTGCTCTTTTGCCGTTTTAATATCAGCCACTGAGTACACGGGTAATATAAGATCTGAGTTTTGCTCAAAGCGTGCATGCCATTCGCTAAAGCGGGTCATGGTTTGACGAGCGTCTTCGTGATAGACCAAGGTCGCGTGTACTGCATTGATACCACTAGCTTGTAGCATCTTAAAGTAGTCACGATCCCAATGGCTATACTGTAATCCATCAATGACGATATGGTCTTGGTACATATCAATTCCCTTTAATACTTTTATCGATAGCCGCTATCTTTAGCAAGTAAGTACCTTTTGGTACAGCATCGTTCAGATAGCGACGAGCATTCTTGTTAAGACATCCCTAGTACGCTTTTTGATAAGCGGTCTTGACGATGGTATAGAACTCTTTGGCATATTGACCTTGCTCACGCGGGCCAAAGCTTGACTGTTTACGACCACCAAATGGCACGTGATAGTCAGTACCCGCAGTTGCCAGATTGACCATGACGCAGCCTGCTTGTACTTGCTCTTTGAACATTGCACTGCTGCGTAAGCTCTGGGTGATGATGCCGCCCGTCAGACCAAATCGCGTATCATTGGTCATCGCAATCGCCTCTTCTAGATTTTTGACACGCAAGACACATGCCAGCGGGGCAAACACTTCTTCTTGGTTGATATCCCAGCTGTTATCCGTCTCAGTAAACAACGTAGGCGACATATAGTAGCCGTCATGCGACATCTCTAAACGCTCACCGCCAAACGCTAAATGAGCACCAGACTGCTTGGCTTTTTCGATCCAGTCCATGTTTGATGCCAGCTGCTTATCATCGACGACAGGCCCCATGAAGATGCCGTCTTCAAGCGCATGACCGACCTTCAAGGTTTTCATTTTGGCAATCACACCGTCTACAAACGCATCGTGAATACCGTCCATCACGATAAGACGTGAAGAAGCCGTACACTTCTGCCCTGAACCACCAAACGCACCAGCCACTGCTGCATCGATAGCAACTTGCAAGTCGGCATCGTCAGCGATAACCAAAGCGTTTTTGCTGCCCATCTCAAGCTGACAACGGATAAAGTTTTGTGCAGTAGCAGCAGCGACTTTTCGACCTGTTGGTACAGATCCGGTAAAGCTAACGGCATCAATGTCTGTAGAATTAATGAGCGCATCACCGACTGACGAGCCGCCGCCCAATAGCAGGTTAAACGTACCTTCTGGCAGGCCTTGGCGATGAATGATTTCAGCCAATGCGACCGCGCTAGCTGGCGTTAAATTGGCAGGCTTCCAAATGACACTGTTACCAAATGCTAGTGCTGGCGCGATTTTCCATACAGCAGTGGCCGTTGGAAAGTTCCAAGGTGAGATAATGGCGACCACACCGACTGCTTCGCGTGTGACTTCGACTTTGACACCAGGACGTACTGAATCAGCCGTATCACCCATTTGACGCAATACTTCCGCCGCATAGTAATGAAAGAACTGACCTGCGCGATAAATTTCACCGCGACCTTCCGCGAACGGCTTGCCTTCTTCAAGAGACAACAGCGTACCTAGCTCATCACAGCGAGCAATCATTTCATCGCCAATGGCTTGTAGGATAGACTGCTTCTTTTCTAAAGAAGTCGCTTCCCACTTTGGCTGAGCGTGACGGGCAGCAGCAATAGCGTCTTTGACTTGATCGCTACTCGCTTGCGCAAACTCACCGATAATGTCAGTGATATCAGATGGGTTGATATTGGCAACGGTATTTACGCCTGCCTGCCATTCACCATTGATGTAAAGTGATTTGGTTGGGTCTTGTTGCAATATCTGTTGAGCGGTGTGAGCTGACATAAGAGCTTCCTTGATAAAGTATTAAATATTTTATTTATTGACTAGAGTACATTTAGAGTTTAGGGCACAGCGGCATATACGACCAGCTCAACCAGCATCTCTTCACGAGCCAGTCCTGCTATTACGAGCGCTGCCCGATTTGGATAAGGTGCTTCAAAATATTCAGCATAAATTTGATTGACAGTTTTTAGATAGTCGCGGTCGGTTACGTAGATCATTACTTGTAGAACTGCATCCATGCCAACATTGGCACCTTCTAGCGTGTGCTTAAGATTGTCTAGCGTTTGGCGAGTTTGCGCTTCTATACCGCCTGCAACCACATCACCATTTTCATCGATAGGAATTTGAGCGGTGTACAAGGTTCCATTATTAGTGATGGCCCACTCCAAAGGTGCTTTAGACGCATAAAGCGAGGTTTTAACGGCCTGTTTGTTTGAGTGAGTCATCATATTGTCATGTCCTTTGATAAGTGGTTTCAGCAGTAAGTGATCTCAAATTTATTTAATCACCGCCAAGTGTTATATGACTTATCCTACTTAATTAATAACGATAAATCTAACTAATTAAATTTGAATTTTGATAGATTTAATCTATCATTTGAGATAGATTATTAAAGAATAGTTTTGGATGGTCTGAATATGAAGCTACAGCAATTGCGTCATTTCTTATTTGTCGTGGAAGAAGGAGGGTTTCGTGCGGCGGCTGATCGTGCCAATCGCTCGCAAGCTGCTTTGTCAGCCTCGATAAAAGAATTAGAAAAAATACTCGGTCAGCGTTTGTTTGAAGTGGGAAACAAATCCATATTGACGCCTTTCGGTGAAACCTGCTTACCAAAGATTGAGCAGTTTCTTAGCGTTTATCAAGCGCTAGAAGATGACTTAAAAGCCTCTGCGTCTGGCGAAAAAGGTAAAATTAGGATTGCAAGCGTACCGTCGCTAGTGACTAAATTGTTACCTAGCGTATTGGTCGAATACTCAAAAAAATATCCTGATATTGAGATCGTATTGATAGATGATAACTCTGTCGGTGTGGCCAATCGATTGTTAGCCGGAGAAATTGATTTGGCACTGGGCAATTGCACCAGTATTGATCAAACGAATATAGATTTTACTTTACTCATATCAGACCCAATTGGCGTGGTCTGTCTGCAAAGTAATGAGCTAAACAACCAGTTAAATCAATCGCACGGGCTAAAATGGCAGCAACTCATGGCGCAGCCGTTTATTTATAATGGCACTTGCAGATTACTCGAAAACACGCCAGCCGAAGCGCTCAATCGCAGGGCAAGGTACACGGTAGAAAACATCACATCGCTGTTTTCTTTATTGCGTAATAATCTAGGTATCACTACTTTACCCAAGCTTGCCTTCCCTGCGAATGAGCCGGAACTCGTTTGGATAGATTTAGTTGACCCTTCTTTAAACCGGCAAATCGGTATCTTTAAACTTGCTGATAAATCTATCTCTCCCCCAGCTCAAGCATTTTATGATCTCTGTATCGCCTATGTCCAAGAGAACTATTGGCTATAATGTTTAAGTATGTTTACTAGGGCGTGTCTTCAATTCACTCGATAGTCATCTAAATGGGCTAAAAATGGCTAAATATAGAGAAATAAAAAAGCCACGATACATTATGGATCGTAGCTTTCGGTTCAAGCAAACTTAAGCGATCTGATTTGACGATCAGATCCAACCTTCTTCTAATAGGTGCTCAGTATTGCTGATTTTAAAATTATTGCATAAGTCATAGAATGCCATTGGGTCTTCAACATTATCGAGCAACTCTCGTTTATGCAGTGCCACAAACAGCGCCAACGCATACGCTGCACTATGGATAGATTTTTTAGGATTAAAGGTAATATCAGTAAACCCCTGATATTGAATCACTTCTTCGTGCAGCTGAGGGTTTTGTTTGAGCGCATTCACGTACAGCCAATCATAAAATGTTGTTAACGGCTCTACGCCCCATTCCATACCAAAGTAGTTGTAACCAATGAGCTCGCCCGAGGTCATCAATCGCTCATCTTTTCGGGCTTGTCTTGGTGGCGCGGTAAGCAAATCCGTATAAGGACCACCATCTTCAAAAACCATACTGGCTTGAAAAGCATTTTCGACACTATATGGATTGCCATCATGCTCATCAGTAATTTTTAAGCTAAACGGGCTTAGCGGAAAACTCAGCTTATTACCAGATTTACTAGACAGCTCTAACACATGCTTAAACCCATACTTTTTGCGAATGACTTGCTGTAGGTCATTAATGGATTTTTTCTTTTGTCTGGTCGCAAATCCCACATGTCGCTCAAACATAACCATATCCGTTTTTACCAAATTGTCACTGTTGACTTTGGGCATGAATACGGGTCTTTGTTCTATCGTATTTGGTACTTCTTCCATAGTGATGTGCCTTAATATCAATGGTCTTGTATAAATGTTTTATGTTAACGGTGCTGATATCACCTGCTGTTGACGGCATGCTCTGTCATTACTAGCAGCGTTTATTATTGGTGTTTTATTCGCTAGTAGCCAAATACAGTGAATTGATCGAGAGTTATCGAACCCTATCAGCGCTCGCTGGGCAGTTTATCTTATTATCAGCCATTTATCCTGCCCTATTTTAGAATTAATGCCGCCACACCTTCAACAATAAACCATAATCGAGCTATTTTGTATTCAACGATAAATATAAGACGCTACTATAAATGCGCCTGGAAGTATTATAAAATACGCTTGACCTTACCATGATGTCAACCTATATGCTGTCACTATAGAATTAAAAATACGATTAAAAATATAGTTAAAAACGACAGAGGTTGTTATGAAAACAAAAAATACTAAAGCCCCTACTTATCATGAAGTTCTGAGCATTGAAGGCATGAGTTGCGCCTCTTGTGTTGGGCGTATCGAAAAACAATTAAAAAATATTGAGCATGTTGAAAATGCCGAGGTAAACCTTGCCACTGAACAGGCGACTGTTTACTCATCTCAACCTGTAGATGTTGCCCAGTTAAACAAAGCGGTAGAGCGCGCAGGCTATAAAGTGACTGAAACCAAGCCTATCGAGCTATCCATAGAAGGCATGAGCTGTGCCTCCTGTGTTGGGCGGGTAGAAAAATCTTTGGTCAAAGTCGCTGGCGTGCAACAAGCCACGGTAAACCTTGCGACTGAACGCGCTTGGATTAAAGGCGATGCGCAAATAAAAACGAGTGACTTAATTGATGCCGTTAAAAAAGCGGGCTACGAGGCCAAACTGGTAGAACAAGACCAAAGTGATCGACAAGATAAAAAAGCCTCAGAGCAAAATCAGCTTAAACGAGATTTAGGGCTTTCTGCGCTGTTATCATTGCCCGTATTCATTCTCGCAATGGGCTCGCATATGATTCCCGCCTTTCATATGTGGGTGGTGAATAACCTCGGCACTCAGCAAAGTTGGCTGATACAGTTTGTTTTGACCACATTGGTACTACTCTTTCCAGGCCGACGCTTTTATCAAAAAGGCGTGCCAGCCTTATTGCGTTTTGCGCCAGATATGAATTCGCTAGTGGCGATTGGTACTATAGCAGCGTACGGCTTTTCCCTCATAGCGACCTTTATCCCGCAAGCGTTACCTGAAGGTACAGTGCATGTCTATTACGAAGCCGCTGCTATGATTGTGAGCTTGATACTATTAGGCCGTTATTTTGAGGCAAAAGTCAAAGGACGTACCTCTCAAGCCATCCAGCATTTGGTGGGCATGCAGGCAAAGACTGCCCGTGTACAGCAAGATGGCAAAGTCATTGAAGTCCCTGTAGAGGACGTCACCGCACAAATGATAGTTGAGATTCGTCCAGGCGAGCGTGTGCCTATCGATGGCGAAGTCGTTGACGGTCACAGTTATATTGATGAATCTATGATTACGGGTGAACCTGTCCCTGTGAAAAAACAAGCAGGCGATCAAGTGGTCGGTGGTACTATCAATCAAAACGGCACTGTGAATATTCGAGCAACGGCCATTGGTGAAGATTCTGTATTGGCACAAATCATTCGTATGGTAGAACAAGCCCAAGGCTCTAAATTACCGATTCAAGCATTGGTGGATAAAGTCACCATGTGGTTTGTACCAGCGGTGATGTTTTTATCAGCATTGACCTTTATAGTTTGGTTAATTTTTGGCCCTGACCCTGCCTTAACCTTTGGTTTAATCAATGCGGTTGCCGTCCTCATTGTAGCCTGCCCTTGTGCAATGGGATTGGCCACTCCCACCTCTATTATGGTCGGTACAGGTCGCGGTGCAGAGTTAGGTGTGCTATTCCGTAAAGGTGAAGCGCTACAAATGCTTCAGGATGTGAGCGTGGTTGCCGTTGATAAAACAGGTACATTGACTGAAGGCAAACCTACCTTGACAGACTTTCAAGTCCAACAAGGATTTGAGAAAGAACAAGTCTTACGTGTGGTGGCATCGGTTGAAGCAAAGTCTGAGCATCCCATTGCCTTAGCCATTGTTCAAGCCGCAGAACAACAGAATATTCAACTGCTCCCTATCACTGACTTTGAGGCGATGACAGGTTTGGGTATTCAAGCAAACGTGGCAGGCCAAGTGATTCATATTGGCGCGGATCGTTATATGCAACAATTGGGGCTTGATGTTGCGCCTTTTGAACAAGATGCGCTACGTTTGGGGCAAGAAGGTAAAACCCCACTCTATGTATCTATTGACCAGCAGTTGGCCGCTATCATCGCCGTTGCCGATCCTATTAAAGAGACGACTCATGCCGCCATCGCCGCACTACATCAGTTAGGCTTAAAAGTGGCCATGATTACAGGTGATAATCGCCATACCGCCCAAGCGATTGCCGCAAAATTAAATATCGATCAGGTAGTGGCAGAAGTATTACCCGAAGGAAAAGTGGATGCAGTACGCCAGTTGCAAGAACAATATGGCCGAGCTGCATTTGTCGGTGACGGTATCAATGATGCCCCTGCATTGGCTCAATCCGATGTTGGATTGGCCATTGGTACAGGCACAGACGTGGCGATTGAGGCGGCTGAAGTGGTGCTAATGTCAGGTAGTCTGCAAGGTGTGCCTACTTCGATTGCCTTGAGTAAAGCCACCATCAGTAATATCAGACAAAATCTGGCTTGGGCGTTTATTTATAATGTTGCTTTGATTCCGATTGCCGCAGGTGTCTTGTATCCAGCATTTGGTATCCTGCTCTCACCCATTTTTGCGGCAGCCGCCATGGCGCTGTCATCTGTTTTTGTCTTAGGTAATGCGTTACGTCTCAAGTATTTCAAAGTACCCGTCATTACAGAGTAAATATAGAATCGTAAAGGATATCCATATAGGGTTTAAATACACAGGTTACTTAAACCCTTTTGTTATTTAAGTCCCTTTTTAGGCTAGGAGGATAAATATGAATATTGGTCAAGCATCCAAAAAATCCGGCATCTCTACCAAAATGATTCGTTACTATGAGCAGATTGGCTTGCTAGAAACCGTAAATCGCTCGAACTCAGGTTATCGCTTATATTCTAAAGACGATATAGACGACCTATGCTTTTTAAAACATTCTCGTGACTTAGGATTCTCAACCAAGCAAATGAAAGAGTTACTATATTTGCGCAAAAATGCCAATCGTCAGAGTGCAGATGTTAAACAGTTGACACAAGGGCATATCGAAACGCTGAATCAAAAAATTGCCCAATTGCAGGAGATGGTCGACTCGCTACAGAACTCTTTTGATCATTGTGCAGGCGATGATAATGCAGATTGCGCTATTCTGGATGATCTTGGGCAAGCTAAATGAAGCGGACGCTAGCACTAGCTCATTTATAGCGCGTTCTTATTTAGAGTCATTACTCGTAATAATCTTGAGTATCAATGTTTGACTAAACTTACTATGCCAATACACCTCTAAAACAAGTCAATCTATGGTTTAGAGAATCAATAGATTCCCTAATAAATTTGATCTGTTTACGGTTATAAGAAGACGCCCTTCTAAATTTTTTCTATTCGGCTAACATTAACTTTGCTTTAAGAAATGCCAGGTTAATTTCATCACAACTAGTGAAGTTAAACTTACCTTTTGTAACTTCATTGAATCGTTTAAAGTAGTAGTTCAATAGTGGATCGTATCTATCACCGTACACCCAGCTATAGAACTTTGACAGTTCATAGCTTAAATGCACGCCAAGGCCTGAGCGAACTCTAACCATAGAGTCATTTTCTAAATCAACGAGGTTTATCACTTGAAGATTAGTCTTAATTTTTCCAATTAGAGGTAAGAGAGAATCTTTGTAATTATCAGCCATTTGCACAAGTTTAGGATCAGTAATTTTTGCTTCGAAAATCATAATTAGATCCTTAATTTCACCATTATAATAATCGTTGTCTAAGCGTTTTTTAGACTCATCCCTAAGAATATAAAGCTGTTCAAGCGGATCAGATTTCGTTTCAATGATCTGGTTTGAAAGGCTTTTCTGATACTCGCTGAATAAACTTTGTATCCTGTCTGCAATAACATCTAGATAATCATATCGAGTAATGAGAAATTCCAATAACTCATTTATATTGAGGTTTAACAATAGATCTTCTGCATCTACATCTCTACTGTATAAATGGACACTTAAATCGCCACTATTGACATGACTCTCAAAAGGCCAACTAGCAAAGCGTTTTGATTTCGATTGCTGTAAATTCACAGGGTGAGCACCAAAGCAAGCTCTTATGGTCTTAAAATAGTCGTTATCATCCTCACTAGGAAACAAGCGCTCATTAAAACACTTTTTCTCACCTGAAAATGGTATGTTTTTTTCATTTACAAATACTCTGTGCAGTTGCTTAATCGATTCGTATATAAGGTCAATCGAAGATATTAAAGAATAGACCTGCATAGATTTTGTATCTATATTTTTATCAAAATTAGTTACGTTCTCCAAATGTCGAACTGATACTGTAATCCAGACCAGACCAGACTAGGTTAAAAAGGTTCTTGCCACCTTTATTTTTATAGATTTGATATACAAAGCTTGAATTAGAATTTACTAAATTCCGGAAGTCTCCTATCTTTTCATCACTAATAACATTTCTCATTTATTACTAACCTTATAATTAGCTGAAATTTGTGAGCTTCCCAGCTTTTACTAGACAGCTTTTAACTCAGAATAACATCCTTACCGAGACTTAACATTGGAAATAAAGACCTATAACAACCACAACTCCAATACCTATTTCGCTTACTGCTAAATTTCGTCAAAGTTCCAAATAGTTTCTTTGTTTTTACCAGAATAAGCGCCATTTTCTTGCAGAAAGACCAACATTAACAATAGATTAATATTTTTGTATTTATGCGAGATACAGCTTATATTGCAATGTAAATTATTGAAAAGAGACAATGAATACTAAGTATTTCAAAACTACCATATTCCTCTTTAAGCACTTGATCATTCTAACGCTAGCCTACACAAATCAGATTAGCAGAATATTTATTACTATAAGTCAATCACAAAATATTGCTTAGGCTATTTATCTACATTTCCTACTTTTATCCTCTCAACCAAGAAATCGACGGCGGCTTTTACTTTTGGTACTAGATAGCGCTGCTTTTGATACAGCAAATATACGGCCATATCAGCGTGCTGCGTGATTGCTAATGGATGCTCAAAGGTAAGCTCTTGCAATGCGCCTGACTCAAGATATGAGGATAACGCCCATCGAGTAGACATCAAAACCCCTTCACCATCACAAGCCTTTTTGGCTAGCCATGGTCCATTGTTTGAAATTGCCACTGCAGGTCCTGAGACATCATGCCACTGATCGTCGACATAGCAGAGCCAAGGCGTTGGCCCGTTTGGGGCTTTGAAATACAGGCCTTTATGTTCCTTTAATTCCATCACATGACTAGGTACACCATGCATCTTTAAATAACTGGGCGACGCAACCGGTATAAAGCCATTATCCATGAGCCTAATGGCAAGCACTCGCTCATTTGGCGCATAACCACCGCGAATCGCAATATCGACATCGTCACGTCCCAATGCGGATAATTCATCACTGAGACTGACATCTAGTACAATCTCTGGATACAACTCACCAAACTCATCCAGCAGTGGTAGCAGTATTTTTTCACCAAAACCCACCATAGAGCTGATGCGTAACCGTCCCATTGGCGTCGTTTGATAACTGCGTACTGTTTCTTTGCTTTGTTCGAGCTGATCTAGTACTTGCTGCATATCGTCATAATAAACCTGCCCTACTTCGGTCAATTTAACAATTCGGGTCGAGCGCTTTAATAGTGTCGCGCCCAAGCTCTTTTCTAAATCAGATACTCGTCTCGATAGTGAGGATGGCGGCACTTTGAATGCACTTGCCGCCTTAGTAAAACTGCCCGTTTCTACGACTTTGCTAAAATACTTGATGGCACGTAATTGATCCAACTGTCCTCTCCATTTAGATGAATATGTGAGCATTCTCGCCTTATTATTGTCTTAAAAGCAATAGTGATTCACGTTATTCCTTATATATAACCACATTAAAACCAGTAATAATGTGTTTAACTTAAACGTTGCAATGAAAACACGATTAAAAATAACTTTTACGTCAACAATGGAAGAATGACTTATGATTACTTTGCACGGCTTTGCTGCAAGCAACTATTACAACATCGTAAAACACGCTCTTTTATATAAGGGCATTCCATTCCAAGAGGACCTTTTGTACGCTGGTAGTGATGATCTACTAACCGTCAGTCCAGTGGGTAAAGTACCTGCGATCACCATGCCTGACGGTTTTAATCTGTCGGAATCTAACGTGATTTGTGACTTCCTTGAAGAAACATATCCTGAAAAGCCACTATATCCTGCCGATGCAGCAGAACGCGCGTCTGTACGTCAGATTATGAAAATAGCAGAGCTTTACTTTGAGCTACCAAGCCGTCGACTGATTCCATACGTATTTTCTGGTACTCAAGCACCTAACGCAGTCA
Source organism: Psychrobacter sp. NPDC078631 (assembly GCF_050268165.1). NCBI lineage: Bacteria > Pseudomonadati > Pseudomonadota > Gammaproteobacteria > Moraxellales > Moraxellaceae > Psychrobacter > Psychrobacter sp. NPDC078631. Next base: position 732,278 of record NZ_JBNNGG010000001.1, on the reverse strand, counting down.
AAGAGGAAGTACGTCAAGTATTGGGCCGCGGTATTATTGCTATGAATCGCTTATGTCAATTTTCGCCTTGGATTGCAGGCGAGCAGTTCACCATGGCTGACATCTATGTGCATCACGTCAACACTATTGTCAACGCTTTTGGCGCGACTCAGCTTGAGTGGGATGTACTGGCAGAAGTGGACGGCATGAAAGAATGGAACAAAGCCATGAGTGAAACCGACATTGCAAAAAGCGTTCAGGCAGACAGTCAAGCAAACATGCCTGAGTTTATGCAACACGTTAAAGCTCTAATCCAAGCCGCAAACGCTAAATAACCTGTGGCAATGTGGCTACTAAAGATGAGCCACATTAAGAAAATTACTAAAATTCAATAACTTAAAGAACGGCCAATACCGTAAAGGGATTGGTCTAAAAATCCAACTATTTGCAGGAGCAAAGCTTATGACCGATAAAAATAAACAACTGGTTTCAACCATCAGTGATGACAACAAATTAACCCTGTCTTTGAAAGACATCGAGATGCCGCAACCCGGTGCTGACGAAGTTGTCGTTCGCATGGAAGCCATGCCATTGAACCCCTCTGATTTTGGTGTGATGTTCAGCGCCGCTGATATGTCAACCGCTGTACAATCAGGCACTGATGACAGCCCTATCATTTCTGCTGATGTGCCTGCGAAATTCATGCCATCACTCAAAACGCGGGTAAATAAAGACACGCCTGTCGGCAATGAAGGCGCTGGTACAGTCGTCGCAGCAGGCTCATCAGAAGCCGCACAAGCACTCATGGGCAAAATGGTTGCGGTGATTGGTGGCGGTACATATCGTCAATACCACTGTGTCAATGTAAGAAGTTGCATAGAAATGCAAGACGGCACGACAGCTACCGAGGCCGCATCGTCTTTTGTAAACCCGCTCACCTCACTGGCAATGGTTGAAACCATGCGCGCTGAAGGCCACAAAGCCATCGTACATGCAGCAGCTGCTTCTAGCCTTGGTCAAATGCTAAACCGTATCTGTATGGCAGACGATGTTGATTTGGTGAATATCGTCCGTAAAGACTCGCAAGAAAAGCTATTGCGCGATATGGGCGCAAAGTATGTGGTGAACTCAAGCAGCGAGACGTTCCTTGCTGATTTGACCGCCGCAATTACTGAAACAGGCGCTACGATTTCGTTTGACCCTATCGGTGGCGGTAAGCTCACCAGCGATATTCTAAACTGTATGGAAGCAGCTATCACTCGTGACGTAGAAGAATACAGCGTCTATGGCTCAAATACCTTTAAACAAGCTTATATTTATGGCGCCTTAGACCGTGGTCCGATCACCTTAAACCGTAACTTTGGTTTTGCGTGGGGTGTGAATGGATTCTTATTGTTCAATGCACTTGGCAAACTTGGTAGTGAAACGGTTCAGTCCATGCGCAAACGCGTGGCAGAAGAAATCACCACCACCTTTGCGAGCAGCTACACGCATGAAGTGACCCTAGAGGAAGCGCTACAGTTAAAATCAATCGCCGCTTATGGCAAACAGGCGACTGGTGAGAAATACTTAATCAAGCCTCAGGGCTAATCATTGTTTGAAGCATAATATAGAAATAAAAAAAGCAGATATTCTAGGATGTCTGCTTTTTTGTCTCTAACTAAAAGTCATCGCTACTTCGTATTTACTCACAATTTGCATAAACTTCATCAGAAAAACCATGCAATACCTATACTCAAACAAGGCAACCAGATGCCAAAAGTAATCAATTAACATTATTACTAAACTTTTGGTTGCATCTACTCCTTATTACGCCTAGTATTTCGTCCCTTTAAATAACTCTATTTCTCAAAATATAGCTGATTCAGTTTGAAAGAGAGACAAGGCAACCGAGCGCAGATGTAACTATGATACTTCAAGTGAGGTTAATGCTGTCACTCTTTTATAGAGAATTGACTATAGAGTCTTAGTAGATGTACCTATTCACTATAAAGAGGGACTTATTATGTCAATTGACGCAATCACAATTATTGACGGCGGCTTGGGTCGAGAGCTAGCCAAACGTGGCGCACCATTTCGTCAGCCTGAGTGGTCGGCGCTAGCAATGATAGAAGCGCCTGAGATCGTCCGTGACGTGCATCGCGCTTTTATCCAAAGCGGTGCAGCGGTCATCACCACCAACAGCTATGCGCTCGTACCCTTTCATATTGGCGAAGAGCGTTTTGCCAATCAAGCGCAAGCATTGGCTACCTCAGCAGGCGAGATGGCGCGCGCTGCGGTCGAGATGGAAGGCCGCGACACTAAGATTGCAGGTTCCATCCCGCCGCTATTTGGCTCATATCGTGCCGACTTGTTTGACGCGGATCACGTGGAAGATATCGCCACGCCACTTATCAAAGGTTTGAGCGAATATGTGGATTTTTGGCTGGCAGAAACCCAAAGCTTAATCGCTGAATCTGTCGCTGTTCGCGAGCTACTGGACACGCTCGATACTGACAATAAGCCATTATGGGTTTCATTCACCCTAGAAGACAGCGAGCATCTCGATGTGCCACGTTTGCGCTCAGGCGAGACGGTAAAAGAAGCCGTTACCAAAATGGCAGATATCAATGTAGCAGCAATCTTATTTAACTGCTGTCAGCCAGAAGTAATTGATCAAGCGCTTGATGTAGCGCAAAGCGTGTTGCAAGACAAGGATGCCGCGCACATCAAACTTGGCGCGTATGCCAACGCTTTTCCACCACAACCAAAAGACGCTACAGCGAACGATGGCCTCGATGAAGTGCGCGATGACCTAACCCCGCCTGCATACTTGGTCTGGGCAAAAAAATGGCAAACCCAAGGCGCATCACTGATTGGCGGTTGCTGCGGTATTGGCCCTGAACACATTCAGGCATTGAGCCAGCATTTCACAAGCACTTTGACAACAGGTACTTTAACAACAGATACTTTGACGACAGGCACCTCAACAAAATAGAGATCGCACGATGCAAAATGGACAAAAAATTGGGCTAACCATGCTCACTGCCATCGTGTTTAGCTCGATGGTCGGTGCGGGTATTTTTAGCCTACCGCAAAACATGGCCGAAGTGGCAGGCGTGAACGCCATCATTACCGCATGGATCATCACCGGCGTAGGTATTTTGTTCCTCGCAGGCTGCTTTTTGCATTTGTCACGCCTCAAACCTGAACTGGATGGCGGTATTTATACCTATGCCAAAACAGGGTTTGGCGATTTGGCAGGCTTCTTTTCAGCATGGGGTTACTGGCTGTGTGCGACCATTGGTGTGGTTGGTTACTTGGTCGTGGCGTTTGCTGCACTGGGTAGCTTTATTGATACACCAACCAGTATTGTTTTTGGTGAAGGCAACACTCTGTGGGCGCTAGTCGGTGAGTCTATCATTTTATGGCTGGTGCATTATTTGGTACTGCGCGGCGTTAAGCAAGCCGCCTTTATCAACTTGCTGGCGACCTTGGCAAAAAGCTTACCGCTCATTGCTTTTATTGTGTTTGCCTATTATGCCTTTGATATGAAGACTTTTAACGCCGACCGCGCAGGTACGACGTTAGAAGCGCCCTTTATGGAGCAGGTCAAAGGAACGATGCTGATCACCCTATGGGTATTTACGGGTATCGAAGGCGCGATTGTCTTATCGCAACGTGCGAAGAGGCGTGCTGATATCGGCCGCGCTACTTATATCGGGGTGTTGTGTGCACTGGTGTTGTACGTTGCCATTACTCTGCTCTCTCTCGGGGTCATGAGCCGTGTGGATGTGGCAGCGCTTAGTAACCCATCGATGGCGGGCATCATGGCGCAGATGACGGGCGATGTGGGTAAATGGGTTATCAGTATTGGTCTTATCATCTCGGTATTAGCATCTTACCTGAGCTGGATTCTCTACTCGGCTGAAGTGCCGTTTACCGCGGCGAAGTACAATGCGTTTCCACGTATATTTACCAAGCAAAACGCACAAGGCACGCCAACGGCATCATTACTACTAACCAGTTTGACCGTGCAGCTGTGCTTACTGATGATCTTTTTGACTGGTAAAGGCTATAACACCTTGGTGATTATCTCCACCTCGATGATTTTGATTCCTTACTTTTTAGTCGGGGCGTATTTGGTCAAAGTATCATTTGCACAATCAGAACGCTGGAGCATCAAAGCCATCGGTCTGGGCGCGAGTGTCTATGGTATCTGGCTAATTTATGCTGCTGGCGTGGATAACTTGCTGTTGTCCTTGCTGCTGTATATACCTGGCTTAGCGATTTTTTATTACAGCCGCTATCAGTCAAGAGCACTGCCGAAACAGACACATTAATTATTGTTTTTACGTTGAACAAAGGAGCGGATATAGTTTTTAGTATATTTCTAAAATAACTGTGATAAATAAAAACAAGTCCAAAAAACAACGACTTTTTGGACTTGTTTATTCAGTTGTAAGGCATATCAGTAGTTATCATTCAGGTAGTTGCATGAATCTCAAGCACTGAGTATTGAGCAGGGAAAACCACTACATAGTCGTCTTTATACCATAGCTAAAACTTAGTCAATAGCGCTTCAAAATCCTATAACAAGATATATCTCATTGCCGAGACTCTAATTCGATCATCTCAAGGTAATCACTAGCATACCAGTAACCATCTAATCTATTGCAGACTTTGATCGTGACCGAATAGATAAAGTTGATTTATTATGCGAATCAACGCTAACGTTTGCGCCAGACTATTATCTCGTTCGCAAAAAGAATTCGTCATCAACACCGACTATCGACGCTGTCTGGAACTGGTTTGTTACTCACAAGGCGCTTCATTAATCGGTGGCTGCTGCGGTATTGGCCCTGAGCATATTCAGGAATTAAGCCAACATTTAACTTGTCATAAGTATGCATATTGTATTCTTAACAGCCTACCCATCTCTCCCGCTAACCTGAAGCCTGTCTACCCGTTTGTATTAGTAGGACACCACTTAAAATCAGTACCAACGCTATAATTTCTAAGCTGGTGATGTCCTCTCCAATTACAGCGCCAATGGTAACAGCAACGACTGGAGCAATATAAGTAGCACCAGCAGCCCGCACTGAACCTAACGTCTCGATGATAAAATAATAAATCAAAAAAGCAGCGCCAGTACCCAAAGCACCTAGACCAAGTATCGTTCCCCACATTGCCCTAGTATCTGTCGACAGCTGGGTTATACCATCGAAATCGATGAGTACGGAAAGCGTTATGACAGCTAACCCCACTTGCCAAGTGGCTAACGCCAGTGGCGGCAACCTCAGAGGAGACAGATAACGCCGCGCATACACAAAAGATGCACCCACACTCAGAGACCCTGCTAACATCCACAAAACGCCAACGAGAGAGACACCAGTAGCGCCTTGCCATGGTCGCGCACTTAATGCGATACCAGCAAATCCTAGCGCAAGTCCAATCGCCATTTGCTTGGTCGGACGCTCCTCAGGTAAGAACAGCGCCGCGCCCAAAAAGGTAAATATAGGGATTGAGCCACTTAATAGACCTGCGACGCTACTGGGCAATAGCGCCGTACCTGCGACAAATCCATAATAGTAAAAAGACGTTGCGAGCACTGACATCACTATAAAGTGTGGCAAATGCTGTAACTGCGCCCGAGTAATTACTTTGCTGTGCCAAGCAACGGCAACCAATGGCAAAAACCCAAATAGCAGGCGTAAAAATACGGTTTGTGAGGGGCTGATTAGAGCCGTCGCCCATTTCATAAAAATAAAATTCGACCCCCAGATGATACCAAGTAGTACCAGTGCAGCGTATGCTCGAAACATAACATTGGCCTTAACAAATAGATGAGCTGCTTTTTTTCAAGCAGCTAGCGTCGACAGAGTGTTATTGCTTCTATTAATATTCTTGTATTAGCAATCTTGAATCAATAGGCTTGTATTGACTGACTCGTTAAACAGAGCGAATGACGCCACCATCAACCCGTATATTCTGACCAGTGATAGATCCAGAAGCTTCAGATAATAAAAAGGCAATTGTTGAGGCGACTTCTTCAGAGGTACCATAACGTCTCATCGGCACGCTCTCACGTCGCTCATCGACTTCAGGCAAGCTATCAATCCAGCCAGGCAAGACATTATTAATACGCACACCTTTTACTGCATAATCATCTGAGAAAATCTTGGTAAAAGCGCCAAGGCTGGCACGAAAAGCCGTTGACGTAGGAAAAAGCGCAGTCGGCTGCGTTACCCAAGAGGTAGATATATTGACGATAGCACCGCTACCCTGTGCCACCATGATTGGTGTGACCAAACGAATTGCACGTACCACACTAAGAAAGTAAACCTCTAGCCCTTTATGCCAATCCTCATCAGTGATGTCTAAAATAGATGCGCGCGGGCCATGACCAGCAGAGTTTACAAGCGCATCAATACGTCCCCACTGTTGCATCGCCGAATCAACCAATCGTTGTACATCTTCATTAATAAGGTTAGAGCCAGTAACCCCAATGCCGCCAAGCTCTTTTGCTAAGGCCTCACCTTTACCAGAGGAAGATAAAATAGCGACATGATAACCATCTGCTGCAAGTTTACGAGCAGCGGCAGCACCCATGCCTGATCCACCTGCGGTGATAAGCGCCACTTTTTTTGTCGTTATAATATTATTCATTTGTCTTTCTCCATTAGTTATGGTTTCATTTATCATAACCAATAAAATCAGATTCCTAACATCATAATAAAAGATGCTAGACTGTAGAAAATCTATCGTCTAGGAAAAAAAGTGCCAAACAGTCATCGTACGTTGCCACCGCTCAATGCCTTACGTGCATTTGAGGCTGCAGGGCGTCATCTTAATTTTCGGGCGGCGGCGGATGAGCTGTGTGTAACGCAAGGCGCGGTCGCTCAGCAAGTAAGAATGCTAGAGGAGCATATCGGCTTTCCTTTGTTTCAAAGACTACCAAGAGGCGTGGCGCTCACTAGCCAAGGTTCTGTTTACTTTGCAGAAGTTACTCGCGCTTTTAAGATTTTGGATAAAGCAACAGCTCAGCTACTCAGAGAGCCTAAGACTGTCACTATCAGCGTGACGCCGACTTTTGCCACTAAGCTATTACTGCCGCGCTTATCGGCTTTGACTGCTGCGGTCCCTGATGTCGAGTTGCGTACTGTAGCGACTGAATCCGTTGCAGACTTTGACCGTGATCAGGTAGATATCGCGGTACGCTTAACGCGCCCACCACTCCCTGCAGCATTTGATACTCATCTACTGTTCAAACAAACGCTTGTAGCTGTAGCCAGCCCCCACTTGATGGCCAATAGAGAACTGCCCATGTCAAAAGAAGTGCTACAAGAGATGCCATTGCTACATGACTCACATCATCATTGGCCACGATTTTTTGGTACTACAGGTAAGCTGCCCGGCGCTGTATTTAACCAGACCGCATTGGCTTTAGATGCAGCGCTAGCAGGTCAAGGCGTTGCGATTGCTTGTCAGGCTTTCGTACAAGCGGATTTGAATGCAGGAAGGTTGGTTCAGGTAAGTGAGTCAACGCTAACAGTCGATCCAGACTATTATCTCGTTCGCAAAAAGAATTCGTCATCAACACCAATTATCGACGCTGTCTGGAACTGGTGTGTCACTCATTTAATACAGACTTAGCACTGGCTTTATTTAGCTAGGGCTAGCTAAGCATTAAGTTAAACGTCAATATAAATAATCTAATCTCAAACTTATTAACGTAGTTAGCTTCTGAAACTAACGACGATTTCAGTCGTGCTTTTCTATCTTACTAAAATCATGCTTCAACATAATGATGCAGACCTTCCTGCTTTTTTATATTCGTTTTTTCTAGTTTTTCCTTATGCTAACTACCCTAACTCAAAAATAAAACACAGCTACCTACCCCCTTCTCAATCAAAAAACGCCCTATTTTTACGTGATTTAAATACTAAGTTTTTATGTCACATTACGTACAACTTACACAGTTAATTTATCACAAACAATTATCGGCTAAATCATTACTTAATTTTGTATTAATATGCATTGGTATTCATTAAATGACTGAGGATACAAGTACTTACATTGTCTATAAGCCCATTCTTTTTATATGAATTTCACTTGTTGTACATGCTTAAGGACCAGACATGACTGCTAACACACCAGAAGCCCTAACTAACGAAGCACTCAGTTTTCAATTAATGACGCGAGCTGAGCCTCCAGAGTTGGTTATTGCCACAATAAAGTCGTTATTAGCAGTAAAAGAAGCATGCGATGAGATATTGATTATCGATAATAATAATAAAGAGATGTCGTTGTATGAGCCATTAGCAGCATTTTGTCAAAGCTTAAACGCTGAGCTGAATGTCCATTTTTATCACATTGATCGTGTCGAAGGATTCAAAGCGGGTGCTTTAAACTTGGCACTTGGGTTAATGAGTCCAGACTGTAGTCACATTGTGGTGGTCGATAGTGATTACCAAGCATTACCACATGCTAGAGCCTCTATTACGCGGGCTATCGCTCAATATCCTGAGCATACCCTACTTCAGTTTCCGCAGTTTTATCGTAATGAAGGACAGCCGGATGCTCATAGCGAGTTGAATCACTATTTCAATCATCATCTGTATCGTCCTTTTAATCGCAATCGTGCCTTATCAACGGGTACTTACGCAGTCATTCGACGCTCAGACCTTTTGAGCATAGGAGGTTGGTCAGGTGCTTCTATCACTGAAGATGCTCAGATGGGCGTGCTTATGCATCGACAAGGTTTTCGTAGTCAGTTTGTGCCAGAAGTCATTGCCACAGGCTTATTACCTAACACACTAGATGACCTAATATGTCAACGCCGACGCTGGATCTACGGCAATATGCAAGTGCTCACGGATTACCTGTCAGTCCCGTACAATTCCCCAGTTCAACATGTCTCGAAATCCAAAAGTATGAGTGAACGTCTAGCATATATACGCGCTCATCTGTCTCAATTGAGTGCTTGGGTAAACTTTACAGGGTTCTTTATCCTTTTGCATATCTGCGCATTACTGGTGATGGTTGATATGCTTTTAATAAATAACGCTGACGTGTCGATGCTTACCTCTCTATATGTGGTTTATACAGGCTATGCCTTTTTTATTCTTAGACGGTTGTGGGCATATTGCCGCGATCAATCGCCTCTCAATCAACAAGTAGACGATAGCCATCAGCCACGTTTTGGCAGAAAGATACGAGCATGGTTGATGCATTTGAACTTTTGGGAAATTGGTGCCTTGTCATGGCTTCCGGTGCTGTGGGGACGAGAGAAACCTTTTGTCTGTACGCCAAAACAAAACTATATCCAAAGTCGTCAGTCATTACTCCTTAAGAATATAGCAGCGTTACCAAAACTGCTATTGGTGCTAAATATCATTACAGTCCTAGTTGTAGCACCGTTTTCACCGCTCTATTCGCCAGTACTATTTATCTGTGCAGTGGCAGTCTGTATTCTAAAACTAAGCGCAGCCAAGGTCGCAATGGATAATTTCTCTAATGCTCGGGCAGATATGCCAAGTATGAGTAAGGTTCTTAAGCAGACTTTAAAAGTAGCACATGAAAAGAAGACGACTATCACAACATCTTATGCGACGTCTTTATTTAAAGATAAAAAAACCATCGATTCGTAAAAGTCAGTACTTATAAAAACAATACTTATAAAGCCAGCAATTCGTAAAAACTTGCGATTTATATAAGCCAATTTTGAACCAAGGTCATTCTATTGTCTTTTATCGTTTCTATACTAGGTTCCCTATACACCACTCTACTAACCAAAACGCTTATAGCCATGATGCTTATAACTATAAAGGTCTCAAAAACATGATTATGTCTTCGAATTCACCGCTACGTATTGCCATTATTGCGCATTCACTGTATCCCATTGCCCAGCCTTACGCGGGTGGTCTAGAAATGATTACCCAATTGATTTGTGATGAGCTAGTGGCGCAAGGTCATGAGGTATTGCTTTACGCTCATAAAGATAGCGAGACGAAAGCAACGTTGGTGCCGTTATTGACTCGTCATGAGTTTAACAAGATGGTCTATGATAATGAGCATGAAACGGTCGCCATGGGCCGTGAAGAGATGTATCAATATCTCACTTATCAGATAGCCTTACGAGATATTATCGAACGTGATGAACGCGGTGAGATTGATATCGTACATAACCACAGTCTGCATCACATTCCGATGATGACAGGCCAAGCGTTTGGCGAAAGATTTTTTACCACTTTTCATACGCCTATTTTTCCACAGCTACGTTTGGCACTTTTAACATTACGCTCTGGTACAACCACTCAATTTACAGCAATTAGTAAGCACCAACAGCAGTTATTCGCTGAGTTTGTCCCCTCACAAGTGGTGTATAACGGCATCGATGTCGAATCCTTTATTGCCAATACAGAAACGCTTGGCAATACTAATGGTAGCGATGACGAGGTATATTTCTGGTATGGACGTATTTGCCCTGAAAAAGGCACTCATTTAGCCATGCGGTACTGCATGGAAGCTGGAAAAAAACTTATCATTGCAGGACCTAAAAGCAACGAAGACTACTTCAATCAAAAAGTAGCCCCTTTGTTATTTAAAGACAGTAAGAGTGGCGATGACAAACTATTCAGTTACGTAGGTCATGTCACCAAGAACGAGATTAACAATTACTTGTGCCGAGCAACTGCCATGCTATTTACCAGTACTTGGGACGAGCCATACGGATTGACCTTGGCTGAGAGTCTGGCATGTGGCACACCAGTCATTGGTTTCGATGCTGGAGCCAGTGCCGAAATTATTACTCCAGAGACAGGAGTCATCGTACCTAAAAAAGACAAAGCCGCCTTTATCAATGGTTTTTCTACGATTAAAAACATATCACGTCAAGCCTGCCGTGACCGTGCTTTGCAGTTTTGTTCAGTGTCAGCGATGGTAGACGGCTATCTGGGATTGTACCGAGCAGCGTTAAAAAATAGAACTGCGTTAATAGAAGACAATTCAGAAAGTTATATCAATAGTATTAACAGCTATGAGCTGTCTGATTTAACAAAAGACTCCCTGCAGTTTTTTAATCAAGCCATTCAAGCACCAGTTGAAACTGAGAATAATCTTGTTAGCCTTTCTGAGGGATCGTAATGATGCGTATTGGATATTATGCTCATCATCACGGCTCAGGACATTGCCGACAGGCAGACAAACTGGCTGCATTGCTGCCTAATGATGCAAGAGCGCAATTAACGGTATTTACGAGTTTAGATATAGATAGCTATCGTTTTACCGCCATTGATGAACAACAAATCGTACGTTTGAATGCAGAAGATGAACGCCCCGATGACATACTAGCAGGTCGTGCAGGAGAATATTGGCAACCAGCCAGCCTACACTACTCGCCCGTAGGCAATAGTGACATTCAAAAACGCAGTCACCAAATACTAGACACTATTTTTCAACGTAAGATTGATCTGATGATTATCGATGTCAGCGTTGAGGTAGCGATGCTCTGCCGTGCGGCAAGCATTCCTTATCTTTACGTTAGGCTTCCTGGTATTCGCGATGATGCGCCACATATAGGTGCTTTTGCTGGCGCGCTTGCCTTACTAGCACCTTATCCTAAAGCGTTAGAATCTGCACATACATCTAAGTGGGTCTGTGATAAGACGCTCTATCTTGACTTTATCTACTATCAAGAAGCTGAGTCATACACTTATGAGAGCTTTATAGATATCTTGACAAAACTAAGCGTTGATCAAGAAAATTCTGATCTTAAATCTACAAACCTACCATCTATCAAGGCTCAATTAATAGACAAGTCCGAAGCTACAATACCTATTGTTACCGTTATCAAAGGCTACGGTGGACACAAAGCGATTGACGAAAAACTACCGGAGTTGCGCTCACTGCTACCCAATGCATTAATTGTCTCTCTCGGGCCTATAGACGATGACAAACGATGTTATGTCGATATCCCAACTGAGGTAGATGACGTCACACCATTTATTTGTCATAGCGATTATTTGATGATGGCCTGTGGCCTAAATGCTGTTGCGCAAGCGTATCATTACGATACGCCGCTCATAGTGGTGCCTGATGACAGGCCGCATAATGAACAAGCCGTCATGGCTGAAGCGTTAGTTGCTCAAAATAAAGCTTTAAATTGGCAACAGTTTAAAACCTTAATGAGCGTCAATGATGGTCAACTTGAATCTATTGCCCAAACCATTCATGGCCGAAATAAACCACACCCCACTACCTCAGTTGATAGCATTGAAGAAAATAACAGCGGGGAAACCAACATAGCTACGCCAACAGCTTCTCAAGCGTTCATGCATAGCACCACTGATTATCCTACTACTAAGCTTTGGTTTGAAAACTGGTTGCTTCCTCGACTCAACTTAACACCCGAATCAACAATTAAATACTGACTTATTAAATACTGATTTATTAAAAGTAACAGGCAATACGATAACGAGGTAAAGACAAGCGATGACCATCCAGCCAACAAGTAACGTTAGCATGACTTCTGATACTGTATCGATGACCGTCATTACGACTTGCTATGGTCGTAATCGTCATCTCTATAACCTACTTAGTAGTCTAGAAAATAGTAGTGTGAAGCCAGCCGAAGTCATTATCGTCAACGACGACGCTGATCCCAATCGGTTAGCCGAATTTTCATTGAATATCGTGAAGTTACCGACTACGGTTAAATCGACTGTGAATGATGGTGACGATATTACAACTACAGAGTTTGACATCGGACATAATCGCAATCTTGGAGCGTTGCAGGCAACTCACGATATGCTGATTTTTTTGGATGTTGATTGTATCGTAGCGCCTACGTTTATTGAGCAAATGTATAAGAAGCTTCTGCAATATCCTAGTGCGCTTTTGATGGGTCAACCGCGTTATCTAACGCGACCATTATCAGTAGAAGAAAATGCACAATTAAAAATTAATCATCTGCCTTTTTCTCTTTTAGACGAGCTATCTGTCTATAACCCTTATCGTTATAATTTTGATGAAGCTGACTCAAACCAAGCTGGAACAAAGCAAGTTAGAATAAAGCAAACAGCTATCAAACAGACTGATGATTACGGTGCATTTTGGAGCCTATGCTTCGCTATCAATCAACAGACTTTTGATAAAATTGGTGGTTTTGACACCCAATATACAGGTTATGGCGCAGAAGATACCGATTTTGCCTTTACAGCACGTCGATTAGATATCGATTTTTACCTTACTGCCGATATCGCCTATCATCAGCAGCACAGTGTCTACCGGCCACCCCTCAACCATCTGGACAGTATCATTGTCAATGCCAATCGCTTCTATCAAAAATGGCACTGTTGGCCCATGACAGGATGGCTGTCCCAATTTTCCGACATGAGGCTAATTGATTGGATCGAAGAACAGTCATCACTGATAGCCGTACGACGAGAGCCTGACGACAATGAGATAAAGCGCGCTCATTGCCCCGACGCTCCTTATGTTTAACTATTTCTAGCAATTTCTAGCTAACGAAAACTTAGCTAATCAATATTCTAGTACCGATGAATAGTCACTCCTATAGGTGGTCGACTCATTTCCTGACGTTCAAAACCCCAGTTATGACCATGCCAAAAATGAGCAGTTTTATCATTGTCATTGAAGCCGGTCATTACTATCTCTAACGGTAGTTTCGTTTTTTGAATATGGTGTAAGTATGCTCGAGCTGCCAGCATCAGCCGATACAATAGAAAACCTGATGAGGGTGCTGACGAATGAATATCGGTAAAGCATGGATAGTCAGCAACGACTTTATGATGCTCTGATAGCACACTATGATAGGTAAGGCTTGATAATAGTTTTTGCATGTTCGAAGGAATATCTAAGATACGATGAGCAGTGATAGGATCGTCATTAGGGCTTGGATCATCAGCTAATGTTGGAAACTGATAAGGCTGGTTGCTCGTCAATACCCCTAGTGGGGCGGTCTCTGCCATTTGCTCCACCACTGATATATGATTACTTCTAGGCGGTAAGCCAAAATGCAGCTTACTGTCGCCAATCTGCCGAAAAAACAGCAACTTAGGTAACAAACTAGCTAACTGATGGCTGGCAAAAAAATCATCATGAATAAAGTGATTAAATAACACCAAGACATCATCGGGCTGTAATAGCATCTCAAGCTGCGTCGTGGTCACAGCAGGATTATTTGCAATCAGAACGACTCGTTTAGCTTGCTCTAGTGCAGTCTGTATAACGACTGGTAGTGTTAAGAAAGCAGACTTCGCTGTATTTATGTCATTAGATATATATCCGCTATTCTCTGACAGCGCGATACTCTGTTTGAATATTGGTTTTTTTGTATTGGACTCTATATTGGACATAGCAACCTTAGTTAATGTAAACTTTTGATTGCTACTTTAGCATTATTAGCAATTTTTATAGAAAAATTGACGACGTTAGTATACCTATTGCTTTTGTCTTAAATAAGTAAAGCCCTTAAAACTTATACTTGATCAAATTTTTTCACGCTTATATATGAAGCCTTCTTCGTCATAAATTTGATAAGTAACATCTAATAACGTTTCCAGTAATTCAGACTTATCGAAATGCCTGACACTCATCACGATTGGCGAAGTCAATATCCCCTCTTCAAATGGTATATAGGTTATCTCTTGATGACGTAAATGCTCAAGTGTCTTTGGTACGATAGTCAACCCTTCTCCTGCTGCTACTAACCCTAGGGCAATATGCAATTCACGCACTTCCATAAAATAATTCGCTTTCAAATTACGATTTTCAAATAGTTCTAATACGTAATCAATGAAACTGGGCCTCGGTGCTGTTGGATAAAGTAAGAGATTTTCATTTGTTAAATCGATCAAGCTTAAACTGTCGCGTTTTTCTTTTGATAATGGGTGCTCGATAGGAACAGCGACTACTAAATCTTCCTCTCTAAGCACCATTCGCCTAATAGAAGCATCTTCAAATAACAACCTGCCAAAACCTACATCTATCTTACCTTCTGTTAATGCTTGCGTTTGTTGCCAAGAGTTTAGCTCATACAATTTAACCTCGATATTCGGATGAACTTCTCTGAAACGGGATATTACTCTCGGCAATATGCCATACAATATAGATGACACAAAGCCTATTGAGAGTGAATTATCAAAATTTCCCTTACGAATAGTCATAGTACGCAGATCGTCTGATTTTTTTAAAATTTGAATAGCATGATCATAAAAAAACTCGCCAGCCTCAGTGAGTTTCAAGGGACGGTTCTCCCTATCGATAAGCGTAACGCCAATCTCTTCTTCCAACTGTTTTATCTGCCGGCTAAGTGGTGGCTGCGAGATGTATAAACGAGCAGCTGCTTTATTGAAGCTTTTTTCTTCTGCCACAGCTATGAAATAGCGTAAATGCCTGAGTTCCATTATTCTTCCTTGATTGACTTCCTATTGTTTCTATCCTAAGTCGTTCTAATTTCTTCCCTTTTATCTCTCACCTACTTCATATACGAAATGTCCATACCTAAAGAACATAACATACCACCTACCTTCCGACAAAATACCTAAAAAGTATTAAAACAAGACTAAATAGGTCTTAGACATGTCGATATTTAACACCTATAGTTCTTATTAAGCATAAGGAAGCCAAAATTTTATACTAAGGATAGATATGATTCGTTCAATTAATACTTTACTAGTACCAATACCTACTATTCGAGCGCATAAACTGGCTTGTACCGTGATGAATGAACAAGTATTGGTTCTGGTGCATATCCAAACCGAAGATGGCTACGAAGGTTGGGGCGAAGCAACGACGATTGGCGGCTTAAGTTATGCTGAAGAAAGTCCTCATAGTATCAAAACTAATATCGATACTTACTTTACCCCTCTCTTGATGAAAGAAAAGCCTACAAGCACAGCAAAAGCAATGCAGCTATTGAATACCCACATCAGCGGCAATCGTTTTGCAAAATGCGCGATTGAAACTGCTCTACTCGACATCGAAGGCAAAAGACTCGATCTACCTATCAGCGAGCTCATCGGTGGTCGCGTCCGTGATCGTATCGAAGTGGCATGGACGCTTGCTAGCGGAAATACTGATACCGATATCGCTGAAGCTCATCAGATGATTGAACAGAGAAAGCATCGGATTTTCAAATTAAAAATAGGCAGCAACCCTATCCTTGATGATGTCGCCCATGTGTTAGCTATTAAACAAGCTTTACCTGATTGCCGCATCACCGTTGATGTCAATCAAGCATGGACAGAGCTTGAAGCTATTAAAGGTATAAATTTATTACAGAATGGCGGTGTTGACTTAATCGAGCAACCAGTATCGATGCGTAATAAATCAGCGCTAAAGCGTTTAGCTGAATACTTCGACGTGGCTATTATGGCTGATGAAGTCGTGCAAGATCCATATAATGCGTTTCAATTGGCAGCGGATCACTGTGCCGATGTTTTTGCTGTAAAAATCAATCAAGCTGGTGGATTAAAAGCCGCCTGCCTTATCGGACAAATGGCACATCTATCAGGTATCGAGCTTTATGGCGGAACGATGCTAGAAGGACCCATTGGTACTGCTGCATCAGCGCATGTGTTCTCTACTTATCCTAGTCTGAACTTTGACACGGAGCTTTTTGGCCCGTTGCTACTAACAGAGGATATTTTAGCTCAACCGCTTGATTATCAAAATTTTGGTTTAATTATTCCAACCGGTGCTGGCCTAGGTATCGAGGTAGATAGCGACAAAGTATATCACTATGCCAGACAAGCAAATTTATCATCCTCAAATCCTATATCGTTAGGAACTTACGTAAGCGACTCTCACGCTGGGGCTTAATAGTGCTCTGCCAAAAGCTCCGTAAAATAAATGCTGATGTAGACCAAATATCAGCCATATGACTAACCATAAAATATAAGGACATAATTATGTTATATCACGTCAGAATGGATGTGTTGTTACCGACAGATATGAATGCTGATAAGGTCAGTGAACTTAAACAAGCTGAAAAATCGCTATCACACAAACTGCAGGAACAAGGTAAGTGGCGTCATATTTGGCGCTTAGCGGGAGAGTATTCTAACTTTAGTATTTTCGATGTCGAAAGTAATGAAGAACTACACGACATTATGATGTCGCTACCACTTTACCCTTATATGAAAGTCGAGATCACCCCTCTACTTCGTCATCCTTCTTCTATTCGCGATGATGATAGTTAGTGCCCTATAACGCTATTACTAGATTTCATTATTACTTTTGATTTTAATTAAATAATAGCGCCTTAATCCATTTTTTAATAATTATTGGTCTATACCAGACCAATGGGCACCTATTGCCAAAAATAAGCAGTGAATGAGTAAAGTTTGAGTAAGAGTACTCGATATAACTACCTTTTAAATAGTCCTCAACAAGGAGAGAGACATGGAACGCAACCAAATTGAAGCACTAGCCACTCAGTTCATCAAAGGTAAAATTGACTTTCCTGAACAAGTTAATCCACGTATACAAGCTATTGTCTTACGTATCGTAACCGACCTCATGCAGACCATCAATGATTTGAAAATCACGGCCGATGAATACTGGTCTGGGGTTGAGTTCATTGGTGACTTGGGTAAAGAAGCAGGATTACTCTCCCCTGGTCTTGGTTTTGATCATTTTATGGATTTGATGATTGAGGAAGATCTCAAAGCAGCTGGTCTTGATGGTGGCACTGTACGTACGATCGAAGGCCCACTTTATGTTGCTGGAGCTCCAGAAGAAAAAGGTTTTGCCCGTTTAGATGACGGCACTGATATTGAGAATGGTACCGTTCTATTCATGCAAGGAGGCGTCTACGACGAAAACGGCCAGCCTTTACCAAATGCCAAGGTTGAAGTCTGGCATGCCAACAGCTTAGGTAACTACTCTTTCTTTGATGAGTCTCAATCTTCTTTTAATCTACGACGCACCATCATTACTGATGAAAACGGCAACTATGCATTCCGTAGCATTGTGCCACTAGGTTATGCAGTACCGCCAGAAGGCATGACTCAAAAGGTCTTAGGCGCGCTAGGACGTCATGGTCATCGTCCAGCACACATTCATTTTTTCGCTAGTGCAGACGGTTATCGTAAATTAACCACCCAAATCAATATCGACGGTGATGAATATCTATGGGATGACTTTGCATTTGCTAGTCGTGAGGGTCTAGTTCCCGAAGTAAATATGATTGAAGACGCTGATAAGTTAAAAGAGCATGGTCTTAATAAGCCATATGCCAGTATCGACTTTGATTTTCACTTAGTCAAAGATATCGATAAGCCAGTGCAAGGCAGTGAAGTCGAACGACGCCGTGCGCAAGCTTAACAGTTGAATATCTCAGCTTTATTCGATACAGCTATTTGCTACTGATCAATAGCTATTAAATATATAAATTTGCGCTTGATATACACTTTGCTGTCATGTCAAGCGCAGCACACTCACATCATTATTCACAAGGAAGACAGTCATGAGCGAGCGTATTAACTTAGTACCTGAAGGATCAGATATTTCTATCGATGGTTTTTTGGAAGAAAATAAAGAAAAAGGAATTTATCGTCTACATCGTAGCGCTTTTACCAACGAAGAGCTTTTTGAGCTTGAGATGAAACATATCTTTGAAAGCAATTGGGTCTATCTGGCTCATGAGACACAAATTCCTGATAATAATGATTACTACACATCATATATTGGTCGCCAACCCGTCATCGTGGCTCGTAATAAAGAAGGTGAATTGCATTGCATGATCAATGCATGCTCTCATCGAGGCGCTCAGTTATGCCGTCATAAGAAAGGCAATAAGACAACTTATACGTGCCCATTCCATGGTTGGACTTTCAATAATTCAGGCAAACTGCTCAAGGTGAAAGATCCACGCGGCGCAGGTTACCCTGACGCTTTTAATAAAGACGGCTCTCATGATCTAAAGCAAGTCAAACTTGCCAATTACAAAGGCTTCTTGTTTGCTAGTCTTAAAGATGACGTCGAACCGATTGAAGACTGGCTTGGCGGATCAACCAAAATTCTTGACATGATTGTCAATCAATCACCAGAAGGCCTAGAAGTACTACGCGGCACCTCAACCTATACCTTTGATGGTAACTGGAAGCTACAAGCTGAAAATGGTGCTGATGGCTACCATGTTTCAGCTGTCCATTGGAACTATGCTGCGACAACAGCACGTCGCAAAGAGCAAGAAGCAAAAAAAGAAGACAACATCAAAGCCATGAATGCTGGCAAATGGGGTCGTCAAGGTGGCGGATTCTATTCTTTTGAGAACGGTCATTTACTACTCTGGACTCAATGGGAGAACCCGCAAGATCGTCCTAATTTTGCGTATCGCGATGACTATGTTGCCCAGTATGGTGAAGCAATGGCCGACTGGATGATTGGACGCTCGCGTAACTTATGCTTATATCCAAACGTGTATATCATGGATCAATTTAGCTCGCAAATCCGTATGCTACGCCCGATAGCCGTTGATAAAACTGAAGTCACTATCTGGTGTATCGCACCGAAAGGCGAAAGTGATGAAGCACGTACTCGCCGTATCCGTCAGTACGAAGACTTCTTTAACGTAACTGGTATGGCAACACCAGATGACTTAGAAGAATTCCGCTCATGCCAGCAAGGCTATAACGGCATTAAGCTCGAATGGAACGACATGTGTCGTGGTTCCGAGCACTGGATAGAAGGCGCTGACGAAGGTGCAAAAGCCATCGACCTGAAGCCTTTGTTAAGCGGAGCTAAGACTGAAGATGAAGGATTGTATACCGTGCAACATCGATATTGGCATGAAGAGATGAAAAAAGCCCTAGAGCAAGAACAGCAGCTACATGGCGCAGGCTAATATTAGCTACCTACTTAGACCAGTAACTTGCTAGTTATTGCAGGACGAACAAATATAAAAGGATATCGCTAATGAAAAATGCAACGGTTAATATCGAAGATGTGCGTCAGTTTCTGTACCGTGAAGCACGATTGCTTGATGAAAAAAAATGGGAAGAATGGTTAGCCTGTTATGACGAAGACTGTCCATTTTGGATGCCTAGTTGGGATGATGATGGCGAGCTAATAAACAACCCGCAACGCGAAATATCTCTGATTTATTACCCTGATCGTCGCGGGCTTGAAGATCGAATTTTCCGTATCGAGACTGAGCGTTCTTCTGCAACCATTCCTGATACTCGCACCACGCATAACTTATCTAATATCGAATTACTTGAAGATAATAACGGCATTGTTAGCGTCCGATTTAACTGGATCAATAAGTCTTATCGTTATCATGAGACCAATACTTACTGGGGATTCTCTAAATACAAAATAGACATGAATCAAGCTAGCCCAAAGATTTTGGACAAATACATCGTATTAAAAGATGATTACGTACACCAAATTATGGATGTATATCACGTCTAGAGTTCGCATGATTTTATTTATGCTTGCCAGTTAGTACAAATAATTAAATTTAAAAATAGCTTGTTGGTAATTTATAAAGTATCAACGAGCCAACCAAAAATATAGTGATGTTAGTCAGTAGCCATATATTGAAAAAGGATGTTTCTCATGGAATACAACATAGCTCTACAGTTTGAAGATGGTGTCACGGGATTTATCAAATGTGAAGATGATGAAACCGTTGCCGAAGCTGCTTATCGCCAAAAATATAATATCCCTGTGGACTGTTTAGATGGCGCCTGCGGTACCTGCCGTTGTCATTGTGAATCGGGCAGCTATGACATGCATCCTGATATGTATATTGAAGAAGCACTGACTGAAACCGAAGCTAATGATGGCTACGTCTTGACCTGTCAAATGATCCCTGAGAGCGACTGCGTCATTAAAGTGCCAACCTCATCAGAAGCCTGCAAAGTCAGCAAATCTGTGTTCAAAGGTAAGCTACAGCAGCTAAATGTATTGTCAGAATCTACCATTCACTTCGGCGTTGAGGTTAATAATCCAGATGCCTTAGTATTTTTACCTGGGCAGTATGTCAATATTACTATCCCTGACTCTGATGAGACACGTTCCTACTCTTTTAGCTCAATGCCTAGTACCAATCAGGCTGAATTTGTCGTCCGTAACATTCCAAATGGCAAGATGAGTACCTTTTTATCTGATGTTGCCAAGCTAGGTCAAGATATTGATTTTGAAGGACCATTCGGCAGTTTCTACTTACGTCCTATCGTACGTCCTACTGTATTTTTAGCTGGTGGTACAGGTATAGCACCCTTTTTATCGATGCTAAAAAGCTTAGAAATATCGGGTGCTCATCATCCTGTTAAGATGGTCTACGGTGTTACTAATGATGCTGATTTGATAGAGATTGAAAAACTGGAAGAGGTGAAGAAAAACCACGATTGGTTTGACTATTATACCTGTGTCGCAAGCGAAGAAAGTGACCATGAGCGCAAAGGCTATGTGACCAGCCATGTTGAAGTTGATTGGCTAAATAATGGCGATGTTGATGTCTATCTGTGTGGTCCTTTGGCGATGGTCGATGCCGTTAGTAATTGGTTAGACACAAGTAACCTCAAACCTAGCAATTTTTATTATGAAAAGTTCACACCTAGTGAGCAGTAATATAGCTCAAACAATACAGCGATAGGATACTTTTCTCTAGGAGACAGCAATGAGTAAGCGCTTTGATAATAAAGTATGTGTCGTAACGGGTGCCGCACAAGGTATCGGTCGCGGGGTCGCATTACGCTTAGCAAATGAGGGTGGCAAGATAGTCATGGCAGACTTTTCACCTTTGGTAGAAGACGTGTTAGCAGAAATCACTACAAATGGCGGGCATGCGACAACCGTCCAAGCTGATCTTGAGACTTATCAAGGGGCACAGGATGTTATCGATAAAGCTCTTGATACCTACGGTCGTATTGACATATTGGTCAATAATGTAGGCGGTGCAATATGGATGAAACCATTCGTCAGTTTCTCTGAGATAGAGATTGAAAAAGAAATCAGTCGCTCACTATTTCCAACATTATGGTGTTGTCATGCAGTATTGCCAGCGATGATTAAACAACAATCTGGCACTATCGTTAATGTTTCCTCCATCGCGACACGTGGTATCAACCGTATACCCTACTCAACTGCAAAAGGCGGTATAAACGCCTTGACTGCGTCACTTGCTTTTGAACATGCAAGTGATGGAATTCGCGTTAATGCAGTAGCAACAGGTGGTACTGAAGCCCCACCCAGAAAGATTCCACGTAATACAAAGTCTTTAACTGATGAGGAAAAAGGCTGGATGAACGCAGTTGTTGATCAAACCATCGACCGCACATTTATGAAACGTTACGGCACAATAGATGAACAAGTCAATGCCATCACATTTTTGGCTTCTGATGAATCTTCCTATATCACTGGAAGCACTATCCCTGTAGGCGGTGGTGACGCAGGCTAATCTCTCTCGTCAGGTTATTAAGTAGCATAGCGTTGAACAGAGAACTATCTAACCGCTGCTGATTTGCAAGGAAGCAATATGGCAAACGTAATACACACATTGAAAGACGACTGGTCACTCTCTGCCACCGTGGCAGGTTTTTTGGCCGTACTGATCTCTTATGCTGGCCCCTTAATTATCTTTTTTCAAGCAGCACAAGCAGCGCAGGTGTCTGAAACGATGATGGCATCGTGGATCTGGGGAGTATCTATAGGTGCCGCTGTCTCAGGTATCTATTTATCCATTAAGTATAAAACCCCTATCATTACCGCTTGGTCAGCGCCTGGTACCGCACTACTGGTAACCGTCTTTCCGAATATGAGTATTAATGAAGCGATAGCCGCTTATATCGTATCAGCGATTGTGATTTTTTTAGTAGGCGCAACTGGATCTTTTGACAAAATTTTAAGATGGATTCCTAATGGTATCGCTGCCGGTATGATGGCAGGCATCCTGTTTCAATTTGGTTTAGAGTTATTTGTAGCAACTAATACGATGCCTTTTATCGTGTTTAGTATGCTTGGCTGTTACTTAGTAGCCAAACGTTTTTCACCGCGCTATACCATGATTTGGGTACTGCTATGCGGTGTCATTTTAAGTGTTCTATTGGGTAAGATGAACCCTGTCGATATAGATTTAGCCATTACCATACCGACTGTGATATGGCCTGAGTGGACGTGGAATGCCGTATTCAACCTTGCGATTCCACTCATTCTTGTCAGCTTAACTGGACAGTTTTTACCCGGCATGGCGATTCTTAATCTTAATGGTTACGACACACCAGCCAAGCCTATCGTCAGTATTACAAGCCTCGCTTCGTTAGCAGTCGCCTGTGTAGGGGGTATTACGATTGTCCTAGCAGCAATCACCGCAGCACTTTGTACTGGCAAAGATGCTCATGAATTAAAAGAGAAACGCTACATAGCAGGTGTGGCAAACGGTATTTTTTATCTATTAGGGGGATTACTTGCCGGTAGTATCGTGATGGTATTTAGCTTGCTGCCCAAAGAGCTAGTCGCAGCATTAGCAGGTCTTGCACTTATCGGTGCTATTTCTACCAACATTACTATAGCAATGAAAGATGACTCTCAAAGAGATGCAGCGCTAATCACTTTTTTAGCAACAGCATCTGGTATGAGTTTTCTAGGACTAAGCTCTGTTTTTTGGGGCATTCTTATCGGCATGGTTGCTTACTATATTTTAAGCAAAAAACGCTTATTACCTTTGTTTTCATAAGCAAAAATATACATCATTTTTATCAATAGAACAGCCCAAACGACAAGACAGTCTCGAAGATGCATAAAACTTAAGTCTCGCAATACCTAATATTACTTTTGTATAGGACATAGACATGATTAATAAAGCTGAAAAAAATATCACGGATGTACTTAGCCAAATTAAAGATGGCGCCACTATTATGATTGGTGGTTTTGGAACTGCAGGGCAACCAGCTGAACTCATTGATGGCCTTATCAATTTAGGTGTTAAAGACCTTGTCATTATTAATAATAATGCTGGAAACGGTGATCATGGTCTTGCCAGATTATTAAAAACGGGCGCGGTACGTAAAATTATTTGCTCTTTCCCTCGTCAATCAGACTCATGGGTATTCGATGAGCTTTATCATGCAGGAAAAGTTGATCTGGAATTAGTACCACAAGGTAATTTAGCTTGCCGTATTCAAGCGGCAGGCATGGGGCTTGGAGCCGTATATACCCCAACAGGGTTCGGCACTCTGCTCGCAGAAGGCAAAGAAACTCGTAATATCGATGGTAAAGACTATGTATTGGAATATCCAATTAAAGCTGATTTCGCCTTAATAAAAGCAAACAAGGGTGATCGTTGGGGTAACTTAGTTTACCGAAAATCTGCACGTAACTTTGGTCCAATTATGGCAATGGCAGCTGACGTGACTATCGCTCAAGTCTCTCAAACAGTTGATCTTGGTGAGCTTGATCCTGAGCACGTTATTACGCCAGGCATTTTTGTGCAGCACGTGGTGCAAGTCCAGCCTGCTAGCACTAGTACTGAACTTTCTGATACTGCAGCGTAATTACCGCTAAATACTGCCAATTATAAGGAGCGTCATCATGAGCCATACCTCTTACACCGTTTTGACCCGTGACCAAATAGCCGAACGAGCTGCACAAGACATTCCAGATGGAGCCTATGTCAACTTAGGCATCGGATTACCGACCAAAATCGCACAGTACTTATCTAATGATAAAGACGTGTTTTTGCATTCAGAAAACGGCTTATTAGCTTTTGGTCCATCACCTGCCAAAGGTGAAGAAGATCCCGAACTGATTAATGCTGGAAAGGAGTACGTTACTATGCTCGATGGCGGTAGCTACTTTCATCATGGTGACTCTTTTGCCATGATGCGCGGTGGCCATATCGACATTTGCGTGTTGGGTGCGTTTCAAGTAGCTGCTAATGGTGATTTAGCCAATTGGAGTACTGGTGCAGAGGATGCGATACCCGCTGTTGGAGGTGCTATGGACTTAGCCGTCGGTGCGAAAAAAGTCTTTGTGATGACCAATCACATCACCAAAACAGGCGAGCCAAAAATCGTCAGCGAACTTACCTACCCTGTAACTGGAAAAAACTGCGTTGATCGCATTTATACCGACCTATGCGTCATTGATGTCACTGATAAAGGACTGCTAGTCACTGAAATGGTCGATGGTATGAGCTTTTTGGACTTGCAAGAGTTGACTGGTGCAATGTTAGTGGACGCTACTAAATAAAAAACCTCTTAAATAAAGCCTAGAACAATTAAAACTCAGGATAATTGCCATGATTAATTCAATGACTAGTTTAAATAATGCTTATATTATCGATGCCATTCGTACTCCTTTTGGTCGTTACGGCGGCGGTCTAGCACCAGTACGTGCAGACGACTTAGGTGCTCTCCCTATCAAGGCGTTAATGGAACGTAATACTAATGTGGATTGGGTACGAGTAAATGACGTCATCTATGGCTGTGCCAATCAAAGCGGCGAAGACAACCGTAACGTCGGACGTATGTCGTCATTGCTAGCCGGCCTACCTTATCAAGTGCCTGCAACTACTGTTAATCGCTTGTGCGGCTCGTCGATGGATGCGTTAGCGATAGCTGCGCGTGCGATTAAAGCCGGTGAAGCCCATCTAATTATCGCAGGTGGTGTTGAGAGTATGAGCCGTGCGCCATTTGTGATAGGTAAATCAGATAAATCTTTTGGTCGTAGCCAAAAGCTTGAAGATACCACTATGGGTTGGCGCTTTATCAATCCAAAACTTGATGAGCTATATGGCACAGAAACTATGCCTCAAACGGCTGAAAATGTTGCAGAGCAATTCAATATCAATCGTGCTGACCAAGATGCATTTGCATTACGTAGCCAACAACGTACTAAAGCGGCGCAAGAGTCAGGATTTTTCAAGGATGAGATTAATCCTGTCGTCATCCCACAACGTAAAGGCGAGCCTGTCACCATCGATACTGATGAACATCCTCGTGCTGATACTACACTTGAAAAGTTGACTAAACTGCGTCCTATTGTCACCACAGACGGCACAGTGACAGCTGGTAACGCTTCTGGTATCAATGATGGCGCGGCAGCCTTCCTAGTAGCGTCAGAGCAAGCGGTTAAAGAATTCAATTTGAAGCCGCGTGCACGTATCGTGGCCTCAACTACGGTAGGCGTTGAGCCACGTATTATGGGCTTTGCCCCAGCACCAGCGATGAAAAAGCTACTAGCGCAAACTGGTCTGTCACTTGATGATATGGATGTCGTTGAATTAAACGAGGCCTTTGCCGCCCAAGCTCTAGCCTGCACACGTGATTTGGGTTTATCTGACGATAGCGCACGTGTCAATCCGAATGGCGGTGCGATTGCCCTTGGTCATCCACTCGGCGCATCAGGTGCACGTTTAGTCTTAACTGCTCTCAACCAGCTTGAAAAAACGAACAAGCGTTATGCAATTTGCTCAATGTGTATCGGTGTTGGACAAGGCATCGCAATGATTATTGAACGTATTGAGAGCTGATTAATCGTTCAAAATAAAATAGACACCCAGCTTAATAGGTCAAAAAGAAGACCTTAATCACCCGACAGTTAACACAAGGACGTTCATCATGCCTATATTTGAAAATAAAGGTGTCACGCTAAACTATGCCACCTTTGGCGATAGCAGCAACCCCGCCCTAATATTCTCCAACTCTTTAGGTACTAGCTATCATATGTGGCAACCACAAATCGATACCTTACAAGCCGATTACTTTATCATCTGCTATGACACTCGTGGCCATGGTAAATCATCAGCACCCAGAGGTCCTTATAATCTAAAACAGTTGGGGCAAGATGTGATTGATTTGTTAGATCACCTGCATCTTGATAAGGTATTTTTTTGTGGCATTTCTATGGGCGGTATAACCGGTCAATGGTTAGCTATCAATCACCCTGAGCGCTTCCACCACTTGATGTTATGTAATACCGCCGCGAAAATTGGTAACGAAATAGCATGGACGGAACGTTCAAAATCGGTACGTGAGCAAGGTCTAGCTCCTATCGCGGATACAGCTGCTCCGCGTTGGTTCACAGCAGATTTTATCGATCATTACCCAGATGTAGTCACGGCATTGTCTAGCGCTCTTGCGGCTGGCAGTGCCGAGGGCTATGCAAGCTGCTGCGAGGCGTTATCTATCGCTGATACTCGCAAGCAGTTAAAAGATATTCGTGTACCAATTACAGTGTTAGCAGGCGTTGAAGACCCGGTAACGACCGTTGCCGATGGCCAATATATGGTCGATCATATACCTAATGCTAAGCTCGCCACTATCGATGCCTCGCATATCTCAAATATTGAACAACCTGAAGCATTTAATAAGTATATTAAATATTACCTGCAATAATGCTAATAAATGCTTTTAAAAACACATTCATTAGCGTTGATTAATTAGGCTAATTTTATCTATTTATCTTATATTTTTAATCATCTATATATTTTTTTAGTATATGGATGCTTTTTGCGTATCCAGCATTTCTATAATAGAAATTAATGAAACTTCTTGGTATTAGTTGTCTTACATACACTCACTGCAAGCATCATTCTTCGTATCTCATACTTTATAAGAGTACTCACTCCTCTAATTAAGATAAAAGTCAACATTGTTTCAATAGAATGTTATATAGAAAGATATACCTTTTAGGTATCGATTGATACCTAGATAGTTTTTGACTTAGCACCTGTAAAACCCTAACTTGTAAAGCACGTATAAGGATATCATCAACGGAGAATATGAATGGAATCTCAAACCTTAAACATCAATAAAGTTATTGATGAAGCCAAATTTTCACCTTTTCATTGGAAAGTCCTATTTTGGTGCTTACTGATCATTATCTTTGATGGCTACGACCTCATTATTTATGGCGTGGCCCTGCCATTGCTTATGGAAGAGTGGTCATTGACTTCGGTACAAGCAGGTTTTCTTGCTAGCGCAGCACTATTCGGCATGATGTTTGGTGCGATGATTTTTGGTACTTTATCTGACAAAATCGGTCGTAAAAAAACAATTATGATCTGTGTCGCTCTATTCAGTAGCTTTACTTTTTTTGGTGCTTTCGCTAGTGGGCCTATGCAGTTTGCGGCTTTACGCTTCATTGCAGGTCTAGGTATTGGCGGCGTGATGCCAATCTGCGTAGCATTAACATCTGAATATGCACCGAAACGTATGCGTAGTACTTTAGTCGCTATTATGTTCAGCGGTTATGCAATTGGTGGTATGACGTCAGCATTATTAGGGTCTTTTTTGGTTCTAGATTTTGGCTGGGAAATTATGTTTTATATTGCGGGCATTCCTACTTTACTATTGCCAATTATCTGGAAGATGCTACCTGAATCCTTGATGTATTTAGTCAAAGAAAATCGAGAAGACGAAGCTAAAAATATCGTTCAAAAATTGGCTCCTGAAGAAAAAGTTACACCCTCTACTACGTTAGTACTAGACGAACCCACCAAAGGTGATGATGCACCAATTAAAGCGTTATTTCTGAACAGACGTGGATTCACTACTATTATGTTTTGGGTAGCATTTTTTATGTGTTTGCTGATGGTTTACGCTTTAGCAAGCTGGTTACCAAAGCTAATGATTCAAGCTGGTTACTCGCTAGGTGCTAGTATGTTATTTCTATTTGCACTTAATATTGGTGGGATGATTGGGGCTATTGGTGGTGGTGTCCTAGCTGATAAATTCCATTTAAAACCTGTATTGACTATTATGTTTGTCGCTGGTGCCGCGGCATTAATTCTACTTGGCTACAACAGTCCTCAGATTGTCCTGTATACCCTTATCGCGATTGCTGGCGCTACCACTATCGGCTCACAAATTCTGCTCTATACTTTTGTGGCTCAATATTATCCCACCGCTGTACGTACGACTGCCATGGGTTGGGCCTCAGGGATTGGACGTATTGGTGCTATCGTAGGTCCTATTCTAACTGGTGCGCTACTCACCTTAGAGCTGACCCATCAGATGAACTTCTTATTTATCGCTATACCAGGTATTATCGCAGCCATCGCTATCTTCTTAGTAAATCTGAGCGCAGCGGTCGACAGCAAAGAAAGCAAACTGCAACCAACAAGATTAGATACTTCAGCAGCGTAAAAGTAATATTGTTTTTAAAATTGTATTACTGTTACCGTAGAAAACACATAGTACACTATCTTTCTATAAGCTAATATAACTGGCGTTTCGACCCCGACAATTGCAACGTCAGTTATTTTTATAGGAAAGTTACTAATATATATTCTAATACCTGAATAACATGATAAGTATTGATAAAAAATCATTAATCAAGATAATACATCCCCACTATAACTATGGAGATGCGCCATCGTATCGCTTACTTCTCTAAACACTTCAACTCAAAAATCATATTTTGCCATTATTTCAATTTGCTGACCTGCTGGCATCCATGGGGATGTCGTTACGTCCTGATTTCTCCACTCAATACCCAAATCTAGATCTGGTAGATACTCATAGATAAGGTTCGCGCTTTTTACATTGGCAGAAGTGTCTGCCGCATCGTCTACATTTACCTCACCATAACGCAAGTTGCCACGCAGCTTTTGGGTAAATTGATGCTTATATCCTATGCTATAGCCAGTTTGCGAGATAAGCTTCCCATCCTCGGCATCACAGTCTACGCCGCCATTCATAATTAAAGGTCCTCCAACACAGATGGCAGAATAAGCACCCATGCCTTTACCATTGTATATACTGGCATGGAGTGAATCTTTACCCAATGTCAGCTTGCCCGCTAAAGAAACACCGATACCCACATCTGAACCATCTCCGTTCTCAGCATCACGAGCCGTGACAGCCACATTATAGTCAAAGTTAGATATCTTATCTTTATAGCTTACCACCATATCAGGTAAGCTCGCATTATCATAAACAGGGTCTTGAGACGTGAAGCGCAGCCCTTTATAAGTATAGTGCAACGTCAAATCTGGACGAATATAAGAACCACCACCAGAGGCCGTACCCAAACCAGTACCCCAGAAGTCAAGCTGCTCCGTAGAAAGAGGTGCCACTGCCAAAAACTGACCGTTCCAAGTCTTACCCACTGTCAAATCATCAACCTGAACATAAGCATGACGCAAGCGCAGATTTGAGCCGCCCTTGGCGTAGTCACCATAAAAATCACCTTCAATAAAACCCGTGAGTTTTTTATCATCTACCGATTTGGTCGTTTTAACATTGATACGAGACTGGCGTAAATTACCCTTAAATTCCGACTCGCCTTCATCAGGAGAGTTAAAAGCACCTTCTGCTTTGATGTAACCACCGATACTCAAAGTCGTGTCACCTGTTGTCACAAGATCTACTGCTTGTGCAGATACGCACGTTACAACCGTAGCAAAACCTAAAGATAACCTTTTTATATAAAGCATCATTCATTTCTTCCCTGTTTTATGTTGATATCCTTATCAATCCTAATTGCTATTACATTTTCTCTAGTTCATAAAAATAAATAATCCTTTTATATGAAAATTAACTTCTACTTAATAAGTACTTCCTAGTTAAAAACCCCAATCATAATTTGACCGATATATTAGGTTTTAGGCTTCTTGATTAATATTTTCCAAAGCAGCAATCGCTTCTTTTTGCGACTCATCGATAGGCTTTTTTTGCCCACTCAATTTATCGAGATATACCAACACCGACTCACCGATTGCAACGACTGTTTTCTGCACTGTACTGTAATAGGTATATTCATGAATCAGACTTGAATTACCAATTTTTTTGACCTTGACACCAATCCATAATTCATCAGGATAGGCAACGGATATTAAATACCGACATGACGAGGCAGCCATCACCGAAGACGTTTGTTCGTTAAATAAACCAAGCCGCCTATTGTAGTAGATACGAGCGTTTTGAGCATATTCGTAATAAACCACATTATTGACATGACCAAAGGAGTCCATATCACCCCATTCCACTTGCTGAGGATAAATAACGGTAAAGTCATGCAATGGGTGATTATCATCGCTTACGACAATCTCTTGTATTTCTGGGAACGTAGGCGCAGCTTCCATAGTTTTTCTCTTTTTATTAGACAGATTCTGTTATAAAGATGATGAGTATGACTCAGGGTGTTCGTGACTCACACACCTCTCCCATCCCTAGCATTCAGTCAAACACTAGGGTTTATGCAAGCTTTCGCTTTTGTCAAAGTCGATTTAATGGTGACCAGATTGTTTGACTAGATAAGATTTTCTGAGTACATCGAACGCATGCGTTTTTTATCGAGTTTACCGACGCTGGTTTTTGGCATGTCTGGCAAAAACCTCACTTCACTTGGCACACCGTATTTTGGCAGATGACCTCTCTCTACTGCTTGATGACCCAATGCCAAAATATCTTCCATTTTTGTGTCGACATGGTCTGGTTTTAGCACGATCAATGCCAAGGGACGCTCACCCCAGCGCTCATCTGGTACACCAATCACCGCAATATCAGCGACGCTAGGATGAAAGGACAAAATGGTTTCGACTTCAAGCGAGGATACCCATTCGCCGCCAGATTTAATGACATCTTTGAGCCTGTCTGTGATGCTTAGCGTACCATCAGCCGTCATACAGGCGATGTCTTGAGTATGCATCCAGCCGCCTTTCCATAACTCATTACCTGCATCAGGATTTTTGAAATAACTTTGCGTTAGCCAAGGCGCGCGTATCACAAGCTCGCCTGTCGATTTGCCATCCATGGGTTGTGGCTTACCGTTTTCATCCCAGATTTCCATCGAAACTAGCATAATGGGTGAACCTGATAGGCAACGATAATTGAGCTGTTCTTCTATGGACATTGCAGTTGTTTTATCATTGAATACTGCTCTAGCTAATACTGGACAAGATTCTGACATTCCAAAACCAGGCATAAACTCTACACCCATATCAATAGCATTCTTAGCCAAGCCTTTATTTATTTTAGAACCACCTACCATCAGCTTAAGACCATTAAATTTGCGTCCTCGGGCTGCCATCTCCTTGAGTAACATTTGTAAAATTGTTGGAACGCCATGTGATAATGTAACCTTATGATTTTCAATCAGGTCAACCAGTGCCCCTGGATTGTATCGCCCTGGATAAATTTGCTTGAGTCCTATCATGGTGGCACCATATGGCCAGCACCATGCATGAACATGGAATAACGGCGTCATTGGCATATAGACATCGTTATAGCGAACACCTTGACCTTCAGCATTAAGCGCTGTTGATAGCGTACTTGCCATCGTCTGTAGTACAATCTGTCGATGGGTAAAGAAAACGCCTTTTGGATCGCCTGTCGTACCACTGGTATAGAATGTCGTAGCAATAGTGTTTTCGTCAAAGTCTGGGAAGTCAAACTCGTCACTAGCAGCTGCTAATAGCGCCTCATATTCACCATCGACATAGTCAGGCAGCTCAGCTTCATTACCACCTGCTTTATCATTCTCTACATCATCCGCCCAAATTACATGTTTGATAGAAGGCGCGTCGTCGCGGTAGCTTTTAATCATCGGCGCAAATTCAGCATTCAACAATAAGGCTTTTGGCGCAGCATGATTGACGGTGTACAATACTTTTTCTTCAGATAGACGGACATTAACGGTTTGCAAAATCATGCCCGACATTGGTACTGCAAAGTAGGCCTCAAGGTAACGATGGCTATCCCAATCCATGACCGCGACCACATCACCTGCCTGCAAGCCCATATTTTTTAATACATTGGCCAAGCGATTGATACGCTTAAAAAACTCAGCATAGGTATAAGTGACTTTGTCGGCATAGCTAATGGTTTGGTTGGTAGAAGCAATCTTGGCGCGGTTTAGTAACTGTTTGATAATTAAAGGGAACCCATAGGATTCTTCGGCTTGATGGTAGTTATCGTGTTCGTTGAGTATGGTTGTCATGGTATCTTCCTTGATAATAAATTGTCCTTGATATAGTCAATCCTCTGTAAAAGAGTGACAGCGTTAACCTCACTTGAAGTATCACAGTTACATCTGCGCTCGGTTGCCTTGTCTCTCTTTTAACCTGAATCAACTATAATCAATAATGGGGCGAGCGTACTTTTGAGTCTTAGACGCGTTCTATCACCATGGCAAGCCCTTGCCCAATACCAATACACAGGCTGACCACGGCATATTTGCCACCCGTGCGCTGTAGCTCCCGAGCGGTACTCAAGGCGATTCTTGCACCTGATGCGCCAAGCGGATGGCCGGCCGCGATGGCACCGCCATTGGGATTGACACGCTTATCATCAAAATCAATGTCCAGCCCTTTTAGACAACCCAGCACTTGCGAAGCGAATGCTTCATTAATCTCAATGACAGACATGTCCTCGAGAGTCAGATCCGCACGCTTTAGTGCTAGCTTAATCGCTTCAACAGGACCCACGCCCATGATATTGGGTTCAACACCCATTGCACCTGATGATAGGATCTTAGCAATCGGCTTAAAGCCTAGCTTTTTCTCTGCTTGCTTTGAGCCAATGATGAGCGCGGCAGCACCATCATTGATACCAGACGCATTACCTGCGGTGACGATTCCATCTTTGTTTAAAGGCTTCAGCTTTTGTAGTGCTTCAATATTAGAGCTGGCACGCGGATGTTCATCATCTATGACTACTTTTGCAGGCAATTTCTTACCTTGGGGTACGGTGATAGGTGTTATCTCATCGTCAAAAAACCCTGCTTGCTTGGCGACTTGGTACTTGGCCTGTGATGCGGCTGCAAACTTATCGGCTTCCTCGCGCGTAATACCGTACTTCTGCGCAACATTATCGCCCGTCTGCGGCATGGTATCACTGCCGAACTGCTCAATAATCTTTGGGTTGGGAAAACGGCTACCGATAGTCGTATCAAATACTTTAAAGTCACGGCTAAAAGGCTGTTCTGTCTTGGCAAATACAAACGGCGCACGCGTCATCGACTCGACCCCACCTGCTAAAATAATATCCCCTTCGTTACACGTAATACTGCGAGCAGCATCGACAACAGTGGACAGGCCTGACGCACATAGACGGTTTACTGTCTGACCTGGGGTTGTTACATCCAACCCTGCTAATAGAGCAGCGTTGCGAGCGATATTGCGAGAGTCCTCGCCTGCTTGGTTAGCGCTACCTAGCAACACTTCATCAAAGATATCAGCAGATAGCTGGTGCTTTTCGACCAACGCTTTCATCACGGTGGCTACCAAATCATCAGCACGTACGGTTGCTAATGCGCCAACATATCGACCAAATGGGCTTCTTAATCCGTCATAAATATAAGCATCTAACATAACGTTTCCTTGTCGTATTTTTAACTCTAAATAATGGTTTTATGGTTTAACAACCATATTTTGTCGTTCAAATTAGTAAGTGTTTTGCTGAGTAAACAATGACACATCAAGCTTGGCACGGCGCTGCAGCCAAGGGCTTGGACGATAACGCGGATCGCCTGTCAGCCCGTAGATGCGCTCTAAAATAAGCAGCACACGCGAAGCGCCAAGATGATCGCCCCAAGAGATAGGACCATGCGGATAACCTAGCCCAAGCTTGACGGCATTATCGATGTCCTCAGGTGAAGCAATCCCTTGCATAGCAATGTCACAACCGAGATTGATCACCATAGCGACCACACGTTGTGCCACAAAGCCGATGCTTTCGGCAATCAGCGTGGCACCGACCATAGGCTGTGTGGTTGCTTCCCTGTCATCCAAGCCTTTACCAAATAACGTATAAGCTTGTGCGATAAATGTTTCCTGCGTGACGAGACTTGGCATCAAAGTACGATGCTTTGCTAGTCCAATGAGCATATCAATGGCAACGGCTTGCTTGGGATTAACTTGATAACGAATGGCAGCATTGGTCGTATCTTCGCCATAGGGTGCTAGTAAAACTAAACTATCAGGGTTTGGCTTGTCGTTGTCATCGATAGTGATACCCTGAGACTTTAGGTAATCGACCAGCTGAGTTTTGTCTTCTACCAGATCAGCGCCAACCCAAACTGAGGTAATAACGGCATCAAATATGAGTGCTTCGGACGACTGATCTTGAGCAGTGACCGTTGACAACTTCTGACCGTTTTCATAGTGATAAAACCCTTCACCAACCTTACGGCCGAGCTTTTTACCTACTAGCATTTGGCGGGTCAATGAATGCGGACGATAGCGCGCTTCGTGATAGAACTGATTGTAAATCGACTCC
Organism: Psychrobacter sp. NPDC078631; assembly: GCF_050268165.1. NCBI lineage: Bacteria > Pseudomonadati > Pseudomonadota > Gammaproteobacteria > Moraxellales > Moraxellaceae > Psychrobacter > Psychrobacter sp. NPDC078631. The sequence continues at coordinate 697,119 of NZ_JBNNGG010000001.1, read as the reverse complement.
ATCACAGGGTGCGACACATCGATACCAGTGAGGTCTAACAGCTCAAACGGCCCCATACGAAATCCTGCGCCTTCACGCAAAATTTGATCAATATTCTCAAACGTTGTTACCCCTTCACCCAATATTTTTAACGCTTCTGTGCCGTACGCTCTACCGCCATGATTGACGATAAAACCCGGTGTGTCTTTTGCTACCACACCTAGATGACCCATACGTTTGGCCAAATCGGAGAGAACGTCAATCACGGATTGCTGAGTAGACAGACCTGGAATGACCTCTACAATTTTCATTAAAGGGACTGGATTAAAGAAGTGAAATCCTGCCACGCGCTCTGGATGATCACAGTCAGCAGCAATGGCGGTCACTGATAAGGAGGAGGTATTGGTCGCCAAAATAGTATCGGTAGTGACCACACCTTCTAACTGGGCAAAAAGCTGTTTTTTGATGTCTAAATTTTCGATAATGGCTTCAACCACTATCTCAGCAGTCGCAATTTGGCTAAGCTCCTGTAGTACGGTCAAATTACTTAAAGTGTCCTGTAACTGCTCATCGGTAAACTTGCCTTTAGCAGTGAGTTTTTCGAGGGTACTTTGCAAGGATTGTCGTCCTTGTTCAGCAGCGCCTGATTTGGCGTCATATAAAAGTACTTGGATACCAGCTTGAGCAGCAATTTGAGCAATACCCATGCCCATAATACCAGTGCCGATAATGGCAATTGTGTTCACAGTCATAATAACTCTCTACATAGTTTGCTATGAAATTTTGGTTCAAAGGTGATAACTTGCTTCAAAAGTGATCACAATGTGGCTTTGAATTAACGTGCTTATGAATTCACGTGCTTATGAATTAACGCGGCTAGGGTTTAATGCCCTTTATATTCTGCAGGACGCTTTTCTAGGAAGGCTTTAGCGCCTTCTTTTTGGTCGTGAGTATTGAACAAAATCTGGAAAGCTTTGCGCTCTAAAGCCAACGCACTTTCTAAAGGCATATCAACACCTAGATTTGCTACTTCTTTGATTTGCGCTAAGGCAATGGGAGAGTAATGTGATAGCTGCTCAGCAATCTCAATGGCGCGTGTGATAGTAGCCTCATCTGCCACGACTTCAGATACCAGCCCCATTGTGTCCGCCTCATCTGCGCTGAGCATATCGCCCGTTAGTACCATCTTCATGGCCTTATGTTTGCCAATCGCGCGAAACAAACGCTGCGTTCCACCTGCTCCTGGCATGAGTCCTATCTTGATTTCGGGTTGACCAAATTTGGCAGACTTGCCTGCGATGATGATGTCAGCATGCATCGCTAGCTCACAGCCACCGCCCAGAGCATAGCCATTAACGGCAGCGATAATGGGTTTTTGGCAGTTAGTAATGGCAGCCCAATAGCGCTCACTATGACGCAGGTACATATCCACTGTGCTAGTAGTCAAAAAATCGTTGATATCTGCACCAGCGGCAAACACCTTGTCACCACCAGTAAGGACGATCGCTTTGGTTTGTGGCTCATCATTTAATTGAATGAACAGATCTGCCATTTGTTGACGTAGCTCGCTGTTTAGTGCATTGCGCACTTTGGGTCGATTAAGTCTAATGACACTCACGCCCTCTCCTTTTTTCTCACAAATAATGAGTGGCTCTTCCATGATCGACTCCTTAAACATCATTCTTGCATAAAGTATAAACACCCTAACAAAGCATTTATTTTGAATATTAAATATCGCTATGCGGTATTTAATATCAATATATACTGTTTATTTTGGTTTGTGAAGCATAAAAACTTGATAATTTAGAATAAATTTAAAATAAAAAGCTATATTAAATTATAAAAATACCGCAATGCGGTTTTTTAAACCAAAACTATTGTAATTTAATAATTCATCGATTATGCTGTTTATCCAAGGACGTCACATTATTTAATACAGTCACAGAGCCGTTACTGATATCAGGCATCAATCAAACAAGGAAGATTTATATGATTAGAGATAAAGAGACCCTCGACCACATCACCCAAACCATTCGTAACTTCGTTAACGATCAACTTATCCCTATGGAACATTGGGTTGCCGAAAATGACCGTCTTCCAGAAGAGATTATTGAGCAAATGCGAGAATTAGGGCTTTTTGGACTGACCATACCCGAAGAGTACGGCGGACTTGGTGTCACTATGGAAGAAGAAGTTACGCTGGCATTTGAGTTAGGACGTACCTCCCCTGCGTTTCGCTCATTAATAGGGACAAATAATGGTATTGGCTCATCTGGCCTAGTGATTGATGGCACTGAAGCACAAAAGCAAAAGTATCTACCTCGGTTGGCCAGTGGTGAAATCATCGGTTCGTTCTGTTTGACCGAGCCGGAGTCAGGATCAGATGCCGCATCATTGAAAACGACCGCTATTAAGGATGGTGATACTTATATCATCAATGGTACCAAACGTTATATCACCAACGCCCCGCAGGCTGGTGTATTCACTGTCATGGCTCGCACCGATCCACAAAACAAACGCTCTGGCGGTATTTCGGCATTTATCGTTGAAAGCGACACGCCTGGTATTACTTTGGGCAAAATTGACAAAAAAATGGGCCAAAAAGGCGCGCATACCTGTGATGTGATCTTTGATAATTGTGTCGTACCAGCGGATGCGCTTATTGGCGGCGTTGAGGGTGTTGGCTTTAAAACGGCCATGAAAGTTCTTGATAAAGGGCGCTTGCATATTGCAGCAGCCAGTACTGGAGCTGCTACTCGCATGCTGAATGATGCACTCAATTATGCTGTCGAGCGTAAGCAATTTGGTCAACCGATTGCTAGCTTTCAGCTTATCCAAGGCATGCTCGCTGATTCAAAAGCAGAAATCTATGCCGCCAAATCCATGGTACTAGACGCTGCACGTCTGCGTGACGAAGGCAAAGACGTTGTTACTGAATCCTCATGCGCCAAAATGTTTGCCACTGAGATGTGTGGCCGTGTTGCTGATAGAGCTGTACAGATCCATGGCGGTGCCGGTTATATCGCAGACTACGGTATTGAGCGTTTTTATCGTGATGTACGTCTATATCGTTTGTATGAAGGTACCACACAGATTCAACAAGTCATCATTGCCCGTAATATGATTAAAGAAGCCAGCGAGTAATCCTTACCACTTTTTCATCTATCAAAATGCACGGCGGTATTTGCTAGGATGCTGATACCGTTCTCCTCTATTTTTACCACTACGCATCAAATTAGTTTTTCATTCTCACAACGTTAAGGATATAAATTGTGAAAAGTGTCGCTATAACTGCAGATCCAAGTATGATCTCCACCCAAAAACAACCTTGGAAACTGGCCTTTGTTTTTTGTTTTTTAGTTTTACTATGTGATGGGGCTGATATCGGTATTCTTGCCTTTACCTTATCCAGCCTAAAACTAGAGTTTGCACTGACCAATGTACAAGCTGGCGCTCTAGGCAGTTGGTCCTTATTTGGGATGGCAATCGGTGGGTTCTTTGGTGGTTGGGCTTGCGATCGCTTTGGCCGAGTACGTGTCATCGTTCTTGCGACTGGCATGTTCTCTATATTGTCTGGTTTTAGTGGCTTGGTGCAGAGCTATGAGCAGTTTGTCACGCTACGGGTTATTGCCTGCTTGGGGCTTGGTAGTCTTTATATCGCTACCAATACGCTTATGTCAGAGATGGTACCTACCAAGCATCGAACCACCGTCCTCGCTGCATTAATGACTGGATTTACTTTAGGCTCATTGGTTATCACCAGTGTATCCGCTTGGATTATCCCTAGCTATGGTTGGCGCACACTATATCTACTGACGTTTTTGCCAATACTTTTGGCAGTATCAATGTACTTTTTAGTCCCTGAACCCCAGTCTTGGAAAGACGCTCGAGCACTAAAACTGAGCGGCGCACTAGACACACTCAAAAAAGCAGAGAACCCATACAAAGCGATAATGGAAAATCCGAAACACCGTATCATGTTTATCCTATGGTCAATGAGCTCAGGACTTTTGTTATTCGGCTATTTTGGTGTCAGTAACTGGCTACCTTCTTATCTAGAAACTGAATTGGGTATCAAGTTCAAAGAAATGGCACTGTATATGGCGGGAACGTACCTGACTATGATGTTTGCCAAAGTCGTGGCGGGATTTATGGCTGATAAAATCGGACGTAAGATAGTATTTGCCTTTGGTACGATGGGCACTGCATTGTTTATTCCTATTCTAGTGTATATGCATACTCCAGAAAATATTGGTTGGTTAATGATCACTTTTGGTTTCTTATATGGGATTCCTTATGCGATCAACGCCACTTACTTGACCGAAAGCTTCCCTACTGCTATTCGCGGTACTGCTATCGGTGGTGCATTTAATATTGGACGGCTTGGCTCTGTGATTGCTCCTGTTGCCATCGGTTATATGGCCATGCATAACTCTATCGGCGCAGGTTTATTACTTATGGCAGGTGCATATTTCTTATGTGGTCTTATCCCTACTTTGTTCATTAAAGAAAAGCAGTATGATCCACAAGAAGCCTAACCATACCTCTTATAACGACTATTGCTACCGTTCATACCGCATAGCGAAACAATAGTTTCTCGTTATGCTATGCTGAGAATATGAAAGTAAATTGATATAATATAATCAAAGAGACAGTGGGTAACTGTGAGCTGATATTCGCTCACAGAATGCTATGAATAATAAAGTTTTGTGATTTTATAACGCTTGTATGAATTTGATTGGGGATAATAGACGACATATGACTAATGATACCCTTGCCGATGAAGACGCTAACAACGAGATGCATATTGAATTGTTAGAACCCATTGCAGAGATGAGAGATAAAAATGACAGACAGTTTGTCACAGCGTTGGCTCGAGGGTTAGAGCTACTGCGTTGTTTTACCCCGCAGCGGCCTTATCTAGGCAACCAAGACCTAAGTCAACTGACAGGGCTTCCTAAAGGCACCATTACTCGTCTGACCTATACATTGGTCAAATTGGGATATTTAAAACAATCGACCAATAGCAGTAAGTACCAGCTCTCGACAGGGGTACTAAGTTTTGGTTATACGATGATGACTAATATCTCTATCAATAACCTTGCGACTCCTTATATGGAAGAGTTGGCAGACTATGCCAATAGTGCCGTTGCCATGGCTACTCGTGATCGACTGATGATGGTGTATCTTAACGTTGTGCAAGGCCAAGGGACTACGACTATGCAGCGCAATGTCGGCTCTTATCTGCCTATTCATTTAAGTTCGATGGGGAGAGCCTGCTTGGCGAGTATGCCACCTGCTGAGCAAGAGTTTATTCTTAATGCGATTCGTAGTAAGTATAAGGATGATTGGCTAAAGATTAGACGAGGATTAGATAAAGCCTTTCAAGACTATGAGGACTATGGTTATTGTTTTTCAATTAGTGAATGGCAAAAGGATGTCAATGCGGTAGCCATTGCGCTGGTGCACCCGACAGAAGGCTTGCTCACTTTTAACTGCGGCGCACCAAGTTTTATCCTTAGTCGCACCAAACTAGAAGAAGATATTGCCCCTCGCCTGCTGCATATGAAAAACATGATTGAGAGCAATCTGTATATTAGCTAGTGTCACTTAAACGCGCTTTATAAAAATAACCAGTCATCCCCACCAACACCAACTATTCAAGCGATAATCATATAAGCCATATAAGTCATTCATATCGCTTTTGCATTTTATGTTACATGCCTTTAGACGTGTTTTTCGAGGACTCACCATGAGCCAGCTTTTTTCGTTTTTGAAACTTGGGCAACTCACACTAGATAACCGTATTATCATTGCACCCATGTGCCAATACTCTGCCAACGATGGCGCGGCAAGCGATTGGCATACAATCCATGTAGGCCAAATGAGTTTGATCGGTGCAGGGCTACTTATTTTAGAAGCGACGCGGTCAATCCAAAAGGCCGTGTCAGCTATGCTAATTTAGGATTATGGGATGACAGGACTCAAGCTGCACTGGATAAAACGCTAACAGCAATCAGACAGTACAGCCCGATGCCGATAGGCGTACAACTTGCCCATGCTGGGCGTAAAGCGTCAACCAAAAAACCATGGGACGGCGGCGGTTCGATTGCCCCTGATCAGTTAAATGGCTGGTAAACGGTTGCACCGTCGGCGCTGGCGTATGACAAAAGTTCCACTGTGCCCACAGCAATGGATCAAAATGATATTGATGCGCTAATAAATGATTTTGTGAATGTGTCAAAACGCGCCGATGCGCTGGGCCTTGATTTAATTGAACTTCCCGGTGCCCACGGTTATCTATTGCATCAGTTTTTATCGCCACTTTCTAATAACCGTGATGATCAATACGGCGGTAACCTTGAGAACAGAATGCGCTTGTTACTTGACGTATTTAAAGCAGTTCGGGCTGAGTTTTCAAGTGAAAAGCCAGTGGGTGTGCGTGTCTCTGCAACCGATTGGGTTGAAGGCGGCTGGGATCTTGCCCAAACAATTGAGATGTCAGCGGTAACACTCGCATTTTCAGATGGCTGTAAAGAGCAAAGCGCCGCAGTAGCCGTTTCGCCGGATTATTTTATTATATGCTTTTCTAGCCAAGGTAAATGTTAAATTCACGAAGAATCTCTACTCTCGCACTGGTCAGGTCTTGCTTATTAATTTTGTAATAATCATTTGGATTGGACGCCATCGTTGATAAGCTCATATTGATAATTTGATTGTTGCTTGATATAAACTTTGGTGTTTTTGGAATACAGCTTCTAAGTGCAACTATCTCACCAAGTGCAATTTTATGTGATGGAAATTCAGCATCTCTTTCATCCTCTTGTCTCACACAACCCCTTAACCGATCCAGCGCCTCTCCATTAAGATAATTTTTTGTGAGGTAACCATCGCAAATGCATAGTATAAGAGTCAGCGAACCTATTTTCAGCAAGATAATGCTTGGCTCAACTAAAGTTACAAGGTCTGCATTAGCATTATTTGTTTTAAAGACATAAAGACTCGATGGCAATTGAAATCCATAGCCATGTTTATATGAAGCTCGAACGTACTCGAAATTTTTTCCCCTCACAACGAATGAGCAACTTTCTCGCCAGCCATCATCTTTCGTAGAAATCAAATCATAATAGAATAGACCATAATAAATTTTTGACATCCAAGTTGTAATCATAGCCGTTTCCGATTCATCTGGCCCATACATCATAGGAAGACCTGCCTCTTCTGACTTTATAGCTTCGTAAAGAGAGTCAAGGTCATCAAGGAGGTTAAGTATTCTACTTTCATAATTGCTACCAAACTCATTATTGCAACTTGAATGTGCAGGCACCTTGACCCGACTATACTGAGTTTCCTTTTGTCCAGTAATCGTTTGCTCTTTAATTCCGAGCCTACCAAGGTGGCAATAGATAAAAAGAATAGCATGTGACAGCTTGAAGGAGACGCTACGAAAGATTCTTCAGGATCTACATTCTCCTCAAAAGAACAAGACAACGGAACAACGTGAGGAGAAAATGAGGCTTGCACGACGGCACCACTATCAAAGATCCATTCGTGCCCTCGGCTATATTTATTATCAATATAGCTTTCATGGCTGTCTCTCACCCAGTTGATTTTAGTAACATACTCTGACATTTGAACTCCGCGTTGCAAATAGCCTAAAATTTTAGTATTTATGCGACACACAGTTTTTGTTACATCACCGCTTATTGGGCTAAAGTGCTATCTGCTCAAGGCCCATTAGAAGCGGGTACTAAAAAGTACCTAAACGATGTCGCAGCATTAGGTCTAGACCCTCAAGCTGTCTATGAAAAAGCCAAAGAAGCTAGTGCGGCTTGTAAGGTTTAGACGACATTAATCATTTAGGAGAGTAAATCGTGAAAGCCGCTATGAAATGGGGAGCACTATTTGCTTTAGCCAATGATCTGGATGAATATTGAGTTGATAACAGTCTATTTCATTGAAAAATGACTAAACTTTCTTAATTATTAACGTGTCTAATATACCTACTAAACAAGGGGCGACTTATCTTAAGTCGCCCCCTTTTCGTGTTTCATTACTTCTAGTCGTTTAGACCCTTTCGAGTCCACGCAAAAACTACTATTCCTCTCATTTTATAGCTACGACTTCAGATGAAGTTGAGTAAGTATCGTCTCTAAAGTGTTGCTAGTCTGCCGACCCTTAGCAAAAAGCTCCTAAGATTGTATTAATAATTCAGTATCTGATAGAAAAAGTCACCTTTCTTTAACTTTCATAAAAGTACGTAACGCTATAACTCGCTATTATCTACTTATTCAATAAAGCGACGTTCAACTCAGATACCTTTAACCATTAAATAAAAACGCTTACTTATAATCAGCCTAAAAGGACCTTACTATGAAAAACTTCAACATGAAAAAAATCGCTATCAGCTCACTATTGGCTGTATCTACTTGTTTTGCTATGATCGGTCCAGCGAATGCGGCCCAACAAGTTGTCGTGGTCAAAGACAAACATCAAACAAAACAAGCGGTCGTCGTTAAAGCAAAGCCCAAAGCGAAACAAGTGGTCGTGGTTAAAGCAAAACCTAAGGCCAAGCAAGTTGTCGTAGCGAAAGCGAAACCTAAAGCCAAAAAAGTAATCGTCGTTAAAGACAAACATCCAGCACAAAAAGTGGTCGTTGTGAAATCGAGATAGACCAAGCAAGACCGATACCCTATACAGCTTATATAGAACCAACTATATTAAGCAGGGAACACCACTACCTCATCGTCTTCCTGCCATGGCTGAAACTTAGTCATGGCTTGTACAAATAACGGGTGTTCCAACCAGTGTTGTAGCCACAGCTGTAATTTCGGGTAAGGCAAACTATAAAAAATATCACGATCTACATGGGCAAATTGACGAACGAACGGCATGATACCGATATCAGCAACCGTCACGCTATTGCCTAGTAGATACGTATTCTTAGTCAATAACGCTTCTAAATCCTGCAGAAAAATTTCACCTTTTTGTCGATATTCTATTTGAGTCATCTCAGGGTGACGATCGGCATATTTGTAGCGATCGAGCCACTGCTTAAACTCATTGTCGTTTTGTGCTATCAGTGCATTAGCCTCAGATGAAATCTTTTCATTAAGCAGTCCCTGAGGATCGTTTTGCTCAAGCGCCCACATCATGATTTCTGCACTCTCTTCAATGACTGATCTATCTGAAAGCTGTAACACAGGCACCGTGCCTTTTGGACTAATCGCTAGCATCTGCTCTGGCTTATTCTTTAGCGTGATTTCTCGCAGCTCTACGGACAGCTCGGCAAATAGGATGCCGAGACGAGCGCGCATAGCATAAGGACAGCGACGAAAAGAGTACAAGCGAGGCAACGAGGTGTTCATAGATTCCTCCATAGTTGAATAGGAATTAAGCAATAGGTAAAAAGCAAACAAAGAAAAATTAGCAGACGCAAACCTACTGACATCGATAGTTATTAAGACGCTGTTGAATAGGTGACAGACTTATAAGTGGCCATAGCTTCTACCAACGACTGCGGCAGATAAGCATCTTTAAGGTGCGCGTGCGGATAATGCAGCTCAATCCACGATCGATAGTTATAGACAGTTAGCGTACCACAATATAGCAAATATAGAACCTGCACGCCGATGCTACGTGATAACCCCATCACGCAATGGAAATTGATAAGCGTGATGAGGCTATCCTTTACCTGACTACCCTCTACCCAGCTCTCATTATTAGCGGTTATCGCTTGTGTCTCTGCCGATTGTATCAACGCATCAATTTGTTTAAATAGATTAATATAGTCTTGGAGCAATACATCATTTAACGGCTGCAAATCCAACAAAGGTAAATACAAGTAATGAACTGTCGTATTCATAATGCCATTAGCAGCTATTCTAAGATTATGGGCGTGGGTAGATATCTCAGCCGCCAAATCAACAACAATTATCTGATAGCGAACTGCAGGCCGATTACTTTCTAACGGACTTAACCATTCTAATGAGCTGGAGCCAAACAACCAATACGTTAAATGACTACTTAGATCCGTCTGCATTAATCGAGGTGAAGCAACAACTTTGACCTTGCCATTAATAGCATACGGCGTGAGTGGATACTTTTGACTTTTGGAGAAAACTTTAAAATACCACTGCCCTAAAAATGACATGCCATTATAAATAATAATGATTGGTGCAAACTTAATCCAAGTATGTAAGGTCAGTCGGCCGTTACTGGATTTTTGGAACCAGCGTGTATCCAGTATTGGCTTGTCCTGTTGATAGGCACAAGCCAACATCGTAAAACTGATCAGCCAATATGCAGCAATGATGATAGCTAAATTTCCTACAACTTTAGACGCTATCATACTCATATTAGCAAAGTAAAACCCTGCTATCGCTATCAATAAAAACCCTATTACACCCAGTGTCAGATGCTTGATTACCAATGCATTACGAATTCGATTTGAGAGTATAAACACCGTAACGGCTAACACTACCCCGCCTAACATATCTAACAAATGATGTTGATACGTCAACACTGTCGACAGGGCAATCAATGTACATATGCCAGTAAGCAACAGTCGATAAGCCGCTGAAATCCATCTCTTTCTAGACGCTACAACATCCCATAAAGATACGCCAAGCAACATGGCATAGCTGACATGCAATGATGGCAACTGATTAAATGGCTTGTCCATCAATTGCAAAAACTGATAGCCAAATTGCGTCCAATCATCAGGTATTGGCCGACTGAATGAGAAACGAGCGGGATAAAAATAGAAAACTAAACAGGCAAAAATGGTCGCTAAGATTAGCCGATAGGTCAATAAAGATAATTGCGCAGACGTCCGCACTAAGAAAAAACTAGCCACAAATAGAATCAATGACCAGCTATAAGGAACAATCATAGCGGGAATGAAAGGAATTATGCTGTCAAATGGCGTGGCTAGGTTATGAACTTTCGATGGATAAAGTTTATACAGGGAGACACTATAAAAAGTCGTTAAGTTGTAGAGCAGATAAAATATCGCTAACGCAAGAGCCAGATGTCTAAAACGTGTTGATTTTGATGGCGCACGATTCGTAGACAAAAGATGCGTAGACACAGTGTTCAATGAAATAGCCTTGAAATATGCTGACCTGTTTATATTGTTTGAGAAAAGCTCTGGGCGTGATGTCTAGATTGACACCACGCGCCATGCTACTACTGTTTCTTCTTAAAAAACCACCTTGCACCTATCAGCAATGCTATTACAGCACCAATACCCAATACATAGATAGAACCAAACAAGCTCTTGTCTGCTGCAGCCAATGTCGGCGTGCTTGCTAATTTTATTTTATCAGTATTTAAAACACTATCTAGTGCTAGATCATCAGCAGATTCATGTGAATGATTATCTACGTCATGGCCGCCTTCGTCATGATGATATACCACCTCTTGACCACTTCCATCATGAGTATGCGGTTGAGTATCATCAGCTGTCATAGGCAGTACATCGCTGTTATTTTGTTGCCACTGACCGTCAACCAACTGTAAACTTAAATGATGCTCATTGCTATCACTAAGCGTATATTGCGTCTTTGGAAATTGGTCAGACAGCAATACGACCGTCATTCGGTTGCCATGCAAGTCTTTAAAGAACGTATTGGTCAAATCAATAGATTCGACCGTATCGCTAATACCCTGCGCCTCGGCAGAGAACTGTGTGCCGTGGCCCAGCTGTACATTTGGGTTCACTACTTTAATGAGCTGGTTATTGATAGATAAAGTCAATGACTTAACAAAGTGCTCATTGGCTAACTGCTGAAACTCCTCCGCCGTTTTATACGCGTTGGTCGAGTACGTTTCGTTAATTTGCGCCTCTACTCCAGTCAAAGCACCATCTAGACGCACCAAATATTTGCCATCAGCCGCTTTCGACAGTATAAAAGCCGAGGTATTGGGGTTGTGGGCAGTCGCATTGACGCTCACGATACTCAGTCCAAATGCAGCTAAGCACGCAACCGTCGTTGATGACAAACTAGTCTTCAGCATACACACCACGCAGTCCGTTTATGAAGTTGTTATTGCCTGCTTTGTCCACATGATAATGATACCCTCTCACGTCATCATAATGACCACGTGCTTCATCCAGATCGGTATATTCATTACCCTCTACATCAGTATTAGCATATATGCCATAACCATCAAGTGCATAACCTATCATTGGCGCATGACCGTCGTCTTGTTCAATCTTAGTCGTTAGTCCAGTGGCAGCGTGATAATGGTAACCTTCATGAGAATTGATATGCCCACCAGCATCGTCAAACGGCGCAAGCGTATAAGCGCCTAAGATATTACTGACAGGTGCGGGCGCATCAAAACGTACACCATTAAAGGCAATACCGCGTACCGATGGACCTCTAGATTGAGGGCCTGGGCCACCGAACTCAGTGATACTTTCTGCGGCTTTTGGTGTGACTGGTATATAGAAAGTATCGGTCAAGTCTTCTACGTACTCTGGCAAGCACTCAACGCAATAGTTACGGAATTCTGGGCCAACTCTAGGATCTGCCGCGGCCACACATTCCTCAAGCGTTGATGTTTTTATAATCTCCCCAGTGGTTTTGTTATACATATTCCAATTACTGTCACCATAGAACTCTGCTAAGTTTTTAACGAACTCACCATCAACATCATGGACTTTGCCGCCTTCTAGCCAAATACCACCTTTTGAGGCATCATCTGCAATATTGCTCGGACACCACGGCCCCATACCAACGTCACTTGGCTTGTTTTCGGTAACAATTTTATAGCATTTACCAGTGCTACCATCTGACAATGAGCATGACACCTTACTAATAGGCTCAACCAAGCCATCACTCAAAAAATAAGACGGTTGTACCGATGGCATTACATTGTCTGCATTTTTGCTAGATACACTGGCAGACGTACTTTCACTAGTGTTCGACACGTCACTACTACAAGCGAAAAGCCCGCCTGATGCGAGTGTCAGCGCTAAGCAGCTTAAGCCGAATTTAGCAGTAGAAAGTTGCATGAATAGTGTCCTGTTTATATGAATAATTGATTAAATTTTTTTATAGCCAATACCACTTTGCCGATTAAAACTTACCTAGCTCTAATACGGTTTCAGCAGTGACCTTATTACCTTTATACGTTTGAACCGTGACGTAATACTCATGTCCACTACCACCAGAACAAGGTGGCATATAAGCCCCTTCCTTGTCCCAGCCAGCGCCGCGATGCTCTGCTATCATCTCAAAACCTTTTGGCATCTCATAAGTATGTCCAGCCACAATCGGTAATTGCACCTTATTGGCGCCTTTTGCCAAGGTGTAACTCATGATGCCATGCCCGCCATTATTCATCTTTTTTGAATCGCGGTCGCTATATACCAACACGACACTGTCTGACCCTGCTGGAATACCAGACACGCTAAGCTTTGGCGTACCGGGTTTAACTCCATCAAATTTTTGACACTGTTGTCCTTCAGGAATGGTCTTACCATCCCATTTACTGTCCACAAAATCAACATCAAGTGCGAAGGCATAAGAAGAGGTGGTTAATAATGTCAGTAAAGATAGGCGTTTGATAATACTTTTTGATCGAACAAGTGACTGAATAGAGGTCGACATCGTAAATTTCCTGATAACTGGTTAGACTGAATGGGTGAAAAATCTCTTATAAAAATACTAGGGCGTGTTGAACTTAACTAACTATGCGCTTGTTCTTCTGAATTCGAGCTATTCTCACCTGGTGTAAAGCCACCAAACGCATTGCGTAGCTCATGAGTAATTCTTGCAAGTTGCGTCGCATTTTCAGACCCTATCGCCTCATAGATCTCTTGATCTACTTCGCGCCATACCTCATAAATCTGCGTTAATAAACCTTTCCCGTACTTGGAGAGCTTGAGGACGTTACTGCGCAGCTCATGCTCATCGACACGCTTTTCTATTAAACCCGCTGTCAATAAGCGTGCGGTCATCGTGCTCATGCTTGCAGCAGATAATCCAAACTCGTCAGCCAATTGCACTTGCGATGCTTGCCCCATTCTTCCGAGTGCATCTAACACACGTGCTTGACGCGGCATAATCTCCAAAGGGGTCAGTTTGGTACGCAGGCGCTCTTCGATGAGATGACCACAATGCAAAAAAAAGTGAAACTGATAAGGTTGATTAGGCATATTAGATATTACTTAGTTAGTATATTAATTGTTAGCATACTAACTAAGTAACACCATTGCAAAGAATGACGTTAATCCACATAGCACTTTATACATATATCTCATAAATAAAATGTTATGTAGATTACATAAACTAAATCATAAGGAATTATAACGGCATCCAAAATTGTGGAATTTAAAGAAAGGTAACGATATAGTCAGCTATCTGTAATTTTCACCAAACAAACCCCTCTGTATCAAAAATGGAAAAATATCTAAAGTTGTCATAATAGCAACTTATTGTTGGCTAAAAACCGCCCAAACTCATTGGAAATACAGTGGCTTTGAACTTATACTTGACTATTTTCCAGACTTAGAAGGATTTGAGAAATGCAGTTTTTGAGGATGATAAGTCAGCAGTTGAGTCGATTTACGGCATTGGTTATTATTTTAGCGGCCGCAGTGACATTTATAGAGCCTGCGACTTTTTCTTGGGTGACAGGTGATACCCAAGTCATCGTTCTGGGTGTCATTATGCTCGCAATGGGTATGACGTTAGGTAAAGAAGACTATAAGGTATTGGCCCAGCGCCCGCTTGATATTTTTATCGGTTCAATTATCCAATATACCATTATGCCGATTTTAGCGATTAGCGTGGCTAGATTGTTTGATTTATCACCTGGGTTGACACTGGGTCTAGTATTGGTTGGTACTTGTCCTGGTGGTGTGTCTTCAAACATTATGAGCTACCTTGCCAAAGGTGATGTGGCGTTTTCGGTAGGTATGACCACCGTATCGACCATCATTGCACCGTTAGTGACGCCACTTTGGCTAAATTATTTGGTTGGTCAATCTGTAGAGATGGATGGCTGGGGTATGTTCCGCTTTATGCTCCTAGTGACATTGTTGCCAGTCGCTATCGGCTCTATGTTAAACATACTATTTCAAAACAAACACTGGTTTAATGATGTACGTGCGGTGATGCCAGGCGTGGCTGTATTAGCTTTTGCCGCTATCGTCGGTGGCGTTGCCGCTGTATTTGGCGATCAGTTCTTGCAGTCAGGGCTAGTCGTTATCTTGGCCATTGCGGTACACAATATCGTCGGCTATATATTGGGCTACTACTCAGGGGCCTTATTTGGTATGAGCAAACCCAAAAAACGCACCATATCTATCGAGGTTGGCGTACAAAATGCAGGTCTGGCCACGGGCTTAAGTACGAAGTTTTTCCCTGGCAATGCAGAGTCCGCCATCGCTGCCGCCGTTGCTTGTATTTGGCACTCTGTTTCTGGCTCTATATTGGCCAATATCTTCGCTTGGTGGGATAAGCGTCAGGAAGCGAAAAATCCTACCGTCATCGAGACTGAAGAGACTATGGAGCTTGGTAAACCAATCAGAAATCATTAGTACTAATAAAGATAATACTGAACTAGGTGATATTGAACTAGCTAATAAAGTTAAAACGCTATGAGTTAAAACGCTATGCTAGATTATTGTTTCTAGCATAGCGTTTTCTAATAAAGTACCTTCTAATACAGAGACTTTTAACATAGTGATTTTTAACATAGTGTTTTCTAATAAAGCACCTTCAAATATAGCGCTCTCCAACATAGTGTTTTTAGCATAACACTATCGATAATTTGCATGAACTACTAGCCTCTCTTCTAGGTTCTTACGCAATCTACCGTAACTCATTTCCAAAACGTTTACGCACCTGACGCAAGTATAAAGCTGGCGCAATACGCCACAGTAAACTGCCAAAGCGTGAGAGAGGGTCCGGCAATATCCAACGTTTGCGCCGCTGCAAACCTTGATCGATCTGTTCGGCCATCCACTCAGCACTACGCATATTACCGATCATTGAGCGTGGATGCTTTGCGATACTACCATCACGGCCGAGCGCGTGGTTCTCGATAGGTGTATCAAGAAAGCTAGGATAGACCATAAGGATATGTATCCCCTCAGACTCTAGCTCCAAGCGCAATACTTCAAAGAACTGGGTCAGTGCACCTTTTGCCGCACAATACGCTGCCCGTCCAGGAACTGGCATCCAGCCAGCCATTGAGCCGATACAGATAATTTGACCTTTAGATTCTCGTAGCATCGGTAGCGCAGCCATGGTCAGCTCCACTGCTCCTTGCCAATCTACCGCCATGACTTTGCGAAACACCGCAGGATCAGTCTGATATGCTGGTGATCGATGGGTAATCCCAGCATTGTTCACCAATAGATCAAGACGGCCAAAGCGCTCGCTAACTTGCTCAATAAGGCTAGCAATATCATCAATTTGAGTGATATCAGTGACGACTGTCATGACTCTAGCAGAATCTTCTAACTCACGAGCGCGGGCGATCAGCGCTTGCTCATCTATATCAGCGAGTACTAAGTGATGCCCAGCGTCATACCAGTGCCGTGCCATCGCCCAACCAAGTCCTGATGCAGCACCAGTGATTAAAGTAACATTTATTGATGACATTGATTGCATTGATTGCATTAATGATTTTCTCCCTATCAAGGTTTACGCAATCCATTGCATTCGATGAAGTACTC
This sequence comes from Psychrobacter sp. NPDC078631, assembly GCF_050268165.1. Taxonomy (NCBI): domain Bacteria; kingdom Pseudomonadati; phylum Pseudomonadota; class Gammaproteobacteria; order Moraxellales; family Moraxellaceae; genus Psychrobacter; species Psychrobacter sp. NPDC078631. The sequence goes on along the minus strand of NZ_JBNNGG010000001.1, from coordinate 680,441 downwards.
GAAGGTTTCGGCAGACGTTTTTTCTAAACAATAACCAAACTCTTCTTTGAGTCGCCTATTACTCAGTACTGGGCGATAACGCAAAAAATTAACCTGTTCTGGTCCCGTTGGTTTGCCACCCCATTTTGCCACTTGTAAGACAGCTTTAACCAAACCCACTGGCAGGGTCAATAGCGGTTTGTTAAGTCGGTTTGCGATATCCCTCATCGTCAGTGCGCCATCGCCCGCCATGTTATAGATACCAGATTTATCCTCGCGAATCCCCATTTCCATAGCGCCGATCACGTCTTGATCCCAAATAAACACAAAAGGCGACTCACTACCTTTGAGCGCAAGCACGCGCGGTGCCATAAACAGACTGGAAATTTGATTGCGCGTATCAGCGCCTAGTACTGTGCCAGGTCGAAAAATCAGCTGCTGTAATTGTGGATGCTGCTCGCGGAATTCTGCAAGCATTTCCTCGACTTGTCTTTTGTGATCTGAGTAAGCAAACTCAGGATTACCACGTAGGGCATCTTGCTCATCAATCCATTCAGGATTGTCAGCATGATATCCGTAGGCAGCACCCGAGCTGGTGAGCGTTATATGTGCAACATCTTCTTTGATACAGCAATCAAGTACGTTACGCGTGCCATTGACATCGATATCATAGTCACGAGCACGATCTTTTGACGCTTGCAAGATAGAGGCGAGATGCACGACATGGGTAATGCCCTCTTCTTTTAGTAGCGTTGCCAAACCCTCATCGCGCACATCTAATACGTGAATTGGAAAGTCTAGATCATCGCGCTTGCGAATATCTGTGCCGACGACATGATAATGAGCAGCCAGACGATTGCCCAACTGATGGCCGATGTAACCTGCGGCACCAGTGATTAATATACGTTTATTCACTATGCTTTTATTGATTACGCTTTTATTCATAGGGTATCCGTGCCCAAATTTGTGAAAGTGTCAGTCCTGACACCAAATGCCATACGCCCCAGAATGCTGTGATCAGCATCATGCCGCCTGCCTCTGGGAAAAAAGTAAATAAAATAACCAGTCCTAGCCCTGAGTTTTGTATTCCTACTTCCAAAGTCACCGCGCGCCGATCCGCGACTGGCAACTTGAGCATCAGCCCCATGCCATAACCTAACGCAAGTGCCAATAAGTTATGACCAACGACCAGCCAGAAAAAGCTATGAAAACGCTCTAAAAATAGCGCAAAATTGCTAGAAAAAGCGATTGCCACAAAAGCCATCAGCACGAGTAGGGAGAAAATACGTAGCGGTTTTTGGATACGCACGACCAGATCTGGCAAGCGTCGCCCCGTTACCATTCCTAGCACTAAAGGTAACGCTAACACTAATAGAACCAGTATCAGAATACTATTAGGCTCAATCGTTATCTTTGTCAGATACTCACGCGTATGTGGGTTGAGCCAACCATAAAAGGCAAAATTGACTGGTGTTAATATAGCCGCAGCGAGACTTGATACCGCTGTCATACTGACTGACACCGCGACATTACCGCGTGCCAGCCAAGTCATAATGTTAGAAAAACTACCACCTGGGCAAGACGCGACCAAAATCATTCCTAGCGCCAACTCAGGATCGATATTCAATGCCCATGTAAACAGACACGTGGCTAAGGGCAGTAGAAAGAACTGAGCGAACAGACCCGCTATCGGCGCAATGGGAGACAAAACGATACGCTTAAAATCTTCGAGACGTAAACTCAATGACACGCCAAACATCATTAGCGCCAAAATGAGATTGAGCAGAATCAAACTCCGTGGCTCAAACGCCACTGCCGCTATCATACTTTTGATGCCAATACAGGCTGCTCTGTTTCGAGCTCAGCAATATGCTTGGACAGCGTCTCTAAGTATTCATCTTTATTCACGTAATATGCCATACGTGCAAGCTTAATATAATCATAGCCACCATTGAGCGTTTTGCCAGCACGCTTGCGTTTCACTTTATTGAACTGTTTAACGGCTGCTGTATTTTTCTGACGCTGCTGAATATATAGTGCGACAAGCCGCGCTTGTTGATTTCGACCTTCCCAACCTAATCCTGCTGCCTCAACCATACCCATCATAAATAAATTATCATGCTTAGGATGAAAGACATTCATATAAAGCTGGGGAGCGTCATGATTGGCAGGCCAATTAAGCTGTGCGCGCTCAATAAATGGATAATTTAGTAAATACCCAGTCGCCATCAGAATCAAATCATAATCATGACTTTCTCCATCACTAAAGGTCACCGTATGACCATCGATGCGGCGAATATCACGGCGCGCCTTAATATCGCCATGACCCAAATGATGTAATACCAATGAATTGACCACAGGATGTGATTCGTACATGCGATAGTTTGGGTTTGGCAATCCATAATCAGAAGGTTTACCGATGACCATACGAATCATCGCTGCATCCATGCGCTGCTTAACTGGACGCGGTAACTTTAGTTTCCCGCCTAGTGTGTCGATCGGCTGACCCTTGATAAATTTGGGCAGAAAGTAATAACCACGGCGCAGACTGATATCTACTGATTTGGCATGATGCACCGCATCAACTGCAATATCAGCGCCCGAGTTACCACAGCCAACGATCAACACACGTTTGTCATTAAACACTGACGGGCTACGATATTCAGAGGAATGCATCAACGTGCCGGCAAACGTACCCGGCAAGCTTGGGATATTGGGGGTGTGCAAAGTACCATTTGCCATGAGCACACCATCAAACAGTCGCGATTGCTTTTGGCCATTGCACTCACTGACTAAGCGCCAACCGTCGCCTTCAGGCACCATGCTGACCACGCGCGTGGAGAATTCATAATGTGATTTTAGATTGAACGTATCTGAAAAGTCGCGGAAGTACTGACGGAGCTGGGTATGATGAGGATACGCCGCAACTGAGTCACTCATAGGAAACTCTTTGAACTCCGTCATACGCTTGGACGAAATCAAATGGGCACTTTCATACATGGTACTGTGCGGATTGTCGATATCCCATAGCCCTCCTACATCTGTATGTAGCTCAAAGCCGATAAAAGGAATATTGAGTTTTTGTAAATTTCGGGCTGCAGCGAGCCCCATTGGACCTGCTCCAATTACTGCGTACATAAGCGCCACCTTTAAAATCCATTTCAATTATGTAAATCAGTCAATTCCGTTTGACTGCACCTCTGGTGGGCGATACCAGCGTACTCCTTGCCCCTGATAAAACAATAGCATACATTGATACATGAACTGGCTCAAATGAATAAATTGTTCATACAGACTACTTATAATAGATAAACCAATCATCTGCTTTGTACTTCCTTTTTGCTCTCTCTATACAGCCCACCCTACTCCCAAATATAAAAGCACTTCCCTATTTATAGATGATGCTATTAGCACCTTATCGAGCAACAGCCGTACTTTACTCGAGCTAGTATATTTAAAATTGACTCAGTAATTCATTGTAATAGAAATGATTATCATTATAATAACGATTTAAATTACATGCTGGAAATACTCATGCAACTGTCTCGCTTATCTGCTGCTTTGTTTCGTCTTAACTCTCTGAATGTGTCTGGCGCTTCTCTACGATTAGAATCCATACCTTCACGCTTAGTATCGACGAAATCGCTACCTCTAAAATCACTATGTTCAGTCATCATACTAACCACAAGTCACTCGGTATGGGCGCTAGTAGATGATGTAGATGCTCAAACCACTCCTAATGTGGTACTTGATACTATCGTCGTAACCAGTAGTGCTGATGCGTCAGCAGATGGGTTACCTAGCGCCTATGAAGGTGGACAGGTAGCGACAGGCAGCCGCGTCGGACTCTTGGGCAATCAAGACATTATGGACACGCCGTTCTCTACCACCTCATATACCAATGAATATATTGCCAATCAGCAAGCGCAAAGTGTGGGCGATCTACTCAAAAAAGATTCTACTGTACGTGTGGCTAGAGGTTTCGGTAACTTTCAAGAAGCGTATTTTATGCGTGGGTTTGTGACCACCTCAGACGATACGATGTTCAATGGTCTATACGGCATACTACCTAGACAATATATCGCAACAGAATTGTTCGAGCGCGTCGAAGTACAGCGCGGTGCCTCAGCGATGTTAAATGGCGCGGCACCGAGTGGTGGTAACGCAGGCGGTACTATCAACCTGCTACCCAAACGAGCGGATAATGAGCCACTACGTCAGCTAACGCTTGGTTATGGTCAAGGCGACCAAGGTAAGGTCGCAGTAGATGTCAGTGATCGCTTCGGTAGCGATGATGCTATTGGTGTTCGTTTTAATGCTGCTTATCAAGATGGTGACAGCGCTATCGATGATGAGTCGTCGACCTTGGGTTTGGCTGCCCTTGGTTTAGACTATAGAGGAGATCAATATCGTCTATCGGCTGATTTAGGCTGGCAAGACAACAAACTATCAGAGACTCGTCCTAGTGTAACGCTTGCTGGTGTCTCTCATGTACCAAAAGCACCAGACGGCTCAAAAAACTGGGCGCAGCCTTGGAGTTATTCAAACGAGGAGGATGTCTTTGGTACGATTCGCGGAGAATATGATTTTAATGACAATATTACTGGTTATGGTGCCTACGGTATCAGACATGGTGATGAGGACAACTCGTTAGCCAACCTTACAGTATCTGACGCAGATGGCACTGGCTCAACCTATCGCTTTGACAATGTTCGAGAAGATAAAGTCCAAAGTGCTGAGCTTGGTCTGCGTGGTCAATGGCAGACAGGTAAGATTGAGCACAACTGGGTACTAGCCGCTGATCTTTATGATCAAGAGGAAAAAGGCGCTTACGCTTTTGACTTTGGTAACCAACTCGCGACCAATTTGTACCGCCCGACAGATTATGACAATATGTGGTCAGATACCGCTTTCTTTGGCGGACGTTTTGATGATCCTAAGCGAACGAGTGAAACTCAATTACAGAGTTTTGCGTTTGCAGACACGTTCTCACTGTTCAACGATAAGCTAAAAACTACGGTAGGCGTACGTCATCAGAATATCAAAACGACCAGCTACGACTACAATACCCAAGCCAAAACAGCTGACTATGATGAAAGCGCATGGACACCAAGCGTTGGTATCGTTTATCAGCCAACGATGGACTGGTCTGTATATGGCAACTATATTGAAAGTCTTGCCAAAGGTGCCGCTGCACCATTGGTTGATAATTCTGGCAATGCCATAACCAATGCAGGACAAAACCTAGATCCCTATGTAAGCAAACAAACTGAGCTGGGCGTGAAATACGACAATGGTGTGATTGGTAGCAGTTTTGCCATATTCCATACTGATGAGCCGCGTGCTTATATCGATGACAATAATACGTTTACCGCGACTGGCGAGAACCGTCATCAAGGTGCTGAGCTGACTGTCTTTGGTAGCCCAAGTGAAAACATGCGCCTCAATGCTGGTGTTACTTACTTAAGTGCTAAGCAAAAAGACACTGGTGATAGTGCATTAGATGGCAATAGCGTTATTGGCCTGCCTACTTTACAGAGCAATGTCAACCTAGAGTATGATTTGTCCGCAGTGGAAGGATTAACTTTAACAGGCGATATTATCCATACAGGTGCACGTTATGCTGATGCTGCCAATACCTTAAAAGTTGATGGCTATACTACCCTAGATTTAGGTGCTCGCTATCGCACTATGCTGGCAGGACAAGACGTTACTCTAAAAGGTATGGTGACCAATGTCACAGGTGAAGACTACTGGCAATCTGTAGGTGGATTACCAGGCTATGGCTATCTAAATGCAGGTGAACCAACGGCCTTAAAAGTATCGGCAACGTTCGATTTTTAAGCTTTATTAGTAGGCTTTATTAGGTTCAATAAAAGGGATTAGGCGCGACCTACTCCCTTTTCTGCTATCAAAAATTTATTTTATTACTGAGTTACTATGTCTTCTCATACCACAGCGTCTTCTCGTACGACTGCTTCTTTATATCATATGATTTGGACGAATTATCGTCTGCCTTTTCTCAAAGTCATTCTGCTAAATTTGGTCAATGCCGCTGTCAGTGTCGGTATAATTGCCTATATCAATCACACCTTTATCAGTCAGCCAGTATTCGATACTTTATCTTGGCTCAGCTTGGGGCAGTTTTCACTGCTGGTACTATTACTGCTAGTGACGACATTTTTATCGCAATATGCCTTAACTCGATTGGGGCATCGATTTGTCTATGAGCTTAGAACCAAATTGGTCAAACAAATCATCGATACCACCGTTCCTCAAATAGATCATTTGGGTAGTGCACGCTTACTTGCCAGCTTGTCTTCAGATATTCAATCGATTACCGTTGCTTTTGTCCGTATGCCAGAGCTGGTACAAGGTATTATTTTGTCTGTTGGCGTTGGGCTATATCTGGGCTGGCTGTCGTTGCCATTATTGTTCATTGTCATGTTTTGGATTGTGATGACGATTTGGATAAGTACCATTTTGGTCAAGCATGTTTATACCCATTTGACCGAGTTGAGAGAGATTAATGACGCGTTATATCAAGATTATCAATCGATAATAGAAGGTCGCAAAGAGTTGGCACTTAACCAACACCGAGCAGAAAAACTGTATACAGATGATTTTTTGGCTCATGCCAAATCATACGAAAAGACCGTGACCAAGTCTGATACTTTTCATTTATCAGCGGTGAACTGGTCTAATATTATGATGTTCGCATCGATTGGTATCGTGTTTGCAGTGGCCAATTATCTAGATATACCGATGGGAGTTGCCACTACCTTTTCTTTGACGATTTTGTTTATGCAGTCGCCACTCCTACATGCGGTTGGCGCTTACCCAACATTGCAGACCGCTCAAGTTGCACTAGAAAAGATACAGTCTTTAGAATTGGCCGAGCATCAGTCAAGCTTTGCGACAGATACTGTTGCACAGAACTGGCAGTCCATAACTCTGGATAATATCAATTATCGCTATGTAGGCAGTAGTAGTCATAATAGTAATGCACCAGACACAGCGGTTAATGATAATGCTCAAAATAGCGATAACAGTGATAATAGTGATAGCAATCAAAACCCTACCAATAACATCTTAAAGTCCGTCAATTTAACCTTGCAACGAGGTGACGTGGTTTTCTTAATCGGTGCGAATGGTAGCGGTAAATCCACCCTTGCCAAAATCATTACTGGTATCTTCACCCCCACTACAGGGACGGTACAAGTCGATGGACAGAGCGTTAATTCAGAGAACAATGCCGATTTTAGACAGCTATTTTCTGCGATTTTTAGCGACCAGCATTTATTTAAGCAGTTGATTGGATATCAGGGTAATAAACCTGATGCAACCCTAATATCTGATTGGCTGCATAAGCTCAATCTACAAGAAAAAGTAAGTGTGTCTGACCATAAACTCTCTACAGATAAATTATCACAGGGTCAACGCAAACGCTTGGCCATGCTAATCGCTGTCGCCGAACAAAAGGATATATTACTGCTCGATGAGTGGGCAGCCGACCAAGACCCTGCTTTTCGTCGCGTGTTTTACCAAACGCTCATCCCTGAGCTAAAAGCCATGGGTAAGACACTGTTTATCATCAGTCACGATGACGGTTATTTTGAACATGCTGATCGATTATTACTAATGAAAGAAGGCCGTCTCATTGAGCTAAATGCCGAAGAGCGACAGCGTGCCAGCAAAGATGCCATTGCTATGCTCAAGTAAGCAATGCTTTAACTACTAGCATGAACCGAGCTATTTCAAACCCATAAAACGTTTGATCAACTTTAAGCTAAGTAGCAGTTAATCTGAGCAGTTTTCGAAATAATCCGTTCTTAAAATCAGCAATTTTTAAGCAAAAAAAGGAGCGCCTTACTACAAGACGCTCCTTTGCTATATCGAGAACAACGATATCTTACCTTTCGCTTATTTTAACAACTTCTGCAACAACCCAACTCGAGAAATCACCAAGAAGTCTAATAGCGCGATAGCTATAATCGCGATAATAGCAGTCGGGAATATGATAGCCACAATTAATAAAGGAATAGCAAGCGGCCACCAGACGGAAACATTCAAGCCGCGAGCTGGTGGGTTTAATCCCACGCTATCACTCGCCTGACGAGGGCGACGTTGCCACCACATGATATAGCCACTGACACAAATAGCGATTACTGCTAGGCAAAATAGTACATTAGCCAGTACGCTCCACCATCCGAGCGTGCCCATATGCAGCGCGATACCAGCCGCCATGAATTTACCAAACGCATTATAGTCATCAAAATGAATATCAGCTAAGACATTACCCGAATAACGGTCGATATGTACCGTACGATCTGCTGTCGGACTTTTCATATCATAGCTCATTGAATCTTGGCTAATAGTCCAGACGCCTGTACTACCTTGTGGTAGGTTCAATTGATAACGCCCTACAAAACCGATTTCACGAGCGTAGCGATCCACTGTATCAATCATAATCGGGATACTGGCAGCGATACCATCTTTGCCCTTGGTCGTGCCTGATACAGGCATTGGCGTCAGCTCAAGTACCCAAGGAACTTCTTTGGTGTCGCTTGAGTTGAGAGCACTGCCATGTGTGGGTGCATCAGTATGCGCCTCAGATGCTGCCGCACCATGTACATGCGGCGCTGGTGTAGACTCTTGCATAGCAGCATGTTGACTGTGATCAATCGATACAGGAACAGGTGCAACGCCCCACTTACCCGCAGGGAACTGGCTCCATGCTTGCACCACTCTCTCACCCCACACACCTGCCCATGCCATGCCCGATATACAGAAAAACAGTAGCAGCACAGATATCCAACTGCCCAATGTCGCATGAATCGTACGGATAAAAGAGCGTTTTTTCTTATTGGGCGCCCTTTCACTAGGTATCAGCATCGCTTTGACTGATTTACGTTTTTGCCACCACAGATACCAACCAGACAAAATCATCAAAATAGTCAATGAGGCTGCCGTTTCTAACAAATAATCACCGACTTTGCCGATCAGCAAATCACTGTGAATATCGTTAAACGTACTATAAAGACCACTACTGGTAGGCACACTTTGGACGATATCAGCCGTATAGGGATTGACTGCCACCATATTGCTTTGGTCGTCTGATTTTATCTGAAATAAAGCCACCGTATCAGTATCACGAGGAGCGATATATTTAACCAGTGTGCTATCAGGCAAAGTGCTCAGCGCGTTCTTTGCTTGAGTAGAGACAGGTGATTGAACCGTAGACTCTGGCACGACAACTGTTAAGCGATCGTTGTCACGTCCTACTGTGTTGGACATAAACAGCATACCGAGCGCCGTTATCGCTAAAACAACTAAAAAAGGAGCAATAAAAATACCTGCATAAAAATGCCAACGCCACACTGTAAAATAGCGCTGGTTATTGGTGGATTGGTTGGAGGGTGTGTCCATAAATGTGACCTTAAACAATCTTTGGTTGCTCAATAAACAACGTAAACCTATCGATAATAATGGTATATCTGCTTGCAAGACAAATCTTAAAGAGTCTCAAAGCGAGCTAGAATAAAGCCGTACAGTGACGTCGATACAGCGATGTAAAAATTCTACTGTAAATAATTGTATTTAGAATGCTGCTGCATAATACGAGAAAAGCCTGACAAAAACCATCGTTTAAAATACATCGTTCAAAACGGTAAGTCTGCATGGCTCTATTCACAATACTGCTTCATTTGCAATACTGCGTCTCTACCTTTTTAAGTTCTGCAAATACTTCTCAAAACTGTCTCGTTGTAATTTTTTAATGATAATAATTATCATTAGTGTTATTATTAGCGTCGTTGTAAATTTGCTTTAACTGTCACAAATAATATTCAATCATTTTAGTCCAAGAGGAAATCTGATGCGGTCTCATCTAACCACTAACGTCATTCGCAAAAAATATCTCACCACAGCAGTACAAATTGGCCTGATCATGGGTATGAGTCACGCCGCTTACGCTGTAGAGACGACAAACAACACTGAAAACGATGAGGCTGCTACACCATCAGCCACCTTAGATGCTATTACCGTCTACTCAGATGGCTATCGTAGTACTGGCACCAAAACTGCATTGGACCCAAACGATGCGCCAATGAGCTATACCAGAATCGATCAAGACCTGTTGCAAAAGCGTCAGGCAGACAGCGTCAATGCTGCATTACGTTATGAACCAGGCGTGAGCTCTGAGAGCCGCGGTACAGTCTCTATCTTTGATGAGTACAATATCCGCGGATTTAAAACCTATTCAAACTTTTATGACGGACTAAGACTGCCCTACGATGGCGCTTGGAACCTAATGCCACAAGTCGATGTCTATGCGACTGAAGCGGTCGAAGTCGTGAAAGGACCCGCCTCTTCCCTTTATGGCTATGCAGCACCCGGTGGCATGGTGAACCAAATAGCCAAAGCCCCTAAAAGCGCTCAAGAGAACGAAGTACAGCTACGACTTGGCAATCAAAACCTAAAAGAAGTGGCCGTTGATAGTACGGGGCCTATCACAGACTCATTGAACTATCGCTTAGTCGCGCTAAAACGCCAAAAAGATGGTCAAATGCAAACCACAGAAGAAGAGCGATTGCTGATTAATCCATCCCTTGAATGGCAGGCAACTGATGATGTCTCAGTACTTGCTAATTTGTTTTATCAAGATGATCCAGAGATGGTACCTTCTACCCCATTGCCTGCTGTCGGCACCGTCTACAAGGCAAGCTATGGCAAGCTTGACAGTGATGCCTATGCAGGCGATAAATGGAATAAGTTTAGTAAAGAAGTATTTATGCCAAGTGTCACCGTAAACTGGGATATCAATGACCAGTTAACTTTTAAACATATCATGCGCTATACTGATGCCGAGGCGCAGCAACGCAATATGTATAACAGTGGAGGGTTTGTAGAGGGCAGTGACACGATTCTCAATCGCGTGGCTTATACCACGGATGAGAGCATGAATAACTGGACCACGGACAACCAACTGGCCTATAAATTCAATACAGCTAACACCTCACATAATCTACTGTTCGGTGTTGAGTATCAAGAGACAGATAGCAACGCGACTTACTATGATGCTGGGGCAGATGGCACGCCAAATCTTGATTTATCTAGTCCAGATTATTCACAAATCAATGCTGACACTCTGCCATTAGATGCTTATCGTCAAGAGGAAGATATCGAACAAAGTCAGCTTGGTTTTTATGTACAAGATGAGATGAAGTGGAAAGACTGGACTGTAGTGGCAGGCTTACGTCACGATAATTTTGACAGTATCACTGAGCAAACCAAAGCCACTGAAGGCGTCATCTATAGCGACAAAACAATTGACAATGATGCCTCAGAAACCAGTGGTCGTTTCGCTGCCATTTATGACTTTGGTAATGGTTTCTCCCCTTATGCCAGCTACTCGCAATCGTTCCAGCCAGTGGTCGGTAGTAACTTTATTACCAATGAACCATTTAAGCCAACCACTGCCGATCAAGTAGAAGCTGGGGTGAAGTATTTGTCAAAAGATCGTGCCACTCAAGGAACGCTTGCCGTATTTGATATCACCCAAAAAAACGTCGTCGTAGCGGATGAAATCAACTACAGAAGCCAAACGCAAACTGGTGAAATTGAATCAAAAGGCTTTGAGGTATCAGGCAGTCGCATGCTCAATGACTGGGTAGATCTCGCGGCAAGCTACAGCTACACCGATGCTGAGATCACAGAAGATGAGTTCAACCCTGATGTAGTCGGTAACACCCCTGCTCAAACTGCCAAACACAAAGCCACGCTATGGGCAGACTACTATGCTACGGATAAACTCACTCTAAATGCTGGCATTCGCTACGAAGACGGCATGCAGATTGACAAGCAAAACTCTGATGACTTACCAAGCGTAACGCTGGTAGATGTCGGCGGCAGCTATCAGATCAACCCTATGCTGGCTGTGGGTGCTAGTATCAACAATCTGTTCGATAAGACCTATGTTGGTGCTTGTTACGACATCAATAACTGCTGGATGGGCCCTGAACGTCAAATGTCAGTCAGCCTAAAAGCCAATTTTTAATAAATACTACAGACAGCGGGTTGGTTCTATTAGTAAGCCAACCCGTTGTTAGAAGGAAAGCACAATATGGCAAAACCTACTCCAAGAGTACTAGAAGTTATTGGCACTAAATACATTACGCCAAATATGTGCCGTGTCACGCTTGGCGGTGCTGGCATGGTTGATTTTCCTATCGATCAAGAAAGTGCTTATATCAAACTGATATTCCCTCAAGATGCAGATAGTCGCCCATTGATGCGTACTTATACGGTGAGCGTGCAACGTGATGACGCAATAGATGTTGATTTTGCTTTGCATGAAACAGAAGGACCTGCATCGGTATGGGCACGAAATGCTCAAGTCGGCGATCAAATTTTAATAGGTGGTCCAGGGCCAAAGAAACTCATCAATAATGAAGCAGATTGGTTTTTATTAGTCGGTGATATGACTGCGCTACCAGCGATTACGGTCAACTTAGCCCAGTTGCCTACTGATGCTCGTGGTTACGCAGTACTTGAAGTAATGACTGAAGCAGATCGTCAGACGCTCAAAAAACCAGAGAACGTCGAGATACATTGGGTGATTAATGCGCATCCAAATGCAGATGATAGTCCTTTACTGGACTGTGTTAAATCATTGAACTGGCTTGATGGCCAACCTGCTGTATGGGCTGCGTGTGAATTTCATAGTATGCGTACACTGCGCCAGTACTTTAAAGTTGAGCGCGCGATACCAAAGACGCATTTATATGTTTCTAGCTACTGGAAAGTCAATAGCACTGAAGATCAGCATAAAATTATCAAAAGTCAGGATGCGCAAACGGAAGATCAGTAAATACGTATTTCGAAGCAAAAAAGGTGGGGCTAATATTAGCCCCACCTTTTTTTATCAATCATTATCTATCATGCTTCGACGACTTTTCCTTCTTTCACTCTACTAATCGTCAGCCCCGTGAACCCGAATAGCAGTGTCAGCAGTAATGACAAATAACAGAAGAACGCATAAGGTAGATAATCTAATACTGGCACCCCTAATGCCTGACTGATAAACACCCCGCACACACTCCAAGGTACCAGCGGATTAATCACTGTCCCTGCATCCTCAATTGTCCGCGACAAATTCTTAGGATGTAAGTGTAAACGCTCAAACGTCGACCGGAATGCCGTACCTGATAATAGAATACTCAAATACTGCTCACCGATCAGCACGTTAATGCTTAGTGCCGACATCGCGGCGGCGAATATCGCTCGTCCTGACGTCGTTAATGTGTCCTTAATACCAGATAGCAGTGCTGGCAGAATCCCTAGTGCCGTCAACAGACCACCCAAGCTTAATGCCAATATCACAATCGCTTGAGTAAAGAACATGCTCTGTACACCGCCACGCGACAGCATACCACCTACTTCCCCTAGCTCTAATGACTCAGCAGGAGCATAGCCTGCAAACAGATAACCACCCAATTGACCAAAGCTTGGTGAGCTATGTACATAAGTAATAATAAGTGCCGCTGCTATGGTACAGATAATCGTATAAATCGCATTGACCCGAAACAGTGCTAGCCCAACCAGTACCACAAACGGCAGTACCGAATACCCATGTACCAGACCGCTGTCTATCAGCTGACCTTGCAATATCGTCACTTGACTCAGATCAGCACTAGTCGTCTGTCCTGAGAACAGCCAAAACAAAATAACCGTCAGTACCCACGCAGGCACGGTCGTATACATCATATTACGAATATGCTCAAACAGATCAATACCCACTACAGAAGAGGCAATCGTACAAGTATCAGACAAAGGAGACATCTTATCACCAAAGAACGCGCCTGATACTACCGCCCCCGCTGCTATCGCCACATTGGCATCGAAAGCATTACTCATACCAATAAACGCCACGCCAAGCGTTGCTGCAGTCGTCAAACTACTACCCAAAGCAATACCAATAATAGAGGTTAAGATAAAGGCAGAGATATAGTAGTACTCAGGTGAGATCAGCTGAAAGCCTACATACATCAGTGTAGGAATCGCTCCTGACATCATCAAAGCCGCAACCATCAGTCCGATAAAGAAGAACAAATAGATGGCACCAATACCACGCATGACACCTGAGGCCATTTGTGCTTGCATGTCATCGAAGCTGAGTCCTTTATACATACCAATAGCCAGTAGCACACAGATGGCTAAGATAAGAGACAGATGAGGCACCCAGCCAAAGCCGATCATGGTGATACCCATGATACCGATGACGATGGCGGAGATGATAAAGGCGAGCTTGGCACTGATTAATGTGAGGGGTTTTGGTGGCATGACACATCCTTAAAATGCCAGCTCAGGCTGGCATTAGAGTGGGTTTGAATTTGGGAGCGTTAGTTTTATAGCGTTAGAAAACGGGTTTGCTAGCGAATAACCGAATGACTTATGCGTTACTTATTAAGTAAGTCATCGGTCTTAGCTGCCATGACAAAATCATTGCGATGCAACCCTTTAATACTATGCGACCACCAAGTGACCGTAGCCTTACCCCACTCTACCAATATCCCCGGATGATGCCCTTCTGCTTCAGCGATGTCTGCCAGTTGATTGGCAAATGCCATTGCTGAGACGAAGTTTTTAAATTTATACTGACGCTGCAATTGCTGAATACCACCCACCTCGATTAGTGACCAATCAGGAATTTGTGGTAATAGTTCTCGTGCTTCGGCTTCATCAACTTTCGGTGCGCCAATGCGGCAAGCTTCGCAGCTGTTTTGTGATAATGCTGTCATAATAAAATCCTTTTATAGTGGCTGTTTTCGATGTCAGTTTTTAATGGTTGTTTTGATAGCTACTTTCTAATACTCGTACGTTCATGTTGATATAGCTTTGCTGCTATCTCAATATTCCGCACTGAAGTGTTGGTTTTCATGTTTAATTTTGAATTGACGTTTTTAACGAGTTTTTTCTGGATAGGTCGGTTCAAATAGACCAAGCGACATAGCTTTTTTTACCGCACCCATAATGTCACTATTGACGATATCAAATAAGGTATCTAATTCATCGATGACATAGTAAATCGGCTGTATCTGATCGATACGATAAGGCGTACGCAACACATCGAGCAAATCAAACGCTCGGTGCTCAGGTTGAGACTGAGGTTGAGATTGCGGCTTATTTTGAGCGACTGAAAGCTCTCGCGGCATCCGATCAAGCGCATAGACCGTTTCAGAAGGTGAACTTAATATACCGCCGCCGTAAATCCTACGATTTTCTATACGACTTCCAACCAACCCAAACTCAATAGTGAACCAATACAGTCGTGCTAAAAACCAGCGCTCCTCTTTCGTCGCGCTAAGACCAAGCTTACCATACGTTTCGTTGAAGGCTGCAAACGCAGGATGGGTCAATAGCGGACAATGCCCAACGATTTCATGAAAAATATCAGGCTCTTCAATATAGTCCATATCATCGAATCGACGAATAAATGTCGCCACAGGAAAGGACTTATTGGCCAGTAATTTGAAAAATTTACCAAAGCTGATTAATGCAGGCACAGCAGCAGTCTGCCAACCTGTGGTCGCTTGTAATACCTCATCGATATCGTGCAACTGCGGGATATGCGTCGTCGGTAAATTTAACTTAGTCAAACCCTCTAAATATGCAGTACATGCACGATTGGGCGTTTGTTCCGCTTGACGTGCCAGCAGCGCTTGCCACATCGCATGCTCATCATCACTATAGTGAATATGACCATTACTATCTGGCTGGTGTGAGATATACGGCTGTTTTTTATGTGTCGCGTTAGAATGACTGGCCGCATCGTCGCTTTGCTTATTAGTCGCAACGCTATTGGTACCGATGGCAGTATTAAGAGAATCTATCTGTGATAGGCGTTCCATGCCTGTGTTCCTTTTATCGCAATGAGAGTATTACCTTTGCAGTATGCTTTTAGGTAATGCTCTTATTAAGGACAATACAAACTCCTTTTGTCTTGTCCGTTGATTAAACGTGGTCTAAGCGTTAGATAATGCTATAGGGTTTCAGTCTCTGGCTGACCGACTGTGCCGCGACGTACTTGGTCGCGCTCTATCGACTCAAACAACGCTTTAAAGTTACCTTCACCAAAGCCATCGGCATAATCGCCTTTACGCTGAATAAACTCAAAGAATACTGGGCTACCCAAGATGGTCTCAGAGAAAATCTGTAGTAGCAGACGCGGCGCACCGCCTTCTGTCGTACCGTCTAATAAGATACCTCGCGTTTGCAAGTCAGCAACATTTTCACCATGGTTCGGTAAACGCTCGCTCAGCATTTCATAGTAAGCAGCATTTGGTGCGGTCATAAGCGGAATACCAGCCGCTTTTAGCTTATCGATACTGGCAAACAAATCATCACTGGCTAGAGCAATATGCTGAATACCTTCGCCATTGAAGTGCATCAGGTACTCTTCGATTTGACCACCGCCCTGCTTGGCTTCTTCATTTAATGGAATACGGATTTTTCCATCAGGTGCGGTCATGGCTTTACTGGTTAGTCCTGTGTACTCACCTTTGATATCAAAGTAGCGAATCTCGCGGAAATTAAAGATGCGCTCATAGAATTTTGCCCAGTATGCCATGCGTCCACGATAGACGTTGTGCGTTAGATGATCGATAACTTTGAAGCCATAGCCGACAGGGTTTCTGTCGATATCTGCAAAGAACTCAAAGTCGACATCATAGATAGATTCGCCGTCTTTATAGCGGTCAATCAAATAGATTAGTGAGCCCCCAATACCTTTGATAGCAGGCAATCTAAGCTCCATCACCCCAGTTGGCACATCTACTGGCTGCGCGCCCATTTCTACCGCACGCTCATACGCTTTTTTGGCATCTTTTACCCGAAAGCCCATACTACAAGCACCAGCGCCGTGCTCTTCAACGAAGTAACTGGCTTGGCTTTTTGGCTCACGGTTTAGGATAAGGTTGATATCACCTTGACGATATAGAGCAACGTCTTTTGAACGGTGATTGGCGACATGAGCAAAACCAAGCTGCTTAAACAATGCGTCGACTGCATCAGGCTGCGGAGAAGCAAACTCGACAAAATCAAATCCATTTAGTCCCATTGGGTTGTCAAATAAATCTGCCATTGTAATTATCCTTAATTTCAATTGGTAATAGAAAATCGATGAGTAGTAAAAGTCGATCAATAGTAAAAGTCGATCAATAGTAAAAGTCTATAAAACGATTAATAATCAATCTTTATTGTTGACGTTGTATTTATATTAGATTAGCTTTATTTATAAGACTAATTGTTTTTTATGATTTATTTATCAGGTTTACTTATGAATATCAGCATTCGCCAATTGACTGCATTTATCAAAGTCGCTGACAACGGCAGCTTTACTCGTGCCAGCGAACAGATGTATTTGACCCAATCTGCTGTTAGTGGATTGATTAAGGAATTAGAGACTGGCCTCGGTATCGTGCTGTTTGATCGAACCACTCGCCAGTTGTCTCTGTCAGCAGTAGGACGGCATCTACTACCGCAAGCGCGTCGCATCTTGAATGAGATGCAGCTGTTTGAAAATGAAGCAAGTAGCTTGACCAGCTTGGCCCAAGGTCAGGTGCGCTTGGCTGTATCACAGTTTGCAGCGTCTTCCCTACCTGCCGTCATCGCTCAATTTGCCAAAGAATATCCAAATATTGGCGTCTCACTATTAGACTGTTCAGCAGAAAACTTGCTTAAGCATATCCAAGATATCGAAGTCGATTTAGGGGTTGGCACCGAGCTTGGTTTTATAGAAACTGAAGATGATATCGGGGCTGACTTGTTGTATCAGCTACCATTTTGTGTGGTTATGCCAGACAATTATGCACTGGCACAAAGAGACGAAATTACTTGGCAAGATTTATTAGAGACACCTCTGATTACTTTACAAGGTCCGTTCCTCGATCAAGTAACCGCAGAGCTCGACGACTCTATCTCCGCTCATGTGCAACAAGCCCGCTACAAGGTGAACTTTATGTCCACCGCACTTGAGATGACACGCCAAGGCTTTGGCATTACGCTGTGTCTGCCCTATATGCCTGAAGTTATTGATTGGGTCAGTGCCAATGGTCTGCTGATGCGACCACTCACTCAACCAGTCAAAATGCGGCAATTTTTTATCTATCAGCGTGCCTCACGGGCGCTCTCTCCAGCGACGATTGCCTTTAAGCAGTTTTTGCAAACGTATTTTGCGACTCATTATAACGACCTACATCACTCTGAATCATCGTCTAGCGAATGACGTATAGCATGTCAAATGCACTTGATAGACGGATAAACAATCTATTTGGCTATTTATTTTATTAATTGCCGAATATAACCCACTCTCATGTTGAGTTCAGCCACGATTTGCTCTATGATTTTCGGCTGCTCGATTTATATTTTTATAAGGAAATGGCATGTTTGAACGTATCGATTATTACGCTGGTGATCCAATCTTAGGTCTTATGGAAAAATACTCAGCAGATAGCAATCCTAACAAGGTCAATTTAGGCATTGGTATTTATTATGATGAGAATGGCGTATTGCCCGTACTCGACTGTGTAAAAACAGCCGAAGAGCGTATTGCTGATCCTATCGCCCCGCGTCCATACTTGCCAATGGCAGGTCTGCCAGGCCACCGTAAAGGCTGTCAGGAATTACTATTTGGTAAAGACGCCCAAATTTTAAAAGACGGTTTGGTCGCTACTATCGCTACAATCGGTGGTTCTGGCGCGTTGAAAGTTGGTGCTGAATTTATTCATGACTGGTTCCCACAAGCTAAGTGCTATGTGAGCGATCCAACATGGGGCAACCATATTGCTATCTTTGAAGGCTCTGATGTAGAAGTCGGTAAATACCCGTACTACGACAAAGCCAACAGCAGCATCAAATTTGATGAAATGATTGCGTTTTTTGAAACATTAAACAAAAACGACGTCATTTTGCTACACCCATGCTGCCATAACCCAACCGGTATGGATTTGACCCAAGCGCAATGGGACACTGTACTCAATGTCGTGAAGGCGCGTGAGCTGATTCCATTCATGGACATCGCTTATCAAGGGTTTGGCGAAGACATGGACAGCGACGCTTACGCTATCCGTAAAGCGGTTGAGATGGGCTTGCCATTGTTTGTTAGCAACTCATTTTCTAAAAACTTATCGCTATATGGCGAGCGCGTCGGCGGCCTATCAGTCGTCTGTCCAACTGTAGACGAAACCGATCGCGTATTCGGTCAGCTAAACGCAACCGTACGCCGTATCTACTCAAGCCCGCCGTCACATGGTGGACGTGTGGTCGATATCGTCATGAACGATGAAGCACTACATGAGCAATGGGTTGGCGAAGTTTATGCGATGCGCGACCGTATCAAAGCCATGCGCCTAAAGCTAAAGTCAGTGTTAGAAGCCAAAATCCCTCACCGTAACTTTGATTACATCACTCGTCAAAACGGTATGTTTAGCTTTACTGGTCTCACGCCTGAGCAAGTTGAGCGTTTACAGACTGAGTTTGGTATCTATATGGTCTCTAACTCACGTATGTGTGTGGCTGGCCTAAATACCAGCAACATCGACTATGTGGCCAATGCCATGGCAGACGTCTTAAAAGACTAATTAGTCCAAGTTACTTAACATGTTAATCAATATGTAACTTGATAAAAAATAAACGCGGATAAGAAAGGCTGAGCGATTGCTCGGCCTTTTTTTATGCCTAGCATTTAATCAAAATTATTTCGTCAAAACCGTCTAGTCAGAACCGTTTAGCTAAAACACTGACAACCACTTTTCAAAGCAGCCTTTTAACAAAAGACATTGTACAAAAAACTTGCAATCCATATATCAATAAATTACATTATACGTAAGTGATTAATTATAACGTAATTCATAATGTATATTAGCAAGGAGCAAATCATGTCAACGACTGACAACACCCTCACCTCTTTTATCGATATCGCTGCTGACTCTGACTTCTCTATTCACAATCTCCCTTATGGCATCTTTAGCGAAACTAAAGACGCTGCTAGTGATAACAAGCGCCGTGCAGGCGTTGCCATTGGTGAGCATGTACTGGATCTATCTGTACTCGAAGCCGAAGGATTATTAAGTTTAGACGGTGGTCCGTATTTTGACCAATCTACGCTAAATGCTTTTATTGATTCTGGTCGAGACAATTGGACGCAGGCACGCACGACCATTCAAACACTGCTGTCTAGCGACACTGACACCTTACGTGACAATGCAGACTTGCAAAAAAAGGCGCTATTTAAGCAAGCAGACGTCACCATGCATTTGCCAGTGCAAGTACCGGGATTTACCGATTTCTATTCATCGAAAGAGCACGCGACCAACGTCGGCACCATGTTCCGCGATCCAAACAACGCCCTCCTGCCTAACTGGACTGAAATGCCAGTTGGTTATAACGGACGTGCCAGCACCGTCATCGTTAGTGGAACTGATATCGTACGTCCATCTGGTCAGCTAAAGCCTAGCCCTGATGAGCGTCCTATCTTCTCAGCCTGTAAGCGCTTGGATTTTGAGCTAGAGACCGCATTTGTCGTTGGTAAAGGCAATCATATCGGTCAGCCAATCGCCGTAGATGATGCCGCTGATCATATCTTTGGCATGGTGTTGCTCAATGATTGGTCAGCACGAGATATCCAAAAATGGGAATACGTGCCATTAGGTCCATTTAATGCCAAGACCTTTGCCTCTGAGGTTTCCCCTTGGATTGTCACCATGGATGCATTGGAGCCGTTTAAAACAGCTTGCCCAACTCAAGAGCCCAAGCCACTCGCTTATTTAAATGAAAAAGCGAGCGATAACAGCTTTGATATTAACCTATCAGTTGAGTTACTACCTGAAAATTCGGAAACAGCGACGGTCATTTGTGAGACCAACTTCAAATACATGTATTGGTCAATGGCACAACAGCTCACCCACCACACCATCACTGGTTGCAAAGTTGAAGTCGGTGACATGATGGGTTCAGGTACGATTTCAGGCCCAACGCCTGACTCTTATGGCTCAATGCTAGAGATTGCTTGGAACGCTACCAAACCAGTCACGCTTGAAGGCGGCGAGACGCGCAGCTTTATCGAAGATGGTGACACGGTCATCATGAAAGGCTATAGCGAAAAAGACGGCATACGTGTTGGATTTGGTGAAGTACGCGGCAAAGTACTACCAGCGCTGAGCTTTGATTTTGATAAATAGTATTTAAGAAATAACATAGTTAGAGAAATAGCAAAATAGGTGTGAGAATTCTCATGCAGGCGGATAGAAAGACAAACGCATTCACCTACTCATCGTTATGTGAATAAAGCCAAATGAGTGACACGCCTTATCAAAAGGAGTTTGATATGAGCTTTCAAATTGAGAAAATTCATCATGTGGCTTACCGCTGCAAAGATGCCAAAGAAACCGTTGAATGGTATAAAAAAAATCTAAATATGGATTTCATCTTGGCATTCGCAGAAGACCATGTGCCTTCGACCAAAGCCTTTGACCCCTATATGCACGTCTTTTTGGACGCTGGTAATGGCAATGTCTTAGCATTTTTCGAAGTACCCAATCAACCTGAGATGGGCTTTGATCCAAATACCCCAAGCTGGGTGCAGCACTTAGCGCTAAAGGTTAAGGACCGTGACGAGCTAATCGTTGCCAAAGAGCATTTAGAAAATGCCGGCATTGATGTCATTGGCGTGACCAATCACGGCATCTTTCACTCGATTTATTTCTTTGATCCCAATGGTCATCGTCTAGAGCTGACCTATGATGATCCAACCTCAGAAGACAAAGTATCGATGATTACAGATGCCATCAAGCAAGACATGCTAGATGAGTGGTCTCGTACCAAACGCGCCCCAGCACATACACAGTTTTTGCATAGTGATGAGTGGGCTGAAGCACGCGAAGTTGCTCCTGTCGGCGAGTAACTCTCCTGTAATCCTGCTTGCTACGTTTTTAAATGATTAGTTAATCATCGCTTTAATTATAAAGGTGCTAATTGACGACCTACTCTAGGTATCAATAAATAGCGAACCATATATCACCATCATGAAAGGACTCTATGATGAAAATAAGAACCCCTCTAGGAATACTCTTAGCCGCCTCGCTTGCGATGACTGGTTGCTCCAATAACGACCAAGCAACAGGCGCGTCTACAGATGCAGGTGAAGTGACAACGTTGCGGTTCTCACACTTTATGACTGCCACTGACAATATAAACACCGAAGCGTTAGAGCCATGGGCAAAGAAAATTGAAGCGGATTCAAACGGCCGCTTAAAGATTGAGATCTACCCTTCTGCAACGCTCAGCAAACCAGGGGCTACCTATGACGCTACGGCGAAAGGTAGTGTGGATATTGGTATGCAAGCACAAGGATATACAGCAGGACGATTTCCTTTGACTCAAATTGTAGAGTTGCCAGGCATCACTAATACTGCACAGCAGCAGAGCTGTATACTTCATAAGCTATATAATGACGGTATCATTAAAGACGAGTACGAAGACACTCACTTGCTCGCTTTGATAGGGACTGGTCAAGGTGCGCTTCATACGGTTGATAAACCGATTCGCACGCCAGCCGACATGAAAGGTCTACGTATTCGCCAACCTTCTGCGGTTGCTAGCCATATTATCGAAGCCACTGGTGCTGCACCTGTCGGCATGCCTGCCAGTGATACTTATACCTCTCTGCAGCGCGGTGTCATTGACGGGCTCAGCTTTACTTGGCAACCCATTCAAGCATTTCGCCTTGATGAGCTGATCAATACGCACACCAATATTCCTTTTTATAATTCTACCTTTGTGATTAGCATGAACAAGGAGAAATACAACCGTTTGCCTGATGACCTCAAAAAAGTAATCGATGATAATTCTGGCGCAGAGCTAGCAGCGCATATCTCTAAAGTATTTGACGTTAGCAATGCCAAAGCAATGGCCGCTGCCAAAGAAAAAGGCGATATTATGATTGATATCCCTGATCCACTCAACGACCCAGATTGGAGAGGTCCATTAATGGAAGGTTCGCAGCATTACCTTGATGAAGTAAATGCAACTGGCCTAGATGCTGACAACGTATACGAAAAAGCAAAAGCGGCCAGTAGCGGCTGTATGGTTTAGAGGATGAATTGAAGGATCGCCTTAGCTTATAGCACCATTATTGGCTAGGCAATGTGATAACGCTGTGCTATCGCCAGTATTTGTTCAACCACGTTATGTTGCTCACTCATCGGTAACTGCTCTGTGGTTCCAATGATAGTAATAGCATATTCTAGCGGTAAATCTTCACCAGCAGTTTTATCACTACTCGTGGATGGTTTAGTAGTACTATTGGCAAGCTGCGGCAATATAACGGGAATCGTAATGGCGTTGATCCCCATGAGCATATCGCCCGTCACTGTTGCATAGCCTTGCGTACGAATTTTGGCCTGTAGCTGGGTAAAGTGCTGCCACTTCTCGGCCATATTTGCGGCGGTATTACTCGTATGCCACTCAGCTGTGACCAATGGCTGAATGACGGCATCAGGTTGATAACTGGCAAATAACTGCCCTGTGGCCGATGTCGTCAGAGGCATACGTGAGCCAATGCGAGTAATGATGCTAATCGGACTGTCTGGCTCAACGGACTGAATAATAATAGGGCCTTCGCTAAACCATTTGGCAATTTGCACACCGCAATTTAAGGTGTCTTTGATTTCATTAGCCACTTGCGTGAGACGTGCCAAAAGATTGTTTTGGTTGAGTTCCGTATGTCCTAGTGATGCCAATGCATTGACTCTATCGCCAAGCCCATAGCGGCCATCATCAAGCTTACGCGCGTAGTTTTTACGGATGAGACTGACCAAGTAACGATGGGATTTTGCTGGGTGCATTTGCATGGCTTCAGCGATATCTTTTAGCATCATAGGCTCATTACGGTCGATCAGCACATCGAGTATCGACAGCCCAATCTCAAGCGACTGGACCCCACTTTGGTTTTTACTGCTGATAGAACTGTCTACAAGGGTTTTGTCTGCTGGCATGATTTGCTCGATTCTGGTGTGCTTGGTTATTTTTTAATTTTGCTTGTTAGTGGTTTGTTCAATAATGGCTTGCCCGATCAAATATCACTGAGATATAGATCTTACTTCATAATATTTATCTTTATAAAAACACATCTACATAAGGACATGAATCATGATGACACTTTATGGATATTTTCGTAGTAGCACGTCTTACCGTACTCGTATCGCTATGAACCTAAAAGGCTTAGATTACGATGATATCACGATCAATCTGGCACAGGATGAGCAGTTAGAATCTGCCTTTAAAGCGATTAATCCGCAAGGATTAGTACCTGTCCTACAGACTGACGATTTATTATTATATCAAAGTCCAGCTATCTTGGAGTGGTTAGAAGAGGTCTACCCCGAGTATCCATTATTGCCTAATGATGCTGCTGGGCGTATGCAGGTACGCGCGCTGAGCGCCATGATTGGTTGCGACATCCACCCAATCAATAATCGCCGCATTTTGCAGTACCTGCGTAACGAGCTTTCAGTCGACGAGGAAAATGTGATTGCATGGTGCAATCGCTGGATCAGTGAAGGTTTTGCCGCTTTAGAGACACGCTTAGCGGCGGATAACAATCGCGGACAGTTCTGCTATGGGGACAGTCCTACTCTCGCAGATTGTTATTTGATTCCGCAAGTCTCTTCTGCTCGCCGCTTCAAAGTAGATTTAAGCGCTTATCCCAACATCGTCGCCATTGATACTCGTTGCCGTACACTAAAGGCATTTGCAGATGCGGATCCTATGATGCAGCCTGATGCACCGAAACGTGATGCCTAATTTAAGACAGTTTTTATAGGATACCTATCTTTATAGAATATTTATCTTCTTGGCCAAATATTAAGTGACTTAGAATTAACACTTAATATTTGTCGAGCTTTATTCTTCGCTATTCTTTACCCCTACCTATTTTTACAGCTTAATCGCTGAATTTAGCCTCATTGATTATTATTTATTCAATTTTTACAATATAATTTTTAATATATTCATATTAACGGTTGTATGGTGGGCAGCTGTTGGTTATTCTTTATATAAGCATTTGTCATCGCTCAAATTTGTACTTTATCAGCTATAGAAAAAAGTACTGTCTTATTCATCACAATAAGGTTGAACAATATGAATGATATATCCTCAGCAGAGATAACCACCCTACCATCGGATGCAGCAAACAAGATTTATGCATCAGCAATCATGTTCAGAGATGAAACAGAAAGTGCTAGAAAAATTGCGCCCGTAGTGGTTAATAAACTTTCAGAATTTGCATTGTTTAGAATGGGGCTGCCTAAATCGTTAGGAGGATGGGCAGGAAACCCAGTAGAAACGCTAAAAACTTATGAGACGTTGGCCAGTGCTGAGGCCTCCGTTGCTTGGATCGTTTGGAACAACCATTTAGCCTGTACATTCGGTCGATTTTTGGACGAGTCCAGTATGAAAGAGGTATACAGTAACCCCTCTCATATTTATGCCAATTCCGCACGTCCTGAAGGCGCGGCCCAAACAGCAGATAATGGCTATATGGTATCAGGACAATGGACACTCGTCTCTGGATGCCAATTGGCTGACTGGTTTGTGCTCCGTTGTCTCGTTATCTCCGAAGGCTCTCCTACGACCCTTGGCCCGGGTGCAAATTTAAAGCTATTTTTTATTCCTAAAAAAGATGTAAAAATCATTGATACGTGGGATGTGGGTGGCCTAAATGGCACAGGTAGCCACGATATAGTCGTCAAAGACGCTTTTGTCAGAGAGGCTTATGCAGTTGACTTTGACAGTCCTGTGGCTGTCGATACTGCCTACAGTCGACTGCCTATTGGTTGTATCAATGCTGCTGGCTGTGCGGCGATGGCGCTAGGCGTATTAAAAGCCGCCATGGATGACTTGGTTGATATGTGCCTTGAGAGAGTAACACCGGGTAAGAGTCCAGATCTACGCGACCGTGCAACGGTACAGGCTACTATTGCTAAGAGCAAAACAATACTGGTATCAAAACGCGCCCAACTGCATCATAGTGTCGAGATACTATGGGAAGAATCTCAACAGAAGAACACCTTTACTGATATACAGCTTGCAGATGTATGGGCAGCGTCTTGTGAGGCCGCAAGAGAAGCTCGTGACATGGTATCTGAAATTTACGCAGTCGCAGGCACGGCTTCCCTATATAAAAAGCACAAGATAGAACGAGCACATAGAGATATCCATGCGATTTTGCAGCATGGCATTATTCAACCTCACTGGATGAATCAAGCAGGTATGGCCTATGTTGGACTGACACCGAATGGCGCAATGTTCAGAATATAGAAGCACCTTAATTATAAATTATAAGCGCTTGTGAGACACAATTTACAAGCGCTTATTTTGATTTATCGCTAGCTTTATTACTTTAATTGTTTATCTTTAAGCCGTAAAAAAGCAAGACATTGGATGTCTTGCTTTTTTATAGCCTACCGATAACTACAATTGAAAGGCTTTGTTAGTCAAAATGGAAGCCTGCACCAACTGCACCGCCTACGTTGCCTTGAGTATCTGCTGTACCATTTACCTTGATGACCCAGCGACCGTCATTAGATAATTTAGAGAAACCAATCGCTACGGCACTCTCTCCGTTATAGGTACCGACACCGCCACCAATCAGTGACTTACCTGCGATATAAGCCTGAGGCATTGCCGACATTGCCATTGCAGCTGAGATACCTGCATTTGCATCATCTTCTACTTCGTCGATTTTGTAGCCAAGATCGCTCATATTGTTATTGAGTCGACTATCAAGCGCGCTAAGCTGACTATAATTGACGGCGTCTGTTGCTTCGACCCCATCGGCGACACCGGTCATACGTTGGTTACCAGCATATAGACCTTGAGACGTCATACTTGGCCCATCTTGCATACTAATGCCCTCACTATTGATAACCGTTGTTCCAACTGTGACACTATCAACGCTGATATTACCGTTTAGATCAAACTTAATACTACTGCCATCTGCTGTGGTGGTGATGTTATTGCCACCAGTAAAGCTGAGGACACTCTCATCGCCAATTGGTTTGTTGATATTGGCACCACTGTCTGCGCCAAAATTGAGTCCAGCATCTAGCTTATCCGTATTGGTTTTGATATTTGTCGTATTGGTCGTGATATTGCTGGTATTCGTAGCAATATTTGTCGTATTGGTCGCGATATTGGTTGTATTAGTAGTAATGCTCTCTGTGTTAATTTGCACATTTTCACTAATTTCAATCGTGCCTTGTCTGATAGAAGCGATCGCACCATCGATATTACTTTCACCCGTTCCACCAATGTCACCGTTGGTAAAAGTACCATCTTCGGCGTTGTAAACAGTGTCACCACCGATAATACTACTGATACCAGCTCCTTGGGCATAAAGCTGACCACCATTTATAGCGTCCTGACTTGTCGCCGAAACTTCTCCATTTTGAACGTTGGTAATTTTGGTATCAGCGGCATCAATACCAATTTTTGTGATGCTTGGGCCACCTGCAATGGTCAGTCCATCGTCATTCATGACCGTACCCCCAGTGGTTACGCTATTCAAAGTAATATCTGGGTTCAGATCAAAGCTAATATCATTAGCATTGGTAGGTATGGCTGCAGCTTGCAATGATGGACTACTATCGAAAGCAGCCACATCACTCACTGATTTCCGAGATACCTTGATATTACCGTCTTTACTGCTAAGGTCGACAGCATCTCCTTGTTTTACCATCGTAGCGATATCACCTTGAGCGGTAATGCCCCAACCTTGATCCAAGGCAATGGCGACATCTTTTAACTGCCCAACATTGACAGCATCCGTATTTAGCACACCTTCCCCAACGTTGCGAATGGTGTTGCCTCCATTGTCTAGACCACGGCTACTTAGCATGACTTTACTATCAATAAAAGTGAAACCTCTGTTATCCATAAAGGTATTACCTATCTGTATACTACCAACACCTCCCAAATCTAACTGATTATTGAGCTCAAATGAGATATCATTACTGTCTGATGTTTTAGAGACAATGATGTTGCTGTTTTTACTGTTAAAGTCAACTGAGTCGCCAGGCTCTACAGTACTTGCAGTGGTAGCGATACCTTGTGTACTGACATCCCAACCTTTGTTAGCTGTTTCTTTAACACCTTCTAGCTGACTGACATTGACAGCATCTTTATCATGTATGCCATCATTAACATTGACAACCCTTCTATTACCAGCGTTGATACCACCAGACCTTGTTACGCTTGGACCACCGATAATTGTTAAACCATCCATGGTTAGAACAGTACTAGGAATACCTAGTGGACCATTCACAAATACTCCTAAGCCATTAACTGATGTACTAGCCAGTGCATTACCCGTTCTAACACCTAAGCCATCAACGGTAGTACTAGATAATACGTTACCTGTTTTGAGGCCAGAGCGATCAAGTGTCGTTGTATTACCAAGACCGAATGGAGAGCTCGAACCCATTCTTACACTACCGTTATTACCTAGGTCTAAGTTGTTGTTGAGTTCGAACGAGACATCATTACTGGTTGCTTCTTTAGAAACAGTGATATTGCTGTTTTTACTATTAAAGTCAACTGATTCGCCAGGTTCTACCGTACTTGCGGTAGCACTATCACCTTGTGCACTAATATCCCAACCTCTATTAGCAATGTTTGTAACAGCTTTTAGCTGAGATACGTTCACTGCATCAGTATCTGCTGAACCACCTGCAACGTTAATGATACGACGTTCGCTTGCAACAGCGCCTACTGAGACGGTGCCGTTATTGGCATCAGCAGCAACATTGGTTAAGAAAGATGCACCGCTTTGTACAGCTGCAATAGAGTTTTGACCTAAAGCGACACTGTTTAGAGCATTTGCACTAGCACCTTTACCGAGTGCCACACCGCCTTGCGCTTTAGCTTGTGCATCAAGACCAAGTGCAATAGTGTCTTGGGCAGTTGCTTTTGCTTCATAGCCTATCGCAACCGCACGACTTGCGGTTCCGTTTGTGGCTCTTTGACCTATCGCCACTGAATTAACACCCGCTTTGGCCTCCTGACCACCAGCAAAGCCGTTGAACGAAGATCTTGCGCCTTCACCGATAACGGTTGCATTTGCATTTCCAAATGCATTCTCTCCAATAGCGGTTGCATTATTACCGTTTGCATTGGCATTAGAGCCAACGGCAAGAGCGTCAGTACCTGTTACTGATGTGGTGTATGGCTGTGTACTGCTAGAGCGGATAGGGAAGTCAATGCCAGCAACGATAGTATCTAACGCTTTTAATTGAGATATGTTTACTGCATCACTGTCTTGAGTACCTGCTGCGACATTTACAATTTGGCGAGTACCATTAGTAGAGCTACCAACAGAAACTGCACCAAGACCTGTACTATTAGTTGCTGTAATAGCTGCTTTGTCTATGACACTAGCACTTGATGGAGTAAACCCAAGCGCACCACCTGCAACGTTAGCTACAGATTGTGATCCTAGCGCCACGCCATCTTGAGTATTAGACTGAGCGCCGGCACCTAGAGAAACAGAACCATCCTTGCTCGCTGATGCACCAATACCAAAGGCGGAAGCTGCAATACCTGCTGTACTAGATTGCACGCCAATAGCGGTAGACAAGTCTCCTGTAGATAGCGCCTTTGAGCCAATAGCTATGGAGGCTGCACCTGCAGCTTCAGTATTCCTATCATACTGTGTTGGTTCAACGAGATCTCGACCAGTGTAAGATCTAAACACCGTATTGACACTACCACTGTTTTGACCAACATTAGCTGTTCCATCTATGTTTGCCTCGGATGCAGCATTCAAATCGTCACCACCGATAGCAATAGAAGAGCTACCTTTTGAGACAACATTTGCACCAATAGCGATGGATTGTTCTCCTGATGCAGTCGTGTGCTGACCACTCTCGCCACTACCAATGGCTATCGTTTGGCTACCAGATGCACTGGCATTGCCCCCCATAGCCATCGCATTGTAGCCTGTTGCACCATCATTGTTTTCGTTACTTAACAACCCTGTGGCGCTGCTGTTTACACTGTAGTACTTGGTTTTGTTAGCCGTAACCGTACTGGCTAAGCTATGAAGTTGCGAGCCATTAACTGCATCTTTGCTCCCTACCATAACGTCGCCATCGGCTACATTAATGATTTTATTATTACCATTGTTTAGACCACTACTGCTCAAAGTGACACTATTGGCTGGATTTATGGCTGTAATCTTAATGCCTGAATTGTCAACTAAAGTATCACCCGTTTTGAGACTACCATCAGTCCCTAAATCGACATTTTCATCGAGCTTTATCGTTAGCGACTTATCATGTCTATTGGCAGTCACGCTAATATTTTTGGTATTGGGATCGCCAGTGACCGTTTCTCCACCCTGCACCGTTAGTGTTTGGTGAAGGAATGAATTGGTATGTATTTTAGGCGTTGGGTCGTCACCAACAAAGTAGGTACCCAATGCATTCACCTGCATGCCAAAGCCAGCAGCTAGTAGCCCAAGCGCTATAGTGCTCAGACGTAACGTATGGATAACGGACAGGTTAGACGTTGTATTTATGGTAGCGTTAGAGCTAACGCTAGATTTGGAAGATTTGCCACGTCCCTTCGCGTATTCACCAACGGCGGTAAAACAACTTAAGGCTTCATTCCAGATGACTTTATAGATGCGGTTCATGATGCGTACTCCCTTACAGACTTGTCAGATTTAAAAAATCAGAGATAAGATCCATGCCAGAGAGACGATGTGACAAAATAAAACGGGTTATAGGCTTATAATAATGAGACCTTGTTCAAATAATAGTTGTAGTAGTCTTTAAGGAATAAGACGTTCTGTTTTGTATAATCTTTATCACTCTCTGTATATATTAGTATTACCGAATATATACAGAGAGACAATGCCGTTCATCCGTGTTTTGATACCGTTCGTCCATTATATTCATATAAACGAATATAATTACTTTTAATTTTTGTCTATTTATAATAAATTACGTCGGTTTTAAGAAGAGTCAGCTTTTATCTATTACTAAATATGCGCTTATACACATTAAAAATACATGATAAGCGCATGTTGGTTACATAATTTGTTTCTACATTATTTATCTTTTTGTCTGCTAGGTAGCACTATTTGAACCACCAACCCTTGGATACCATCTTGGCGGTTATGAGCATTGATATATCCTTTATGCGCCATAACTACAGCATGAACAATAGCCAACCCAAGACCATAGCCGCCAGTATCACGATGCCGAGCAGTATCGAGCCGTACAAAGGGATGGAAAATACGTTCTAAGTCTTTGTCTGCGACACCGCCACCTTCGTCTGTTATATTAATTTGAACAGCTGGTGCCTTATTGTCCATTTGTATTGCTTTAATTTCAGCAATCACTGTCGAACCCGCTGCCGTGTGCATAAAGGCATTACGAATGACATTTTCAAGTGCGCTATACAACTGCTCTGCATTACCTTGGACTGTCCAAAAACCTTCCAAACTATCTAACGCTGAGGCTACAGGCGGTTGCCATTGCCAATGCACGTCTTTATGTTGAAATTCAAAGCAGACATCCTCTCCGATATTACTAATGATGTCAGATATGTCGACTGCCTCACTTTCCAAATTATCGACGGTATATTGCTGCATTTGTAGGGATTGAATATGAATGATTTGCTCAATCAGCTCATTCATTCGTGTAGATTCTTTATCGATACGGTCCAGATAACGATTGGCATTGGGCGCAAAGTCTCGAGTCAGCTCAGTCGCTACATCTAGACGAGCAAGTGGCGAACGCAGCTCATGTGAGATATCGCTAAGCATTTGCTTGCGTGCCAACTCACTATCGACGAGCCTCGTTGACAGATGAGCAACGTCTTTGGCAAGTAGCCCCAACTCATCATCACCCATCTTGGACAGTTCTGGGTTGGCTTGATAATTACCATCAATCATACGGTGTACGGTATTTTGTACACGGCCAATTCGCTGGGTTAGCGTGCGACTGAGCCATATGCAGACCAGTACACTAAAAATAACAATCAATAGCAAACGTATTGGAAAATTACCGTGCTGTATCTCTACCACGTCTGAAAAACGTAGGTGCGGACGCAACTGTATGATGATTGACTGACCATCAGGTAATTCAATAGACATATCGGCCAGTTCAGGACGAGTATCGATATCAGCCACTGCTGTACTACTTGCCGTTCTTGGCTTTAGGAATTTTTGCCAAAAAGACGGCTCATCTTTTGGTATTTCATTGTCGTGCTCACGCAGTCTATTGTCAGCATTGCGACCTTCTACACCATACGCATTATTCTCTACTCTAGGTGGTCTAGACGGTATTTGCTGCAACGGTTGTATTGCACGATCCATTAGCTGCCGACCACTTTGCAGTTGTCCTTGCGTGCGCTCATCTTTGTCACGATAACGCGGGAATATGATAGCGCCCTGCTCATCATAGACTCTGATTTGATTCATCAACTGGCGGTCTTGACGATACATCTGCCTGACAGACTCTATATCACCAGCCCGTAGTGACGCGACCATATCTTCACGCTTTATCAATAGACTATCGATTTGCACGTCCATACGAGAGGTCAGCTCTTTTTCAGCTAACCAGCGCTCTACCATGATAGACAATACAGAAGTAATTAAAATCGTCAATAATAGGCTCAGAAACAGACGCCAAAACAGAGTAATGCGCATCTTAAACTTAGGTGCTTTTTTGAGGGTCTGCTCAGAAGCTTTCATCGATATGTCCGTCATTACAGCACCAGTTGATAACCTTTTCCACGCACCGCTTTTATTGGTTCATCGTGGAAAGGCTGAAGTTTTTTTCGTAAGCGAGATACGTGTACATCGAGGCTACGGTCAAATGGCTGCAACTCACGCTGCAAGATATTTTCTGACAGCCATGCTTTACTTACCACTTCCCCTTTTTGTTTGAGCAAGGCCACGAGCAGATCAAACTCTGTACCAGTGACTTGCAGCGTCACCCCATCTATCTGGCAGGCACGTTGATTTTGATCGAGATGCAAACGACTTTCTGGCAACGGAGTATGCTCTGATACAGTCGTATTGGTACGTTTAATCACTGCGTTGATACGCGCTAGCAGCTCTCTAGGGTTACAAGGTTTTGTAATATAATCATCAGCGCCAAGCTCTAGACCAATGATACGATCAATCTCTTCCCCTTTTGCCGTCAGCATAATGACTGGAATATCGATAATATTTGGTAATTGGCGCAGGACACTTAACCCATCTAGTTTTGGCATCATAATATCGAGTACGAGTAAATCATAAACCGTATCTTCGTGTGCTACTGCTTTGAGTCGTTGTATGACTGCTGCACCATCATGTACGCAGTCACAGCGAATGCCGTGATTGTCCAAGTACTCTTGCAATAATTGAGTTAACTCTTCGTCGTCATCGCCTATCAGGATGTTTGGCATGCTTCTCTCCTTTAATTTTTATTTATCTCTATTTACTCAATCCAATCACTCTATAATAATCATGACGCAATAAGTCCACGTACAAATGTCATTGTGATATATGGTTAGCAGAATTGTCGCCGTGGCATTTTTATTGCTCGTAGACGGTAGTTAACCATATTATCAGGCAAGCACTTGCTAATTCACCAGAAACGTTACCTTTCTTAATACTTCATAAATGTTCGTAACCTTTAACTGTCGTAATATACTCCTATCAACAGCAAGTATTGCATTTCTAAGATGGCTGACCATAACGAGCGATAACGTTCAACAGATGCTACTTGCGAGATAAAAATTTAGTGCTTATTAAATCAAACTCAATGTAATCAAGGATATTATGATGAAAAAATTACTATTAGGCTCAGTATTAGCAGCGTCTAGCATATTTACAGTAACGGCTTGCACCAGCGTTAACGCGACTACTGATACAACGCCAACTGCACAAATGCAAAAGAACCACAAAGATGGCATGAAAAAAGGTGAGATGAGAGGCCCAATGTCAAAGCTGGATCTAACAGCGACACAGCAAGCGCAAATTAAAGCCATCATGCAAAACAAACGTGGCGATCGCACTGCTGACCGTGCAGAACATCAAGCAGAACGCGCGCAAATGGATCAGCAAATACAAGCGTTGACCAATGCCAGCACTTTGAACACTGCTGCTCTGAACCGTCTGGCTGATCAACGAGCGGCAAAAGAAAAGCAACGCTTTATCGAACGTGTACAAACACAACATGCCATCGCTCAAGTGTTGACTGCTGAGCAACGTGCAAAGATGGAACAAATGAAATCAGAGAGACAAGAAAAAGGTCGTAAGCATTCAAAAGACCGTAAAGGCCATGACAAACAGCATCAAGGTATGTAATAAGCCACTCCGGAAAAGTGTTATTTTGCCCCGCTGTATACGTATAAAATGAAAAAGCGCGCCGTTAATAGGTGCGCTTTTTTATTTATTTTTTATCGTCTATATATTTTAGTTGCATCCATATTGATTGCAGGAATAGTTAAAGCTATTACCATTACTATCACTACCATTATGATAAGTATAAGAACCAATCTGTTGAGAAGATTTATTCCAAGAACCACCATCAGCACTGGTACCGTTAGTATATGAAGTATTACCAATTCTATTGGTACTTTGGTTCCAGCTACTTCCTGTACTACTATTATAGCCAGAGGTATATGTAGTATTCCCTATTCTATTATTTGTGTACGTATTTCCACTAGCATCAGAACATGTGGAGAACGATGAGTTGCCAATACATCCCGCTTGAGCAGAACTAAAAGTGATGACAGCAGAAAATATACCTACTAAATATTGTTTCATACCTATCCTATTCGAATGTGGAAAAATCATTTTTACGAAAATCGCTATTTACTCGACCGAACCAAAACGCTCTCTGACCATCGGCAACATGTTAAATACCATTTTACCTACTGCCGTGCCATTACCATCTTGGTAGTATTGCAGCAGCTCTGGAGCATACTTTTGTAAATCAATACTATTGCTAGCGTTTGGCGTCTGCACATTACTTGGTAGGTTAGGAAACGCTAAGTCCTTATTGCTAATAGCAGAATACTGCTGCAACACATCTATCCTCATGCCTTTGTTGTTATTCGCTTCGCTAGTGTTATCTAACTGACGACGTAAGTGCTCCCACTTGAGTTGACCACGTTTATCAAACCCATATAGTTCCTGTACTTCTGTGTTGGCAACGGTTTCACCTGTCGTTGCTCCCTCATGCATTTGACCTTTTATCATAGCCAGTATTTTTTGTACAATAGACTTACTGGTAAATGCCTTTGGATTTCGAATCGACTCAAACGCTGTCATCGGCTCGGGTTCTTGTACCAGCTCTGGGTATTTTTCACTGATCCGATCGTAGAAAATCTGCATATATTTCTGTTGCGACGTTTGATAATCCTCAAAGCGTTGTACTCGGCGAATGATTTGATCGCTTGGTAGCATAGCCGATAACTGGTGCGCGGGCAGTTTTGGAGA
Organism: Psychrobacter sp. NPDC078631; assembly: GCF_050268165.1. Classification (NCBI taxonomy): domain Bacteria; kingdom Pseudomonadati; phylum Pseudomonadota; class Gammaproteobacteria; order Moraxellales; family Moraxellaceae; genus Psychrobacter; species Psychrobacter sp. NPDC078631. The sequence goes on along the minus strand of NZ_JBNNGG010000001.1, from coordinate 644,902 downwards.
CAGTGAAGCAAGTGAGTCAGGAGTAACATAATTAAACTGGCCGACAGGCGCCGCATCATAAGTCGCATCTAACGCCGCAAAGTGGCTTTTAATGACTTCACCACCAAACCCTTTAGGCAACGTACCATCATCAATGGCTATTTTTAACCACTTGTTTTGCCATTTTGTACCGAGTTTATCGTCTAACAATTCTGAGTTTAGAATCGCAAAGTTATCTGCCCATAGGTAAATATCACCGTTTTTAAAATCCATATAAATAGGCTGGTTGATGCTGCTGTGATGATTACGTGCTTGATATTGCGCGCTGGCGAGCATCGTAGCCTTGCCTGCCATCGGTTGATAGATCCCTTGAGAATCGATAGAAAGCGGCTGTAGTAGGTACTCATCTAATAACTGTGCTTTCTTCCTATCTAACGGTCTTTGTTTATCCTCATAATTATCAAATAGCGCTTGATAATCTGGTGCTACTTTTACATCGCTATCGTATTGATGGTCATCCCATGCATGATAGGCAGCTACGCACTCAAAATACGACTGCCTTATGCTGTCACGCTTAGTAACGTAATCCACCGCTAAGACATCTTTGTTTTGCTGTTCTGCTTGCAGGATTAGAGCCGCGTACGCTTGGTCATGTGCCTCTTCGCAGTGTTCATCTACATAGTCTGATGCCGCCATTTTCTCCGTACCAGTATTAGTATCAGCATCTATAAATTGTTGGTTATTGCCAATTTCAAGATTGCTATGATAGCTAAATGACTGACGACGCTGTTTTTGTAGTGCTGTTTCTAGTATTTTTTTAGCAACGCTAGGTGCTTGTTTTACAGCCGCCGTGCTGGACTGGCCCAAATTGGTAGACTGGCAACCTGTTAACAACAGTGCCCCTGTCAAAAATGCGCTGGTGATTAACAGATTATTTTTAGTCTTAAATGGCAGACGTTGTGCAATGGTGTGAGGTACTATTTTCATTTTTCATCCTTAATAGATATGAGCGTAAATGCAATGAGATGAGGTCATTCGACTTCTATTTTTCATTCATATCATCTGGAGCATCGTCAACTCGGCTCTCATCGACAGCGTCTGCGCCATTGTCATTATCGTTACCGTACTCATCAGTGCCATATTCATTACTGCTATAAGCACCTTCGACACCGCTATCTTGATAGTCGTAGCGTGCATAGCGAGCCGTTTGTAATCTGTCTTTTTTATCGCGCTGCTTAGCTATCCATGCATTGCCATCGATAGCAGGCATCGCGTCTGGACCAAAAGACTCAGCAAGCAGTGGTGTCAAGGCATGACGGTTAAAGCTGGCTTTATCGTAACGTACTTGGTTTAGCATGGTTGTGGTCGACCCCATCAAATCACCACCGATATTGACACGTTGCTGCTTGGCCAACAGTCGATCTGAGCTGTCTAAGTAATAGTAGTTGATTTGATTAAACGAGATAGGACCGATAGCTTCGATAAGCTGCAATAGCGAACCGACATCCGCGCTCTGATAGCCTTTATTGTATAACTGCACTTTAGCAAGTGCTGTCTTTAGTGCGGCACCATCAGGATATTTATCTGGATTGGCATCTACGTATTCTTGCAGTGCTTTAGTCACATATTTGAGCGTCTTACCAATCATTTCACCGCTTTGCTGACTACCGAAATAGACTTTTACAGCGCGAGTCGCACCGACTTCTTTGGCAAACGTGTCACCACTGATATCGACTGCGCTAAAATGCTCAGGCGCGAGCTCAGCCATGCTGTTCTGTATTGCGTTGAGCACCGCATCATAGAGCACCGCTGATGGCAACTGTGCCGTGATACTTTCAGGCAAACCAAAGCTCACCGTGTGCGAGGTCATCTGTGATGGTAATGGCGTATTCTCAGGGTTAACAAGTGCAACAATCGGCATAATGGCCGATGGATCTACTACGACACTGCTGTTATTGAAATCAAATGCTAACGGTATCTGTATCGATGAGCTAATCGTTGGTGTGGCGTAATCGTAGCTATAGACGCTTTGTAGTTGGCGCTGCTTGGAACGGTATTGACTGACACTATTGAATGTTAAATGCTCATACTGATAAGCATTGGATGCAGCTATTTGCTCAGGAGTGCGGTGGAACATATTAAGTATATTGCCAATCATGCCTGTAGATGACATTGGTAGGCTGCCACGATTTACCGTCTTTGTCTTAGCTTGCTGTTTTGCCATTTGCATGGCTTCATACTTTGCAGCCATTGACTTGGGACTTAACCCTGACATTCCTGAGAGCATACCTTCAGTACCGCTACTGTATTCATCATAATTATCATAGTCGTCACTACTGTAATTATCGCTACTATAGTCATCTGCTGTATCGTAAGCATACTCGTTATCGCTGTTGGTAACACTGCTCGTAGGCTCATTCTCCCCCGCTTCGGCCAATATAGCAGCAATGGCTCTTCTCTCTGCTTCAGCTTCTGCTCTAGATTGATCATAATCACTAGGATAGTCGGACTCTATCGAATCTTTCGCGTTATCATAATCGTAGTTAATACCCTCTACCACACAGACTTCATAAGCGTCATCATCTTCGTTTTTATTGCATTTATTCGACTCTACACCTACCGCTGCTAATTCTGCTCTAGCCTCAGCTTGCGCCTCATCATCGCTACTATCATACATACCCTCAGGCTGATACGCATAGGTTTCTATAATCGTTTTAAGCAAGCTACTAGATCCTGCATCAATACTACTTGGGTCAATAAATGGTGCTGAGCGATAGTTGGCTGTGGCGACTGCGACATGCTCGGTCGCCAAGTGTTGACGAATGGCTGCTAGCAAGTGTGATTTGGCTTGGTTTTCGGTGTTTGGATACTTCTCTTGATCAAACAGCTGCTCATAACGTGCGGCCTGAGCGTTTTGACTGGCAGTAAAAGCTTGACCCTGACGTTGGCTCTGCGCGGCATTTGCGACACTAAAGTCCATCATAGTACTAGAGACGCTGCTGTTCGACGACAGATTGGAGGATGAGCTGGCTGGAGTTGATTGGCAACCTGCGAGTACAAGTGAAGCACTACCAACTATCAAGGCGATAGACGTCAATTTACTGGTTGGATATAGATGACTGTTATTGCTTTTGCCATTATAGTTTTTATGATCAGTGTTCGATAAACAAGCAGGCGCAGTCTCAGAGTAGCGCTGTCGATTGCGGTTATTAATATGGTGTGATGACATAGTAATCTCTTTGTATGAATAGACAGTCGATAATGAGTGTACAGTGGTACCGTTATTTATATCACAGGACGTTACAATTTAGTAATATTAGCGAATATTTTTAAAGAATTTCTTCATTCATAAATAATTTTCTCTGTATAACTGTTGTCTTATCAGTAGCTTCATTTACTTGAAAACCAACTTCATTTATTTGAAATACAGCTGATACAGACAAGCGCTATAAAAGCGTACACCACAAAAGATAATAAACAACTTTCTACTATTTCATATTTTCGTTACTATTTAGGCTTATCTATTTCTTAGCTCTATTCTCTCCACTCGCGTAAAAAGGACTTTGCGATGTCACAGTTATTATCTCGCCACCATCGAACCGCTCAGCAGCGTAAACCGAAAATTAATACCTTACTCAAATCTAGCGTCGTGCTCATTACTAGTACGCTACTGCTATCTATATCCGCACAGGCTGTAGAGTCAACGACCTCAATAAGTAATGCGACGGTCAACAACACATCAATCAATACCAGTGCCATAAACTTGGCCATCGTGGCTGATAGTCCAACGGTATTATCTGAAACCAAACGCATCACGCGAGCGAAGACCAATACACTTAACATCACATTGAACAATGCTAATACCTCCAATAATATTAATAGTGACCAAGCTATTTACTCTGAAGACGCCATTCATCATCCAGTTTGGGCAAAGAACGGCATGGTCGCTACCCAAGAAGCGCTTGCCTCTGATATCGGTTTGCAGATTTTAAAGGACGGCGGTAATGCGGTAGATGCTGGCGTTGCGGTGGGTTTTGCCCTAGCAGTAACCTTGCCGCGTGCGGGTAATATAGGTGGTGGCGGTTTTATGATGATTTATGATGCCAAGCAAGGCAAAACGGTGGCACTTGATTACCGTGAAAAAGCACCGAGTAGCGCCTCGCGCAATATGTACCTTGATAAAGAAGGCAATGCTGTCAGCGACTTATCTCGCTATCATGGCTTGGCAGTTGGCGTGCCAGGGACAGTAGCAGGACTACTAAAAGCGCTAGAAGAGCATGGTACGATGAGCCGTGAGCAAGTTATGGCACCAGCGATAGCACTGGCTGAAGACGGTATAGAAGTCACTGCTGGCTTGTCAGAGTCACTCACGGCGTTGAGCGATCGCTTGCAGAAATGGCCAAGTACCAAAAAAGTGTTTTTTAAGCCTGATGGCAGCGCTTATCAGCCAGGTGAACGTTTAAAGCAGCCTGAGCTTGCTCGTTCGTTAAAGCGGATTTCGATACAGGGTACCGATGGGTTTTATAAGGGTGAGACCGCTCAAAAACTGGTCAAAGCAGTCAACGAAGCAGGCGGCAGCATGAGCCTGCAAGACTTAGCCAATTATCAAGCCATCGCTCGCGAACCTGTCAAAGGCGACTATCGTGGCTATGAGATTGTCTCTATGCCGCCGCCCTCCTCTGGTGGTATTCACATCGTCCAGATTTTGAATATCTTAGAAGGCTATCCGCTCAAAGACTACGGACAAAACAGCGCACAGACTATTCACTTAATGGCGGAAGCGATGCAGTTAGCGTATGCAGATCGAGCTGAGTATCTGGGAGATGCCGACTTTATCGATGTACCTGCCAGCGGCTTAACCTCACAAGCCTATGCAGACAAACTGCGTACATTGATTAATCCAAATAAAGCCACGCCAGCATCTACCATCAAAGCCAACAACCCGCTACCTTATGAAAGCGATCAAACCACACACTTCTCTATCGTTGATAAAGATGGCAATGCGATAGCCAATACTTATACGTTGAACTTCTCTTATGGTACTGGTCTCGTTGCGGACGGTACAGGTATTCTGCTCAATAATGAAATGGATGATTTCTCTGCCAAACCAGGCGTACCAAATGGCTACGGTCTACTTGGTGGCGATGCCAATGCGGTGGAAGCCAATAAGCGTCCACTGTCCTCTATGAGTCCAACGCTCGTATTCAAAGACAGCAAACCTTACATCGTCACGGGTAGTCCAGGTGGTAGCCGAATCATCACGACTGTCACTCAGATTATCTCCAACGTCATCGACCATGATATGAATATCGCTGAGGCAACACATGCGCCGCGTATCCACGATCAATGGTTACCTGATGAGATTCGAGTGGAAAAAGCACTGAATATTGATACTGTCAAAAAGCTCGAATCAATGGGTCATACGGTCAGTCCAAAATCCGCGATGGGATCTACGCAATCGATCATGCTCACACCAAACGGTATTTATGGATCGTCTGATCCACGTATTGTCGATGCAGCGGTGGTTGGTTACTAAAAAACTGACTTTAATTATCAATCACATAGCCCTCTATACCTCGTTATATTGAGGGCTTTTTGCTGTTGTCCATAACCGAGTTTTTACATCTTAATGACTTAACTCACGCAGATTAAACCCTTTGAACCTGTGGCTGTCTGCGGCAAATAATGCTATTATTGACGACCCCATTTAAAACGTATCAATATGGCTATCGAGGTCTTATCGGCCTCTAGATATCAGTATAATTGATTGATAATAATCAATTATTTTATCGCTAGCTTATTTCTTTGATCGTACCAGTAAGAGTCTTCTATGGCATTTGTACATCTTGGCATTCACAGCGAATATTCCATCACCGATTCTATCGTGCGTATCAAACCGCTGGTAAAAGCTGCTGCGGCTGACAATCAGCGCGCGTTGGCATTGACCGATTTGTCCAATTTATATGCCACGGTGAAGTTTTATCGTGCCTGCTTAGGTGCGGGTATCAAGCCTATCATTGGCAGTGAAGTCATCATGGATAATGAAGACACACGCCTCACCCTACTCGCGATGAATAACGAGGGGTATCAAAATATTACCCGTATCGTATCGCTTGGGTTTACCGAAGGTCGTGCTGATCCTATCAATCATGGCACGCCGGTTATTAAGCGCAGTCATATCTTAGAGCATGCAGCAGGTGTGATTGTACTGCTCACCGAAAAGTCAGACGTGGGTCAAGCATTGGTCGGCTCGATGCCAGAAAAAGCCGATGAACTACTCACTGAGTGGCAGGCAAAATTTGATGATCGTTTGTACTTTGCGATCAAGCGTACCAATCGTTCAGGCGAAGATGCTTTTATTAGAGCAGCCATCCATTCAGGTGCCAAACATAACATCCCTATCATTGCGCATAATGACGTGCGTTTCTTAGAGCAGGATGATTTTGATGCTCATGAAGCCCGCGTTTGTATTGCAGGCTCTTATGTCCTTGCTGACCCAAACCGTCCGCAGACTTATTCGGATGAGCAGTATCTAAAAACCCAAGCTCAGATGGAGCAATTATTTGCTGATATTCCGCAGGTCATTGACAATACTTTGCGCCTCGCTACACGCTGCAATGTCACCCTAACGCTTGGTATTAACGTCCTACCTGATTTTCCTGTGCCTGAAGGCGAGACGATTGAATCGTTTTTCCGTGCCGAGTCACAACGCGGTCTTGAGCAGCGCTTAGACAAGCTGTTTCCTGTCGAGGCACGTACGGACAATTGGAACGATTTCCGTCAGAGATATGATGAACGCCTAGCATATGAGTTAGATATTATCTTATCTATGGGCTTCCCTGGTTACTTCCTAATCGTCATGGACTTTATCCGCTGGGCAAAAGCCAATGGCGTGCCAGTAGGCCCTGGACGTGGTTCTGGTGCAGGTTCATTGGTCGCCTATGCACTAAACATTACCGACCTTGACCCGATTCATTACGACCTACTGTTCGAGCGCTTCTTGAACCCTGAGCGTGTATCGATGCCCGATTTCGATATCGACTTTTGTATCGAAGGTCGTGACCGCGTCATTGATTATGTCGCGCAAACCTATGGCCGTGATGCCGTCTCACAGATTATTACCTTTGGTACGATGGCCGCAAAAGCGGTTGTGCGTGATGTGGCACGCGTACAAAGCAAATCATACTTTTTGGCCAATAAAATATCCAAACTGATTCCAAAAACGCCTGGCATCACACTGAGCCAAGCGCTTGAACAAGAGCCACAGCTCAAAGACTTGATCTCTAATCCTGATAATATGGATTATGAAGATGCCATCGAGATTTGGGAGATGGCGATTAAGCTTGAAGGCGTCTGTCGAAACGTCGGTAAACATGCCGGTGGTGTATTGATTGCTCCGCACAAGATCACTGACTTTAGCGCCATTTACTGTGATGATGAAGGTCACCGTGTCAGCCAGTTTGATAAAGACGATGTAGAAGCTGTCGGTTTGGTGAAGTTTGACTTTTTGGGTCTACGTAACTTAACCGTTATCAACGCTGCGGTTGAAAATATTAATTTGCGCCGTGCAAAAGAAAACGTACCTGCCTTAGTTTTAGAAGATTTGCCGTTAGATGACAGCAAAGCCTATAAACTGCTGCAAGATGCCAAAACCACGGCGGTCTTTCAGCTAGAAAGTATGGGCATGAAAAAGTATCTGGCTAAACTGCAACCGACCAATATCGAAGATGTCATCGCCATGTGTGCGCTGTATCGTCCCGGCCCACTCGATGCAGGCATGGTAGAGATGTATATCGACCGTAAGCATGGTCGCGAGGAAGTCATTTATGACCATCCCAATCTTGAGCCGATTTTAGAAAACACCAATGGCGTTATTGTCTATCAAGAACAGGTCATGCAAATCTCACAGGTGATGGCAGGCTATAGTTTGGGCGGTGCGGATATGCTACGCCGTGCGATGGGTAAAAAGAAACCTGAAGAGATGGCCAAGCAGCGCGATATTTTTGTCACTGGTGCCACCTCACAAGGCATTGATGAAGTCACGTCAGGCGGTGTATTTGACTTGATGGAAAAGTTCGCAGGTTACGGTTTTAACCGCTCGCATTCTGCGGCTTACGGGGTATTGGCTTATCAAACGGCTTATCTAAAGCAATACTACCCTGCCGAATTTATGGCAGCGGTCTTAACTTCAGATATGAACAACACCGACAACGTCGTGTTCTTTATCAATGACTGCCGTGAAAACTTTGGGTTGACCGTAGTCAATCCTTCGGTCAATCGTAGTGAGTGGCATTTCGTTGCCGATACTCCGACCAATATCATCTATGGTCTTGGCGCAATTAAAGGCGTGGGTGAAGGCGCGGTAGAGTCTATCGTAGATGCACGCCGCACGGATGGTCCTTTTAAAGACTTATATGACTTCTGCCGCCGTGTAGACATCAAAAAAGTCAATAAACGCACACTTGAAGCGTTGGTCAGCGCTGGCTGTTTTGATGACTTTGCCGCCACGCTACGACCTGACTTGCCAGCCGATGAAGCGTATGAGATTCGCGGCGCCTTGATGAGTCAATTGCCAAGCGCAGTACAGGCTGCTGAGCAAGATCGTCAAAACCGCGAAATCGGTATGATGGATTTGTTTGGTGAAATGGACGGTGTGGTCGCAGCGCCGCCGTTAGTCATGACGCCAGAACTCATTTGGGGTGACAAACACCGCCTAAAAGCTGAAAAAAACACCTTGGGACTGTACTTAACGGGACATCCAATCAATGAGTATTTGGATGAGTTGAAGCGCTATACCTCTGGTGCGCGTCTCGACAAATTAACTGATACTGGCTATAACGGCAGCTGCTATTTCTCAGGGCTTATTATAGATATTGCTAACTTTGGTAATCGCAACGTGATTACTTTGGATGATGGTACATCGAGACTCGAGGTCAGCTGTTATGCTGAGCGTTTTAATCGTGTCAAAGAACAGTTGAAAATCGATGAAGTCGTCATCATCAAAGGCAGCATCCGTGAGCGCGATGGACGTTTGTTTGCACGTCTTGATAGTGCCATGAGCATGGTAGATGCCAGACTACGTTGGCTCAAAAAAATCAGTATCAAAGTTCACGGTAGTGATATTAATTTGCTCACACGTTTACAGCCACTACTCAAATCAGCCCAAGCTGACATTATTCCCGAACCGCGTCTGGCTTATAACCAAGAGCAAGACGAGCAAGGTAGTGGCGGTAACAATGTCTACGATCCTGCAATGGGTGGCAGCTTGTATGATGAGAACGGTAATGATTTATTGGCATTAGAGAGCGACATGAACCATGATGCGGCCAATCAAAACGGTATGCCAGCCAGTTATGCCAATAACGCCCTGAGTAATACTGACGCTTCTATCAATGATAACTGTCTGCCACTTGGACTAAGCATTTATGAAGTCTATGGCATCGCAAATGTCGGACTGTCTGAGCACTGGCGCGTTTACCCAAATGACGACAACTTGCAGACATTAAAGACTTTGGTCAGTGAAGAGAACTTACATTTCCATTACAGCTAAGACGTACATTACGTTTTAGAAATTCATTATAGTAATCTTATTGCTTTAACTTTTATAAATTGGACAACCACCATGGATGACACTACAAATAATAATATGCTCGGACAAACTGATGAAGAAATTATCAATCATGAACAGTTCGAGGACATGCGTGACTTGCTTGAAGAAGACTTTGTTGATTTGATACAAGTATATTTTGCTGATAGTAAGCAAAGAGTTGCAGCGCTGCGAATTGCTCATCAAAAAGACGATAACGCCAATGGTTTTGAAACTGCTCATGCTTTAAAAGGCGCCAGCGCCAACTTAGGTACGACTCAATTAGTCCGTCTTAGCAGCCAGTTACAAGAATACTGCCGTGAGCGCCGTATCAATGAGCAAGCCGTCCTGATCGAAGAGATTGCCATTGCATTACACCGTGCTGAACAAGAAATCAATCAGAGACTGGGACAATAATGAGTAACGACGCTTCATTAGCCGTATCATCACATACAGTAAGCGACTATCTTGCTTGCCTACAAGTAGTAATGGTCAATACGACTTTGCCTGCCAATATTGGTTCGGCTGCCCGCGCGATGCATACTATGGGCTTATCTCGTCTAACGGTGGTCGATCCCAAATTACCAATTGACGAAACCAGTGTGTCTCATGCAGCGGGTGGCAGTGAGTTATTATCGTCAGCTTTGATTACACCCACTTTAGAATCTGCTATCTCTGGCTGTCAGTTGGTATTTGCTGCTAGCAGTCGTAGCCGTCATATGCCGCGCCCTGTCGTGACACCTACGCAAGCCGCTAAGATTATGTTTGACTTTATCGATGCACAGGCAGCTTTAGGTGCAGACGATAGTAATGCTGATACCTCATCTGCTGCTACTTCTAACAAACCAAATATTGCTATTTTATTTGGACGTGAAGACCGTGGATTAACCAATGAAGAATTGGCTTATGCCGATTATCACATTCAAATCGATGCCAATCCTGCTTACCCTGTGCTAAATGTCGCATCAGCGGTGCAAGTCATCGCCAGCTTTATCTTTGCTTATGCTCAAACGCACACTCAGACAGCTGATAGTTTAGATTTGGATACAAGCACAGATGCCCAATCGACAATCAATGTGAATTTGCGTCAGCAATGGGATGAGCCTGCTATTAATCAGCAGCAGCTGCAACAGCTTACTCAGCGCACCACTGACCTTATGGTGCAGCGTGGCCTAGCCAATAGCGAACATCTAAAGTCATTGCCATCGCGCTTGTCTAGACTTGGGTCACGCCTACAGCTTGATCAAAAAGAATATCAGCTATTAAGCGCTTTGATTGCTAAACTATCAAAAGACTAAAACAAGCCGTAGTTTATAAGCTTGCCTTTGTTTGACAGCTTTTTACTATATTTTGCGGTATAAAGCTGTTATAACTTGCAGAAGCTTAGCGAAAATATATATTCCTGATTATCCGAACTTTATGACCACAGATTAGAGACATCGCTGTTTTCGCGACGACACTCTACCGACGAATAGATAGGACGCTTTATGTCATTGCCATCCAAATTATTCAAATCACTTGTTACTATCAAGAATGATTTGAAAGAAGATATTGATGCAGTATTCACCCGAGATCCTGCGGCGCGTAATAGTCTGGAAGTTATCCTAACTTATCCGGGCATACATGCGCTTGTTTTGCATCGCGGGGCTCACTGCCTTTGGAACAATGAACAGAAACTAGCCGCTCGCGTGATCTCTTATGGCTCTCGCATCATGACAGGTATCGAAATTCACCCTGCTGCTAAGATTGGTAGACGCTTTTTTATCGATCATGGTGTTGGCGTCGTCATCGGTGAGACGGCTGAGATTGGTAACGATGTGACGCTATATCATGGTGTTACTTTGGGCGGTGTGTCTTGGAATAATGGCAAGCGTCACCCAACGCTAGAAGACGGCGTAACAGTCGGTGCTGGTGCAAAAGTTTTAGGTCCATTTACAGTCGGTAAAAACGCTAAAATCGGCTCAAATGCAGTGGTAGTCAAGCCAGTACCAGCAGGTGCTACGATGGTCGGCAGTGCCGCGCGTATGATCTCAGATCATCACGATGAAAAAGGCAATCCAATTGCCGAAAAATCACCAGATACTAAGTCACAAGAAAAAACAGCGACCTCAAAACAAGCGACGGCACGCGATACGGCATTTCAGGCTTATGGTATCGACCCAACCTCACAAGACCCTGTCGCAGAAGCCTTTGCTAAAATGCTTGAACACATTCAACAATCAGAAAATCGCCTCGATCAACTACAGTCAGCGATGTGCGATATTGATCCTAATTTTTGCAAAAAAGAATATGATAAGCTTTGTTTAGAAGATTTAGATGTGATTGGTCGTGCTGATATCAATGACGTAGATAACGAGCTGAAGTAACTACTAGAATTTCAGCAAAAGAAATAAAACTAAGGGGCGTACAATATATTGTACGCCCCTTAGTTTTATCTATTACAAAAATATCAGATGTAGTCAGTGTCAGTTAAAATAAATTAATTTACTATCTATCCACTTATCATCGACCTTATCTTAAAACGCTATTCAAACATCTAATCAGTAGATACGGCTAATTCCCTGACTCCCATTTCCTCATGCGCTTTAAACGGATAACGATCGGCCATGACAATCCAATCAGACATTGATTTAAATATCGAACCTTTGCTTAGGCTATTTTCTATAGTAGCCAATTTAATCATCAAAATATCAATATCCATCGTCACCTGCCGTACTTGATTCGGCTTAGTCTGTCGACATCTATCACAATCACCTTCAAGTGTTTTGAAGGTTTGCTGTAGTTGCTGCAGGCTTATCGGTGTGGTCAATGTTAGATGGACACACTGATTGGTATAGTCAGGCTTTGGTTGTTCCAATGTTGCAGTAAAATCAGGGTTTTGAAAAGCAGTAGACAATCGCACCTCACCTAGCGCTGCCAAGCGTTGCCGAGCAAGCGGTAGATACTTGTCGGCTTGATAATTACTACCTAGCGCTAACATTACCTCTACCACAGGCTGCGCTTGCACAATCTCAGGTGCGCATTGTTTTAACGTTGCCAAATTCAAATCCACTGACGTTTTATGCATCATCAGCTTGGCTAACGTTAACTTCTTTGGTAGCTTCTTTAGTAGCTGGCTCGTTGGTTGATGCTGGCGCATAGCGCGTTATTTGCACCCCTACCGTATCCGCTTGAGCAATAGCGGTAGGCTTAGCAATGCTCAACGTTATTTTTTGACAGTCATATTTTGCAAATATCTTATCAGAGATCTGATCTGCCAAATGCTCAAGCAGCTTTGCTTGAATCTCTTTGCACCACTCGCTCACATCATCGCAGACTTCTTTATAACTCAGGGCATCGCTGACATCATCTGACACAGCAGCACGGCTAATGTCAGTCTCAAGCGCGATATCAATGAGTAATGGCTGAGTAATGGCTCGCTCCCAATCAAACACACCGATTACTGCATCGACTTTTAGACCTTTTATAAATACTACATCAGACTGAGTATGAAACATGCTTTCATCCTTGTTTGCTAATTTTTTTCGTGTTTTTAATATTTACTTAACTGATTTTAGCGCTTCTTCACGTAGGCGCGCCGCTTTTAACACTTTACTTGGACGATGGCGCCACAGGTCGATGCTGAATAATAGCAGACCTAACCAAATCAAACCAAATACTGCTAAACGATGTAAATCGAATGGTTCTTTATAATAGAACACTGCCAAAAAGAAAATGAAGGTCGGCGTCAGATAATTCATAAAGCTCAGAATACTGTATGCCACGAGCTTGGTAGATTTATTGAATAATAAAAGCGGTATTAGCGTAATCGGACCTGCGATCATGAGCAGCCAAATATTTGAGCTAAACCAAAAGCTCAGTTGATGACTTGCCACATCAGACTGCCAAAACCACCACAGACATAACGGTACTAACATCGCAGTCTCGACAAACATAGCATCAACAGCAGTCAATGGCGTTTGTCGTTGAATCGTCCCGTAGGTACTGAAACTAAATGCCAAAATCAACGATATCCACGGCAGACTACCAAGCATCACCACTTGAATGATGACAGACAGCAGTGCAAATCCAATAGCGACCCATTGTAGCGTGCGCAAACGCTCTTTGAACAAGATCATGGATAGCGCAACGCCGACCAATGGCCCGATAAAGTAACCCAAACTGGCCTCAAGAATACGATCATGATTGACCGCCCATACATAGGTCAGCCAGTTGGTGGCAATAATTAAACCAGACAAAAAGGTGAATACAATCCATCTTGGATTTTGCTTTAAGGTGTCAATCCACTGCCAGCGCTTGGTCACTACCAGCAGCACCAGCAAACATAAAAATGTCCAAATAATGCGATGGCCAATAATTTCAGTGGCATCGTATTCAGATAACTGCTTGAAATACAATGGAAACCCGCCCCATATAAAAAAGGCAATGAGCGCAGTAATAATGCCACGTCTAGTTGTGGTTATCGGGGCAACGGGGTTTTTGATGACATTTTGGGTAGTCATAATATAGGACAACTTTTTAGAGCAAAGCGCACTCTCACCTAATTCTAATTATTATTGTCAATTGAATCGTGAAAGCGCAGGGTTACTACAGTGAGATTATAAGATAAAAAGCAATGTACTCATGCCAATAATGACATGAGTACATTGCTAACGATGTTAGATTAAATCTTTAAGAGTTAATGATAGCTTAGCGACTTACTCAGCCCCAGTATCCACTTGGATAGACATACCGATTTGGTTGGCAAGTTCAGCAAATCCTGGGAAGCTGGTATTAACCGTTTCAACCCCTTCAATGGTAATTTGCTGGGATGCACGCAGACTGGCTACAGAGAAGCTCATTGCAATACGATGATCATGATGCGAGACAATATAACCGCCACCAAAGACAGGTTGGCTATTATTTATGTCGCCGTTTTCAGTAGCAGCGCCTTTACCTTCGATAATCAGACCATCATCAGTTACAGTACAATCAATATCAAGTGTATGTAACCCTTCTGCCATCACAGCGATACGGTCTGATTCTTTGACACGCAGCTCTTTAGCACCAGTCAATACCGTACGACCTTGTGCACAGCTAGCTGCGATAAACAGCACAGGAAATTCATCAATCGCCAGTGGTACAAGATGCTCTGGTATCTCAATACCGACTAGGTTTGAGCTGCGAATTGTAATATCAGCAACTGGCTCGCCGCCCACATGTGTCTCATTGCTTAGGCTAATATCTGCATTCATTAATTTTAGAATATCAATGATGCCAGTACGCGTAGGGTTGATACCTACTTGGGTCAAGGTCAGCTCGCTGTCTTGACTGATAGCTGCTGTCACCATAAAAAACGCTGCAGATGAGATATCAGCAGGAACCGCGATATCGCCGCCTGTTAGTGTGCCGCCACCAGTGACACTGATACGATTGCCTTCTACGGTTACCGGATAACCAAAGGCTGATAGCATACGCTCAGTATGGTCACGGCTGATCTCAGGTTGTGTGACCGTTGTCGTACCCTCGGCCCATAGACCTGCTAGTAGCAAGCAAGACTTTACCTGAGCTGAAGCGACTGGCATATCATACTCAGTGCCTTGTAATGGCTTACCAGCTGTATCACGACCAGTGATACTAAGCGGCGCAGTACCACTATGACCAGTGCTCTGAATCACAGCTCCCATCGTGCGTAGCGGTGCCGCCACGCGCTCCATTGGGCGTTTATTCAAGCTAGTATCACCTGTCAGCACGCTATCAAATGATTGCGCTGCCAAGATACCTGACAGCAGACGCATACTGGTGCCAGAGTTACCCATGTACAGTGGCGTTTTGCTAGGTTTTAAACCATTCATACCGACGCCATGAATGGTCAAGTTGCCATTGTCAGGGCCTTCGATAGTCACACCCATATCACGGAATGCTTGTAGCGTTGCTAGCGCATCTTCCCCTTCCAAAAACCCAGTCACATTTGTCACGCCTGTGGCAAGACTGCCGAGCATAATGCTGCGATGCGAGATAGATTTGTCACCAGGAATCGCGATGGTGCCAGAAACAGTATTGCTAGGGGTAATATTATAAGAAGCTGACATAGCAGAAGTATCCGTATAAGGGGTGCTGGCTAACATATGGCCGAAATGTCGCCGTGCGGCTTGCGCGCGGCCCAAAAGTCCCATCAGGGCAGTTGAATCTTTATCAATGATAAGCTGGCGCATGGTCTGTAAATAGACACCATACTCATCAAGAGCGCTGACAATCGCGCTTTGGTTGGCAAAAAATATATCATGCCACATTTTAGGGTCACTGGCAGCGATACGCGTAAAATCGCGGAACCCACCAGCGGCATAACGAAACATATCTAAATTATCATCATGGCTTGCCAGTTGCTCAACCAAATTAAAGGCAAGCAAATGTGGCAAATGGCTGGTGTGCGCTAATATGCGGTCATGATGCTCAGCATCCATTGACATGACATTTGCGCCTACTGATTCCCATAATAGTCGCAACTTTACAATAGCAGTTGCACTGGTTGTCGGTAGCTCGCAAATAATGACGCTATGATTGACAAATAAACTGGCGCGGCGCGCATGATACCCTGAATTTTCAGCCCCAGCAATTGGATGCGCTGGCACTAATCCTATCGGCAGCGAACCGAACACTACTTTAGCGGCATCAATGATATTGACCTTAGTACTACAGACATCCGTCATGATGCAGTCACTGGCAAGCTGTCCATTATCCATCGCTTGCTTGATATCAATGAACACTGCTTGAACTGCCTGTACTGGCACTGCAATAATAATTAAATCACTGCCAGCGATGACGTCCTGTAAGTTTGCACTGCCTGCATCTAGCAGACCATGCTCAATAGCTTCTGTGATACTTGGCGCATGTCTATCGACTGCTACCAGACGCGCGCTTAAGCCATTATCTTTAATAGCTTGCGCAAAACTGGCACCAATCAGCCCAAGTCCAATCACACAAACTTGTTTAAATATAGGTGGCGTAGTATTTAGAGACGATTGAAGTTTATTGTTTTTCTGACTACTCACGGTTTTTCTCGTTGGACACACTAAGACATAGATAGAGCCAGTCTTAGTGTTATAAATTTTAATGGCTAATTAAGAACAGTTTTTAAATTACAAAGCACTTATGGACGCGCTTAGTCTTCAGTCAAAATAGAACGTAAAGTATCAATCAAACGTAGGTTGTCTTCAGCCACACCTACTGTGATACGCAGCCAGTTAGGTAGTCCATAAGCATCCAACGGACGGACGATAACGCCTTGTTCAAGTAGTGCCTGATGAATCGAAGCAGCGGTTATATCTTCCATCTCAACCTGCACTTCGACCATAATAAAATTGGCATGCGACTTCACAAAACCCAATCCTAGCGCGTCAAACTGCTTTTCTAACCAACGCATTTGCTCATCGTTTATCAGACGAGTTTTTTCGATAAAGTCTTGATCGGCAAGTGCAGCAGCAGCAGCAGCCAAACCGACACGGCTAACGTTAAATGGCTGACGAATTCGGTTTAGTAAATCCGCCACTGCCACCGAGCTTAGAGCATAACCGACGCGTAAACCTGCTAGCCCATAAGCTTTAGAAAAAGTGCGCACAATAATGACATTATCGAACTCATCTAATAGTGCGCGGTTGTTACTCTCAGGACTATACTCGATATAAGCTTCATCTAGTACCACCAAGACTGAGCTTGGCACACTGGCAACGAACTGATACAGCTCTTTTTGCTCTAGCTGCGTACCCGTTGGATTATTCGGATTGGCAATAAAGACGATTTTGGTATTCGGATTATCTTGAACCGCTTGGCTCATGGCTTTTAGATTATGGCCAAAGCGCTGAGCAGGCACTTCAATGCCCGTGGCACCTTGCATCTTCGCTAGCATGGGATATACCACAAAAGCATACTGGCTATAGACGATGGCATCACCAGCACCCACAAAGCTGCGTGCTAAAATATCTAGCAAATCATCAGAGCCATTACCTAAGGTAATTTGATTGGCATTGACATCGTTAAAATCAGCCAGCGCTTGCTTTAGATAGTAACCATTGCCATCAGGATAACGTGACAACTGCCCTAGCTGCTCAGTCACTGCTAGCGTCACTCGTGGTGAGCATCCCATTGGATTCTCATTGCTAGCCAGCTTGACCACGTCTGAGACACCATACTCACGTGTCAGCTCTTCAATTGGCTTACCGGTTTGATAAGGTGCCAATGCCAAAATACTGTCGTAAGCTGGCGTTAACGGCGATAGATCTGACGCGGTCAATTGAGTAGTCTGCATGGTTTATCCTTAGATGGTGTCTGTAAATGCTTTGTTTGAATGCTATCTGCAAAAGCTAAGACCCATCTATTATGTATGAATACCTGTGAGTAAGCCTATAGTTGTCTATAGGTAGTCGTCTATAGGACAGCTTTTGGATATGAGCCTAATATGCGCAAATCTTTGACCAATGGACGAATATCATTGATGGCAGCGCTAACGTTTGGATCATTAACATGACCATTCATATCGATAAAGAATACGTATGCCCATTTGTTAGGACGCTCAGGACGCGTTTCAATACTGGTCATCGATACGCCATGATATGACAAAGGTTTCAAGATTTCGATCAGTGCGCCTGCTTTGTCGTGAGCGGAGACGACGATAGAAGTTTTGTCTTGGCCAGATGGCGCAATTGCTTCATGACCGATAATAAGGAAGCGTGTGGTGT
Organism: Psychrobacter sp. NPDC078631; assembly: GCF_050268165.1. NCBI lineage: Bacteria > Pseudomonadati > Pseudomonadota > Gammaproteobacteria > Moraxellales > Moraxellaceae > Psychrobacter > Psychrobacter sp. NPDC078631. Next base: position 626,623 of record NZ_JBNNGG010000001.1, on the reverse strand, counting down.
TACTTGGATTGTCTTCAATGTTCGAATAAAGCTTATGCAAGCCATACTCTGCAACAGCGACATCACCTGCAATCGCAGCTGAATGCCATTCGTTTTTAAGGCGGCGAGCGGCTTCACCATTGCTTGATACTGCAACGCGTTCAACATTAGGGAAGTTTACATCTAGCCAATGACGGCACTGAGCAAGCGACTGCTGATGCGAATAAATACGGCTCAAGCCATCAATCTTGGTATGCTCAGCAACCAAGAAGTTTTGATGAATTGGCAGTTCAACTTCGCCTATAATCTTCAAAGTAGAAGATAAGAAACCATCTAGAGTATGGTTGACGACGCCTTCTGAAGAGTTCTCAACAGGGACCACGCCATACATCGCTGTCCCCGCTTCGACTTCGCGGAACACATCAGTAATGGTTGTCATTGGCACGGTATCCGCGGCTTTACCAAAGTGCTTGAGCGCAGCGGCATGCGTGAAAGTACCGACAGGGCCCAAGAAGGCAATACGCTGCGGCGCTTCTAAATCTAAGCATACTGACATGATTTCACGAAATAAACGCGCCATTTTCTCATCAGCAATGGGACCTGCATTACGCTCCATGACAGCTTTTAGTACCTGTGCTTCACGCTCAGGGCGGTAAAAGATAGGATTGCTATTATCATCAGCAGCGGTATGATTTTTCTTTACCATGGCTACTTGCTGAGCTAACTTTGCACGATTATTGATTAACGTTTGGATCTCACAGTCTACTGCGTCAATATTTTGGCGAATATTGTCTAAAAACTCTTTTTCAGTTGCGGTATCGCTAGCGCCTGTAGTGGTTTGATTTAGATTATCCATTGTTTGCTCTGGTGACTGCTCGCTCATTACCGCCCATCCTTTTTAGATTTTATCGCTGTTAGATATTACTATTATTTAAATATCGCTATTACATTGCTATTACTTAGGTAGCTCTATTGCCAAATCTGACTGTTTTCTGTTTTTAGTTAAAGGCTAAGCCTGATAATAGAAACTATATTCAAAATCAACCTCAAAACAGTCTATCAAAAACACCTTATATTGCTAGTGCCATTTAGCGTTAATGCTATATTTACTGCCAAATACAGCAGCTTGATACATAGCCGGCTCTACTATAGCAAAAACTAAGGTCAGTGCCCATTCGTAAATGCGTATAAATATACCAACTGTTATTAATATTAGCACAGTTGAGCCAGATAACAGTGACGCATAGCATAACTATGAGGCAACACCTGCCCAAAACTGTGTTACAGTTCCAGTTCAGCTCCCTACCCTGTTATATATAAGAGGAGCATCATGTGATTAATAAGAAAAAGGATACCTGATGAGCGCATTACAACAGCTACGTACTATGACCACGATTGTTGCTGATACTGGTGACCTTGCCGCTATTGCCCGTTTAAAACCTATCGATGCAACCACCAACCCAAGCCTTATTACCAAGGCTCTGATTCATCCTGATAACCAAGGTATGCTGTCAGAGACCATGAGTCGTCACAATGGTGACGTGGATGCCGTGATCGATGCGCTGACCATTCAGGTTGGCTGCGATATTTTAGAGCTGATTGAAGGCCGAGTCTCTACCGAAGTGGACGCTCGCTTATCTTATGATACTCAAGCGACGATAGATAAGGCACTGGCCTTTATGGATGCTTACCAAAAAGCGGGCGTCGATTCAGAGCGAGTATTGATCAAAATGGCGGCAACTTGGCAAGGTATCGAGGCGGCGCGCTATCTTGAGACTCAAAATATCCACTGCAACCTGACCTTACTGTTTGGACAACACCAAGCGATTGCCTGTGCAGATGCTGGCGTGACCCTGATATCACCTTTCGTTGGCCGTATTTTAGACTGGCAAAAACGTCAACAAAGCCGTCAAAACGTACCGGCTTCTGATGACATGGGCGTACAGTCAGTCAAGCTCATTTATCAGTATTACAAGCAGCACGGTTACGAGACGCAAGTAATGGGCGCCAGTTTCCGCTCTACCGAGCAGATTTTGGCATTGGCAGGTTGTGACTTGTTGACGATAGCTCCCAACCTCATTGACGAGTTGGCAGCCATGGATACCGAGGTAACTCGCCAACTGTCTCCAAGCATGTCGATGGATATGAAGGCGATGACTCAAGTAAGCTTAACGCACGAAGAGTTTAGTGCGGCGTATCAGCAAGACAAGGTTACACAGGACTTGTTACCTAAAGGTATTGATGGTTTTATTGGGGCGCGTGACGAGCTGGCTAAGACATTAGCAGCCATTCGCGGACAATAATAGCCACACGACAGAGCACGACGGATACTGAGCTAGCACAAAAGATATTTGCCTACTAATAGTAAGTTGGCTATCATTACCTACTTCAAATGACAAGAAGCAAGGCTTATATGAAACGGCTATCAATATTATTGGCAGGCAGTGCTTTAGCGATCAGCGCCCAGGCAGTTAACTGGGTAGAGGTGTCCGAGAGCAGCTCTGGATCAATTTTTAGTATAGATTTGGATTCTATTGAAAGCTCTGACATCAGTATCATAGATGAAAAAGACGTTGAAAATATCACAGTATCTATCCTTAGAACCTATCCTAAAGACAAAGATGCCGATAAAGATGACTCGAAGGAAGGAAAAAGCAATATTGACCATAGTGAGCAGCAACTACTCATTTCATGTAAAGATGCCAGTTACTATAGACGAGCCTTTGTTAACTACGATGCTGAAGGCAAAGTAACCAAGTCATGGCAGTCAGAAAAACCAATATTGACCACAAAAGACTTTAAAGTCACCACCCCAAAGACAGTCGGTCGTACGGTGATAGAGCAGTCTTGTAAGGACTATGAACAAGACGAAGAGCAATAAATACAGCCTACTCAACACAGTACTAAAAAACATTAATACAGTATCGAAAAAGCGCCCTGACATAGTATCAGGGCGCTTTTTATTTGGAGAATCGTTTAGCTATATCGACAATACGACGTGTCTAGTAGTCAAAAACATAGCAATTCATTTTAAGCTTTTAGTACCGTATAAACAGGTACTGGGAACTCGCCATGCAAGTCGACCAAGTCCAATAACACTAGCGCGCCGACCACAGTATGGTCAGCTGATTGACATAGCTCGTAAGCAGTAGTCAACGTACCACCAGTTGCCAAGATATCATCGACCAATAGTACACGCTCAGGTGGTAGATTGTTTTGCATCTCAAGCGTGTCTTTACCATACTCAAGTGCATAGGCTTTGTTGGCAACAGGCGGCGGCAGCTTACCTGGTTTACGTAGCAAGATCATGCCTTTGCCCAGACGGCCTGCTAGCATGCTGGCAAAGACAAAGCCGCGCGCTTCTACTGCACCCAGACAATCTACCTCGTCCATAAGCCCTTCTGGCAAAGCGGCAAGTAGCGCATCGATGACAGCGTCAATATGACTGCGTAGTAACGGGGTAATGTCATAAAAATCAATGCCAGCTTTTGGAAAGTCTGGTACTGTGCGAATAATCTGCCAAAACGGATGGTCAGTATTGAGCACATGAGACGTCTCATTGTTGGTGGCGGATGTGGCGGCGGCATTGGTACTCATGATGACCCTTAGCTTATGTATTTAGATGGTTTAGTTAGTTTAGATAAGACAACAGCTGGATGATATATCAGCGATAAATGCTAAGCATTACTGTGAATTTAGCGGCGATTATTATAGCATAATTGGTTTTCGTGTGGCGGGCTGGCGTCCAGTCTTGTTATTAAGCGCTAATAAGGTAACGTATGTGATTGACTTGATAAAAGAAAAGTCATCTCAATATACAAGTGTAAACTTAACTATGAAAATTGCGGTTATATGCTAAACTACGTGCGTTTTTGCAGTCTAATATAATAGCTGTAATATTAAAAATGAGCGTTTATAGCACGCTGTAACTGTAATACTGGTAATGATCGATAGGACTATTTATGAAACGTTATGAATGTATTGTCTGCGGCTGGATATATGATGAGGCGCTTGGCTGCCCAGAAGAAGGTATCGCACCTGGTACTAAGTGGGAAGACATCCCTGATGACTGGACTTGCCCTGAGTGCGGTGTCGGCAAGCTTGATTTTGAGATGCTTGAGCTGTAGTAGATGACCCTCTAATTAGGACACTTCATGACAAAATCAAATGACATCAATAGTGCCAAATTGCCTGAAACGCTAGATAACAATCTAGAAGATCATCTGAATAACTACCCTACTCCTGAGTGGCGCAAGTTTGGGGAGCATCAATGGCGCGACTCTGACTTGAGTAAGCACCTTCGTCAAGCAATGATTGACATCGGTGATGGTATTGAGTTGTGTGTCGAAGCTGGCGGTAATCCCAATAATCCGCCACTGCTGATGATCATGGGGCTAGGATCACAAATGATATTTTGGCCAGACAATTTTATTAAGCGCTTTATCGATGCTGGTTTTTTTGTGATTCGTTTTGATAATCGAGATATCGGCTTGTCTTCTAAAGTACAGATAGAAGGCTTGCCGCGTATTAGCCAGCTCAAAATGATGGTTCGTCTACAGACAGGGCTGTCTAACAAAAGCACACAGGTTGCTTATAACTTGACGGACATGGCTGAAGACACCGCACGTTTGATTAAAGCACTAAAGCTTGGTAAGACACACCTGCTTGGGGCTTCGATGGGCGGTATGATTGCACAAATCGTGGCGGCACGTTATCCAAGCTTAGTGCAGCGAATGGCGCTTATGTTTACCACGACCAATCGTGCGTTTTTGAAGCCGCCAAAGCCCAAACAGCTATACACCCTTATCAATCGTCCAGAGAGCCACTCTGAGCGTGATATCGTGCGTCATAGTGTTTGGTTTATGAAGACCGTTGGTACACCAGGTCATGTGAATGTGCGTATGGTCCGTGAAATCGCTAAGATTCGCTATCAGCGCAACTTCCACCCGCTTGGTACGGTGCAGCAGCTCAATGCTATCTTGGCATCAGGCTCTATCAGTCGATTTAGTAAGCAAGTCAAAGCACCAACGATTGTATTACATGGTAGCGCTGACGGACTCCTGCCTGCCTCGCAGGGCCGAGTCGTTGCCAAGACCATCCCTAATGCTACGTTCCATCTCATCGAGGGCATGGCACACGATATTCCAGAGTATTATCAGCCTTATATGGTTGACTTAATCAGCAATCATTTATCGAGCAAATAGCTTTAAAAGACTAGGCCGTGTCTTCGATTCAATCGATAGTTATCCAAAGTCATCCAAATGAGCTAAAAGTATCAGTGTTAAAAAAAGAGTGTAAAACCTAGCGAAAAATCACAGGTTTTACACTCTTTTTTATTGCCTATTTAATCCTAGCGCGTGTCCTCAATTCAATCGATAGTTATCTAAATGGGTTAAAAATGGCTAAATCTTGCCAAATGGCTTCGAATAGCTGACTAATATCTCGATATTATCTGCGCTATTTTCCTTGTTTGACTGCGATTTATCTCATTTTTATCACCATTTTTAAAATGAGGACACGCCCTAGTAATTGCATCAATCACAAGCAACACCAGCCCCTTCTTTATCAATACACATTTTATTTCCGTTCTTTAGGTTACCAATCCACGCCTTACCACCTGTAAATACAAAAGATGGTTTGCCCTGATAGCTATCGTTAGCGTTCACACCACTATTAGCAAAGCGAAAAGGAATCACCAGCTCACCGCCTAGATTGATAAAGCCCCACTCTTCACCAATACGCACGCCAGCATATTCCTCAGAGAACGGACGCACTTCGTCAAATGAGTACGTAATCATCGTGACATTATTATCATCGACGAAACCCCATTTACCATCTTGCTGACGCGATTGAAGCGTCGTAAAACGCGCTGGTACAGACTGTGATGCTTTGCTAGATTTTTCGTTAGATGAAGTAGGTTTGTTCACTGCCTGAGTGTCATTCTGGGCATTCGGATCACTCGCCGCATTGCCGTTTTTATCTACCCAACTGGTTGCACGACCTTTACGTACACGCGCTACTCCATTACGATAATTATCGATATCATCAATCGCTGCAGAAAACGAGACAACGGTACTATTGGCTGTATTAATCACACCATAGTTACCCTCTTTTTTTACTACGATATGCCCATCCGATACAGGCCGCGCCCAACCTTGACTCTCTGTCAATATATCGTACATGGCAGGCACGACTTCGCGGCCCTGCATATTGAGATAACCGACGCGACTGTTACGCAGTACAGGCAACAGACCGCCCGATAATTTATCGGCATCGACTTTTTGATAACGTGACAAATCAACGACTCGTTTGCCTTTTTTATCGATTAAAGCCACCGGCGCACCAAAGTCTTTGATCGCCAAAAAGTAACTACTACTAGCCGTGCAGGAGACGTTTTTGTAATAACTTTTTGGGATTTTACAGCTGGCGGCATGTGCGCTAGGCATCAAAAACAATGCGCTAGATAGCATCGTCACGACGACACTGTATTGCGATATTTTTGGTAGCGAACCAGACAATGTATGTGGCTGTTTTTTTGATAGCAATCGTTGAAGCATAAATAAACCTAGACAAATAATATAGATTGTTTGGTATAACGAATCAGACGTTGAGTACATTATATCGTCAATCTACTATACATGTGTTGCCGCGTTAATGTCGCTTAAAGTGCTACACACATATCCTCCGTGCAGAAATATCACTTGCATACATTATGCTCTTTCATGCTTTTATCAATCGTCGCCCTGATACAAATATTTTGATATATGTACTATTATCTAACTGTCATAAGTCTATTGTGAAAAACGTAGCCATATCAAACACTTTGATTATTTATTTGCGTCTAACATGCCTAATAGTTTTCGGCATAGCGATAGTATCTGTATTCAGCATAATAAATTATGGTTTTACCATTTCATTTTGCACTTAAAACCACGACAATATGGCTCTATGTCAACATAAGTTCTGACATGATGCAATGATAATAAGAATGCTGTTATTCAAATACTGTTATAAGGACAAATTATGGCTATTGCTTCAACGCGATCTGCACCTATTGGCTTAGTCATTGGTTGTATCATTTTTGGATTGGGCAGCTTAATTGTCGCTCACGTCGATATTGGTGGTTGGGCCATGTCGTTTTGGCGATTAGCTGTTTCTGGTATTGTGTTTGCGGTATTGGCTAAGATAATGGGCCAACGTATGCCCAAATCAAGACGCGCCATTTTTTATGCGCTACTATCAGGGGCGTTTTTAGGATTGGATTTGGCGCTGTGGCATGAGAGTATTTATGCGGTTGGGCCTGGTATTTCGACGCTGCTGAATAGCTTGCAAATATTTTTCTTGGCTGCTATTGGTTTTATGTATTTTAATGAGCGTCAGTCTATCGTGCAGCTTATTAGTTTGTTTTTAGCCATGATAGGCGTGGCAATGATAGGTAGCCCTGAATTTGCACACAACACCGCTGCGACTTGGGGTTTTGTCACTGGTATTGTATCGGGTGCCATGCTGGCGGCATCAATGACCTTTATCCGCAAAACGCACGATACTGAACCGACGCCTATATTTATGCTAATGCAGCTAATCAGTATCGGTGGCGTCTTAGCCATGATTATACCGATGTTTGTATTTGACACAGGTAATATCCTACCCAATACATGGTCTGAGATTGGTTGGGTACTTATCTATGGTACGGTAATGCAATGCTTGGCATGGGGATTGATTGCCTACTCTATTCCTAAGCTTTCGTTGGCACTGACTGGGCTGCTATTGTTGACTGAGCCTATTGCAGCCCTTGTCATTGACTATAGCTGGCTGGACAAGCCGATTAATACTTTGCAGTGGAGTGGCGCATTACTAACGATGTTTGCTATTTACTTAGGCTCGTTGAAACCAAAACCACGCGCCCTTCGCCGCTATCGATTTTTTTCAAGATTTTATAAGCGCGATTATAAATAGTTCCGATACTGTTGTTCGCTACTACTGTTGCTCAACACTGCCATACAAAAAAGCGCCCATACTATCGATAGCATGGGCGCTTTTTGTTAGATGAGATATTCTTTGACCATCTTTATTTGACAGACTCAAACTTCAATCTCATCAGCCTTACTTATTTAGTTTCAGAGCTTTGGTTAAACAAAGCATTTAACACGATAGCGGCTAAAGTAGCCGTACCGATACCGCCTAAATCAAAGCCGCCTAAGTGCAAGCTAAAGTTACCAGTACCCATAATGACCGTCACTGCCGCGATGATTAGGTTGCTGTTTTTACTAAAATCAATATGGCTATCGATCCATATTTTTATCCCAGCAACCGTGATAAGACCGAAGACAACAATAGAAGCACCGCCCAATAGAGCCGCTGGGATGGTCTGAATGATAGCACCAAACTTTGGTGACAGTCCCAATATGATAGCAACCAACCCTGCTACGACAAATATCGTCGTGCTATACACTTTGGTAACCGCCATAACACCGATATTTTCAGCGTAAGTAGTAACACCTGTACCACCAAATCCTGCTGAAAAAGTCGTGGCCAAACCGTCCGCCAAAAATGCTCGGCCCATATAAGGCGTCACACGAGCCTTGGTCATGCCCTCTACTGCCTTAAAGTGCCCTAGGTTTTCAGCCACCAAAATAAAAGCCACAGGTGCAATTAGGATAATAGCGCTCATCTCAAAGCGCGGCGTATGAATGCTTGGTAGTCCAAACCATGAAGCGGCAGCTACTGTACTAAAATCAATCGCTGTACCAAAGCCTAGAATATTGGTCATGACAAAGTAAGCAACGTACGACAGAACCAGACCGACGAGTAGCAACAGACGACGCAACATACCGCGAGTAAATACTGCCACACCACTAATGAGCAGTACGGTCAAGGTAGCCATCCAAGCATCAAACTGATTGGCAGACACGCCCTGAATGGTCACTGGCGCCAAGTTAAGACCGATAATCATGACAATCGCACCCGTCACGATAGGCGGCATCAAGCGCTCAATCCAACCTGTACCTGTCTTCATCACTAGCAGACCAATCAATGCATAAATGATACCGCAGGCCATAATACCGCCTAGCGCAACATTTAGATTGTCATTGAATCCTGCGCCTGCATAAGCGGTCACCGCGATGACTGGACCAATAAAAGCAAAGCTTGATCCCAAGTAGCTCGGCATGCGCCCACCGGTAATCATAAAGAACATTACCGTACAGATACCAGACATCAAGATAGCTAGGTTAGGATCAAACCCCATCAATAAAGGTGCAAGCACGGTTGCACCAAACATCGCAAACGTATGCTGTATACCGAGCAATACGCTTTTTGACGGAGGTAAATAGTCGTTGATACCGACTGGATCACGATCCAAGTCGCCCTTATAAGGACGCCATGTCGGGAACCAACGGCCATTTTCAAAATCTGGATTATGCGGATAATTGATAGCGGCTGAATCAATGCCTGCAGACTCCAAGGCATTTTGAGTCGATAGATCTTGAGCGCTATTGTCTGACGCTGATGAAGGGTCTTTTTGAGATGGCATGCGCGCTTGTCCTATGTGAGCTAAGCTAAAGTAATAGGCTGGGGCGTGTTGAATATTCGACCATGGCACTGACAGAGACTATTTATGAATGTTCAATACGCCCTTGAATAACTGATAAAATAAGAATCAGATGGAGATATTAGTAAATTGACATATTTCTAAGGGCTTGTATAAATAGCAGAACGTTAAGTCTTTCTATCTATAATATGTCATCCCAATTCATTCATTTATGTTGTAATATGACAAACCAAAAGTATTATTTGGTATGATAGCCATATCTTGCTAGATGTATGAATAAGAATGCGTCTGACTGAAAAAATTAGTCTTTTTTTAATCCGTCTTATTTTACGATGATAACCAACTTACAGGATGTTACATAGTTGTTGACTGCGAGCATGATAACGGAGTTTCAAAATAAATAAAAGTTATTATTCAACTGCCCTCAGTGCTCATTTACCTTATAACCTTCATAAATAGTGTCTCGCGCCCACCTATCAATGGTGACTAGGAGCGATGGCTGTCTATTATATTTTTCACAAAAGCGCCCAATGTCATAGATAAAATAGGCTAAAGCGCTTAAAATTTTTGGTGACTTATTATGATCAGTGTTTTTGATTTATTTAAAATCGGCATCGGCCCATCCAGTTCGCATACCGTCGGACCGATGGTCGCTGCAAATTTATTTTTGACCTCGCTAACTGAGCAGATGGAACTGACTGCGGTTAAGACCATTGAGATTGAACTGTATGGTTCTTTGGCGGCGACTGGAAAAGGCCATGCAACAGACACCGCTATTTTATTAGGACTGCTTGGACATACGCCTAGCACGATAGACACACGCATGACCAGTAGCTACCTATCTCCTATCTTCTCTGACAAAATTCTCAATGTATCAGGCACGCATACGATTGCTTTTAATACGGAGCAAGATATCTACTGGTATGACGATACCGTGCTACCCTATCACCCTAATGCATTGACGCTACGCGCCATCTCAACTGAAGGTGTTCGCTATCAGCAGACTTATTATTCAGTCGGTGGCGGTTTTGTCATTAATGAAGAGGATGCAACTAACCCAGACGAAGATCATGCTAGCCCGACCATCGATAGAGTTCCCTACCCGTTCAATAACGCAGCAGAGCTACTAGAGCAATGTCGTGAGCATGACTTGAGTATCAGTGAATTGGTACTGGCAAACGAATGTCACTTTCATGCCAAAGAAGAAGTATTTGCTTATCTAGATAGCATTTGGGAAGTGATGCAAGACTGCGTCAAACAAGGCTGTGAAAATGGCGGCATCTTGCCGGGCGGATTAGATGTAAAGCGCCGTGCCCAAGATTTGCATACACAGCTGTGCGCTGAAAAAGACAAACCTATCACCAAGACCGATAAGTTAGCCGCTATGGACTGGGTCGATTTGTACGCGCTCGCCGTTAACGAAGAAAACGCAAATGGCGGCAAAGTAGTCACAGCGCCAACCAATGGCGCAGCAGGTATCATTCCTGCCGTACTGCATTATTATCGTGACTTTTTGCCCAACTACAGCCAAGATGGGGTTCGTAAGTTTTTGCTAAATGCTACTGCTATCGGTAGCCTTATCAAGCAAAATGCTTCAATCTCTGGTGCTGAAGTTGGTTGCCAAGGTGAGGTTGGTTCTGCATGTGCAATGGCAGGCTCTGCACTGGCAGAAATCATGAATGGCACGCCAGCCAAATGCCTAAATGCAGCAGAGATTGGCATTGAGCACAATCTAGGTCTTACCTGTGATCCTATTGGCGGACTGGTACAAGTGCCTTGTATCGAGCGTAATGCGATGGGCGCAGTCAAGGCAATCAATGCAGCACGTCTAGCCTGTAGAGGTAATGGTCAGCACTTCGTCTCTTTGGATAAAGCGATAGAGACGATGAAGCAAACAGGAGCTGATATGTCTGATAAATATAAAGAAACAGCACGAGGCGGCCTGGCAGTTTATGCTGATAATAGAATTCCTACAGCAACGCGCGGCGTTAGTGTCAACTACAGTCAATGCTAATTTGACTTCTCGAGAAACAATTTACTGATAATAGAAACAACAAAAAGGCCTCTAACGAATTAGAGGCCTTTTTGTCATGCATAACTGCTTTTATGACTGGTTTATCGTTTATATATTGCTATCAATATTATTCAGCAGTTTTTGATACTACTTCGTTTAGAATCCAAACTGGCTGCACTACATTTGAGCCTTCTGCTGTTATTGCTTCTTGGCGTACATCTAGGACATAACGATAGTTCGGCTCATAGGTAAAGCCTTGAATATTACCATTTAGCGTAGTGTAATTTTTCTGATAGGTCTGACGATACTGCAAGCACTGTGATTCGACCATGCTGCCATCAGTAGCAGTCAGGTCACATACTGCTTTACGCGGTGCAATTTCCACTTCAAAACTTGGAATATTAACTACTTTTACATTCATAGGTTGTCCTTCAACAACCATCGTGCGCTCATTGTCCATACCCATCGTAGAGCAGCCAGAAAGGGCAAAAGTTGTCATCAATGCTGCAAGTGCTAATTTCTTCATTATACAATCCTCAGATAATTGTTATTAATTCTTTATTGATAGCTTAGTTACTGACTTATTTATTGATTTAGCTAATAATTCACTGCTACTTAGATAAACTTATTATTTTGAACACCTTATCTTGCTTTGCTACAAGCTAATTTTGTTACAAGCTAATAAGGTTGTTTGCTTTTTACTGAAACCAGTATAGGTCGCTAGTCGTCTTACCCTCTATGACTGCTTTGTAAAGTAACGTCAGCTTTTGCAACTGATGTTAATGAAGCGTATTGAATAGCAGAGTTATTTGCTACTGAGGAGATGATTGACATAAAAAAACCAGAACAATATTTGTTCTGGCTCTTATATAACTATGCAAATTCTGTTTTGTTAAGAATGACTAGCTACGATAATCAGCGTTTATTTTGACATAATCGTATGATAAATCGCAGGTATATACGGTATCACTAGCATCGCCACGTGCAAGATCGATATGGATAGTAATCTCAGGTCGACTCATGACTGTTTTGCCCGCCTCCTCTGTATAGTCAGGTGCAACACCGCCATTTTGGCAAATCATTACCTCATCTAGATGCACATCGACTTGCTCTGTGTCTAGGTCTTCGATACCAGCATAGCCCACTGCTGCTAATATGCGTCCCCAGTTAGCATCACTAGCAAAAAATGCCGTTTTTACCAAGGGTGAATGTGCGACTGCATAAGCCACATCGCAGCATTCTTGCGTGGTCTGACCGCCAGTCACCTTGACCGTCATAAATTTGGTAGCGCCTTCGCCATCACGTACGATCAATTGTGCCAGACGGACAAACACATCAGCTAATGCATCGAATACAGGCTGATAATGTGGATGCTCTGGACTATCAATCACCTCTGAGCTAGCAGCACCTGTTGCGATTAACACACAACAATCATTGGTTGAGGTATCGCCATCGACAGTAATGCGGTTGAAAGACTGCTCATTGATAGCGCTTAGCATCTCTTGCAATAAGTCAGCAGCGATATTAGCATCTGTCGCCACATAGCCCAGCATAGTCGCCATATTTGGGCGTATCATTCCTGAGCCCTTAGACATACCAGTGATATGATAGCTAGTACCTGCTACATCAATTTTTTGGCTGGCCAATTTAGGAATGGTATCTGTTGTGCGAATGCCATTGGCAGCAGCTAGCCAGCTATCAGGCGCTAGGTTAGCTAATGCATTATCCAGACCTGCAATGACCGCATCACTATTTAATGGCTCACCAATCACGCCGGTAGAGAATGGCAATATTGTATTGGTATCTACACCGGCCTTGTCAGCCAATGCTGTACAGATATCAATAGCGCGGCGCTTGCCATCAGCGCCCGTACCTGCATTGGCGTTACCAGTATTAGTGACTAAATAGCGCGGACTAACCTTAGCAAAGTGCTCACGCAATACTCGCACTGGCGCGGCGCAAAAGGTATTTTTAGTGGTCACAACCGCAGTAGTAGCTTTGTCAGATATTTCGATGACTACTAAATCATCGCGGTCTTTGTAGCGAACGCCTGCCGCTGTGGCACTGAGTTTGATACCATCGATAGAATAGATAACGTCAGGTACTGATACATTTCCAACAGCCATAATAAAATCCTTATTTTTCAATTTTTATCGTTATTTACGGAGTACAAAGTGATAAATACTATCGTCAGTTCAAGACAGTTCAGATACAAGAAGAACTAGCTACAGCACTACAATAAGCAGACTGAACAAGCTAATCATCGTATCTAATTGACATGAGGTTGACTATATATAGGTATCACGGTATATAAGTATTACGGTTTCTTTAGGTCAAATGCCGACCAAATCGGTGCATGATCAGATGGTTTCTCCATAGCACGTAGCTCATAACTGATACCAGCATCAATACATTTATCGATTAAGTCTGAGGTACATAGGATATGATCAATACGTAACCCGCGCTTAGGTTCATCATTGAAGCCGCGACTGCGATAATCAAACCAGCTGTATAACTCGGTGCTCTCTGGATAATGCAGACGGTAAGTATCTGTCAGCTCACGTGACATCAATGCTGAATACCATTCACGCTCTTCTGGCAGAAATGAGGTTTTTCTATTTTTCAGCCAACGCTTAGCATTAACTTCACCAATACCAATATCGATATCTTCTGGTGCAATATTCATATCACCCATGACGATAATCGAACGACCTTCCGCTTTTAGCGTATCAATATAAGCCATCAAATTGGCGTAATAAGCGCGCTTCATTGGAAATTTAGTCGGGTGATCTTGGCTTTCTCCTTGCGGAAAGTAACCATTGAGCACATCCACTTCACGACCTTCAAACTCATAACGTGCATGCATAAAGCGCTTTTGGGCTTCTTCATCTTCGCCAGGGAAGCCTTTTTGTACAAGTACAGGTGCAGCTTTAGATAATAGTGCAACGCCGTAATGCCCTTTTTGCCCAAAATACTCGACGTGGTAGCCCAGCCCTTCGATATCGCTAAGCGGAAATTGATCATCATGAACCTTGGTTTCTTGTAGGCCCATGACATCAGGATCGATTACCTCGCGCACCGCCTCGAGCTGATGCTGACGTGCACGGATACCATTGATATTAAAACTGACAAAACGGGTCATAAACTGTCCTATACTGATTGGTTAGAATATAGCGCTCTATAAATAGGTGAAATATAAACGACTATGATAACAAATGTAAGCGGTTCTAGCGGTTGCATGGCCTGAAATCTTGAGCTAGAGTAACTCTATTATAAGCACTATCTATTATTGGTCTATCTGAAACACTTTTATTCAACAATACTTATTAAAAATATCGAGCATCACTATGACAACAATTAAGCAAAAAAATACGACATCAGCCATGAATGATGACACCAAACCATTATTTGCTAAAGATTATAACGTCTATATTAACCATACTGATGCTGGCGGTATAGTCTATCACGCCAATCACTTGGTGTTTTTTGAAAACTGCCGACGCGACTGGTTTACTGAGCTGGGCTTAAATGGCTATTTTTTGCAGACTGACAGTGGTGAAGTACAGCATTTTGTCGTGAGTCAGGCAGACTTGCAATACAAAAGAGCCATTCTATTAGATGAGGTAATTAGCGTACGTATTGATAAAGTGGAGCTAAAACCTGCCAGTATCATATTTTATCAAAGTATATATCGCAATCTACCGAATCATAGTACTACTGAAACAAATGATAGCCAGCTACTAAGCAGTACCAAAATCGTCATTGCCTGCGTACAAAACCTTGTCAAACCAGAGCCAATGAGTAATGATGAAATAGGCAGCGATAAACCAGATACTGCAGCTGCAGCGACAACCCCACCAATGCGTCCTATTCGTGTGCCAAAAAAACTGCGCGTTACGATCGAACAGGCTATCTCTGAGCAAGTAAATGGTCAGCAGTAGAACTGCTATGAGCATAGATACGGGTAGAGTGTTGCTTGAATTTGATAACCTATGTGCACATAGCCAACGGACGATAAATGCTCAAAGCATTAAAGATAGTAAAGAAGCCTCGAATAAAATCTCGATACCGTCTAGCATTTATCAAAAATGGACAAGCAAGCTAACCGCAAACACCTCACTGGATAAAGAGCCATCAACTCATGATCGAACGCTAATAAGCGGTGCGAGCGGTACGCTATTATCAGGGCAGGTCACTGTTTTGACAGGAGCGTCTGGTAGCGGTAAATCAGTACTATTGCGAGTATTGGCAGGATTATTGCCAATGAGCAGCGGCACTGTTCGTTTGCACGATGACACGTCGAATAATGTTTATCACGATATTCATGAGACTGCACCTATGCGGTGGCGCAAGCAGGTCGCCCTACTCGCTCAGCATCCACAGTTGCTAGACGGCAGTGTCCTTGAAAATTTACAAATGCCTTATCAATTGCATGCTCATCAATCGCAGACTTTTGATAGAGACTGGCATGTTGCTCAGCTTGAACACTTAGATAGAAGTGCAGACTTTTTGCAAAAGGACGCCAAGCACTTATCTGGTGGCGAGCGCCAACTGGTCAATACATTACGTCTATTGCAGCTTAGTCCAAAAGTTCTATTACTAGACGAGCCAACTGCCGCTTTGGACATTGACACTTCAGCACAGCTCGTCAACTTACTTATCAACTGGTTGCACGCAGATGCGCAGCGCACACTCCTATGGGTAACTCACGATACAAAAGATATCATGCCTTTGGCAAATAGACACTGGCATATGCAAGCAGGTGTACTCACCACAGACTCTTGAAGAACTTTTATTCAAGAATATTTAATTAAATAATTAAGTCGTCGCTTAGTTGCTCAGACAATTTAGCACGTTAATAACCTTAGCCCTCACCTTGTATTATTACCATAATTACTTCCTAAATAAGCTCATACGAGTGGTACGAATGATATGCAAATTTTTCTCACTTATGGTGATATCGCTCTTGCTAGCAGCCTAATTGTCATTGTATTACTCATCTCTTGGCGCTTACGTTTAAAGCTAAGCAAGACGCTTTTAATAGCGGCATTTCGTACGATCATACAGCTGAGCTTTATTGGGCTGATACTGGCGTGGATTTTTGCACGTGAACAATGGTATGAAGTGCTACTTATCTTAACGGTCATGACTTTAATTGCAGGAAGTGCCGCCAAAAATCGTGTTAAACGCAGCTATAAAGGGTTATTAACAGATACATTATTGGCAGTCAGTATCTCAGCAATACTAGTAACGGCGATTGCCATTATAGCGATTTTGAATGTTGAGCCTTGGTATACACCGCAATTCATTATTCCCATATTGGGTCTGATATTAGGTAACTCTCTGACTGCCATTTCGTTGACGAGCAATCAATTGATTGAATCCTTTCATGAGCAATCTGGGCGTATAGAGATGATGCTCAGTCTATCTGCTAAGCCATTTGAAGCCGTCCATGAGCAGATAAAAGCAGCTATCACTAATGGTATGACTCCGACTTTGAACTCTATGCTAGTCGTCGGTATTGTTAGCTTACCAGGCATGATGACGGGTCAAATCCTAGCGGGCGCCGATCCCACTCAAGCCGTACGCTATCAAATAGTCACTATGTTCCTGATATGTGTCAGCAGCACGCTTGGCTGCACCATCAGTGCCTTGCTTATCTATCGACGTTTCTTTAATAAAAAAGATCAATTCATTTTACCGCAATAATTTTGGCATCTACATTCCTTTGTGTTTTATCAACTCACCAACATTAATTATCTAATCCTTCATTTATGAGATAACAAATTCAATATATTCTTATAAGTTAATATATGTACTGATCAGTATCGCTTACTGTTATTGTTTTAGACTAAATTCATGCTAATGTATTGCTCAAATGTATCGTTTTTTTGATACTTTATTTGTAAGTAGCAGATAAATAGTTTTAGAACGAACATTATTTTTAAAATTGAATTTTTTATTTATTTGTTTTATTTAATGCTTCATCTAAATATTCGTTAAATAAAATGCTGTGACAGCAGCAAAAAACCAGCTATTAATCAATAGACAAGGACGCTATTGAATGTGGGATATATCACTTATTTAAATGGTGTTCTGTACTACTGATAGATTGACAATTACCTTTTTAAAATACTTTAGCCTATATCAAATCGCAAGGATGCTAACTATGATATCGAACAAACCTTGGCTTTCTCAATATCCAGCCGGTGTGCCAAAAACCATTAATCCCGATAGATATAGCAGCATCATGGAGCTGTACGAAGAATGCTTCGATCGCTTCCGTGGACATCCAATGAGCATCTGTATGGGAGTGACTCATACTTATGGTGATATTGATAACGCTTCAATGGCAGTCGCTGCTTGGCTACAGAACCAAGGTTTGCCAAAAGGTAGTGTCGTCGCTTTGATGATGCCAAACGTTCCACAGTATCTACCAACTATGATTGGCATACTGCGTGCAGGCTATGTATGCACCCCTGTCAACCCACTATATACTGGCCGAGAATTGCGCCATCAGCTTAACGATTCTGGTGCTCAAGCAATTTTTGTGGTTGATAACTTTGCCCAAGCGCTTGAGCAAGTCATTGAAGAAACGGCTATCAAACGTGTCATCTTGTCGAAAATGGGCGATATGATGGGCTTGAAAGGTATTTTGGTCAATACGATTATTCGTCAGGTCAAACGCTTAGTACCCAAGTACAATCTTAATGATCCTAAGTACCATGTCACTAAATTCCCTGAAGTATTGAAAAAAGGTAAAAACCTACCTTTTCAGCAACCAAAAATGTCTTTGGATCAAAAAGCATTTTTACAATATACAGGCGGCACTACAGGACTTTCGAAAGGCGCTATTTTGTCGCAGCGTAATATCGTAGCAGCAGCGATGCAATCAGAAGCATGGACTCGCCCTATCACATCAGAAATTAACGAAGTGTATATCAATATGGTGATGGCGCTGCCGCTGTATCATATTTTTGCATTCATGCTGAGTTTACTTGGTATGCGCTCAGGCTATACCTTTATACTAGTACCTAATCCACGTGATATTCCTGGATTTGTTAAAACCTTGTCAAAACAACCGTTCCATATTTTCCCTGCGGTCAATACTCTCTTTAAGGGGCTGCTCGATAATCCTAATTTCAAAAATTTGGACTTTAGCTCTTTGCGTATCTCACAAGCTGGTGGTATGGCGGCTACTGAGCAAACTGCGAAGCGCTGGTTAGAAGTGACTGGCTGCGCGATGATCGAAGGTTGGGGTATGACAGAAGGCGTTGCCGTCGGTACCGCCAACGTTATTACCAATCGTGAGTTTAATGGTACTATCGGTGTACCAGCCCCTGGTGTCGATGTCATTATTATCGATGAAGATGGCAAGCATGTAGGTTTAAACGAAGGGGGCGAGCTATGTATTAAAGGCCCTAACGTAACCTCTGGATATCTC
The DNA here is from genome assembly GCF_050268165.1 of Psychrobacter sp. NPDC078631. Classification (NCBI taxonomy): domain Bacteria; kingdom Pseudomonadati; phylum Pseudomonadota; class Gammaproteobacteria; order Moraxellales; family Moraxellaceae; genus Psychrobacter; species Psychrobacter sp. NPDC078631. Next base: position 607,636 of record NZ_JBNNGG010000001.1, on the reverse strand, counting down.
AATAGAGACAGTAGTGCTGATTTTACTAGTGATGGTTATTTCCGTACTGGTGATATCGTCAGCATGGACGACAAGGGTTATATTAAACTGCTAGATCGTAAGAAAGACATGATCTTGGTTTCAGGATTTAACGTATTCCCGAACGAAATCGAATCTGTGATGCTTGACTGTGATGGTATTCTTGACTGCGCGGTAATTGGCATTCCTGATAGTCATCAAGGTGAAGCGGTCAAAATATACGTAGTACCTGAAGACAATAATGTTACCAAAGAAGTGATTACAGATTTTGCGTTAGACAATCTAACGGGTTATAAGTGTCCACGTCACATTGAGTTTGTGAGCGACTTACCAAAGAGTAATGTCGGTAAAGTACTTCGTCAAAAATTGCGTGAAAAACACAATGCAGACCATCCACAAAGATAAACGAACATCAAAGTTTTAATTTTTTAAAAATTTGATTTTATTTTCACTAAAGAGCATTTTACATTTAATGTAAGATGCTCTTTTTGTATATTCATTTTATGTCATTCAATTATAAAATTTCTCTATTACCATTACTACAAATCTACCTTTATATTGAGTTATATGACATTTTTTGAATAAATTTCATGTTAATTACTTGATAAGAAAGTAAATTACTTGTCTAGGCATTTTATAGTTATTCAACATATATTTTTTCATTTATCAAATTTAACTGTAAACTATCAAGTTCTTGTATAAGCATAACAGGCACGGTTGTAGTTATGTTAATGTATTGCCAAAATGTGTCACTATACTTTCTGTTATTTTAATCTTATATAATTATGACTCATATCGATTGATTAGCAGTATTACTAGTAGCTATTTTCATTATCAAAACATTAATTAGTTTTTTAACCTGATGAGATATTTATGCTCTGTGGTTGAATCAAACTTTATAAGGGCCTCGTATTTTAGCAGTATGTGAATATATAGGATAACACTCGACAATTTCTTGCTAACGGAACAGCAATATAAATTGTTGACATGGATGTGACTACTTTTTTATAGAGCCTTAATTTATTTTAATATTTAAGGACGCTAATCATGACTGTAGATAAACCTTGGCTTTCTCAATACCCGGAAAACGTACCTAAGACGATTAATCCGGATCAGTATGAAAGCCTTATAGAGTTATATGAAGAGTGTTTTAACCGCTTTCGTATGCATCCGATGACTATCTGTATGGGTGTGACGCATACTTATGGTGATGTTGATAACGCTTCACTGGCAGTAGCAGCATGGTTACAGGCTCAAGGTTTACCTAAAGGCAGCGTAGTGGCTCTTATGATGCCAAACGTTCCCCAATATCTACCAACTATGATTGGTATTCTACGTGCAGGTTATGTTTGCACTCCAGTAAACCCACTATATACGGGTCGCGAGTTGCGTCACCAATTGAATGACTCAGGTGCTCAGGTTATCTTTGTCGTTGACAACTTTGCTCAAGCCTTAGAGCAAGTCATTGAAGAGACCAATATCAAACGTATCGTGCTGTCAAAAATGGGCGATATGATGGGTCTAAAAGGTATTTTGGTCAATACGGTCATCCGTCAGGTCAAACGCTTGGTTCCAAAGTACAACCTAAACGATCCTAAGTATGACGTTACTAAGTTCCCTGAAGTTCTAAAGAAAGGTAAGAATCTACCGATTCAAGCACCAAAAACCACCCTACAACAGAAAGCTATTTTGCAGTATACAGGTGGTACGACTGGACTATCTAAAGGTGCTGTCCTAACACAACGTAATGTCGTCGCTGCTGCTATGCAATCAGAGGCATGGTATCGTCCTGTGACCTCAGGTATCAATGAAGTATATATCAATATGGTTATGGCCTTACCGCTATATCATATTTTTGCCTTCATGCTGAGTCTACTTGGTATGCGTTCAGGTTATACCTTTATCCTAGTACCTAATCCGCGCGATATGCCAGGGTTTATTAAAACGTTATCAAAACAACCGTTCCATATCTTCCCTGCTGTAAACACTCTATTCAAAGGGTTACTTGACCAGCCAAACTTTAAAAACTTAGATTTTAGTTCATTACGTATCACTCAGGCTGGTGGTATGGCGGCAACTGAGCAAACCGCAGCACGTTGGTTGGAAGTAACTGGCTGCCCTATGGTTGAAGGTTGGGGTATGACGGAAGGTGTTGCGGCAGGTACTGCTAACGTGATTACTGATCGTAAATTCAACGGTACTATTGGTATACCTGTTCCTAGTGTCGATATCATTGTAGTAGATGACAGTGGCAAACGTGTGGGCCTAAATCAAGCAGGCGAAATGTGTATTAAAGGCCCTAATATTACGTCTGGTTACTTTAATAAAGACAATACCAATGATTTCACAAGTGACGGTTACTTCCGTACGGGTGATATTATCAGTATGGACGAAAAAGGCTATATCACCCTACTAGATCGTAAGAAAGACATGATCTTGGTTTCTGGATTCAATGTATTCCCTAACGAAATCGAATCCGTTATGCTCGACTGTGATGGTATCGTCGATTGCGCAGTAATTGGTATTCCTGATGACCATCAAGGTGAAGCGGTTAAAATTTATATCGTACCCGCCGATAACAACGTCACTAAAGAAGTCATCAAAGAATTTGCGCTGGACAATTTGACTGGTTATAAATGTCCCCGTCATATTGAGTTTGTCAGTGAGTTACCAAAGAGTAACGTTGGTAAAGTACTACGTCAAAAACTGCGTGAACAGCATATGTCAAATAATCCTCAAACGTTGTAATACTTGTCCTGCTATTTAGAGTAAATAAAAGAAGAAGCCCACTACAATAATAGTGGGCTTCTTCTTTTCTACCTTAGGAAAACCAATTTGCTTAGCTTAGTTTATTCATTACCTGTAATGGCAAGTGCTTCATCGCGTGACTGACCATGGACCAAGGTAGGCTCGGCACACAGGCTTCATCCACACCCGCTTCGATAGCTGCGACAATAGCTTTAGTACCAGTATCTGCATTGACTTCAAATGGTAATGGCTTAGAGCCTTCGTTGATTTCAGTGCGAATATAACCTGGGTAAATTGTAGAAACTTTAATAGGTAAATTGGTCAAAAGCATATCAGCACGAATACCTTCTGCTAAGTGAGCCAAACCAGCTTTACTTGCACCATAGGTTGTCAAGTGTCTAGGCAATCCACGCATTGCTGACATGCTCGATATCACGACCAAATGCCCGCTATTCTGAGCACGGAAGATATTCATGGCGGCTTCACACTGTGCCAATGCGGCGACAAAATTAACATCAGCAGTGCGACGATTAGTCTCAAAATGCCCTTTACCAATGCGGCGGCTATCACCAATACCTGCATTGACCACTACTCGCTCAATGCTACCGAAGTCATCTGCAAAAGCATCAAATACTTGAAAGACCGTATCGTAATCACTCACATCTAGTGCTTGGTATTCGACTCGGATATCAGGATACTTCTGCATCATCTCCGATTTTAGATGCTCTAAACGATCAGTGCGACGCGCACATATGGCCAAGTTGTAGCCAAGGCTAGCAAACAGTCTGGCCATGCCCTCGCCTAGACCTGAACTGGCACCTGTGATAAGCACCGTTTTACCTGTGCCTACTTGCTGCTGACTCAAGTCTTTTAGATAGCTTGCAGGTCGAACCGCGCCTACTATCTGGTTTTTGCTATGGCGCGCACTTTTAGCAACCAATTTTATTAATTTATTTTGCATGTACCGTCCTTTGTATATCGATATTGCACAGAATCAAATCGGTAACTTTTTAGTATAAACGTCGATAAGGCTCATACTTTAAGCAGATATGACACTATATCATTCGCAAATCATGTGTAAATTTATCGCCATGTCACAAACGGTTTACCCTCAGAGAATAAATGACTATATTCATTCAAAGACAGCAAGCGAGAGCTTTGATTCTTTAAAGTAATAGAGGTCACCCCCGTATTGACCAAGCTTTTATTCAGCTGATAAGCGGTCTGACTGCCTTGTCGCAATAACTGGGCAGTGATTGCAGCGATGACACCACCTGAAGTGAATACGAGCACGGTGCTGTCCTGATCTAAGCTCATGCTTGCTGCTTTTGTACATACTTGTTCAAGGGCTTGCTGTGCACGATTATTAAACTGGGGCCAACTTTCAAGATAGTCTTGATCATTATCACCAGCATGCCAGCGCTGCATCGCTTGATCAAATAGCTCAGCCAGTCGTGTCGCTGGCGATTCTGCTTTGGCGATTTCAGCTGAGATGTCAGATCGATTGCCAGATGCCTCTGCTGACTTAACAAACACGTCTTTATGATTAAATTCATCAAATTGCGGCAGAATATAACTATCAGGCTGATCAAAGTTGATTGCGGGCGCAACAGCTGTGCCATTGCTATTACTGGCATGTACAGATGACTGGTAACGCTCCCAAAAATGACGTGCTGAGTCTTGCTGCCGAACCAACCTACCAGTAAATATGGCATCAATACGGCGCTGCGTAGCTGCATAGTGCTGACCTAGCATTTGTGCTTGGACAGTACCTAGCTCTGAGAGTTGATCATAGTTTTCTTGTCCAAAAGACGCTTGGCCATGACGTGCTAAAAGTATGGTTGTCATAAATTATTACCTTTTATCTTATTTGCTAAAGTACAGTTTGCTGAATGCTTACGCTTCAGGAGAGTCAGGTGCTTTTGCAAAATAACCTTTTGGTAAAATACTTTTGACCACTTTTTGAACAGGGCTTGGTAACTGCTCGATAGCAGCAGCATCTACGCCGATGTCTTCTAAATGCGGTTGTACATGCGCATTGAATAAGGCTTCGCCTTCATATTGCGCAATTAGTTTCAAACATTTAGCATGCATGACATGTATAACGAGCCAAGCGTTTTTGAACGCTGGATTGGTGGTTTGCTTATGATAATAACGATAGTAGATCTGTTGAATAATCCCTGAGAGGCGGAACAATCCGAACACTTCATAAAAGGTCCAATTATCTATCTCTAAACCTGACTGTTTTAGGTAATATTCAACCACTTCATCGCGCGTCATCATGCCTTCTAAATGTGTTGGCTGGCGACGGAACTGTTGCATGATGATATTATCATCTTCTTCAATCCAGTAAGCCAACGCACTACCCAAGTCCATCAATGGATCGCCAAGGGTTGCCATCTCCCAGTCGAGCACGCCAATAACTTTGGTCGGTTCATCCGCATCAAGTATGACATTGTCAAAGCGCCAATCATTATGAATGATACAAGTTTTGCTATCAGCAGGCGTGTGCTTAGCAAGCCATTGTCTGACCAGTGCAAAGCTCGGTACGTTTGGCGTCTTTGCTTTAACATACCGTTTGTCCCAACCACTGATCTGGCGTTCACAGTAACCTTCACCGCGGCCCAAGTTGACCAAATCAGGATGCTCGGTATAGTCTATCTGGTGTAACTCTACCAAAGCGTCTAATACATTGGTACAAAGCAGACGCGTTTGCTCAGGATTTAGATCGATGCCTTCTGGTAATTCTGCACGAGGGATAATACCTTCCATCCGCTCCATCACATAAAAGTCAGCGCCGATAATAGCTTCATCCGTACATAGCGCAATCATCTCAGGTACATAAGGATAAGCATCTTTTAATGCTTTTTGAACAGTGTACTCACGCACCATGTCATGAGCGGATTTTGCTTTGGTACCTTTTGGTGGACGACGTAATATGAGGTCTTGGTTTTTATCTTCACCCTCATACTGTAGTCGATATGTCCAGTTTGATGCGCCGCCTGAGAACTGAGTGACCGTAGGCTCGCCTACCACGTCGACACCTTGACCGCGAAGCCATGCGCTTACTGCCTTGGCATCAAGCTCTTCACCCTCACGTACGGCACCGCCTTTGTCTAGTACTTTACTATCAGTTGCCATGAGACATTCCTTATCATGTGGTCATTTATTTTTATAACAGATATGCGAGCTAGTTCTCAATTCAATTTATCTCATACTTATTACCATTTTTGAAATGAGGACTCGCTCTAGGGATGAAAAATTCACTACTAAGTTGTTAATAGTGAATTTTCAATTAGCATGTTGATTGGCTTATTCTTGATAGTTGCATGAGCAAATCGAAACTAACTCACACAACTGTTTGTTAAGATTAAACTTAAGACTAAGCTTTGTCAGATTTAGCAGAACGACTAAAGCCCTGACGTTTTAGTTCTAGCTTAGCAATCATGGTTTTATGTACTTCATCTGGACCATCTGCCAAACGTAGTACACGTGCTTGCGCGTAGAAATTCGGTAGCAAGGTATCTTGACATACGCCCATACCACCATGAATCTGAATCGCCATGTCGACGACTTCTTGTAGCACAGTTGGCGCCACTACTTTGATAGCAGAGATTTCCGTCAATGCGGCTTTGGTGCCCTGAGCATCCATTTTTTGGGCGGCGTACAATGTGAGCAAGCGTGCTTGGTCGATTTTGATACGGGCTTCGCTGATACGCTCAAAGTTACCACCCAATTGTAGTAATGGCTTACCAAAGGCAGTACGTGACATACCACGCTTGACCGCTAATTCAAGAGATTTTTCGGCAGCACCGATGCAGCGCATGCAATGATGAATGCGGCCTGGTCCTAGACGACCCTGTGCAATCTCAAAACCCTTACCAGGTCCACCAATAAAGTGGCTAACTGGCACACGCACATTCTCGAAGCTAATCTCACCGTGCCCGTGCGGTGCATCATAATCCCCAAACACTTTCAGCATACGTTTGATGTTCACACCCGGAGTGTTAACTGGCACAAGCACCATCGAATGCTGGTGATGACGGTCTGCACTTTCATCCGCGGTATATGCCATCACAATCAAGACATCAACCGCTGGATCGCCAAGACCAGATGACCACCACTTGCTACCATTAATGACAATCTCATCACCATCTACTACCGCTGTTGCTTGCATATTGGTTGCATCACTTGACGCCACATCAGGCTCAGTCATACAGAATACAGAACGTGTCTTACCTTCTAGAATTGGGGTAAGCCACTTGTCTTGCTGTTCTTGAGTACCGTAGCGCCACAACAGCTCCATATTACCGCTATCAGGGGCATTACAGTTAAATACATGAGGTGCTAGCAAACTACGACCAGTCAATTCTGCAATAGGTGCATAATCAGTGACTGACAGTCCTGCACCTAGTGTGTCATCTGGCAGGAATAAATTCCACAAGCCCTCTTCACGCGCTTGCTTGCGCAGGTTTTCGTAGGCTTCTGGCCACTCCCAGTTTTCCCAATTGCCATCAGGATTTTTTTTATGACAATCTTCCCAGAATTGGGCTTCGATAGGCTCAATATTCGTTTCGATGAACGCTTTGACTTTGGCATGCATGGCTTGACCATGTTCTGTTGCGGTAAACATTAAATTGTCGTTAGACATAAATGACTTCCTTTTCTTTATTGATTGTCTAAATCAAATGTTGATAAAAAGCTCTACTAGAGCTTTAGTGCACGCACGTATACTGTTTTCCGTGTGCTACATTTATAACACAGCAATTGTCAATAAACAGCAAAAAGGCGCGACCAGCTAGGCCACGCCTTTTACAAAATATAAACAATGTATCTAAAAACTTCTGAACACTAAAATACCATTATTTAACTATCATAATGATAACTAACATTATTTCAGAATATTTAGGCGGCTGTTCAAATCAAAACGTGCAAGTGCATCAGGTAATTTATCTACAGCCATGCTCAGTGTCGCTTCTGCTGCCTGAGCCAATCCTAACTTTTCTGCTAATGTCGGCTTCTGACGTGAATATAGTGCGTATACTTCGTTGTCTTCCATACGTTCCAAAATATAGCTGTCTGAAGTCTGTAGACTATCAATTAAGTTAAGCTTTAACGCATCTTCGCCATACCAATGCTCACCCGTAGCTACTTTGGCAACATCGAGTTCTGGACGATATGTATTAACAAAATGCTTGAATAGCTCATGCGTCTGCTCTAGTTCTTCTTGGTATTTGGCACGGTCTTCGGCATCATTTTCACCAAATACAGTCACCGTACGCTTATAATCACCAGCGGTAAACATCTCATAATCGACGTCATGGTTTTTTAGCCATTTATGAAAGTTTGGTAATTGTGACACCACACCGATTGAACCAATGATAGCGAATGGTGCTGCTATTACCTTGTCTGCAACGCAGGCCATCATATAACCACCGCTTGCCGCCACTTTATCAACACAGACCGTTAATTTTAAACCAGCATCTTTTAGGCGAACCAATTGCGCTGCGGCCAAACCATAACCGTGTACCAAGCCGCCGCCTGATTCGAGACGGACGATAACTTCGTCACCTTTATTTGCGGTACTAATTAAAGTACTGATTTCTTCACGCAAATGTTTGACCGCAGTTGCTTTGATATCGCCGTCAAAATCGAGTACAAAAACTTGTGCCTTATCATCGGTATGTTTTTTCTTATTTTTAGTTTTTGCCTTCAATGCTTGCTTGGCTTTTTTGGCCATGACTTTTTTGAACTGTTTGAGGGCAGCTTTGCCTTGGGTGGCTTCCATCAAATCTTCGCGACGCTGCTTTTGAGCATCATTTAAGTGGCGTATTTTAAGCTCAACAGGGTTTTTAGGGGGATGAAATAGCATGGTTACAAATCCTCAAGTCAGTAAATATATTGATATGGCTGTTTTTATTAACGTGCGGTTGATATGTGCACACTAAGCGGTGTTTTCAAGCATGATGACAATATTTAACCCAATATAAATAACGCAGAATAAATACGTCAGATACTTGCAGACTCCCATTCTTTGATTGAACTCAGCCGGTTGTATAACAAAGGCAGATTAGGCATAATATGCGTTTATATCAAATTTTCTGCAGCCAACGTGATGACCATATGTCTTAATCGCGTTGTTTGTGTGTTTTTTTTGCAAATAGCTTGAAACGCACAACAATGGCTGCATTATTGTACTTCGAATTGGGCTGATAACTGGATAACCATATTATGACGCAAAGCACTATGACGCATAGCGAATACCGAGACGAGTATTGCGGAGCCGTAACCGAGAGCTTGCTTGAGCAAACCATTAGTATCGTAGGCTGGGTACATCGTCGTCGCGATCACGGTGGCGTGATTTTCTTAGACATGCGTGACCGCGCTGGTATCTTACAGGTCGTGGTCGACCCTGATACCCCAGAAGCTTTTGCAGCAGCTGATGCTGTACGTCCTGAATACGTGCTAAAGATAACTGGCCGCGTACGTCGCCGTTATGAAGGTACTGAAAATAATAATATGACCAGTGGCCAGATTGAGCTATTGGGCAAAGAAATTGAAGTACTGGCTAAATCTGAAACGCCGCCATTCCCATTGAATGACGAAAAAACAACTGTATCTGAAGACTTGCGTTTGAAGTATCGTTATCTTGATATGCGTCGTCCGCAAATGCAAGAGCGTATGGTGTTCCGTGCCAAGGCAACGTCAGCGATTCGTCGTTATTTAGACGATCATGGTTTCTTGGATGTTGAGACACCTATCTTGACTCGTGCAACACCTGAAGGTGCGCGTGATTATCTTGTACCATCACGTACTCGTCCAGGTAACTTCTTTGCCCTGCCGCAGTCACCACAGCTGTTTAAGCAATTATTGATGGTGTCAGGTTTTGACCGTTATTATCAAATTGCTAAATGCTTCCGTGATGAAGATTTACGTGCCGATCGTCAGCCTGAATTTACTCAGGTGGATATTGAGACTTCTTTCTTGAACGAAGAAGAAATCATGAACATCAACGAAGGTCTTATCAAGCATTTGTTTAAGACAATGATGGACGTTGAGTTTGAGCAGTTCCCACGCATGACTTATGCAGAAGCAATGCGTGACTATGCATCAGACAAGCCTGACTTACGTATTCCACTAAAGCTGGTCGACGTTGCAGATTTGATGAAAGACGTTGACTTCAAAGTGTTTGCAGGTCCTGCTAACGATCCTAAAGGTCGTGTGGCTGCCCTACGTATCCCTGGTGGCGCATCATTAAGCCGTAAGCAAATCGATGCTTATACCAAGTTTGTTGGTATTTATGGCGCACGCGGTTTGGCTTATATCAAAGTCAATGACGCTAGCAGTATCAACAACGGTGTGGATAAAGAGTCTGGCCTACAGTCTCCAATCATCAAAAATATGACTGATGACGTGCTTGTGAGCCTAATCGAGCGTACTGCTGCAGAAGATGGCGATATTATCTTCTTTGGTGCGGATAAAGCCAGTGTCGTGAACGATGCAATTGGTGCATTACGCCAAAAAATCGGTCTAGACCTTGAAATGACGACTTGTGAATGGGCACCTCTTTGGGTGACCGACTTCCCGATGTTTGAAGAGACTGACGATGGTCGTTGGACGTCGATGCATCATCCGTTCACTAAGCCTAAAGGTTCAGTTGAAGAGTTGAAAAATAACCCAGAGTCTGCCCTTTCTATCGCTTATGACATGGTATTGAACGGTACTGAGATTGGTGGTGGTAGCTTACGTATCAACACTTATGATATGCAGCAAGCTGTACTTGAAGCCTTGGGTATCGGTGAGCAAGAAGCTGAAGACAAGTTTGGTTTCTTACTTGATGCTCTAAAATTCGGTGCGCCACCGCATGGCGGCCTAGCATTTGGTTTGGATCGTTTGATTATGTTGATGGTAGGCGCAAGCTCTATCCGTGACGTTATCGCCTTCCCAAAAACCAAAACGGCTGATTGCCCATTGACTCAAGCACCTGCTGGCGTTGATAGCAAACAACTACGTGAGCTTGGTATCCGTGTGCGCGAAAAAGCACAAGCTGATACCAGCAAGCCTGCTGAATAAATCGTTTGATGATGCGCGGTTGCTGTCTACAGTGCCTATTACGTGATTCATTGCCATGTGAGTGGTCATGAATCCGTATCATATTTTCAAAGTCGTGCCATTGTCTGTACTGCAGATGCTGGCACGTTTTGCCGCTTGGGTTATCATTAAGATACCCAGTCTAAGTATCATGCGTACCATTCAGATCAATATGGCGTTGATTACTCACACACTGTCTGAGCAGCAAAAACGGGCGCTGACTAAAGACATCATCTATCATCAATGTTTGACCAGTATTGAATCTATAAAAAGCTGGGCGATGCCACCTGAGTGGAGTATCGCTCAGATTCGTGATGTCCATAATAAAGACATTTTTTTAGAAGGTCTTGCCAATCCAAATGGCATGCTTGCTATCGTACCGCATCTCGGCACTTGGGAGATGATGAATGCTTGGCTAAACCAGTTTGGTGCGCCAACCATTATGTATAAGCCAGTTGACGGCAAATTCGCTAATGAGTTTATCCTTCAAGGACGTGCGCGACTTAATGCGACTTTGGTACCTACTGATGGTAGCGGCGTCAAAGCCGTGTTTAAAACGCTCAAGCAAGGTGGTTTTAGTATTGTACTGCCCGACCACGTTCCAGAACCATCAGGCGGCGTTGTCGTTCCGTTCTTTGGTATCGAAACATTGACCAGTACACTTGCCTCAAAATTGGCGAGCAAAACCAAATGTGCGCTGGTTGGCTTATCTTGTATTCGCCGTACCGATGGACGCGGTTTTGATATTTACTGCTATAAACTCGATGATCCAGCCTTGTATGACCGCAATGCTAAAGTGGCGACTCATGCTCTCAATCAGGCTATGGAGCGTATGATTACAGACAACTATAGTCACTATATGTGGGGCTATCGACGTTTTAAGCGTATTCCAAACTTAGGCAACCCTTATAAAAAAGATAAAGAGACTTTAGCAGCCTTTATCCAATCTCACCATTCTAGCGTTTCTAGTCGTTCTGCTAGTGATATCAACGATAGCGTTAAAAATGACAATGTTGAAAGCGACAATGCTAAAAACGATAGTACTGTTAAAAATGATAACACTAAGCTCGACAATCATTAGTCATCACCAACCTAGCGTTGCACTATTTAGACGTACCATCAGTCATAGCTATGCTAATATTGGCTGAACTCTATATTCTTTTACTTTTATTAATCCTTCATTTATCTGACTATTATCTCAATACGAGTGCATTATGACATCTGACGTAACTAAGACTTCATCTACAGATCCTAATCAGACCAGCACAAATGCTGCTGAACAGCGTTATATCATCTGTATGAAATGGGGCGACAAATATGGTCCTGAATACGTCAATCGTCTCTACAACATGGTTAGTCGACATCTAACCTTAGATTTTAAAATGGTTTGCTTGACCGATGACAGCACAGGTATTGACCCTGCGATTGCCTGTTATCCGATACCCGATATGGATTTGCCAGCAGGTCCTGAACGTGGTTGGAAAAAACTGACTACCTTTAAGCCTGAGCTGTATGATTTAAAAGGTGTGGCCCTATTTTTAGATATTGATATCGTCATTGTCGATAATATCGATGCGTTTTTTACTTACCAAGCTGAGCATGAGGACAGTGTCGTCATCATCCGCGACTGGAAGAAACCTTGGCGCATGATTGGTAACAGCTCTGTTTATCGCTTCAATATTGGTATGAATACCTATCCTGATTTGCTGTCCAATTTTGAGCGAAACTTTGAAACCATTCGCACCCAAGTACGTCACGAGCAGGCTTATCTCTCTAACTATTTGCGTGAGCATCATCACCTAGAGTATTGGGACAAAACATGGTGTGTCAGCTTTAAGTACCAATGTATTGCGCCGATTCCTTTTAACTTTGTACGCACACCTACTCTGCCGGATGATGCAAAAATCGTTATCTTCCACGGTGAGATTAACCCGCCAGATGCAATTGCTGGTAGTGGTGGTAAATGGTATCGACATGTGAAGCCAAGCCCATGGTTAAAAGACCATTGGCAATAGATGCTTAGCAATTAACCATATTTAGACAATTTATAATTAGCATAAAGGCAGTGTATTACGATATAAGATAGGTGAAACAAACGACTGGAAAATAGTATGGCGCTATATTTGAGATTACCTGCTACCGCTAGGTTCAATATTGATAATGAGCTCATCATTATCAATGCTTTTAATGCCAATGAACCTGAACAAAGCCTGCATGGAAAAGACGTCAATATTATCGCCTCAGGACCATCTATACAGCAGCTGCCGTTAGCAGAGCTACTAGATACACCTACTATTTTTGTTAATGGCAGTATCAGCCTGATTGGGCAGCATCAGTTTACCGATATTGTTGGTTACGTCATTAGTGATGCGCGCTTCATCAATCATCAGCCTAAGATTTTACGGCAGTACTATACAGGTCAACCTCTATATGCAACGTTAGCTGTCTTTGAAGCGATGGCCACTACGCACCCTGATATTATGCAAACGTACCATCATGCCATGCGAGTGTTGTACCCAGTAGATAGGCCATGGGGAGTTAAGTCAAACAAGCTATCTTTTAATAAGCTTATCTTTAAGAAAAAATTGCTCAATAAAAAAATGCCGCTATCGTACTTTATCAATAATCCAAACTTTATTATTGATAGCGATCATAAAGCGGCTGACATCGGTGTCTCTCTTAACATTACTCATGGCTTTGTGGAAGCAGGCACTGTCGCCTATGTAGCAGCGCAGTTGGCGTTTTCGCGCCAAGCAGCGAGTATTCATCTGTACGGTATTGACCTGCTTAACAGTAAGCAACCACGGTTTTATGAAAATAAAAATAATAGTGCGCCAAGTATGCTCAGCAAAGTTATGCACGAGCGGATTGTCCCTTCGTTTAACTTACTCGGCAGAATCTATCAATCGCATGGTGTTCCTGTCATCAATCACTCTCCTATCTCTAAAACGCTATTCGACACTTTCTAGTTAATGACTCGCAGTTAATAACCTTTACTTAATTGCGTTTAATTAAGAACCACTACACGTTATAAACCCTCATTTTTATCTAAATCTAAAACAGAACGAAACGCTAAGTACTGTCTTGCAATATGTTCAGGCAGCAACTGCTGGTTTAGCGGCACGATATAATCTGTAAGGTTGTCTATGGCTTGATCGATGAGTAACGCCAAGCCATCAATATCACCTACCGCAATTAAGTTTTGCTTAGGTAATAACTCTCGTGGACCAAAAGGACAATCCGTACTGATTACTGGTACGCCCAGTGCTTGCGCCTCTACGATGACATAGCCAAAGCCTTCAAACTTAGAAGTAAGCACCATCAGTGCGGCTGACCTAATTAATGGATAAGGGTTGGTCTGGAAGCCTAAAAACTTAATACAATCGCTAATATTTAGTTGGACAGCCAACTGTTTAATCTCTGCTTCAAGCCTACCTTTACCCACTAGTACTAACGGCAGCTTTCGTTCTGTTTCGGCATATGCCTGTAGCAAGTCTCGATGACCTTTCATGCTATCAAATGAGGCGACATGTATAATGTACTCTTTATCTACTAAGCCGAAATGTTCAAGATGGCTAGACGCTGCTGCTTTGGTATTTATATCAGCAGCATCACAAGGATTGTATATTGTTGTGGTTTTGGTGATATTTCCTATAAGATCAATCAAATCTTGGCGTGCACCCTTACTTACACAGCTACAAGGATGAGCGCCATAGACCGTTTTCAAATGATTTATAGTCTGTACTGGCGCCTCTAATAATTGGTTTTGGAACTGCTTTGATAGCGCTGTATGCAGTACATTTACAATATTGGGTAACTGGCTATATGCCATAATCCAGTTTATTTTATAGATATTAGCCAGTATTAGATCTGGCTTCCCTATTTGGCTAAGCACGTAAGTATCAATACGTTTGGCAACTGATTCGTAGGCTTGTGCTTGCGTAGATTCTGGGTCGAGATTCTGCTCAGAAAACACCTCATCATATGGCACGATATGATATTGCACACGAGCGTCTAGTAGCATATCCTGCGTCGCTTCCAAGCATAGGATATGAGTACGATAGCCCATATCTGCATAAGCGCTTGCCAACGTCGTAACCATACGCTCAGCACCGCGACCTTCAAGCGCTTTTAAAATAAATAGAATAATAGGTGGCATTAGTGTCTCAGCTTGATTTTTTAACAGTATAGGCATGATAGGTTAGCCAAATGAATGCGACTATGGTCATAATTATTGCAGCGTTCTGACTTTATATGCTAGTCTCACCTACCGCTAGTGCTCGGCATCTACTCAGTAAAGTACGAGCAGGATTTAACAGTATCTCTATAAAAATTATAATTAGTCTAACTATCTAAATCGATTAAACCTTGTTAATAATCGCAGCAGCAAATATCATAGCTGGTCTAATATAGCTACTAAAATAGATGCATATCCGAAGAGAGCAGGATCAGTTATGAAGCAGCCTAATGAAAACACATTAGATATCGTCATTGCTTGGGTAGATGGCGCAGACCCTATACTTAAACAAAAGCGAGAACAGTATAAGCCAAGTAAAGAAGTGGCATCTGACGCAATAACTGACACGCGTTTCGCCAGTGACGATGAGATATATTATAATATTGCTTCTATCATCAAATATGTGCCTTTTTGTCGTCATATATATATTGTCACAGATCAACAAAAGCCAGCGTTCATTGATGAGTTTGCCAAGCAAGGTATTTGCTCAGCAGATAAAATACGCATCGTTGATCATAAGGATATATTTTCCGGTTATGAGCAATTTTTGCCTACGTTTAACACTCGATCGATTGAGTCGATGATATGGAATATTGAGGGGCTGTCTGATTACTTCATCTATATGAATGATGATTTCTTTTTTAATCAACCAGTAAAAATAGATGAATTTTTGGATGGTAAAAATCTGAACATTCACGGCCACTGGCGTAAAAGTGCGGCATTAAATGCTAAGCTTAATTTCCGAAAATCTCGCTTTAAATTGTTTGGAACACCGATTCAACCAAGGCATACTATCGCCCAAATGCTAAGTGCCAAAATACTTGGTATGGATCAGTTTTTTGAAATTCATCACTATCCGCATATCGTCGATAGGGACATATTGAAAGATTATTTACTAAACCATCCTCAGCTACTGACAAAGCAGATTAGATATAAATTTAGAGATGTGGCGCAGGTGAACCCAATAACCCTGATGAATCATCTTAAAATTCAAAAAGATGAAGCAAATCTAAAACCCGATACCTCTGTCAACTATCTAAAAGATGAAAGTAGTGTCGAGGGTTTTATTGCTGCTTTAGAAGATAAATCTATCAAGTACGGTTGTATCCAGAGCCTAGATCTTCTTGAACCAAATTTACACAAGAAAATCAGCCAAGCTATGAAGCATAAATTTTTAGCGTATCTCCCCGTTTCTGTGACGGGAACACCAGCTCTCTGAGCTAAGGCAACCTGACACCGTATCGTGATTTTGAATCTTATTTAGCATAAACCAATTTTGGACTAGATCTATCAAAGCATAAACATTAATTGGATATATTATGAAAATAGCAGTAGTAGGTACAGGCTACGTAGGCCTATCAAATGCAATGCTATTGGCACAGCACAACGAAGTCGTCGCTGTTGACATTGTTCCTGAAAAAATCGACTTGTTGAATGCCCAGCAGTCCCCTATTGAAGATGAAGATATTGAGGATTTTTTATTAAATAAAAATCTCAACTTTTCTGCGACACTTGATGCATCGGCAGCCTATAAAGGCGCTGATTTTATTATTGTGGCGACACCAACTGATTATGATGCCAAGACCAATTATTTCAATACATCAACGGTAGAAGCAGTGATTGAGCAAGTACTTTTGGTCAATCAACAAGCGACTATTATTATAAAGTCTACCGTACCAGTAGGATATACGGCGAGTATTAGAGAGCGTTATGCAACTGACCGTATTATCTTTTCACCCGAATTTTTGCGAGAAGGTAAAGCGCTGCATGACAACCTTTACCCTTCCCGAATCATTGTAGGTGAACAGTCAGAACAAGCTCAATTATTCGCGAATTTATTACTTGAAGGCGCAATCAAAAAGGACGTACCGCTACTGTTTGTAAAGCCCACTGAAGCTGAGGCAATCAAGCTGTTTTCTAATACTTATTTAGCAATGCGCGTGGCCTACTTTAATGAGCTTGATACTTATGCGCAAACATTTGGACTTGAAACCAAACAAATCATAGAAGGTATTGGTTTAGACCCGCGCATTGGTGATCATTATAACAATCCATCATTTGGCTATGGTGGCTACTGCTTGCCTAAAGATACCAAACAGTTATTGGCAAATTATGACGAGGTGCCAAGTAACCTAATAAAAGCCATTGTCGATTCCAACAGAACTCGTAAAGATTTTATCGCTGATAAAGTTATTGAACGAAAACCGAAAATTGTAGGTATACACCGATTGGTTATGAAAAGTGGATCAGACAACTTTAGAGCTTCTGCCATACAAGGCATCATGAAACGTATTAAGGCAAAAGGTATCGAAGTCATTGTTTACGAACCAGTATTGAAAGAAAGTACCTTTTTCAACTCACAAGTTATTCAAGATCTAGAAGCGTTTAAATCAATGAGTGATGTCATTGTGGCAAACCGTTTATCTGCTGAAATCGAAGATGTGGCGGACAAGGTCTTTACCAGAGATTTATTCGGGAGCGACTGATGAATATATTAGTCACTGGTGCGGCAGGTTTTATTGGTTTTCATCTAATCAAAGCTCTACTAGAAATAGAGCTGCCTAATAGCAATAATTGCATCGTTGGTATTGATAATATTAACGACTACTATGACGTCAGTTTAAAAGAAGATCGCTTAAAACTGCTAAACGAAATATCAGAACCAGAATACTTTACCTTCATTAAGCTAGATCTTGCTGATCGCGAAGCCATGTCTGATCTTTTTTCTACCTATCAATTCGATATTGTCATTAATTTAGGTGCCCAAGCAGGTGTCCGCTACTCTATCGAAAATCCGAATGCTTATATTGATTCAAATGTGGTCGGCTTTGTTAATATACTTGAGGGCTGCCGCCATCATGATATCAAGCATTTGATCTATGCCAGCTCCAGCTCGGTCTACGGTATGAATATAAAACAGCCATTTACCACTGCTGATTGTGTTGATTTTCCTATCAGTTTATATGCGGCTACCAAAAAATCTAACGAGCTCATGGCACATAGTTACAGCCATTTATATAATATCCCTACGACAGGATTAAGGTTTTTTACCGTTTACGGTCCTTATGGTCGACCTGATATGGCCTATTTTTCTTTTACCAAAAAAATTATAGCTGGTGAGCCAATCAATGTCTTCAATAATGGTGATATGCAGCGTGACTTTACCTACATTGATGATATTGTAAAAGGTATCATTCGAATAATGGATAAAGCCCCCTCTCCTCAATACTCTACTATCACTACAGCAACCGCCCCTTATAAAATATATAACATTGGCAATAATCAACCAGTAACTTTACGCCGTTTTATCACTGCCATCGAAAGCGCTTGTGGCAAAAAAGCGCAAGAGAATTTATTACCGATGCAAGCAGGTGATGTGCCTATTACTTATGCAGATATAGACGAGCTAGTAGATGATATTGATTTCAAACCTGATACCAGTATCGAGAATGGAATCACAAAATTTGTCGAATGGTACAAGCAATACTATTCAGTTTAAACAAAAGTATTTTATAAACCACTTTGGTATCAATTTTTTCGACAGACCTTTAAGCTCTAATTGCATCATACTTGTTCAAAGGATTTTAGTGACATGACTACACCTTCAAACTGGCAAAGAAAACTGCTATTGATATTTCTAAGTGAAAAAAGATTGAATGCGGGTAAGATTGTCAAAAACTATGATGGTAAAAGCTTTAATGAGATGAAAACGACAATAATCACTGAGTTATCGTGTGATATTGAAGCACTGACAGATGAGCGTAAAAGTACAGACTTAGAAATCCACTTAAATAACTTAAAGTATCAATCTTTAGGAGAGTCTGAGCTCTGCTTTTATCACAATACGCTTATTATATTGATGCGCCGCAAATACAAAATAGATAAAACTTTTGCTGAATTTGAAAAGCTTTGGGAGTCAGAAAGCGATTATTTATTAGAGCATCTTTCGCTGCGCTGGATTGTCTCAGCCTGCGATACTTTCATTGATCACTCAAACAACAGTCTTAGAGCTGCTATTTTAATGAACGTCATCACTCTGATGAATACCTTAAGAGTTCATGAGACCAAAAACTTTTTACAACTAAGCGCTAATGCTGAACCTAAGCCGTTATTAGACGAAAAAACCGACATACTTTATGCCGGCGATTTGCCTCTATACGATGGACTTACTTATTTTCGTATTGGTACCGATGATAGCTTAAGAAATATGCGTAAACGCTATAATAAATTTCAGAAAGTCGATAAATTGGCTACGACTATACTGCTCGCTGTATTCGAAAAACTACAGAACAACCAGAGTGCTTTCGCTACTCTACGGCAATTGCATAGAGATGATTGGTCCAAATGGTGGTTAGATTAGGGCTATCTTTCTCATATTTTGACTCAAAACTACTGCTTTCGTTTTTTATCAATGCTGAGACTAAGAAACGCCTAATTATTGGTTGCCATAAACTCTATATATTGTTGAGCAATATTCGTTGGTAGCAGCTCATTGTCGAATGCGGACTCATACATACTAGCATCCACCATTGCTTCATCCATTTTTTCTGCTAAAGCATCAACATCTCCTACAGGGACGAGGTTGTACGATGGTAGTAGCTCACTTGGACCTGATGGGCAGTCTGTACTGATGACAGGCGTCCCTAAAGCCAGTGACTCAGCAATGACTCGTCCAAACCCTTCAAATATTGATGATAACACCATAAACTTTGCTTTTCGGATATAGGGATACGGGTTTTTTTGAAAACCTAAAAAATATACATGATGGTCTAAACCTAAAGAAATAACCAACGTCTTCATTTGCTCTAACAATGCTCCCTCACCTAACAACAAAAGCGGAACCGTTTTTTTTGTTTTTGCATAGCTTCTAAGTAAGACCTCATGGGCTTTTTGAGTCTTAAAACTACCAACATGAACAATATAACTATCAAACTCTGGCTCAAACTCTGGCTCAAACTCTGACGCCGATTGTATGATCTGTATTTGGTCAATCGGGTTATATATTGTCGTGGTATTTGTAACACCTAATGTAGACTGAAAGTCTTTTTCGACTCCTTTACTAATACATATACAAGGATGCCGAGAATATATATTGCTTAATCTTTTCTCATTTGCTTTTTTGCCTTGGCTTCTAAACAATTCAATTTTTTTAGAAAGATTATTTCTAATTACGTGTGCAATATTAGGTAGCTTACTGTGACGCAAGACCATATCAGCTTTGTCTAAATTCGCAAGCGTCAGTATTGGAGTGCCAATCTCTTTGCTCACGTATCTGTCTAATACTTTTGCAAAGTACCAGTGCCTCAGTTGTTTAGTGGGTATAGACTTATAGTCACTTAGGTCAAGTTGATGATAGGAAATATCATCACTGAGTTCATACGATATTTTAGATTTAAAGCGTAGAATATGAACGTCATAACCTAAATCGTGAAAACCCTGTCCAAGAGTTAAAACAGAGCGTTCGGCACCCCCGCCTTGTAGGCAGTTAATCACAAGTAACACTTTTTCTTTATTATTCAGTTCTTCTTTTACTTCTATAATATTATTAGCCATGTATCAGGTATTCTTAAAGGTAAGTATTTCAATTTAGAAATATGGTGATATCACTATATTTCAGCTATTACTTTTGAGTAAATTCTACGTATTTTTCTGCTATCTTGACTGGTAGTAGCGACTCATCGAATGGCGCATGAAATTCCTGCGGATTATTCATAGCCTGACGCATTTTTTTGGCAATGGCGTCAACATTGCCCATAGGCATTAAATTATTTTGAGGCAGTAACTCACTTGGGCCTGATGGGCAATTGGTACTGATAACTGGTGTACTTAGTACGAGAGCTTCGGCAATAACCAAGGCAAAGCCTTCCCAATCAGAGGTCAATATTTTAAATTGCGCATGTTTAATATAAGGAAAAGGGTTATCACGAAACCCTAGAAATACCACTTTTTCTGTTAAATTTAACTCTGTTACTAGCTGTTCTGTCTCGTTCTTGTGCTTGCCTTGACCTAAGAATAATAACTTCATAGATTGATCAGTCTGTGCGTAGGCTTTTACTAACAAATCATGGCGTTTTGCATCTTTGAAACTACCGACATGAATAATATAGTTTTGATACTCAGGAACAAAAGCATCAGCCTGCTTTTGAATGCTGTCTCTATCAATTGGATTGTGGATGGCAATGGTTGGCGTAATACGACCAAAGCTCTTGATAAAATCTTTTTGTGCGCCTTCGCTCACACACACACATGGGTGCTTTGCGTATATCTCCACCATTCTTTTTTTCAATTGTTCAGCATCATAATTTTTATTAAACTTGTAGAGTAGTGATACCGTATTATGGATAATATAAGTGATATTAGGTAGTTTGCTATTACTTAGAATACTATCTGCACGGTCTAGATTAGACAATATGATGTCAGGCTGACCGATATGTTGTAGAACATATTTATCGACAGCACGAGCAAACACTCTATCGCGTCTTTGTGCACCTGGTATCAGTTTGTAGGGCTTAAACTTTAAGACATGATAATTGAGATTTTGGCTTAAATCGTACTGTACCAGTGGCTTGAATCTTAGAATATGTACTTCATACCCTAATTCGTAAAATCCTTGCCCCAATGTCAATACAACACGTTCCGCACCGCCGCCTTGTAAACAATTAATAACGAGTAACGCTATTTTTTTGTGCTGCTTCATAAACGACAACCTATGGAATAAATCTTTAGCTTTTTAAAAAGGCTTTTCACTGCTTCATTAAAAACTAGCGTTTAAATAGCTTTGAAAAAAATGACTTAGAAGCATGTGGACGAGTCACCTTATTACCTATATATCCTTGTTGTGATTTTTTTGGAAAACTACCAAATGGCTCAATTCGATAACTTTCTAAATCATATCCAGCAGTAAGCGCTTCATTATAGTAGGTATCGAAAAGATCGACCAAATCCTGTCTTGGATGTGGCAATACTTCACCGTCAAACCAATGCTCAATCCCTTCCTCATTTACTCTAGGTAAGGAATACTTATGACTGAATTGCGTTCCCATATCCGAATAATGCAAAATTTTGATTTCTTCTATTGCTAAGTCTTCACCATCGATACAGTTATAGCTATCTTGATAAGGCTCAATCAGTTGCGGGTTTTTCTTAAACAAAGCCATCATCTCTTTGTGACTTTTGGGATCTTTTTTAAGTTTCTCGATAGGCAAAACCACATTTTTTGCAGCATCACAATCCCACACACAGGTGCATAGGCGAGTCATATCAGCATTTGCTTTAGCGGCTACTATAGACTGCCCTTGAATAGGATGCTGCCATAGCTTTGCTAGATCGTCTAAAATAACAACATCAGCATCCATATAGATCGCACGTCCAGAATAATTGCAATACTCCGGAATCGCCCATCTGAAACCAGAAAAAGGCGTTGACCATTTAGTAGTATCCCAACCCTTACCAGTCTCAGGATTTGAATACCAGTAGCTGTCCGGATCTCGCGATAACTGCATCCATACTATTTCCACTGGTATACTAGTATGTTTATGAATACTATAATCTAGAACCATCATCTGCTCTAAATCACAGTTATTTGGGTCACAGCCAACAAAGACTCTGATGGTATCATTTGTTTTCATAATTCTATCCATTCACTGGGTCATGCTTCTATCTTCACGAATATAAAGATAGCAAGCATCAATACTAACGTTTGCTAATATGGTAATAACTATAAAGTTAAATCTATTCTTTCCAGTACTTTTCAATCCACCCTACTGGCAAGATAAAATGACGCAAATGGCGCAATGGGCGTTTCAAGTTTTTAGGCTCAGTAAGTCTTTTTAGATGGTCTTTAGCATTGTTGGCAGCGTTTTTATTATATCTACCTTCAATAGCGTGCGTAGGATACAAATCACCTGGGAAGATAACAATACGAGCGCCTTTAGGAATCTTCGGTTCTTTGATGTAGTTAAGCGGAAATGGTTGGCGACATTTGCGTCTAAAGTGTGCTACCCATGCCTTTGGAAACAGCTTGACACCACCTGGCGCATTACGAGTGACGAAGCGCTGCTCAAAACGATACTCATCAGCGATACCTTGTGGATCGGCTTTGAATTTCTCTTGTAATGAGACAAGCGACCCGATCTGAAATCTAAAACAAGAGGTCTGCCCTAAGCGCTCTAATGGATTGCTTGGATTGTAAGACAAGATAACATCATCTGGCTCGCCATATTCAAAGAAAGGATCGAGGCTATCGACGATGATCACATCTAAATCTACAAACAATACTGTCCCTGTTAAATCACCGAGTTTTTCACCCCACAAACGAGATTTCGGCCACTTTCCTAACGTATTCGTTGGCATGGTGACATCTAATGGTGGCAATTCTTGACATTCGATTTCTGGACGTACGTCAGTCGTATCATCCGTAAAACATACAAAACGAAATGGCGGGGTAATATTACGAGATACCATACCATATAGTTTATTGGCGTAATCAGCACCGTATTTTGTACCCCATTTAATACAAATAATTTGTTTGATATTTTTATTATCGGCTGTACTAGAATCTATTGGCATTGACTGCTCACTTTAATCGTATGAATAAATATGATGGCTATATTAGCATAAAAAAAAGACTGAACAATTATGTTCAGCCTTTTTGGTCTTTAAAGTAATGGCATTATTAATCAATAAAGCTTAACCAGTCCATATATTGCTCATTACGACCATGAACCACATCAAAGTATAAGGTCTGTAGTTTTTCAGTCAATGGACCGCGGCCACCATTACCGATGATACGATCGTCATATTCACGAATAGGCGTGACTTCAGCAGCGGTACCTGTCATAAATATCTCGTCAGCTAAGTAAAACTCATCACGAGTGATGCGGCGTTCGATGACATTGATACCTAGGTCAGCTGCGAACTGCAAGATAGTACGACGGGTGATACCGTCTAATGCACCACCTGATAGGTCTGGCGTATGTAGCTCACCATTTTTCACCAAAAATAAGTTCTCGCCTGCGCCCTGACATACAAATCCTTGTGGATCCATCAAGATAGCTTCGTCATAGCCATTGCGCGTCACTTCTTGATTGGCCATGATAGACACAGGATAGTTACTAGAGGCTTTAGCCTTACACATAGTCACGTTTGGCATGTGATGCGTATAAGATGACGTTTTTACACGGATACCGTTTTTGATGCCCTCTTCACCAAGATAAGCACCCCAATGCCAAGCAGCAACCATTGCATTGATGCTGTTATCACGTGAAGACAGGCCAAGTTTTTCTGCACCTACCCAAATGAGCGGACGAATATAAGCTTCTGCCAAGTTGTTTTGCTTGACCACATCCTTATGTGCTTGCTCTAGAGTGGCAGCATCAAAAGGTACATCCATTTGGAAGATTTTGGCTGAGCCAAGGAGACGCTCGGTATGTTCTTTTAAGCGGAAAATAGCGGTACGATTATCAGCTGTCTGATAAGCGCGTACGCCTTCAAACACAGCCATACCGTAATGCAAGCTATGTGTAAGCACATGAACTTTAGCATCTGGCTGTTCGATCATTGTGCCATTCATCCAAAGCTTACCATCTTGTGTTGCCATATTCATTTTATTGTCCTTATGCTAGCACTGACGTCTAACTTTTTTTAGGTAGGTTTTATTTAACAGTATTGATCAACATCGTATGATAACACCGCAGCGTCAATTTTTATTGCCTAAACAACAGCTTCATTATGACGAACGACTGACAGTGCTATGATGATGTGTGACCGATTATATCACTGGCCGTCTTGGCAAATGAAATCTTTTGGTTTGGCACTATATGGTTTTTAATTATATCGTTTCTAGCTACCGATTCTATCCATAGTTTTTGTTCATAGCTTTTGTTCATAGCTTCTATTTATCATAACGCATTACAGTTTAAGCGTCTCTTCGACCATCGGCAAGGCCTTAATCATACAAGTTTCGATATTACTCGTCGTCTGTCTCCACGCCCATGAGATGCTGCCACTGTGATTGTACTAACGCTCGCGTCTCCTGCCACAATGACTCATCAACGAGCAAAGACTGCTCTGATAGTGCCAACTGATGCGTGGCAGCACGTATCCTTAGATAGGCATCGGTCAAATCCTGACAGACTTGGTCATCCCAAATACTAAGCAAAGCAACTTCTGCAAAAATTCGCACATTATCGCTCCATTTGGTCAAACTCGGATATTCATGCGAGTAGGCCAATACGGCAAACTGTGCTAAGAACTCAATGTCTACAATACCGCCTGCATCTTGCTTAAGATGAAATTTACCCGCTTCCTGCTGCCATTGGTTCGTCCCTAGATGCTTTTGCATTTTGATACGCATGCTAGTGACTTCGCTACGTACTTGATCCAGTGTCCGTGGCAACGACAATACATCGCGGCGAATATCACAAAAGCGTGCAGTGACTCGTCTGTCCCCGCAAATCGCACGAGCACGTACCAACGCTTGATGCTCCCATGACCATGCCTTATCCATTTGATAGGTTTCAAACGCATGACAAGACACCACCATCATGCCAGCATTTCCCGAAGGCCGCAGACGCATATCAATCTCATAAGCACGGCCATCACGTGTTTGAGTATTGAGATAATTCATCAGTTTTTGTACAAGACGCGCGGCAAACTTCATACCACTGACTGATTTTTCACCAGTGGTCATACCTTGCTCTTTTATCTTGTGTAAGAATACCAAGTCCAAATCTGAAGAATACGATAACTCTAAGCCACCAAGCTTGCCATAACCGATAATTGCAAAGCCGCAGTCTGCTTCAGTGACTGGGTCACCATCTTGGCCAATAGGATACCCATAACGATTAACAATCTCTGCAAAAGCGCGCTCCAATGCGGCTTCTAATACGACTTCAGCGATGTAAGTCAATGAATCCGACACTTTCATAATCGGGCGTTCAGCCAATACATCACTAGCCGCGACCGCCAACACCTGATTCTTTTTAAACAGTCGCAGGACGCTCAACAGCTCTTCTTCATCGTTTGGCTCGACGCGTAACAACTGTTGACGCAAGATATCACGCAGCTCACGCTTATCTGGCAGATGGCGATAACGCTGCTGCAAAAATGTGTCTAATAATACAGGATACTGAGCCAACTCTTTTGCGATCCACGGGCTGGCAGATAGCATTGGAATCAGCTCAATCGTTGCATTAGGGTTTTCAGCAATCATGACCAAATAGATAGAACGGCGGCAAATCGCTTCAAGCAGTGAGATCAATCTTGGTAAAGCAGTATTGGCAAGTTGCTGCTGTTCTTGATGCGCTAACAACGCATGGACAATGACAGGATATGCGTCGTCTAAACGCTCTCTGGCTTCATCACTTAAATTAGCCACCATTTTTGATTGCCAAAAATTCTGTAGTACCTCGCGATTTTCTTTTGTTAGCACTTCATTTAAACGGGCAATTTGCTCATCTAAGTGCTCTGGCTCTAGGTCGGTATCTTCGTTATCAGGTATTTGACGCTCAGTGACCATACGCTCAAACGGCACATTGACACTCTCGCGATGACGATTAAGCTGATCTAACAAGGCATGCCAGTTTTCAAAATTCAGCGTCACTGCTAGATTATGCTGCCATTGCTCATCGTGTGGTAAGCGCTGGGTCTGTTGGTCATTAATCGCTTGAATAGCATGCTCAAGCCGGCGTAAGAACCGATACGCTGCCTGTAGCTGCTCGTAAGTTGAATGCTCCAGATAGCCAAGCTCACACAATACTTGCATCGCTTGCAAGCAAGGTTTGATTTGCAGCTGTGGATGCCGGCCACCATAGATAAGCTGAAAGGCCTGTACGATAAACTCAATA
This sequence comes from Psychrobacter sp. NPDC078631, assembly GCF_050268165.1. NCBI lineage: Bacteria > Pseudomonadati > Pseudomonadota > Gammaproteobacteria > Moraxellales > Moraxellaceae > Psychrobacter > Psychrobacter sp. NPDC078631. The sequence goes on along the minus strand of NZ_JBNNGG010000001.1, from coordinate 580,696 downwards.
TCTCTAATGCCACCCGCGCCAAGCTTGATATTGTCCAAGTCTTCACGCTGTGCAACTTGGTTTTGAATAAGAGATTTCATCTCTCTCAATGCCGAAAACGCACTGTAGTCCACATAATAACGAAACACAAATGGCTTAATCAGCGCTTGTAACTCTTCATAAAATGGCTGGTCTATTTGTCCGACCACGCGCGCTTTTAACCAAGCAAAACGCTCCCATGCACGCCCATGCATCGTAAAGTATTTTTGCAATGCAGACAGATGAATGGCTAAATCACTTCCATCACCCCATGGACGTAAGCGCATATCTACTCGAAAGACAAAACCATCAGCGGTCTTGTTATCAAGCAGTTTAATAATGCCTTGACCCAATCGAGTCATAAAGCGTTTGTTATCTATGCTACGTGTGCCTTTTGCTTTACTGCCATTGGTCTCGCCGCGCGCTTGATGCACAAAGATTAGATCAATATCACTCGATAAATTCAGCTCTTGCGCACCAAGCTTACCCATGGCCATAATCGCCATATCATCAATCTGTACATTGCCTTGTTCATTGATAAAGGTCGGCTCACCATATTTAGCAACCAAGTGCTGATAAGTGTAATCTTTAGCAAAAGAGATACAGCCATCTGCAAATTCAGACAACTCATCGGTCAGTTGCTCCAGACTGATCGTTTGCAAGGCATCTTGCCAAATCCAGCGCATCATTAGTAGCGTGCGCAAGTGACGCAGACCACTCATGACCTTGATTTCATCAGCGAGTTGATAGTTCTCATCTAGCGTATAATCTTGTATCAGATCATCGATTTGCTGGCGGGTCAGCGTACTATTCAACGGATAGCTACGCAAAAAAGTCTGACACGAAACGGTCCGACTTTCCCAAATCTGATAAGCAAATTCGCTCGCTGTCTGCAGGACTTGCAGTTGTTCTACGGTAGGCTGATAATCTGTACCATTGTTCACACGTGAGGGCATAGCAGGTAACATAGTGACAAAAACTCCTTACATAGAATGGTAAGACTACGTGAACCTAGCTCATAAGTTTATTGTTTTTTCTTACGAGGCAGTCACAGCATCAAATAATAATACTCAGTGTGCCTACACTTGAGATAAAACCACGTTAAATAACAGTGACTCTACTTGGTTTGCGGCGCTTTATGGTAGCATAAACATCTTTGATAGAGACGACTCACCTCTCTTTTATGACACAACAACATTTGATGTGACAGTATGATCCGCTGTATGTCGCATTATCAGTATAAATTCTGTTTTCTGTCACGCAAATTTGCACACAAGCACTATAATAATAACGACCAAATGACTTTATACAAAGCATTTATAGCAACTCGGCCATAATTTTTAAACTCTAATTTATAATATGTGATACCGCGCCTTATGACGACCACTACCCCGTTACTACTGATTACTGCTGACCCTAGTCACCCATTGGCACACTTGGCGTTACGCTATGCACGCGCTTACCTGAAGGGCGCAGCGAATAGTGATGATGTTGATAACAATGACACTAATAGCGTAGGCAGCAGCGATAATGCTACCTCTGAACTACCTCTGCTCAACGTCTTCTTTTATGGCGACTCGGCTCACATAGCCAATCGATTGCGTTGGCAGTCAGCCGATCAATTAGACTTGACCAAAGAATGGCAGTCTTTGGCTGAGCGGTATCAATTACCCCTGCCTGTCTGTGTCAGTACAGCCCTTAGCCGCGGTGTGAGTGATGTAGACAACAGCTCACGCCATCAGCTTGACGGTGCCAATCTTGCGACAGGGTTTACCTTAGTGGGACTCAGTGAACTTGCGATGATGATGCAGGACGACTGTCGTTTGATACAATTTTGATAGCGTATCGTTTGATGGTTTGTCTATTGAGATCACTGGTAGCGGTAACTATTTTTAGGAATACATAATGAGATTATTAATTCAGCTGCACACGCCCACTGAAGCAGCAAGCTACGAAGGTTGTGCGCTTGCGCTAACTTTAGCGACATTTGGTCATGAGGTGCAATTATTCTTAGATGCGCCAGTCTTTGGATTATTGATGCAATCTGACTCGCGGCTGCATGGCATGATTCAGTCACTTGAGCTTTATGACATGCCTGCAGCTTGGCTACCTGATGATGTCTTTAGTGGCTGGGTCACCGGTATGTTGCCGACAGATCTGGCATCACAGCTCACACTCGTGCCAGAGGTCATCAACTCACAAGACTTTGAGCAGATACTCACATTTTAAATCACTATATAACTTAGATTTATAAAATAATAAAGCACGTAATCGGACACCTTTATGGCAACTTTATATCAATTGCATAGCACGATGGCTACCCTTAGACGCAGCACCGAAGAGATGTCTCTCACTTGGCGCACAGGTGATAGTATTCTCTTGCTTGGCAGCACCCCTGCTTTTATCGACTGGCTCAATGCTTATTTAAATGATAGCGATATCGAGGATATTGCTGGTATTTACGCATTAGCAGATGACATCGCACAGCTCACAGCAAATACAACTGGCAAACTTAATTTAGAGACTAAGTTGACTACTATTTTAAACGACGCAGAATGGGTGAATCTGACTCAGAGCAGTCAGTTTGATAAAGTGGTGACGATTGCCTTATGAGTAATGATATGACCACTCACAACGCTGTATTATCGGCGGCTAATATCGAATTAGATCAAGACGGCCATCTGTGTGACCATACGATTTGGACACCTGTTATCGCGCAGCAATTGGCAGACACACTAGAGGTCAATCTGAGCGATGAGCATTTAGAAATTTTGCAACAAGTGCGCGCGTTTTTTGATAAATTTAATCACGCGCCAGCAACCCGTCCACTAATCAAATGGCTACAAAAGACTTTGCCAGACCAAGATATTAGCAATCAAAAGCTACAGCAATTGTTTAATACAGGTTTGGTCGCGCGTCATGTCAATCGCTTAGCAGGACTACCCAAACCACCAAACTGTTTATAAGTGCTTTATAGGTGGTAAGACACACTAGATATCATATTAAATAACCAGTGTAGATGAGTGAGCAGTATCTAATATTTTACTGCTCATTAAGTACGCAAATACTTTTAAGTCTATAGTTATTGCTTTGTAGAATCGCTATTTTGGGTCATAGACTGTCAATGTCTCATAACCAACGCTACGACCTTCATCGCCTGCAAATCCTTGCTGTCGCCATATCTCGTACAGACAAATGGCTACGCTATTTGATAAGTTTAAACTACGCGAGTCAGCCAGCATGGGCAGTCTTAGCCAGTTATCAGCACCGATATCTTCACGTATATCATCTGCCAAACCTGCTGTCTCAGAACCGAAAACCAGCGCGATATTGGGCATAGCAGCCTTATCAGATACTTCGGAGTCCGAGTGCTTACCAAAGTCATAATCGTAGAACGGTTTGCTCAGTTTGGTTGTCAATGCGGTAACGACATTGCAATCAGCAGTTTTTAGAGCTTGTCTCGCAGCCGTCCAATCATCATGCACTTGCAAATGCGCGTATTCATGATAATCAAGACCTGCACGGCGTAGCTTTTTATCATCAAGCTCAAACCCTAACGGTCTCACTAAATGCAGCTGCGCGCCGCTGTTGGCACACAAGCGAATAATGTTGCCAGTATTGCTCGGCATTTTTGGGGCGACCAACACGATATGAATGGTCATACTTGTTTACTCCACAAATGGTCGATGCTCTATTATTTAAATTTATGAGCGATAGGTAATTAAAAGTTACAGTTTACTGCCAATAATTACATTTTGATACTGTGCAGCGTTTTTAACTTTCACTATGATGTCTGTAATGGATAACGCGATAGCATTTATGTATGACTGTCTCATCCAATACCCCTTCAGTGAAGCTTGAGCACGATGCTTAGCGTCACTGTTGTTATTTATAACCATTCATTTATCTTTGAGGATACTATTATGAAAAAAGTAATCATTGCATCTTTAACTGCTATGTTCGTTCTAACTGGTTGCAACACGTTCAAAGGCTTTGGCCAAGACGTATCAAGCGCTGGTGATGCTGTAACTGGCAGCGCACAAGAAGTACAAAACAAAATCTAAGGTCTGCTTTTTTTAGATTTTCAAAAGGGCTTATCATTCATTTGATAAGCCTTTTTTGTGTTCTTACTTCGCTGCTGTTAAACAATCACTCAAGCAAACTTTTATAAAAACGCGCGTAATATCTGATTGAGATAACGCTGGCCTAATACAGTCGGTTGCAACTGCGTATCACTATCTACCAACAATCCTTGTTTGACCAGACTGTTTACTTGTTCAGTAATACTATCAAAGGTTAATCCAGTTCTCTTTTCAAACAGTGACCAAGCGACACCGCCATGTAAGCGCAGTGCGTTTAGCATAAACTCGCTCACTAACTCCTCTTGATCAATCGCTTGCCAGCCAACCATCTTTGGTGTGATTTGGCGTGTATCAGACATCTCCGTGGCATCTGGATTTATTACTACATAATCTTTTGGCAAACGTGATTTGCTAAAACGATAGATACCTGACGCTACTAATAAGTCATCTTCCATTTTATCTTTTACTTCTGATGAATTGCTATCATCACGACCAATCGTCACCTTACCATGAGCTCCAGCGCCAATGGCTAAATAGTCGCCAAACTGCCAATAGTTGATATTATGACGACATGGTTTGTCTGACGCACCTGCCCATGCCGACACCTCATAATTGTTATAACCTAATTGCTGCAATAGCGCTTGCCCTGCTTGTTCAATATCTGCCAAATTGTCTTCATCAGGTAAAATAGGCTGGCTACGGTAAAATACGGTATTTGGCTCAATAGTCAGTTGATACCAAGAGATATGCGTTGCACCAGCATTATGCGCCATTTGGATATCTTCTAGCGCTTCATTCATGGTTTGCTGCGGTAGACCGTGCATCAGGTCGACGTTGACCCGTACAAATCCAGCCGCTTTGGCAGCGCGAATTGCTGATAACGCTTGCACAGGATCATGGATACGCCCCAGTACCTTTAGCTTATCAGCGGCAAAGCTCTGTACACCGATAGACAGACGATTGATACCAACCTCTAAATACTGCGCAAATGGTGCATGCTCAAGCGTGCCAGGATTGGCCTCCATCGTGATTTCAATGTCTTCTGCAAATTCAAAACACGTACGTAAACCAATAAACAGTCGCTGATACTGAGCAATGGGTAGCAAAGACGGCGTACCACCACCAATAAATATCGAACCAATCTCTCGGCCCTGAGTTAAAGGTTGCTGCATCGCGGCATCTAACAGTAACGTATCAACATATTCTTCATACATGGATAGCTCACTGTCCATCGGTAGCTCATGCGAATTAAAATCGCAATAAGGACACTTCTTCACACACCACGGAATGTGAATGTAAAGAGACAATGGAATGTCGATCACGTCTACCGCGATAGTATCCGTCGTTGGTTCAGTAAGACTTAACGTATTTAGATCGTTTGGCATGCTGTCTGTATTCACTTTGGGCATAAATAAACTTATTTTGTAGTGAGCAATAATGATCGATATCAAAAGTAACGCTAGGTTGACACACTCCCACCACTTTCGTGAAGCTCAAGTGGGGAATTCTAAAAGCAGATGCTCTTAGGCGACTTTCTCACGAAGGTCGCTTGCTTTCTGTTTCAACGGGCGACCTTTACTGCATCCTCCCTCCGCAGACAAAACGGCATGTCCTGCCGCTAATATGTTACGAGCCGCATTAAAATCAGCGTTCGCAACATACCTACATTTGACGCACTCAAATTTTGACTGAGTTTGTCTGTTATCGACAGCAATATGCTGGCATTCAGAGCAGGTTTGGCTAGTGTATCGTGGGTTTACCTTAATCAGTAACCCACCGCGCCATTGCTGCTTGTACTCAAGCATATTGACCATCATGCCCCAGCCTTGATCTAGGATGGATTTATTTAATCCTGACTTGGCTTTGACATGACGACCTTTGTTCTCCACCGTACCACTGGCTGATTTCGACATATTGGTGACATTTAAATCCTCACAAGCAATCATGGCGTGGTTTTTGCTGATGCTGGTGGTGATTTTATGTAAGTGGTCATGTCTGATGTTGGCGATGTGGCTGTGAAGTTTTTGAATCTTGCGGTTTTGCTTTTTCCAGTTTTCACTGAATTTCACTTTCTTCGCCAAACCACGTTGCAGCTTGGCAAGTTTGAGTTGATTGGCTTTAAAGCTGTTTTTGGGTTTAATATATTCACCGTTTGAGGTGGTGAGTAGTTTGCTGATGCCCACGTCCAAGCCAATAGCGCTTTTAGATGGGTGACGAGGGTTCTCTGTCAGCTCGCGCTCTGTGCCAAACGACACATACCAGCGACCTGATTTCTTGCTAATGGTGACATTTTTAATCGTGCCAATAATGTCTTGCGATTTTCTAAACTTCACCAAGCCCACGCCATTCGGCAGTTTTACTCGATTGCCCTTAACACGGTAGTATTTATCAAACTGAACCAACCGAATTGAGTCACGCCCATCGGATTTGCGCTTAAATTGTGGCATCAATGGTCGTCGTTGAATTTCTGTGCCATCAGCCAGTTTAAAAAACTTGGGTTTACGAGGTTTCTTTTTATTTTCTTTCAATCTGGCATGTACTTTAGGATTAAAGAAACGTGACCAAGCCGATGCCAGATCACGTACTTTTTGTTGTGAAGAGACAGCGTTTGAGCTGCTTTTTAAGAACTCGAAATCAGGATTGCTCTTTAGATCCATGATTTTATTAACGAGGTTCGTGGCATTGATAAACTCATCTTTAGCAAACATCTCAAATGAGATCACTAGCATTTGATTCCAAACAAAACGTGCAGAGCCGACAAGATTATTTAGAACAATCTCCTGCTCTGCATTAGGCTCAAGCCTAAATTTATACGCTTTGTTGATTTTCATAAATGCGTTCTTTATTAATGAGTGTGTGTTTGATATTATGCTTATAATACTAGCATTTAAGAGTTTTTATTACAATGAGTGAGATATATAAAAACCGCCATGCTGCCTTTAATCTCCACGTTCATTTGGTTTTTATTACTAAGTACCGAAAAAAAGTTTTAGGTGAGCTGCATCATAAGTATTTCAGTGAGTGTGTCACTGAGGTATGCAAGAGCTTTGATGCTGAATTAAAAGAATGTAACGGTGGAGCAGATCATATCCACATGCTTATCCAGTACCCGCCCACGGTGCAATTAAGCAAATTGGTTAATAACTTAAAGTCAGTCACAAGTAGACGAATGAGGGGTGATTTTATTGATTTAAGAGCAGCTTATTCCAAGCCTGTGCTTTGGTCACGCTCCTACTTTGCAAGCTCTTGTGGCGGTGCGCCACTAGATATTATTAAGCAATACATTCAGAACCAGCGAGGTTAGCCAGTGATGCGAAATTCACCTCCACCCTAATGTCAGGTGGAGTCCTCTTTGCTTTTTTAAGATAAACTATTCAAGACAAGTTTGAAAGTGAGTCAATAGAAACTAACTGTGATAATTTTAAGAACGAATTAAAAAATAAATAAAAAATCAAAGGACAAATATATGGCGTATTGGTTAATGAAATCCAACCCTAAATTTTTTGGTATTGAAGATTTGCAGCGCTTGGGTACCGACGGTTGGGATGGCGTTCGCAACTATCGTGCGCGTAACTTTATGCGTGATGATATGAAAGTTGGTGACAAGGTATTCTTTTATCACTCTAGCGCCAAGCCGTCTGGAGTCGCTGGTATCATGACAGTGACTACAGCAGGGTATCCTGATCCAACTCAATTTCACCCTGAGCATCGTCATTATGATCCTATTTCGACCGAAGAGGAACCTCGCTGGTATATGGTCGATCTTACTTTTGAGCAAGCTTTTACAGAGGTATTGCCACTATCAGAGCTAAAATTCTTGCCAGCTTTGGAAGATTCTTTATTACTTAGAAAAGGCTGTCAGCAATTAACAGTGATTCCATTAGAGCCTAAACATTGGCGAGCGATTATGGATATGGCAGAAACACTTGAGTTGTTACCGGAGTAAACTTTTTAAATTGGCTATGAAATAGAGTACAAAAAACCTAAGATTAATACCTGCATAGCGGTGCTAAAGCGTTGACATCATAGTGTGGCTTCTTTACCATCTTACTATGTATATGACCTGTCAATCCACTACTTGGATCGACGGGTTATTTTTATTTTAGTGTCTTTACTTTTATTTTCATACTCTGACTATCTACTTATGCAACATTATAAGCTTGCTCATATTATTTATCGGAGTATTATCGTCGGCACTACACTCTCCTTGCTGTGTCAATCTTAGTCGATTGATAGCAGTGTTTGTTTATTCATAATAACCTTAATAACAATTACCGCAAAGAATAAAAAGTTGCTTACCATGGTTTTTCCATTGTCTTTCAAAGATTTTAAAAGCTACAGCTTTCGTCTAGGCGTACTCGCCCTCCCTATCTTAATCACTCAGTTTTGCCAAGCAGCACTTGGCGTGGTCGATGCCATCATGGCAGGTCAAGTATCGGCGCTTGATTTGGCTGCGGTAGCCGTTGGCTCTGGTATTTGGCTACCATTGTTTTTATTGGCCACAGGTGTGCTTATCGCAACCACGCCTCTAATTGGTGAAGCGATTGGTCAAGACCAGCACGGCCAAGTGCCGCATATCACGCAGCAGTCCTTATGGACCGCAGGTGTCATTGGCATTATCGGTTTTATCATTGTTAATTTAGCTCCTAATGTTCTTGGCATTATGGGTGTACCAGAAAACATTCAGCCGATAGCGACGCAGTATTTACATGGTGTCTCATTTGGTTTCCCAGCGCTCGCTGTATATGCTGTTCTACGCAGTTATTGTGAGGCATTGGGTCGTCCTGAGCCTGTGACTGTCATCAGTATCATTGGCCTGCTCGCAGATATTCCTTTGAACTATATTTTTATTCACGGGTTATTTGGCATGCCAGAAATGGGCGGTGCAGGCTGCGGGGTGGCGACAGCATTGGTATTATGGATAAATGTCCTATTGCTTGCAGCCTATACTAGCTTTACAAAGCGCCGCGAATTTGTAAGCACGCGCTTTTTTTATGGCTTCTCTAGTCCTAATCGTACACAGATCAAAAAGCTGTTGAAACTTGGTATTCCTATTGGCATCTCTATCTTCTTTGAAGCCAGTTTATTTAGCTTAGGCGCACTCGTCATCAGTCCCTTGGGTGAACTGGCAACAGCATCACATCAAGTGGCGTTGTCAGTGACCTCACAGCTATTTATGATACCGATATCGGTCGCCATGGCGCTCACTATCATGGTCTCCAATCGATTTGGTCAAAAAAACCTATTAGCATTGCGCCAAGTGCAAGCTACTGGACTGGTATGGACAGTATTGATCGCTTTGACTTGTATGCTCGGAATATGGCTATTCAGACCAGAACTCGCAGCAGCATTCACGGATAACCCAGAGGTCAGAGCCCAGTCTATGCATTTGCTTATCTTTGCACTCGCCTATCAGTTATTTGATGGCTGGCAGGTTAACGTCGCTGGTATATTACGCGGTATGCAAGATACCACCATACCGATGTGGGTAACACTCTTCTGCTATTGGTTAGTTGCCCTACCACTTGGCGTCTATCTAGTACGTTTCACTGACGTTGGCGCACAAGGGTTTTGGATGGCGTTGATTACAGGTTTATTCTTATCATCTATTTTACTTACTTTGCGTCTACGCTATCAGCAAAAACGCTTAACTATGTTATGGGGTTAAGCCAATTGCTCATGGATTGTATTTTATGGCCATTTTTATCGTCATTTGATCATACAGACTATGAAAAATCGTAGATATTTTCTTGCTATAAAGATGGCTTACGTCAAAATATGTAAAAATTCTCAGTTAACAACTGTACATTGATTGCTCATTGCCCTGAATCTAGGTATCATTAGCAATTAATTAGACAATATTTAGTTACACTATTTCTCGAATTTAGTACAAGGCCAGATAAAAACTATGGATATTGAAAAAATACGCACCCTCATCGCCCTTATGGAAGAAAGTGAACTGGTTAATTTAGAAATCAGTTCTGACGACGAGCATATTAGCTTAACTCGTCACTATGACGCGCCTGCGCCAACTATGATGGCCGCCCCAGCTGCGAGCGCTGCTCCTGCTGCCGCTGTCGAAGGCAAACCTGCAGAAAAAGCGGGTAGCGTTGAGTCTTCACCAATGGTTGGTGTTTTCTATTCAGCACCAAGTCCTAATGACCCACCATTTGTAAAAGTCGGTCAAAAAGTTCAGGCAGGTGATACTTTAGGTATTATCGAAGCGATGAAAATCATGAACCCGCTTGAAGCGACTCAAAGTGGTATTGTTGACGAGATCTTGGTAGATAACTCTGAAGTCGTACAGTTCGGTCAACCTGTCATACGCTATAAAGCGTAACGATATTTGCCATACTTTATTTCATTATGGCTGGCTTTTGGTATATATACCGCGTCAATGCTAAACAACATGATGCTATGTATCGAAACTCAGTCAATGACTGACGCTTCGACAAGGATGAACCCATGATAAAAAAATTGCTCATTGCCAACAGAGGTGAAATTGCCCTGCGCATCGTCCGCGCCTGTAAAGCGCTAGGTATCGAAACGGTAGGTGTCTACTCTACTGCTGATGCCAACTTGATGCACTTGCGCTTTGTTGATGAGGCAATTTGTATTGGCAAGCCTAATGCTAACCAAAGCTACCTTGATATCAATACCATCTTAACCGCTGCTGAAATCACTGGTGCAGATGCTATCCATCCCGGTTATGGCTTTTTGTCTGAGAATGCTGAATTTGCTGAACAAGTAGAAGAAGCAGGATTGACCTTCGTTGGTCCTAATGCTGATCATATTCGCCTTATGGGCAACAAAGTTTCTGCCATCAACGCTATGAAAAAAGCTGGCGTACCAACTGTACCTGGTTCAGTTGGCGCTGTGACCCTGCATAATGCTGAAGAGCAAGCCCGCAATATCGGTTTCCCACTATTGATTAAAGCGGCTTCTGGCGGCGGTGGACGCGGTATGCGTGTGGTTGAACGCTTTGACGAATTAATTGGTCAGGTACAAGCGGCCAAACAAGAAGCTGAGCTTTGGTTCGGTGACGACACTGTCTATATGGAGCGCTATCTGCAAAACCCGCGCCACGTAGAAGTACAGGTACTAGGCGATGGTAATGGTAATGCTATCCATCTATATGATCGTGATTGCTCATTGCAGCGTCGCCATCAAAAAGTTCTAGAAGAAGCACCTGCCCCAGACATCCCAGATGATGTACGTGAGCCAATCTTAAAGGCGTGTGTAAAAGCGTGCGAGCTTGTTAAGTATCGCGGTGCTGGTACGTTTGAATTTTTGTTTGAAAATAACGAGTTTTTCTTTATTGAAATGAACACTCGTGTACAGGTTGAGCATCCAGTGACTGAGATGATTACTGGTATTGATGTTGTGGTCGAGCAGCTCAAAATCGCAGCTGGTTACGGTCTGTCTTATCGCCAAAGCGAGATTGAGATCCAAGGTCATGCGATCGAATGTCGTATTAATGCCGAAGATTCAGCAACTTTTGTACCTTGCCCAGGCACTATCAGTCAATTGTTCACGCCAAGTGGTTCTGGCATTCGCTTTGACTCTCATCTATACCCTGGCTATGAGATACCGACCTATTACGATTCATTGATTGGTAAGCTTATCTGTCACGGTCAAACTCGTCAGCAAGCCATTGCTAAGACAGTACATGCCCTTGATGAGCTGATTATCGAAGGTATCAAAACCAATATACCTTTGCATCGTGATGTAATTTTGGCGGATGATAACTTTACTCGTGAAGCGCAAAATATTCACTATCTCGAAAGAGAGCTGCTGACTGCGAATAAAGCTAAAAAAGACTCATAGGCTGAAATACTTATAAATTTCGCTAAGTTTATTAAATTTAGTCACGACTTTAATTAAAACAGCACATAAAAAAGCCGCTATTAATATAGCGGTTTTTTTATGTCATCAATAAACTGTCAATCATACGTAAAGTACAACGAGCACATCTAATTATGGCAACACTCTATTGAAGTTCATAAAGCATTCGTTACCATCAGGATCAGCGCACCATTGCATCTGATTACCATTATGATTGATAAATGCAATCAACGCTTCATCAGTCTGGTCGATCTGATTGCCTGAGCAGTCTACTTCATTATTATCATAAACGGTCTTGATCGCAATAACTGGCAGCCCTTCTTCACGATGGGTAACCAGATATCGGCCGTATGTCCACTCTTTGCCACTGACAGACCACATCTCATTATCCGCACTAAAGTTATATAGCTCGCGGCACTGGTTAGACTTACCAACTGATGCAAGTAAGTTTTTGCTAGTAGTTGGTTGAATGTTTAGAACCCGCTCTTCACTTTGAGTCAGTACGCCGCCATCCATGCCCGTCATCACCTTGGGCTCTACACTGCTAGGCTGTGGCGCAGTATTTGCCGACTGGTTATCTTCCGCTTCCTTGGTCATCATGGCGTGAGTAGAATGAGCGCTACTGTCCAAGTCTATTTCCCACTGTCCGGCAATGGCTGGACTAATATGAGTGGTGATGGTTGGCTTGGTAATAGCCTCACCGTTCGCAGGCAACGAAGCCAAAATAGATGCTAGCGTGAATGAAGCAAATGAGATAGGTTCCATAATTAACCTTTTAATTATAATATTTTAATATATACATTAGCGTAAGTCTTAGACACCAAAAACACAAGTAACATTATGCTATTGCTCATAAACCTGTAGTTGGAATGGCGCAGGTATTTATAGCAAAAAACAACGCCATCGCTTTACTTGCTAGAGACAAGGAGCAATGGCGTTATTAGCATACAGAATTTTGCGTAATATTATTTGCTACTTAGCCAACCACTAAGCAGCTTCTGTATTTAGCGCTTGAGCAAAAGCTGATAACGCCCCTTTTAGCATGGCTGATACTGTACTGCTACAAGTACCGATGCCTGAGTATACCTCGCCATCTACATTAAGCTGTATATAAGCGGCAGCATTGGCATTGGTTTTGTTATCACTATTGGTATCATCATCGATACCATTACCGCTGTTATGATGCGGGTTAATCGCATGCTCTGCATAGTTAATAATATGTAGTGATTTGCCCGTATGCTGTGCAAGTCCGTCAATAAACGATGATAATGGGCCGTTACCAGTACCATCAATATCGATGGTGTCGCTATTCATTTGTACTTGACCACTAAAGTAAACCGCGCCGCCTTTATTGTTAACACTATAATCTAGTAGTTCAAACTTGCCCTGCTGCAAATAAGTATCTTCAAAGGTCTGCAAGATTTCATCGTTCTGCAACTCGCGAGCGGCTGCTTCAGCTTGCTTTTGTACCACACGGCTAAAGTCAATCTGCATCCAACGTGGTAGGTTAAAACCGTAGTTACGCTGCAAGATATATGCGACGCCGCCTTTGCCCGACTGGCTATTGATACGTACTACATCTTGGTAGCTACGGCCAATATGCGCGGGATCAATGGGTAGATAAGCCACGTCCCAGACATTGTCTGTTTCGCTCTGATTACTTTCATTGTAGTCGAGAGATTTTTTGATAGCATCTTGATGTGAGCCACTAAATGCCGTGAAGACCAACTCGCCTACATAAGGATGACGAGGGTGCAATGGTAAATTATTGCATTCGCTCACCACCTGTACGATTTCACTCATGTTGCTAAAATCAAGCTCAGGATCGATACCTTGGCTAAACAAGTTCATGGCCATGACCATGATATCCATGTTACCTGTACGCTCACCATTACCAAGCAATGTACCTTCAATACGATCCGCACCCGCAAGCACACCCAACTCAGCCGCTGCTACGGCACAACCACGGTCATTATGAGTATGCAAGCTCACAATCACATGCTCACGCTGCGCTAGATTGCGGCAGAAGTACTCTACTTGATCAGCAAAGACATTGGGCATAGAAGCCTCAACCGTCGCTGGCAAGTTAAAAATAACTTCCTGACCCTGCTGTGGTTGCCACACGTCACACACTGCATCACAAACCTCTACTGCGTATTCAGTCTCTGTCTGGCTAAAGCTCTCTGGCGAGTACTGAAATACCCAATCTGTTTCAGGGTACTTTGCTGCATATTCTTGCAATAGCTTGGCGCCTGCAATCGCAATCTCTTTGATTTCAGCTTTATCTTTGCCATAGACTTTTTCGCGTTGTACACGGCTGGTTGAGTTATAGACATGGACAACCGCACGTTTCGCACCTTTTAATGATTCAAAAGTACGGGCAATCAAATGCTCGCGCGCTTGTACCAATACTTGTAGCGTTACATCTTCAGGTACGTGGTTTTCTTCGATAAGCTTACGCGCAAAGTCAAACTCTACCTGCGCCGCTGACGGAAAACCAATCTCAATCTCTTTAAAACCAACATCTACTAAGGTCTTAAAGAAGCGCATTTTTTGTTCAATGGTCATCGGATCAATCAGTGCTTGGTTACCATCACGCAGATCCACACTTGCCCATATCGGTGACTTCTCAATCGTTTTGCTTGGCCAAGTACGATCTGGCAGCGATGGTGCAAATGCGAATGGACGGTATTTACGGAAGTCAAAAGCGGCACTTTTTGGTGTGATCTTTGCAGTCCCTGTGGCTGCAGTGTGCGTGGCTTGGTCAGACATAATCAATCCTTAGATGATATGGTTATTTATATATTTAGCTAGGCGATTAGCTGTTGATTAGATCAGTATTTATCATATGAGATAACTAGTGTTCATACCATAATAATATCAAAGTTTAACAGAGAGAAACCTGCTTTCTTTTACTTTATTTTCTGTTATTTTAGTGGAAAAACACAATTTAGACATTATAATCGAATAAATTCACTATTAAGGCTTGAGAAATGCCAGATAATCATATTGATAGTACAGGGACAGCAGATATAGACGAGATAGATAGACAGTTGCTACGCTTATTACAAACACAGGCGCGTATGAGCATTACTGAACTCGCTGAACGCGTCAACCTGTCTGCCACTCCCTGCGCACGCCGTATCAAACGCTTAGAAGATGCGAACATTATCACTGGCTACCATACCAAAACCGATTCGCAAAAACTTGGCTATCCGCTAGCCGTGTTTATCGCTATTAGTATGGATCGTCATACGGCAGAACGTTTTGAGCAGTTTGAACGCAAAGTTCAGAGCTTTGAAGAAGTCATCAGCTGTAGTATTGTCACAGGTCGCACGGAAGACTATCTGATTAAGGTCAGAGTACGTGATATGACACATTACGAAGAGTTTTTATTACATCGCCTCAATCGTATCGAAGGCGTAGCTCAAGTTCATACTAGTTTTGAATTACGAGAAGTATTTAGCCGTAGCGTGGTTTAGACGATCTATGCGGTCTTTGGCGACTGTCGACGGAACCATACCAATAGTACAAATCCGATCATCAATCCGATAGCAGCGACAAGCAACCCTGCGTTGAAATTACCATCCTTCCCTGCCAGTGCCACTGTCACCAAGGGTCCTAAAAACTGCCCCAATGCATAAGCCAACGTTGCCAAAGCAATCAGTAAATTAGAATAGGCAGGATTGATGTTTTTAAATAAAGTCAGTGTCATCGATACCATACCGACGAAGGTCAACCCTAAAATCGCAGCATTACCATACAATCCAAGTGCACCATCAAACCATATAGGCAAGCACATGCCAAATGCTTGCAATACTGTTAGCCCCATTAAGGTTTTTATTTCACCGATACGTTTGGCAAGCGCGCCCCATAGAGGGTTTGACAACATTGCAAAAATACCAACAACCAACCAAATCATCAACCCAGCATACGTCTGTGTTGTTAGACGTTGTGCTGCCATAACGGGCAAAAAAGTCGCTGAGCTAATATAACCAAACCCTGCCAGTACGTAGCTGACGAAAAGTAAAGTAAGCGCTTTATGGTGTCCAGAGATGGCTTCGTATAAGGAGCGCTTAAAGTTTAAATAGGTCTGATGCATTGATACGTGTTGTTTGGCATCAATCTGCTGTGAATCAACAGCCTGTACTTGTCTTGGCTTTATCGCATACAGTAGCCATATGAGCGGCAAACTGGTGACGCCTGCGACCAGCCAAATTACATCGAAGTGATAGCCTAATTTTAATAGCCACCACGTTACGATGGCAGAGGCGCTAATGCCAACGCCAATACCTGCATAGTGGACTGCTGATAATACAGAACGGCGCTCAGGGCTAAGGGTTTGAATCACAAAAGATGAGCTTAGAATCATTGCCACGCCACTTGCAATACCTGCAATTAAGCGGATGATATACCATAGTGTGAGCGACATATTTGGTATGACGAGTAGCATCGTTGTGACAACACTTATAATCGCCCAAAGTGTCATCGCCTGCCATGTCGAGCGCTGAGGTACAAACATGGCAATAAGAGCGCCAATAAAGTAACCGATATAATTGATTGATGCTAGCCAGCCTGCAATCGTCGTTGGTAGCGACAATTGCACCATAATATCAGGTAAGGTGGCGGTAAACAGAAAGCGTCCATAACCCATAACGACTGCCATGCAGTACATACCGATACAGGCAATGGCAGCTTCGTTGGTAATCGTCGGGATCATACGGCTTTTAAAAGCAGTCATCATGACAGCGCCATTTTTGTGGCAATTAGCACACAATCCTTTGTGTTAGACAGTCAAAAGCAGTAATAAAAAATCAGGAATAAACAGTTACTAGATATGTTGGGTCTAGATAAAATATCAGCAAAAACTATGACACATCTAACGTTGTCGTCTCTACCGTATCCTGCCCTAGCATCTGTACCCGCTGGTCGCTAAACATATCCATATCTGGAGCTAGCGTACGCATAAACCGATCAAAATACAACATCTGTTTGGTCAATAGAGCAAAATCGCGTGGAAAGTGAATACCATGACGTTTGCCAACTTCAACGATTTCAAGCATCATCTTATTAAGCTCATCGGCTTGCTCTTTACTATTGAAAGGTACACCGCTGGTAAAGGTTTTATCTTCTGCCATGATGGTTGTCATCATGCGTTGCAAGTCATGCCCCAGTGCAGCCACATCTACTTTATTGCTACCATGCGTCATTTCCATATCAATCATATGGCGAGCCATTGCTTGATAGTCACTGTCTTGCATGGCTTGCATCATGCCCATGCACGCACGCCAGCTCTCAGCTTTGAGCTTACCGACAATACCAAAATCCAAAAATCCAATACGGCCATCAGTCAATAGCATCAAATTGCCCGCATGTAAATCCGCATGGAAACTATTGCATAACATGAGACTGGCAAACCATGTGTTTAAAGTGTCTGCCATGACTTGAGCAGGATCTGTACAGTATTGACGCATGAGCGACTCATCGACCATAGAGACGCCATATAGACGGCTCATCGTTAGGACACGCTTGGTAGTCAGCTCTTCATAGACAGTTGGTGCAACGACACGAGTATTGCCTGATACCGCCAAGAACTGCTGAAAATCGCGAATGTTCTGTGCTTCGGCGATAAAGTCCGTCTCGGCAAGCATACGCAGGCGAATCTCATCAATAATCGGCGCAATACTCGCAAACTTCATCGATGGCATCAGGATCTCAAGTAGCTTAGTTACACCATGTAATACACCCAAATCAGTCTGCATGATGGTCTCGACGCCAGGCTTTTGTACCTTTAGCACCACTTCATCACCATTGTGCAATCGTGCTGCATGCACTTGAGCGATAGAAGCTGAGGCTAATGGCTCTGAGTCAATATGCGCAAACGTATCATCAAGGGTCATGCCATCAGTCGCTAGTTCTTCTTTTAGCACTTGCTCAATATAAGCATAAGACAATGGCGTAGTTTGATCCAAGCAGCTCTGAAAAGCCTTAACATAATCACGTGGAAACAGCGACGGTGTACTGGCGATGAACTGACCGATTTTGATATAAGTCGTACCTAACTGCTCAAAGGTTTCTTTGAGTAGCATCGCGTCAGGCTTTTCACCTTTTGCCACTCTTAGCGCAGACAGACCTGCCACGCTCGCTGTTTGGCGAACACGGTTCATGACATTAAAAGTATGCTTTAATAAATGCGGACGATGAATTTTCATAAAAAACAACTATGGTAATAAGAAGGAGGTTTGAAGATAGGCAATACAATATAAAAATGCGTTAAAATCAGATTACTCAGTTATAGTCGGTTCAATATAATTTGGATATAAGGAAGGCGAGTGAAAGTACTACAACTCGTAGACTAAGCAAGCCTGACACCGTATCCAATTTATAGAGAGTTGACTATAGGACTACTACAGACAGGACACTGTGGGTCTTTTCGATAACCCATCAGCCGCTGCTGCATCTGACTACCATCCCATATGAGCAGCTTGTTTGTCAGTAGATTTTTGGTTAATCCTAAATATTGCAGTGCAGTATTGGCTTGCAAATTGCCCATGACGGCAGTGGTACTGGCTAGCACACCAGAGTTGGCACACGTACGTTCGTCAGCGGCTTCGTCAAGCACCACTGAGCCAAACACGCAATGATAGCAACCAGTATCGAGCTGAGGTTCGAACAGTGCTAATTGCCCTTGCATCGCAATTGCTGAGGCAGATAAT
The DNA here is from genome assembly GCF_050268165.1 of Psychrobacter sp. NPDC078631. Lineage (NCBI taxonomy): Bacteria > Pseudomonadati > Pseudomonadota > Gammaproteobacteria > Moraxellales > Moraxellaceae > Psychrobacter > Psychrobacter sp. NPDC078631. Next base: position 562,035 of record NZ_JBNNGG010000001.1, on the reverse strand, counting down.
AGAGGGATCTGGTAGCGTACACTAATACGATTGATGATGTCGCGCGTGGCAAAATTATCCGTACAGTCTAAGAGTAAGTCAGGCTTGCAGGCTGCTATATCGAGCAATTCATAAGCGTTGTCTTCATCTAATCGTGCGACTGTGCCGCGAGTCTTTATCAAAGGATTGATGCGCGCTAACATATGCGCTGCGGTCAGTGCTTTAGACTGACCAATATCTTCTGGCAAAAACAGCGTTTGCCGTTGTAGATTGCTCGCCTCAATCTCGTCATCATCAATCAGATGGACATGACCCACTCCAGCCCGTACCAATGTCTCAGACGCAGGACAGCCAAGGCCACCTGCCCCTATTATGACCACACGTGCTGTCTTTAGTCGCAGCTGAGCATCCATATCCCAACTGTCTAATAATACTTGTCGAGCATAACGGAGCAGCTCATCATCCGATAGCTGTACCATCTCTTCTACCATATTCATCTACAACCTATAACCAAAGAAATCTACTACCAAAAAACTACCTATTAAACTTGTCCTAGCGTGACACGATCATTACCACCGTAGTCTTTTACGGTATGTACTGATTCAAACCCATTGTCTAGAAACAGCTGCCGAACCGCATCACCTTGATCATAACCATGTTCAATGGCCAATAACCCACCTATACATAGATAGGTCGTTGCTTGCTGGACGATATGCTCGATATCAGCCAAACCCTGATTGGGTGCACTGAGCGCACTAATCGGTTCAGCTGTCAGACCTGCCAAATGCTCGTCTGTTTCGTCAATATAAGGAGGGTTTGACACGATGATATCAAACTGCGGCTCATCGTAAATAGGTAGCGCTTGATACCAACTGCTTTGGACAAACTCAACATTGGCAACATTATTGCTCACGGCGTTATGCTGAGCAACTTTAAGCGCCTCTAGTGATAAATCAACCGCCACGACTTGCCAATTAGCTTTCTTAAGTTCATGGGCAAGACTGATAGCGATACAACCTGACCCTGTCCCTAAGTCTAGCAATCGCTTATTACTAAGTTGTGCTGTCTTAGCGTTTATCCAGTTCAATACCTGCTCGACCAGTACTTCGGTATCGGGTCTAGGAACTAAGGTATGCTCGTTTACCTTAAAGCTAAGTGACCAAAACTCCTGCTGTCCGGTTAGGTACGCAAGTGGTATGCCTTGCTGCATCTTATTCACGCCGTCATTGAACCGTGCGACCTCACTATCAGTTAGCTGATAATCTTCATCAGTCATCAACGCTATCGCAGGCTTATCAATGACATACAACAACCAATCCGTTAGCCAAAACGACGGCAGCTGATTATCAGTATCACCATTCGTTAGCTGTTGAATCTGCTGCTTGATGTGACGAATGGTTGATACGGTCATAGATAGCTCTTAAAAAACAATGAATGGATAGAAGTAAAATGCTGCTTAGCCTACTCTGATGCGCGTGGCGGTTCTTTGGTATCGGTCAGGTTAGGATTGGTTTTGCTTAGTTTGTCACCTACCCCATTGCCACCGCTGCCATCATTATTGTCATCGCCATAAATATCATCGTTATCACCAATGACAATATGTCTATCGACAAAGTAGATCAGTGCCAGAATTGGAATACCAATAGCAAAGGTAAAGATAAAGAAAAATGGATAACCCATATTATCGACGATAGCACCAGAATAACCACCCATCACTTTGGGTATCAGCGTCATCAATGAGGAAAAAATCGCATACTGTACCGCGGTAAAACGAATCGAGGTCAGTGCTGATAAGAAAGCAATAAATACAGCGCTCGCAAGGCCCGCAGCCAAGTTATCAAATATCACTGCCATATACATGATGGGCAGGCTACCTGGGTTGTATGTTAATACCACAAACAACAGGTTAGTCGCACACGCTAAAATCGCACCAATCATCATGGCGTGCATAATACGGAAGCGCTGAGCCAAAATCCCGCCCAAGAAGCCACCTGCAATTGCCATAATTACACCGACCAGTTTTACGGCATTGGCGATATCTGTTTTGCTAAAGCCCATATCTTGATAAAAGACGTTGGAGATCACGCCTGCGACGATATCTGAGATACGGTATAGTCCAATCAAGGCTAATAGCAGCAGGGCTTTTTTGCCATAACGTCGGAAAAAATCTAAGACAGGCTCGATCCATGTTGCCATGGCCACTTCTTTTTTCACCAGTCCTACTTGTACCAGGGCATAACCTGCTGCCATCGCCGCGCCTAGGCTTACTAATAAGTGCAAGGTTTCTACAAAGAAGCTAGAAAATGCGCCTTTGAACTCGGGTAAGACTTGTCCCATCAATATGTAAGCAGCGATAAAGGCAATCACTGAAAATACAAACAACGCTACCAGTCTGACGTAATCTTCACGAGTTTCAGCGACCAACGGGGCTTTGTTAATGATTTTTGGTTGGTTAATAATAAAGTACAGCAATAACAATGGCGCACACGCGACCAAAGCTAAAAAGTAAAATTTAATCGCTGGCATTACCATTAGTGGTATCAAGGCCACTGTGCTATCAAATACTGTATTGATCAAAATATTAATCAGGTAAATAACACCAAACAGTAGGCCTGGGATAAGCAGTAACGCTGAATAAATCAGGAATACTTTTAAGTTACCCTTCTGCTTTTTACTTTGCAGGGTCTCAGCGGTTGGCTCATAACTGGCAAACGTCGTTAATACCCCTAACGTCATGACCCCTGCCATGATGTAATAGGTATTGCGCCACGCTTCATAACTATAAAACGTCTCATTTGAGCCGAAATAATCAGCCAAATATAACGCGCCTGCCCCTGCGACGATCATACCAATACGGTAGCCTGACACATAGATAGAGGACAGAATAGACTGCATAGACGGCGGCGCAAGCTCAATACGATACGCATCAATCACGATATCTTGCGTCGCAGAAGAGAACCCGAGCAACACGGCCGCGCCTGCCATATAAACCAAGACATCTTCACTGACAGGGTTTACCCTTGCCATCAAAAAAATAGCCAGCACGATAAGCAACTGTGATACCACCATCCAACTACGACGACGCCCTAGCCACTTGGTCAAAAACGGCACAGGGAGCGCATCAATCAATGGCGCCCAAATAAATTTGAACGAATAACCCAATGCTGCCCAGCTGAACATAGTGACGACACTACGATCAATGCCTGCTTCTCTCAGCCATAGCGACAGACTTGAGAAAATCAGCAGAATAGGTATACCCGCTGAGAACCCCAAAAACAGCATAATAATGACACGAGGATCGAGATAAGCTTTTGTAGCCTCGCCCCATGACTTTTTGGCAATTGGTTGATTGGGCAGTACAGATTTGACAGCAGACATAATAACTCACCAACAATTCAGACAAAGAACACAACCGCGCACAATTTTTATCAATCTTTAGAATCAGTTATCGACAAAAGGATCGATAAAAATTGCTCTACGTTGCACCAATATTATCATTACAACAAAATCCAGTTATGGTACTTGAGAACCTTTATCTTGACTAGATGTTTTTGCATTAACTTAGCGATTGCAGACCATGTGCAATCGCTTATATTTCTTAATCGTAACGCAAAAAACCGCAGTGTTTTACCAAGGTTATCTTAGCTCTCTTTTTTATTACTAATTTCTATTTCGAAAGATGTCTGACAATGACATTATTTATAGGTAATATAAAGGTAGTAGTAAAACTGACGCAGGCTTGATTGGTTGGGTGCACTCTATTGGTTTACTCTTAATTGGCGATAATAAGCGCGGGCATTAATAATGATTGAGATAAACAAAACATCAAGCTTTTTATGATTGGTAATTTAAAACTTATAATTCTTATATATTAGTTTTATAAATCTACTCAGCTTAGTTATGCTTTGTACATAAACAACGACTACCGAGATTCACGGTTTGTTCTTTTCGATTATCACAACCCAGGAGTTATACCATGTCCGACTCAACCAATAACACCACTGACAAAAACACTGCCCCAGATGCTGCGCGCTGTCCTGTAGATCACGAAAGCAACAATAATAATGCGCCTACTAACACAACCTATGATCAGGGTGATGGTCAAGGCCCAACGATCCATAGCGAAAACGTTGATAACTCGCATGAGCCTGAGCGTCCGAGCATGGGTGGCTGCCCTGTCATGCATCAGGCACATACTACCACTGCATCTGCTGCGACAGATTGGTGGCCAAACGCCCTGAACTTAGACATATTGCACCAGCAAGACAAAAAGACTGACCCAATGGGTGAGGACTTTGACTATGCTGAAGCTTTTAAACAGCTAGATCTAGAAGCGGTCAAGACTGACTTAAAAAACCTAATGACTGAGTCACAAGAATGGTGGCCAGCGGATTGGGGTCATTATGGCGGTTTGATGATTCGTATGGCATGGCATTCAGCTGGTACGTACCGCGGTGCTGATGGTCGCGGCGGCTCTAATACTGGTAACCAACGTTTTGCACCATTGAACAGCTGGCCTGACAACGTCAACCTTGACAAAGCCCGTCGTCTATTATGGCCAATCAAGAAAAAATACGGCAATAAATTGTCATGGGCCGATTTGATGATTTTGGCAGGTAACATGGCTTATGAATCTATGGGCTTCAAAACCCTAGGATTTGCTGGTGGCCGAGCTGATATCTGGCATCCAGAAAAAGACATCTACTGGGGTTCTGAGCGCGAATGGTTAGCCGCTACCAAAAACCGTTATGACAGCGACGAAGACCGCGCGTCACTAGAAAACCCACTAGCAGCAGTACAAATGGGCTTGATTTATGTCAACCCTGAAGGTGTGGATGGTAACCCTGATCCATTAAAAACCGCTCAAGATATGCGTACTACCTTTGCTCGTATGTCAATGAACGATGAAGAGACTGTCGCTCTAACCGCTGGTGGACATACCGTTGGTAAATGTCATGGTAATGGTGATGCTACGATACTAGAAGACGAGCCAGAAGCCGCTGATATCAAAGAGCAAGGTCTAGGCTGGCGCAATCCTAAAGGTCATGGTAATGCAGGTGATACCGTTTCAAGTGGTATCGAAGGCGCATGGACTACCAACCCTACCCAGTGGGACCACGGTTATTTCGAGCTACTATTGAACCACGAATGGGCACTAACCAAAAGTCCAGCGGGCGCATGGCAGTGGGAACCAACTGATATCAAAGAAGAAGATCGTCCGTTAGATGCTCATGATCCAAGTGTTCGTCGTAACCCAATCATGACTGATGCAGATATGGCATTAAGCAAAGATCCTATCTATCGTGAGATTTCAGAGAAGTTCCATAACAACCCAGAGTACTTTGATGAAGTGTTCGCTAGAGCGTGGTTCAAACTGACTCACCGCGATTTGGGGCCGAAATCTCGTTACTTAGGTGCCGACGTACCGAGCGAAGACTTTGTATGGCAAGACCCTATTCCTACAGGTAATGCGGACTTAACTGCTGATGATATTGCAACGCTAAAATCGCAAATATTAGACAGTAATCTTAGTCGTCGTGAGTTGATCATTACAGCATGGGACAGCGCTCGTACATTCCGCGCTTCGGACTATCGCGGCGGTGCAAATGGTGCGCGCATCCGTTTAGCTCCACAAAAAGACTGGGCAGGCAACGAGCCAGAACAATTACAGCGTGTGCTTGAGACATTGATCAGCATTCAGTCTGGCTTTGATAAAGACGTTAGCTTAGCAGACCTTATTGTATTGGCTGGTAACGCTGCGATTGAACAAGCAGCAAACGATGCAGGTGTAGATATTACTGTACCGTTCAATCCAGGTCGCGGCGATGCTGACGCTGAAATGACTGACGCCGAATCTTTTGCTGATTTAGAGCCGCTACATGATGGCTATCGTAACTGGATTCAGGGCGACTACGCGGTATCACCAGAAGAGATGCTACTTGATCGCACACAATTAATGGGATTGACAGCGCCTGAGATGGTCGTATTGCTTGGTGGTATGCGAGTCCTTGATACCAACCACGGTCAGAGCCAACATGGCGTCTTTACTGAACGTGCTGGCGTGCTTACCAACGACTTCTTTGTCAATTTAACAGACATGAATTACACATGGCACCCTGTAAAAGTAGCCGACAATACTGCTAATAGCTACGAAGTACGTGAGCGTGGTACAGGAAACGTCAAATGGCAAGCAAGCCGTGTAGACTTGGTATTTGGCTCTAATTCTATATTACGTGCTTATGCTGAGCTATACGCGCAAGATGACAACTTAGAGAAATTCGTTCGTGACTTCGTCCGTGCTTGGAACAAGGTTATGAATGCAGATCGCTTTGATATTGCAAAATAAACTGAGTTTGAAGTTGGTCAGTATCAACTGATTAACAGTAGTAAATATTAATAGTAATAAATAACTTTATAACTAACAAACAGCTATCTTTTAGAAGGTAGCTGTTTTTTTATGCTCAATAATGACCGTTCTTTATAAGTTGTTAAGTTAAATGGTTTCACTTACTAAGCAGCATTTACTGAACGAATATTTTTTAGCATTGCAAAATGCAAATTCTATATTCATAATTATCATAAATTGATAGCTATTTATTATATACAAGAATAATAGCTTTGTTTTACACTACTTTATTACTGTATGTTCAGACATTTTTACTTTCATATACAGACGAGGTTTGTATATTTATACAATAGGATTAAGTTATGGCAATCGACGTAGTGGTCAACCAACGGCATTTGCAGATTCAGCTCAAACAGCTAGAAACAGTATGGCATACGGTGATTAACGGTTATAACTTAAGCCAAGCGGCGACCGTGCTACATACCAGTCAATCAAGCCTATCGAAGCATATTGCTGCGTTAGAAAATCAGTTAAAGACGGAAGTATTTGTGCGTCAAGGCAAACGCCTGACAGGACTGACCACTATGGGCACAGCGCTTATGCCTCATATCGAGTCTATCTTTGCTGAAATTCGTACCATTGAAAACCTAAGTTTAGATTTTAATAATCCTAACATCGGTACGTTGACGATTGCCACCACTCACACACAAGCGCGTTATGTACTGCCGCAAGTGGTTAAAGAGTTTAAAGATCGTTTTCCTAAAGTAAATTTGATTTTGCAACAGGCAGATCCTGAGACCATCGCTCAGATGGTCATCCGTGGCCAAGCCGATATCGGTATCGCCACTGAATCCTTATTACATAATAACTATCTTAGATGCTACCGTTACTATGACTGGACGCATCGCGTTATCGTACCGAGTGATCACGAACTGGCTAGCCAAGAGTCTATCGACCTGCCCACGCTTGCTAGCTATCCGATTGTGACTTATCACGGTGGTTTTACAGGACGCGGCGCGATTGACAAAACGTTCGACGAAGCAGGATTGGAGCCAGATATCGTACTAGCGGCGCTCGATGCCGATGTGATCAGCACCTATGTCGGTCTGGGCCTAGGTATTGGTATCATCGCAGAAATGGCATTTGAGCCAAGCCATTATCAAAACCTGACTGCCATACCCGTCGATCATTTTGGTCGCTTTACCAGTTGGATGGCGGTACGCGATGATGCAGAAATCCGTCAATATGGACGCGCGTTCATGGAGCTATGTCAAAAGCAATTTGCAAATTAATAAGCATTTGTTAAATAAAGTATCTCAGACTTGCTCACCCTTACTAGACTGAGCTGTGGATGATAAAATAGATTCTAGAACGTTATTCAATGTTTCTTTTATATATTATTCACACTTGTATTGATATTTGGTCGAATAAAATTGATTAGCGACTAAATATCAATACATATTAACTTGCTCTTCTGTAAACAGGTGATACCGCTCATGGAAAAATTCGTAGCGATCATTATGGCAATTTTTGCCGCCCCTCTACTCATTGGCGGCGCTTATTTATTGTCCTTAGGCGGTAGTCCTTACTACCTCATTGCTGGCGTTATTATACTAACGACAGCTTTTTTATTGTTCAAAAAACACTGGAGTGCTTACGGGTTATATACGCTATTCATCGTAGCAACCATGACTTGGGCACTTTGGGAATCTGGGTTCTATTGGTGGGCGTTAGCACCTCGTGTTGGCTTCCCTCTCATCTTCGGTTTGCTCATGCTACTGCCATGGGTATCCAACAAAATGCGTGGTCCTAAAACTCAAGTAGCTTCAAATAGCGCACCGACCACAAATACTGTTAAGAAAAGCCCTCTGTATTATTGGGGTCTGCTCGTAAGCGTAATCGTAGGTGCACTACTCTCTTTTGGTAGTCTAGCCAACAATGCCACTGACAAACTCGGTGAGCTTGATTTAACTGCTGCAAATGATGACGAGCAAAACGTCAGCTCAGATGAGACCTCAGCCAACCTTGGTGACCCATTATCAAACGGTCAGCAAACGCCAGATGGCGAATGGAGCGCGTATGGTCGTACTGATTATGGTCAGCGCTACTCACCTCTAGATAAAATAAATACCGATAACGTCAAAGATTTAGAACTGGCATGGCAAATCCAAACAGGTGATGTCAAAGGGCCTAACGATGTCGGTGAGACCACTTATCAGGCAACGCCATTAAAAATCGGTAACGGTTTATACTTATGTACCCCGCATAACTGGGTCATGGCGCTAGATGCCGACTCTGGTGAGACGCGGTGGAAGTTTGATCCTCAAGTAGAGGAAAACTTACAACGACAGCATCAAACCTGTCGCGGCGTATCTTATTATGCGGGTCAAGCGGCCAGTCCTGTGCAAGTACAAAAAATTGCCGGCAATACTTTTGAAAACGCATCTAAGCAATGCGATGCCAAGATATTTATCCCAACTTCTGATGCGAAACTATATGCACTTGATCCAAATACTGGGCAACGCTGCCAAGACTTTGGGGATGATGGTGCATTAGACTTGATGCACAACATGCCGTTCAATCAAGCAGGTTACTATTATTCTACGTCACCACCAGTTATCGCGGGTGATACCATCATCGTAGCTGGTGCTGTCAATGATAATTATGATGTTAACTCGCCTTCTGGTGTAATCCGTGCGTATGATGTTAATACTGGTGAGCTTCTTTGGAACTGGGACTCAGGCGATCCTGATAATACAGCGCCTTTCGATGTCAATGATCCAACCCAAACTTACAAGACCAGCTCACCAAACTCATGGTCAGTCGCTACTGCCGATGAAGAGCTTGGATTGGCGTACTTCCCTATGGGTAACCGTACACCTGATCAGCTAGGTAGTTATCGAAATGCCGCTGAAGAAAAATATGCAACGTCTGTTGTCGCTCTAGATATCGAAACTGGTGAAGCACGCTGGGTTCAGCAGTTTGTCCATCATGACCTTTGGGATATGGACACGCCTGCTCAGCCAACCTTACTTGATCTAGATACGGCCGATGGTGTACAGCCTGCGCTGGTTGTACCAACCAAACAAGGCGATGTATACGTTTTGAACCGCGCAACAGGTGAGCCTATTGTACCGATTAAAGAGCGTCCTGCACCGCAAGGCTATCTCATAGCGGGAGAGCACGCAGCGCCAACTCAGCCTTATTCTGGCTTGAGCTTTGAGCCTGAACCACTGACTGAAAAAGACATGTGGGGTGCCAGTCTCGTTGATCAAATGATGTGCCGTATTGAGTTTAATCAGCTCAACTACGATGGTCGCTATACCCCACCATCAACCAATGGTAGCTTGGTCTATCCTGGTAACTTTGGAACCTTTAACTGGGGCGGTATCGCGGTCGATCCTGAGAATGGCGTGATGTTCGGTATGCCGACTTACTTGGCATTTACCTCAAAACTCATTCCTAGAGACACGTTGGGCGATGCAGAGACCAATAAAGGTGAGCAAGGCGTCAATGCCAATGAAGGTGCAGATTATGCAGTAGAATTGGGCCCCTTCTTGTCACCATTAGGCGTACCTTGTCAGCAGCCACCATGGGGCACGATCGCTGGTGCTGACCTGGCCACAGGTGATATCGCTTATCAACGCAAAAATGGTACGGTACAAGACTTGTCTCCTATTCCTATCAAACTGGAATTGGGCGTACCCGGTATCGGCGGACCTATCATCACTAAAGGTGGCGTCGCGTTCTTGTCAGCGGCGACAGAAAACAACTTCCGAGCTTATGACTTGAAAAATGGTGACGTACTATGGAATGTCCGTATTCCAGCGGGTGGTCAAGCCACGCCAATGACTTACTTGAACTCTAAAGGTGAGCAAATGGTCGTATTGGTCGCAGGTGGTCATGGTTCAGTTGGCACCACCATCGGTGATTATGTCTTAGCTTACAAGCTTGGTGACCAAGCTAAATAGTGTTGCATTTGGTTCTTAAGATAGTGATTATTTAATTTATCATTATCTTATAATCGACCAATTAGAGAAGCAGGTAACCTAGGTTGCCTGCTTTTTTTAATGCCATCTTTTTTTAATGCCATAGTGTAATGCTGCTAAATCCTTTTATGACCTCACTTATGGTTTGTTTATCGCTTATTTTGACAAACGACAACCTTTATAAATACAGCGTAGTAATTGTTAAGCAAGCTTAAAAACAGAGTTAGCGGACTTTGTTGTAATTCATTAACAGTAATTAGCGGCACTTGAAACTATCACTACCTATAAGCATATCAGTAGAAAATAATTTACACACTACTGGAACATTCATGAGTAATAAAATCCCTTTATCTTTTTTAGATCTCGCGCCTGTGCCTCAAGGCAAAACCATCGCTCAAGGCATCGCCCAAACGGTAGAAACCGCGCAGCAAGCTGAAAAATCAGGCTTAAATCGCTACTGGATGGCAGAGCATCATAATATGCCGGGTATCGCCAGTGCGGCTACTTCAGTACTACTATCGCATATCGGTAGTCAAACCGACCGTATCCGTATTGGTGCTGGCGGCGTTATGCTACCGAACCATGCCCCTCTCGTGATTGCTGAGCAGTTTGGTACTTTGCAGGCATTATATGGTGACCGTGTGGACCTAGGCCTAGGCCGTGCACCTGGTACTGATGGTGCGACGTTTCAGGCACTTCGTCGACAAATGAAAGATGCAGAACGCTTTCCACAAGATGTGCAAGAGCTAATGTATTTCCTAGGTAATGATACAGATGGCAGCCCTGTACAGGCATTTCCTGGCGCAAAATCAGGCATACCGATTTGGATATTAGGCTCTTCTCTATTTGGAGCGACTTTGGCTGCACACTTAGGACTACCCTACGTGTTTGCTTCTCACTTTGCCCCGCAAATGCTTGGGCAAGCAATTGAGGCTTACCGTGAACAGTTCAAACCGTCTGTCTATCTAGATAAGCCTTATGTGATGTTGGCTGCAAACTTATTGCTGGCTGATGATGATGCGACCGCTCAATATCACTTTACCTCAGCACAGCAAAGCTTTGTACGTCTGCGCCGTGGCGAAACAGGTCAAATGCCTAAGCCTACTCACGATATGGACAGTATCTGGAGCCAAGCAGAAAAAATGATGGTAGACAATGCATTGTCAGTATCATTCATTGGCTCTGTCGACACGGTCAAACCGAGACTCGCTGCATTTTTGGCAACCTATCAGCCAGATGAGCTAATTGTGACGGCCAATATTTATGACCAAGCCGCCCGTATCCGTTCACTTGAACTTACATCGGAGCTAAACTTATTTACTTTACAATGAAATGAGACACTTGCATAATTATTGATGAACCTTAACTGGATTTTTGACATGGAAGCAACTCCCATTATCGGTGCATCGCTCATGATTGGCTCGTCAATATTTATGTATATCGTCGCCTTTCTTGCCGTTATGGCTATCGGTGGTTATCTGACCTATCGTACTAGCCCAAAGCGCAAGCAGCGCCGTGAAGACAAGCGTAATAGTGAACGCTAGATTAATACCAAAAGCCCTCTTTTCTTATTTGAAAAGAGGGCTTTTTTAAGGCTGTCAAAATTAGATAAAGCGAAAATACTTACTTATTTAAGAATAGTATAAAATCTGCATTACATCAATCCAAGGGCACGTAACGACGCTGCCCCAATCGCCATACCAAACATGCCGACAACGGTAGTAAAGGCAAGTATATTGGCAGCGAGTACATCATTGCCACCCATTGCTTTTGCCATGACATAGCTGGCTGCAGCTGTTGGTGATGCGACCATCAAAAACAACACCCCCATATGCACGCCTGATAATCCAAAGCCAAGTCCAACAGCGATAGCAATTAATGGTGCAATGACAATTCGCCCAATACTCGCCTGCATAGATAAGCCCGAAGGATGCAACATAGACTTTAGGTTAATACTAGCACCTGCACAGATCAGTGCTAACGGCAGAGCCACCGCTGCCAGTAAATCACCAGTGGTATGAATCACACCAGTGAGTGGCGGTAATGGTAGTGCTTTATAGACGAATGCCCCAACCAATGCCAAAATCAAAGGATTGGTCAGTAACTTTTTCACAATCATCGTGCCGCGACTAACCCATGTGTCATCCACGCTTTTGGATACGCGGCTCAAGGTAATGACCGCCAAGATATTAAACAGTATCGTCACTACGCCCATATAGACAGCACCGATACTTAATCCTTGTGCGCCGTAAGCGTTGGCTACGGTTGCAAGGCCAATGATGGCCATGTTGCTACGGAATACGCCTTGTACAAACACACCTTGGTCTTCAGGACGCTTGACGAAGCGTTTGGCATAAAACTCTGCGCCAATAAATAATATAAACGTCACCAAGATACCAACAAGGATAAGCGTAATTTGCTTACCATAATCGACGTCGCTATCAACCACGCTAAAAAACAATAAACACGGCAAGCAATAATTAAAGACAAAACTTGACGCCTGATCGATAAAAGTTTGGCTTGCTTCACCACGTCGTTGCATAAAAAAACCCAACCACATTAAGGCAAGGTTGGGTAAAACAATGGTAATAGCAAAAACAATAGCATCAATCATAAGTAGACTCAGTTCGGTGACAAGCCCATCAATATATGGACATCAGCGAGACAAATTAACAAGTAGTAAGAAAATTTACTGACCTAGTATAGAGACAAAGTAGCAAGTAGGACAAGGTTACATGTGACTTTCTTTCAAAATCGACTGTTTTTTTGACAAACAAAAGCCCGTAACGAAATATCATTACGGGCTTTTATATTATAAGTGCTTTATTATAAAAGGCTTTATTGCATGCCTATTATGAGTCCAATGCAGCTTTTGCTTTTTTATGCTTTTTAACCGTCATTGCCAACAACTGAATGGCAGCAGGGGTTACACCACTCACACGTCCCGCTTGAGCTAGCGTTGCAGGACGAACTTGCGTAAGTTTTTGTACTATCTCATTGGACAGTCCTGACACGATACTATAATCAAAGTCTAATGGCAGCGCCGTATTTTCTAATCGCTTCATTTGATCGATATCTTCTTGTTGACGGTCGATATAGCCAGCATATTTAACAGAAATCTCTATCTGCTCGCCCACCTGTGCATCAACGGTTGAGTCCGTGATAGCTGCGATATCAGCAAAATGTATTTGCGGACGCTTTAGCAAATCAAAGGCAGTCGACTCTTTAGACAACACTTCACCTGTTTGCTCAGTCACTTGCTTACCTAATGCATTAGCAGGCGTTGCCCACATATCTTTTAGGCGTGAGGTTTCTGTCGCAATGGCTTCCATTTTTTCTTGATAGGCTTGCCAGCGTACATCGTCTACCAGACCCAGCTTACGACCAGTTTCAGTCAAACGCTGATCGGCATTGTCTTCACGTAGCAATAAACGATATTCTGCACGGCTCGTAAACATACGATACGGCTCGGTAGTACCGTGGGTAATCAAGTCATCGACAAGCACACCAAGATACGCTTCATCGCGGCGCGGTGTCCATGTGTCAAACTCGCTATTATTAGTAGTGACCAATGCCGCATTGGTACCTGCAAGCAAACCTTGTACGCCCGCTTCTTCATAGCCTGTCGTACCGTTGATCTGACCCGCAAAGTACAGACGATCAATCGACTTGGTTTCAAGCGTTGGCTTGAGGTTTTGTGGATCAAAGTAATCATACTCAATCGCATAACCTGGACGAGTAATATGCGCGTTTTCTAAGCCTTTCATACTATGAATAAAGTCTAACTGCACATCAAATGGCAAACTGGTTGAGATACCATTGGGATATAGCTCATGCGTGGTCAGACCTTCTGGCTCGATGAAAATCTGATGGCTGTCTTTATCCGCAAAGCGATGGATTTTGTCTTCGATAGATGGACAATAACGCGGGCCCACGCCTTCGATTTTTCCGGAGAACATCGGCGAACGATCAAGGTTTTCGCGGATGATGTCATGAGTACGTGCATTGGTATGGGTGATATAGCAATTGACCTGCTCAGGATGCATAGAGACGTCACCCATATAGCTCATCACTGGCAACGGCGTATCACCCGGCTGTACAGTCATCACGCTAAAGTCAACACTACGTGCATCGATACGTGCTGGCGTACCTGTCTTTAGACGACCAACTGGCAGCTTAAGTTCACGTAAACGATCTGCCAACTTGATAGAAGGCTGATCCCCTGCACGGCCACCATTTGAGTTTTCCATACCAATATGGATAACGCCGCCCAAGAAAGTCCCTGAGGTCAGTACCACTGTTTCGGTCTTAAAGATAATACCTGTAGAAGTCACGACTGCCGTCGCACGACCGTTTTCAACCAAGATATCATCAGCAGCTTGCTGGAATATATCTAGGTTTGGCTGGTTTTCTAGCGTATGACGGATAGCTGCTTTATACAAGATACGGTCTGCTTGCGCACGCGTGGCACGAACGGCAGCCCCTTTACGGCTGTTTAGTACGCGAAACTGGATACCAGCCTTGTCCGTTGCCAACGCCATTGCACCGCCCAATGCATCGATCTCACGCACTAAATGCGATTTACCGATACCACCAATCGCAGGATTACAACTCATCTGCCCGAGCGTCTCAATATTATGCGTCAACAATAAGGTCTGTGCGCCCATACGTGCAGCCGCCAGAGCAGCTTCTGTACCAGCATGACCACCGCCGATCACTATCACGTCGTAATGTTTTGGGTATTGCATGTGTGCCTCACTTGACTCATAACGCTGCTGATTGCCATATCCTATGTTCAAATAAGAAAACAATCAGCAAATAAACGTCAGTCGTATTTATAAAAAAGATAACGACTCAGATAAGTCGTTCATAATTGGTTGAATAACCTATTATTATAACAATTTTTTCACGCTTAAAAAACGCTAGGACAAAAACTATTATAATTAAGCGCAAAGATATTTATGCCATCATCACTTTGGTTGCTAGCTTTTGAGTTCGTGATGATGTCTTAGTTATTACTGTTTCCACGGCTAAGCGGTACGATCTGATCTGATTGACCACTAGACAGCATATGATGGCTACCATACCCTTCTGGATTGATCTGTAGATAGGCGTTCATTTGACCTATCGCTTCACCATCATCACTGGCCAAAATCTGCTCTTTGATGAGCTCAACCGGCGGTAATGGTAAGTTTTTGAGCAATGCCAAGCGTTGATGGTTATCACCCTTGTTGACTACCAACTCGATAAGCTGACGAGCATCAATTGGCAAATCTGGTGTGTTCTGTGCCAACAGTGCCAAATGATAAGCACCTGCAGGATCTTGGTCTACAACAATGCGCTGCTCAATCGCAACATATGTCGCTTCAGTTGCACCGCCTGCCACACTAAGCTGATGAATACATTTAAGTGCTGAGTATGACTCATTGTTAGCAATCTCAATAATGCGTGTCGATTCATTTTTTAAACGTTCACGGCGCTTTTCAATCGCCGCCTGCTCAGCCGCTTCTCTTTGCTCATTTAACTGTTCGCTGGTTTGGTTATTCATAAAGCTCTCTTACTCATCTGATAATTATTATTTATATCGCTGACATCTTGGACAATATATGGGGGTAAATCCTATAAAAACAACGAAGCCTAATGACATAGGCGCGTGGAAATATTAGTAGGAACAGAAATAGATACGCTACTAATAACACTAATAGCGACAATAAAAAAAACCCAAACAGCCATTAAATGACTATCTGGGTTTGCTATGCTTGTATCTTGCAAAGGCTAATTGGACATTAAAGACATCCAATTCACACTTTCAAGTATTAAGCAGCAGGGCTGTTTGCTTCAACCAATGGCTTTAGCTCGCCTGATTGATACATTTGCAAGATGATGTCTGATCCACCCATCAACTCACCATCAATCCATAACTGCGGGAACGTTGGCCAATTAGCGATTTTTGGCAACGTTGCACGGATTTCTGGGTTTTCTAAAATGTTTACAAACGCAAATGGACGACCAATCTGAGTCAACACTTCGATAGAGCGCGCTGAAAAGCCACACTGTGGAAATTGCGGTGTGCCTTTCATGTAGATAATAACTTTATTGTCACGGATTTGATCACGGATCAATTGTTCAACGTCGTTTGCAGCAGTGTTTGGGGTTTGCTCACTCATAAAAGCTCCTATTGATAAAGCGGTTCATTAAAATGATTATTTATATAAAATAATTGTGTAAAGACGTGGCTGATACATGGGGCGACTGCCGCTGTATTACAAGCACGAATTTCTATCTATATAGGTTCGATAGCATTAGGGACTAATAATACCACGGCATTGGCCATGATGCCCTCTTGACGACCCGTAAATCCCAATTTTTCAGTCGTGGTGGCTTTTACACTGATATTGCTAATATCTGTTTGCAGGTCACTGGCAATATTAGCGCGCATTGCTGGATTATGCGGCGCTAACTTTGGACGCTCACACATTACGGTAATATCAGCATTGCCTAGGCTATAACCAGCCTCTTTCACTTTACTATAAACATAACGCAGCAATACTCGTGAATCCAATCCAGCATGTGCCGCATCGGTATCGGGAAAATGCTGCCCGATATCGCCAAGTGCTAAAGCACCAAGAAGCGCATCAGCAAGTGCGTGCAAGACCACATCCCCATCAGAGTGTGCGAGCAAACTGTGAGTATGCTCAATAGGCACGCCCGCTAGAATGACATATTGTTGCTGCTGACCATTATTATGAAAAGCATGAACGTCGATACCTTGACCAATTTTTATCATTATTATTCCAAGATGAGTTAAAGGTGATTAAAATAATTCAAAACCACTATCTGAATTTTCAAAGTGGTTTTACTAGTAGCCAGACACCATCGGTCGCCACCAGTTTCAATTAACTGGTATAATATGACGTTTATTTTATCATAATACTAGATCCAAAAGACAAGCTGACGTTGTTGTGCTGAGACTACGTATTGTAGTGATTGCATAATACTTGGCGTCGGCATGTACTTTGGATAACGTATAAATAGTTGAGCCGTTTTATGTCAGCCATACAAAATACCTCAAGCACAACCGTTTCTGAGTCTTTTAATGCTCATCACCCTTTAACACTTGCTGATGTCGAAAATCCTAGCACCAAGCATGTGATTGTCGGTATGTCAGGCGGGGTCGATTCTTCTGTATCAGCCGTATTACTTCAACAGGCAGGCTTCAAGGTCGAAGGCTTGTTTATGAAGAACTGGGAAGAAGATGACGGCACCGAATACTGTACGGCGATGGATGATCTAGCAGACGCGCAAGCCGTATGTGACAAAATCGGTATGAAGCTGCACACAGCCAACTTTGCTATGGAATACTGGGATCGCGTATTCGAGCACTTTTTGGCGGAATATAAAGCAGGACGCACCCCAAACCCTGATATCTTGTGCAATAAAGAAATTAAGTTTAAAGCATTTTTGGACTATGCGTTGACCCTTGGGGCAGATTATATCGCGACAGGTCACTATACGCGCCGCAGTGTGAATTATACTAATGATGACGGTGATGAGGTTGCGCAGCTCTTACGCGGTCTTGATAACAATAAAGACCAAAGCTATTTCTTACATGCGGTTGGCGGTGACAAAATCGCTAAAACACTGTTCCCAGTTGGCGAGCTTGAAAAGCCAGTGGTACGTCAGATTGCTGAAGAGCATGACCTAGCGACGGCTAAGAAGAAAGACTCTACAGGCATTTGCTTTATTGGTGAGCGCCGCTTTAAAGACTTCTTACAGCAATATTTGCCTGCCCAAAAAGGCGAGATACTTACTGATGATAATAAAGTCATCGGCACTCATGATGGCCTCATGTATTACACATTGGGTCAACGCGGCGGCATCGGCATTGGCGGGGTTAAAGACCGTGTAGAGGCACCATGGTTTGTATTGGCAAAAGACTTAGAGAAAAATCGTTTAATCGTCGGTCAAGGGCATGAACATCCCATGCTAATGAGCAACGAGCTAAAAGCCTATAAGCTCGATTGGATTGATGGTTTACCACCTGCGGATGTGTTTAGCGACGAAGGTCTAGCCTGTATGGAAAAGTCTCGCTATCGCCAGCCAGATCAAGCCTGTCGCGTGTTTGCGACCAATACTGATGGCAGCGAAGTGCGCGTCGTATTTGATGAGCCACAGCGCGCCGTCACTCCTGGTCAGTCAGCGGTATTTTATATCGATGAAGTATGTCTGGGCGGCGGCGTGATTGAATCTATCGATGCACCTTGCGGATTCTAATTGCTTCCTAAGACCCAACTTAAAGCACAGATGTTGATGCAGTGAATAGATTGATTTTAACGGGCGTCAACATCGCTTTATTTGCATAGACCGCTTTTTTAATATCATATTTCTGCTATATTACGCGCAACGATTTTGACGTCGTTTATTATATGGTAATTTTTTATCCAGACTCTTGCAGTTTTTTATTTCATAACTACTGAGGCATAACCATGACCCCACTTACCGCTCTCTCTCCAATTGATGGTCGTTACGCATCAAAGGCTGACAGCTTACGTCCTTATTTATCTGAATTTGGTCTAATCAAAGCTCGCGTTACGGTAGAGATTCGCTGGTTGCAGTCTTTAGCTGACAACAGCGCAATTGGTGAATTAGCAGCATTTGATGACCAGACCAACGCTTTTTTGAATGCAATCGTTGATGACTTTAGCGAAGCAGATGCTCAAGCTATCAAAGACATCGAAGCGACGACCAATCATGATGTAAAAGCGGTCGAGTACTTTATCAAAGACAAGTTCCGTGGTCAGGATGCCTTAATTGATTCGCTTGAGTTCATTCACTTTGCTTGTACCAGTGAAGATATCAATAACTTATCGTATGCATTGATGCTCAAAGACAGCCGCGAGTTAGTCGTTGCGAAAATGCAGCAAGTGACTGATAGTATCGTTGACTTATCTATTGCTCACGCTGATCAGCCAATGTTATCACGTACACATGGTCAGACAGCCAGTCCAACGACACTGGGTAAAGAGATGGCAAACGTAGCCTATCGCCTAGCCCGCCAAATCAAGCAAATCGGTCAAGTAGAGCTGTTAGGTAAAATTAATGGCGCCGTTGGTAACTACAATGCCCATTTTTCAGCGTATCCTGATGTCGACTGGCAGACCCATGCTGAAGCCTTCATCAATCAGCGTCTTGAGCTGACATTCAACCCTTATACCACTCAAATTGAGCCACATGACTATATCGCTGAGTTGTTTGATGCTGTTAAGCGCTTCAATACCATCTTGATCGACTTTAACCGCGATATCTGGCAATACATTAGCTTAGGCTATTTCAAACAACGTCTAAAAGATGGTGAAGTTGGCTCTTCTACCATGCCGCATAAAGTTAATCCAATTGACTTTGAAAACTCTGAAGGTAACTTAGGCGTTGCCAACGCTATGCTGGCACATTTGGGTGAGAAGTTACCCATTTCACGTATGCAACGTGACCTGTCGGACTCAACGGTGTTGCGTAATATCGGTGTTGGCCTAGCACAGAGCATGATTGCGTTTGATGCTTGTTTAAAAGGTGTGGGTAAACTTGAGCTAAATGCGCAGCGTTTAAATGATGATTTGAATCAAGCGCAAGAAGTATTGGCAGAGCCGATTCAAACGGTCATGCGTCGCTACCGCGTTGAAAACCCATATGAAAAACTAAAAGCTTTGACTCGCGGTAATGCCATGACTCGTGAAGCCATGCTAACCTTTGTCGAAAGCGATGAGCTATCGGCAGTTAGTGATGCGGACAAAGAACGCCTACGTGCATTGACGCCTGCTACTTATATCGGTAATGCCGCTGAGCAAGCACGCGCTATTAAAGAATGGATTGCCAAGCTTTAATAGCTAATAAGAGCATACTGATAAGATCGGACTAGAAAGGTAGGAGCGCCTAATATTATTTACTCGCTCCTATCTTTCTAGCACTTTTATCTTATTCAGTTATTATCTTAATAGCTATTATCTGAACAACTATTATCTGAATAACTAGTAACCTTACTTTGAACGCTATGATTGGTGTTGATTCGATTGCTTTTGATTCAAAACCCATAGTCGATAAGTAAGGTTTTATTTTTTATCATCATCGTCATCACTGTCGCCCGGTATGATGGCTTTACCCACAGCAACGGTTCCTTTGACCACGCCTTTGGTAGTTTTATAAGCGATTTTTGCGGGTACTGTGACAATCTTATGGACACAGGCTTGTAGCAAAAACACGCTAGCGATGATGACAACAAAATGCAGCTTTTTCATAACGTTCCTACGATTGAGTGGATGCTCGGCTGACAGCTATTATTTTGATAATCGTTATTGCTTATATGTACTATATAAACGTTACCAAAATAATAGACATCAAATAGATGACAATCTTAAACTATTAAAACCCTCCTATAAAGCATCCCTTATTATTAATCTTGTACACCGCCAAAATATGGATTTACCAATGACTTCTATTCCTCTTTGTTTACCCGACTCTATCACGCCTGAGCAATTCCTGACTGAATACTGGCAAAAGAAGCCACTACTTATTAAGCAAGGGTTGCCACAGCTGATTGATATGTTTGAACCAGATGACATGATTGGTCTTGCGCTTGAAGAAGATGCTAGCGCAAGACTGCTGACTCAGGCAGCCAGTAAAAAAGAAGGTCAGGCACAGTGGCAACTCAAAAAAAGCCCACTGAATGAGACTGATTTTGAAAACCTACCAGAGCAATGGACCGTATTGGTGCAGAATCTTGAACAATGGTCGCCAGAGCTTGGTCAGTTATGGCAAGCATTTGACTTTATTCCGCAATGGCAGCGCGATGACATCATGGTTTCTTACGCGCCAGCAGGTGGTTCGGTTGGTAAACATTATGACGACTACGATGTGTTTTTGGCACAAGGCTACGGCTCTAGACGTTGGCAATTGGGCAAATTCTGTGATGACCAGACAGAATTTGTTGCTGATGAGCCGCTGCGTTTATTTGACGACATGGGCGAGCTTATTTTTGATGAGATACTAGAAGCGGGTGATGT
The DNA here is from genome assembly GCF_050268165.1 of Psychrobacter sp. NPDC078631. Taxonomy (NCBI): domain Bacteria; kingdom Pseudomonadati; phylum Pseudomonadota; class Gammaproteobacteria; order Moraxellales; family Moraxellaceae; genus Psychrobacter; species Psychrobacter sp. NPDC078631. The sequence continues at coordinate 540,667 of NZ_JBNNGG010000001.1, read as the reverse complement.
CCTTTATGTACCGCCGAAATTATCACATTTCGGTGTGGCACAAGATGACTGTCTGACTTTCTCGTTTGGATGTCGTCGTCCAAACCTGATGCAAATCATCGATAGTGTGGCCGATATCGCAACCAATGACAGCAAGTTATTTATCCCGATGCTACTACCGCAAGCGCTACAAGCGTCAGGTGAATTGCAAGCAGATAGTATTGCGGCTATCAAGGCGCAATTGCTAGAAATGCTACAATCTGATCGCGGTGATGATATGATTCGCCAAGCAGTCTCTGAAGTCGTTAGTAAACGCCAATATGATGCGCTGATGCCAGAAGAGACGTTAGATACCGATGAGCTAATGCAAGCCCTATCAGAAGGGGCCACATTGCAGGCGGACTATAGCAACCGCCTACTCTATAGCCAGACCACTGATGGCACCGTGCTGTATGCCAATGGTCAACGTATCGATGGGCTTGATGAATCGGCGATAGCAGTACTAGTACGCTTGGCCAATGGTGAAGCATTACAACATAGCGACGTCGCAGATGTCGATGCAGATGATTTGAGCGAATGGCTAGAAAACGGTTGGATATGGGTTGATATTGCTGAATAACATCCTGTCATCAGGCTTAAGTTAAACAGCATAAACAAAAAAACCGCTATCTGATAATTACTCAGATAGCGGTTTTTTCTTATATATCTTATGCAATCACTAGTTTGGTAGTTATAGCGCTACCAAACACCGCTTAGCCTTTATAAAAGTTGATATAAAAGCGAAGCGGATTCGTAATTAATGCAGTGATGCTACTCTGTACCAAGCTCAAGCAAGCTCGCGTTACCACCGATTGCTGTGGTATTGATAGTCTTGACTCGCTCAGTGACAAAACGATGCAGATAGTCAGGCGTTAGCATTTCTGACAAGCCTTCCATATCAGTGACACTGATAACCTGTGTCAAAATACCGTCAGTATTGGCAAGCTCTTGACTGATGGCTTGCACCTCGCTGCGGCTACCAGAGACAGCCACTTGTGCTAGACGATCGATGTATAAAAGCGTCACAGTTTGCGAATCGTTAGCCACACTTAATACATCTTCGCTGATACCTGTGTCGTGCAGTATTTTAGCAGCTTCATTACACATCTCATCCTGGCTTGGGCAATGCAATATAACTTCATTACCTGTCAACAAAGCTGCGATAAGCTGACCTAATACTGCCATAACTCTAGCAGTTTCGCCACCGATGACCATGGTTTTACCACGGCCAGTCACATACAAGTCATTGGACTCGCCTGTTGCGCCTGTCATACGATGCATCTCATCCAAGCTAGGCGCAGCGCTCAACAAATGGTTGAATAAGCGCTTTGCTTTATTAGCATCACCAGTGAGCAATGCCAGTTTTGGAATGGCTGCTTGTAGATACGTTGCGCGGTTGACTGCGCCGAGTAATCGCCAAGATTCACAAACCTGGGCATGATTTTTTTTGAATTCAGTCGCCATGTTGCTACTCCTTATGCGAGTTCTGTTTGAGTGGTAGTTTGGGTTTCGGTCGCTGTCATATGAGCAGCTGACTGTTCAGCATTGACTGTTTCTGAGCTAAGTTGCATGAGACGCGCGACATAGTGAGGGCCACCAGCTTTAGGACCAGTACCAGATAGACCACAACCACCGAATGGCTGTACGTTTACGACCGCGCCGATTTGGTTACGGTTGATGTAAGTGTTACCGACAAATGCACGGCGCTCAATGTGCTCAACGGTATTTTCGATACGGCTATGGATACCTAACGTCAAACCGAAGCCTGTGTTGTTAATAGCATCAATCAGCTTATTCAAATCACGTGCTTGATAACGAAGTACGTGTAGAATTGGGCCAAAGTGCTCACCACCGATCACATCAATGCTCTTTACTTCGATCGCGGTTGGCAATACAAAGGTAGACTTCTCTTGACTGACGACTGAGCTTGAGCTCATCGGCGTCTGTGCCAAGATAGTAGCAGTCGGCTCAGCACTCATACGTTCGATGTGCGCCTCTAAACCATGCTTAGCATCTGCATCAATTACTGGACCTACATCTGTCGCAGCATATAGAGGATTACCTACAGACAGCTCAGCCATATTACCTTGCAATAGCTCGATTAAATCATCTGCCATCTCTTCTTGTACGCACAATATGCGACAAGCTGAGCAACGCTGACCTGCTGAACCAAATGCTGATAGTACCGCATCTCTAACGACTTGCTCTGGCAATGCTGTTGAGTCAACGATCATCGCATTTTGACCGCCAGTCTCAGCGATAAAGACAGGCAACTCGCCACTGGTTTGTGCATGATCATTTAGGCTTTGGTTGATACGTTGGGCTGTTTGAGTAGAGCCTGTAAATATTACCCCTGCGATATTGTCAGCAGCCGTCAAAGCACCACCTACGTCGCCTGCGCCAATGACTAATTGCAATGCTTCGGCTGGTATGCCCGCTTGATACATCAACTGGGCACCAAAGTGAGCTACCAAACTGGTTTGTTCAGCAGGTTTCGCTACTACGGTGTTACCTGCAGCAAGTGCAGCTACAATCTGTCCCGTATAGATAGCCAATGGGAAGTTCCATGGACTGATACAAACGAAAGTGCCACGTGCTTTATACACTTGACGAGACTGCTTACCAGCCAAGTCTGTGAACTCATGTACGACGTCATCTAGACGCTCTGCTTCGTCAGCATAGAAACGACAGAAATCAACGGCTTCTTTGATTTCATCGATGCCATCTTGCATGGTTTTGCCCGCTTCAACTTGGCATAGTGCCATTAGCTCAGCGTAGTTTTCTTCGTATAGCTCAGCAATCTTACGTAATATCTCAGCACGCTTAGCAGCTGGTACATTTTGCCATACATCTTGACCAACAACAGCAACGTCAATCGCTTGGCGAGCCACTTCAGCGTTGGCATAAGTTACTTTACCAGCACTAACTTCGTGGTTCCAAGGCGCAAGTACAGTTTGCGTATCAAGCTGATTCGTTTGACCATCTACTTCGTAAGTATCAACAGCTTTACCATTAATGATAGAGGTTGCTGACCATGTTTTGTGTAGATGGCTATCAATAGCTGATTTGAACGGCAACCATTGTGACTCTACAAAGATATTAGGGCCAAAACTTGCACGGCGTTCACCGTAAATCTCTAACGGTAACGGGATGTCTGGATTGTGCAATGTTGCATTACCAAGCAGCTTGTCATATGGATGCACTGTTAGCTTTTCAATTGGGTAAGACTTGTCTAGCAACTGATGAACAAACGAGCTGTTGGCACCGTTCTCTAATAAGCGGCGTACCAAGTACGGTAGCAAGTCTTTATGCGCGCCCACTGGCGCATAGATACGTACAGGAATCTCATAAGCTTGCAAAATATGATCATAAAGCGCATCGCCCATGCCGTGCAGACGTTGGAATTCAAAGTCTCTATGTGCACTCATGGTCATGATTGATGACAATGTATGCGCATTATGCGTCGCAAACTGTGGCCAGATTAGGCCGCGCAGATGGTCTGACAATAAGAAGCGCGCACAAGCAAGGTATGCAGTATCCGTACCTTCTTTACGTGTCCAAACTGGATAGCCTGATAGACCTTTTTGCTGAGCAAGTTTGATCTCAGTATCCCAGTAAGCGCCTTTTACTAGACGTACTGGAATACGATCACCGACTTCAGTAGACAAACGAGCAAGCCATGCTAATACAGCGATAGCGCGTTTAGAGTACCCTTGTACAACGATACCTAAACCATCCCAGTCTGCCGTTAAATTATCGCGGTACAAAGACTCAAACAGTTTTAGAGAAATCTCAAGGCGATCTGCTTCTTCAGCATCAATACTGATATCGACATTGACTTCACGTGCCGCTTCAATCAATAGCAGGCAGCGCTGACGTAATAGGCCCATTACTTGCGCTTCTTGCGTTGCTTCATAGCGAGGATGCAGTGCTGATAATTTGATAGACACTGACGGCTTCGGCATGCCTTCTTTGACTTTTACGTTCGCCGTGGCTCTGATCGCATGTAGATAGTCATTGAAGTATTTTTCCGCATCTTTATGCGTGATCGCTGCTTCACCTAACATATCAAATGAATAGGTATAGCCTCTATTACGATATGGCTGGCTGTTTTTATTGGCGTCTTCGATGGTCTCGCCCAATACAAACTGATGGCCCATGATACGCATGGCTTTTTGCATCGCACTACGAATGACAGGCTCACCCATCTTTTTAGTCATACGATCCAAGAAACCTGATGCAGTGGTGCTGCTGTCAATACTGACAACGCGACCAGTCATCATCATACCCCAAGTAGAGGCATTGACCATAAAGCCATTGTCATTTTTAATGTGCTTTTTCCAGTCAGCCACACTCATTTTGTCATGAATCAATGCATCAGCCGTATAGTTGTCTGGCACACGAATCAAGGCTTCTGCCAAGCTCATTAGCAAGATACCTTCTTGGGTATCAAGGCTATACTCAAGTAATAATGAGTCAACCATCTTGACGGCTTTACCATCATTACGCACGTGCTCGACCAGTTTGCGCGTTTGCTCAGCAGCAGCATCGCGTTCTTCTATACTAGGTTTGGCAAGTGGCAACAACTCAGACAACCAACGTTCTTCATCGGCGCTATATAGCGGCGAAATACGCTTATTTAGCGCATCTGCTGACTGGGCGAGATACTCAGGCGACAGCATATCAACAGGATTAAACAAGATCGGCTCTTGCGGGGTAAACTGGTCTACTGGGTTCATAATAACTCCATAACTATCGTTTAAAAACCATAATAAATGGTGCTTTAGGAAGTCTGATCGTCCTGTATAACTGCTCATAACCGCTATCAGAAAATAGTGGTTATTGACGGATATTCACAGCAATAATCAAAAGACCAAACGGCGCCATCACAAAACTAAAAATCCAGCATAGGCTGGAGACGGTTAAGTAGGTCGTTCGACTGTTAAACGGGCTACGTTAACAATACAAAGGCAACAACGAAAAGCTAAGCGGCATTAGTGCCTTCTTCTTGTTAGTAGTGAAAGGAGTGTTGATGACCAAATATCGCCTTATTGAACCAAAAATCGCTCTAATAATCACAAATCTGTCATCTTTGGTGATGCTAATTCACTGTAAGAAAAACCTCTACGGCGTTGATTGAGGTGATGCGCTTAACTCGGCTATAATATCACGAAAGTTTTTTTCAAACTAACGAAATTTATTATTTTCATAAATTAATATATATCTAAATAACAATAACTTACAAGCACTTTATTGGTCATGACGCTTTGGTTACGTTTTTTTGTTTACTATTGCCCATAGTTTGGCATCACCCTACTTAATACTGGTATCAGAAATACTAAACATTAACTCCCAAAATACCGAGTTCAAATTAAGACGATAGTCTTATAATGCTAACAAAAAAACCCTCCTTATCATCAGCTGATAAGGAGGGTTTCTTGTTTAAGACACTATTAATGTCTTACTACACTTTGCATTATAGGAAGATAATCTTGAACAACAATATAGCAGTCAAAATCCAGACAGCGATACTGATATCTGCAAACTTGCCTGCAATTGCTTTTACAGCTGTAAAGGTAATAAAACCAAGTGCGATACCGTCAGCGATAGAGTATGTAAGCGGTGTGAATAGCAATACCACAACCACTGGTGCTGCTTCTGTTAAGTCGCTCCAGTTAATATCCTTTAAGGTACCCATCATAAGCACGGCTACATAAAAGATAGCGCCAGCCGTTGCATAAGCTGGAATCATACCTGCTAATGGCGAGAAGAAGATACTGAACAGGAATAGCACACCTACCGTAACAGCCATTAAGCCTGTACGGCCACCTGAGGCAATACCAGAGATACTCTCAATATAGCTGGTCGTCGATGAAGTACCCAGTAAAGAACCCGCTACTGTCGCTGTTGAATCAGCGAGTAGTGCTTTGCCCATGTTCGGGATATTGCCATCTTTGTCCGTTAGCTTTGCTTGGCTAGTGGTAGCAATCAAAGTACCAGCAGTATCAAACAAATCGACAAATAAGAAAGCAAAGATAACACTGATCATGCCCACATCAAATGCACCAGCAATGTCTAATTGCATAAGCGTCGGTGCAATAGAAGGCGGTGAAGAGATGATACCTGTGAACTGTGTATAGCCCATTAATAAGCTAATCAGTGCAACCAATAAAATACCAATGGTTACCGCACCTGGGACTCTCTTATAAGACAGGCCAATGATAACAACAAAACCTAATGAAGCCATGACAGGACCAAATGATGTCATGTCACCAAGGCCAACTAAGGTTGCATCATGATTGACGATGATGCCTGCGCTTTGCAATGCAATAAACGCCAAGAACGCACCAATACCAGCGACTACGCCGTTTTTGAGAGACGTTGGAATGGCATTAATGATTGCTTCACGAATCTTAAATAGACTCAATAGTACGAAGATACAACCAGACAAGAACACCGCACCTAACGCTGTCTGCCATGCGTAGCCCATACCAAGCACCACACCATAGGTAAAGAAGGCATTAAGCCCCATACCTGGTGCGAGCGCAACTGGTAGTCGGGCGTAGATACCCATGATGAAACAACCTACTGCTGCTGCTATACAGGTCGCTACAAATACGGCCCCTTTATCCATACCTGCATCGGCTAAGACATTAGGGTTGACAAAGATAATATAAGCCATCGTCAAGAACGTGGTTATACCAGCGATGATTTCTGTTTTGATCGTGGTATTTTCACCATTAATCCCAAAATAGCGTTCAATTGCATTCATAAGTGTCGCCCCCGACTGGCTAATAAAAAGTCATCATTACCTAAAATTAAACATGACCTCAGCGAAAAAATAACGATGCCACAATAAGAATAATGTAGTAACAAAGCGTAACATATTAGACCAGTTATCTTACAAACTCAATCGTTGATAATGTCTATCTCGTACAAAATGCGATTTTGAGAGACTTCAAGACTATTGGTCAGAAAAGCCATATGAAAAGCTACATACAGCCATGTTGCCCTACGCTATTTGAAAAACTACTTTCTATCCGCTATTGAGGTAATATTCGGTTTGAGTCATGAGTTTTAGGTAGTAAGTATTTGCTCGATCATTATTCATGTTATCCAACTAACTATTGAATGAATCAATAGCAGCCCAACTGAATAGTCGTTTAACACATTAATAATGACCTTTCTCTCATTTAGAAGTAAACTAGGGGGTTATTATACCGATACCTAAATCGCGATACTTACTGTTGCAGCATTTTTCTAAGCACAGTTACAAATTTTTAGTAAAGAAACGTGCTGCGTGTTAAATAATAAAAAGTAAATAGTGTTTGTTTAGGGGTTGTCTGGTTCGGATATCACTATTCCAGCCAGCTGTTATCAATTATTCGTGAGTCCACTACATGCCTGAATCATTAAATATTGTCGATCTTATTACCCAAGCCAGTCTATTGGTGCAGATTGTGATGGCACTATTGTTATTAGCCTCTTTGCTCAGTTGGGTTATTATCTTTCGCATGAGTGCGCGACTTGGTACAGCCAAAAACTTTGATCAACAGTTTGAGACTTGGTTTTGGTCAGGCGAAGATTTGGCCAAGCTATATCAAGGCATTCAGGGATCTCCTGATCGTCAAGGACTTGAGCAGATTTTTTATGTGGGCTTTTCAGAATACCTAAGAATGCATAAAAAGCGTCAACCTAAAGACGATATTATCGATGGTGTTGAACGCAAGCTACGTGTCGGCCTAGGTCGTCAGCAGCAATTGCTAGAGTCAGGACTGACGACGCTAGCCAGCATTGGCTCTGTTGCTCCGTACATCGGATTGTTCGGTACAGTGTGGGGTATCATGAATGCATTCTTGGGACTCTCTCAAACTGAGCAAGCTACCCTCGCCTCTGTCGCTCCCGGCATCGCCGAAGCACTGATTGCCACAGCCATGGGTTTGTTTGCCGCTATCCCTGCGGTATTGGCATACAATCATTTCACAGCAAAATCGAGCCGATTATATGACTCGCGCGCCTTATTTTGTGATGAGATGACAGGCATGCTACAGCGTGAGACCAGTGTACAAGCGCCTATTAGCAAAGAAACCCAAGTTAATGCAGGTCAGGTGACAGGGCTATGAAACCAAACCCCTACGGCCGTGAAAAAAAAGCCCTTAATGCAGAAATGAACGTCGTGCCTTACATTGACGTCATGCTGGTGCTACTGGTGATATTTATGGTGACAGCGCCAATGCTAATTACAGGTGTCGATGTCGATCTGCCAAAAGAGCAAACCAATACCATGAGTCAAAGCCAATTACCTGTGATTGTTTCTTTGACTGATAAAGGTGATATTTATATCAGTTATGAAAGCAATGTCGACGTGCCTGTAAGTGAGCCTGAGCTGATTAATACATTATCTAACCTACAGTCTCAGAGCGATAATAGTAATGCTGAGCCAGTACAGGTAATGATCAATGCCGATCAAAACAATCAGTATGGTGCCATTATGACGCTCATGGCGACTTTGCAACAAGCAGGTATCGAAAAAGTTGGGTTACTGACCGGTGCACCACTACCCACGCCTTCTTTATAGTGATAAGCGTCCTTTAGTAAATGTCTTATATCACAATAGCCAATCCTAGTAATCAATCTGACAAATCACGTTCATGAGTGTCCCTACCATGCATAATGCTCCTGCCGTCTATGTACCTACCGAACCAGAAAGCAACGGCCTAACCCTGCCGACGTTGCTAAGCTTACTGGCGCATGGTCTTATCATCGGCATACTGGTTTATAACTATCAAACCACTGAGGTTGAGACTGCTGGTAGTATCGAGACGGTCATGGTATCTCCTGAGCAACTTGCTGAAATGCAAGGACAAATACTGGCCAACCGTGCAGCAGCTAGCGCAATGCAGATGGATAGTAGCACTAGCGACTCGTCCAGTGGTGCTCAGCCAGAAGTGTCTGGTAGTAGCGTCAGTGCGCAAAATCCAAGTCAGTCAAGCGCTCAACGTGTCCCTGTATTTACACGATCTGAGGAGCCAGCTGGTCAACCTATACTGATGAGCGAAGACCATCAACAACGTCTGCTTGAGCAAAATCAAGAGTATGAGCGCAAAATGGCTGAGTGGGCAGCACAACTAGACGAATCCGCCATGGAAGAGCTTGACCAAGTCGATCAAAGCAAACGCGATCAGCTCATAGAAGAGCAAAAAAGGCTGGGAGAGTTTCGTCAAAAGCAAAACAATCCACCAAAGATAAAACGTCCCACTGCTAGCGATCGTAATATTGAGATTGATACTGCCGGCTCTGGCAATGCAGGAAAAAACTTTAGCCTATCAGATGGACAGTCTACTGTGTCTGGTGATACGTCAACCTCTAGTACGTCCAAGGGCAGTAGCCGCTCTGCGTCCAGTGGCAGTCGTGGTGCTAGCAACAGTGAAATTATCAATTTAATCAAGCGTAACTATACGCCGCCTACTGCTGCGCGAGGCTCTACTCAACGTGCCACCCTAACCATCACTGTCAATGCAAATGGCGATGTGATCAATGTGACCGCCTCTGGACCTGATAGCACGGTCAACGAAGCGGCAAGACAAGCGGTACTCAATACTGGCAGTCTCCCGATTGATGCTGATGACCCTAAATACCCGACTTTTACCATACAGTTTAAAGGCAGCAATTAATCAGTTGCTAGGTTCTTATAATATTGGTAACGTGACGTTAAGCGGCTTGTCTCGCATAGGTTGCTGCCTCATCTAGATGCTTGTCTCATTAAATAAAAAATGAATATCATACTAATTTTAGGAGCTCCATTTACTCATGCGTACCCACAAAAAATTACTAGTCTCATTACTCGCCAGTACCTCAGCATTGCTGATATCGCAAAGCGTGCTCGCTGCACCTGTTGTACTAGAATTGGACTATGAAATTCCTGTTCAGCAAAACCAAGTTGCGTTTGTATCGTTTGCGGGTGACTCGGTTTTGTCACCGATTATATTAAATGACTTGAGTAAAACCGAGTTAAAAGTAACCAATCAAGATCTACCGCAGCAGCCGCACAGTAGTAAAGAGCTGACAGGTACATTACCTGTTTGGCAAAGCATGGGCATACCGTATCTGGTTGTCGGCAGTACGCGTACCAATCGTGGCAAAATAATCACCGATTATGAAGTCATCGATGTCAAATCTGGTCGTGTGATAGAAGGCAAGCAAAGCCTAAGCGCTGACAACAATAGAGAAAGCATGCGTTATGCCGGTCATGTCATCGCAGATAAAGTGTACGAGCTGATTACTGGTATTCCAGGGGATTTCTCAGGACGCATTGCTTATATTGAAGAAACAGGAACTGGCAAGCAAAAGATCTCGCGTCTCAAAGTGATGGATGCTGATGGCGAAAATGCTAGAACCATTACTGAAGTGACAGGCTCTATCTTCTCACCAGCATGGTCACCTGATGGCAACCGTATCGCCTACTCAGTACAACGTGAAAAATCATATCCCATCATCTACGTGCAAAACGTCAGTGGCGGCGGCGCAACTGCCCTGACGCCTTTTTCAGGTAGTAACCTAAGCCCGTCTTTCTCTCCTGATGGCAGCAAGATATTATTCTCTAGTAGTTTTGAAGGTAGCGCTGATATCTATGAGATGAGCGCCAACGGCGGTACACCTAGAAGGCTCACTAATTTACCAAGCAGTGAAGTACAACCAAGCTATGCACCAGACGGCAAATCTTTTGTGTTTGTCAGTGATAAAACTGGCTTTAACAAGCCGCAAGTCTATCGCTACGAGTTTGCCACAGGACAAACGACTAAAGTGTCAAACGGTGGTTATGCAACCAGCCCGCAGTTTAGCAGTGACGGTACACAAATTGCCTTTTTAAGTGGACGCTCAGCGGCTATTATGAATAGTAATGGTGCTATCACTACCAATCTTGGCAATACAGGTATCGACGAAGCACCAAGCTTCTCGCCAAACGGTAAACGCGTGGTCTACGCATCGACCCAAGGCGGCAAAGGCGTACTGACCATCAAATCTCTCAACGGTGGCGAAGCGTTTGGTAAGTCAGGACAAGGTGTTATCCGCTCACCTGTATGGTCATCAAGCCCAAAATAACTGGTCGTCCACCAAAGTAGCAATTTTAGTTATAGTAGAATAGAGATCAACTGTTAAGCAAACTTGTAAAAGCCCCAACCATAACGAATATGGTTGGGGCTTTTTTTGATTAAAAAACAGCAATAGAGCTGGCGATAGATCTTAGTACTTATTTACTTTAAATGGTCAGCACCCCTCGTCTTTGATCTACCTTCCAATGTTACCTAACCCTCCCTCCTTCGTAACAAACCTGTAAACGCACTAGTACCAAAAAAAACATTGCCATGGCTTGTATTTTACCTATACCCTAAATAGACCTGACTAATTAGTCAGGTTGTTCAAATATTAGCCGATATATGTTAGTTATTTTTACTACTTATCTTACAGACGGATGCGTACCCCTATTGTTTACATCGATAAAAAAACAAATCAAAGATTGGGTTAAAACTTTGATCTCGTGATTTACCACATTGTCTGATATCTACAGTCAAGCGGGTACTAAGCAGTTATTTTAGGAGGAAACCACCATGAGTGAAAACGTTCCAGCGAATACCGATTTACTGTATAGACTGCATGACCGTCCTACCCCCATCAAAGCTTTTCTAGGTGCTATACAGCACGTACTTGCAGCGTTTGTAGGTATCATTACACCCTCTCTTATCATAGGTGGCACATTAGGTTTAGGAGAGCATATCCCCTACCTTCTCAGTATGTCATTGATAGTATCTGGCGTTGCAACCTTTATTCAGACTCGTAAAGTAGGCCCGGTTGGCTCTGGCCTCATGGCGTTGCAAGGCACCAGCTTTGGATTTTTAGCAGCTGTATTGACGGCAGGATTTGTGGTAAAAAACCGCGGCGGTGGTCCAGAAGAGATATTATCCGTTATTTTTGGCGTTTCATTTCTCGGTGCATTTGTTGAGATATTTTTGAGTCAGTTTATTACCAAACTCAAATCTTTTATGAGCCCTATTGTTACAGGCTGCGTGATTGTCACGATTGGTTTGTCATTAACTAAGGTAGGTCTGACTGACTTAGCAGGCGGGTTTGGTGCTGAAGATTTTGGCAGTATTCCAAACCTACTTTTGGGCGGTGGTGTGCTGGCAAGTGTCGTACTGATTAGCATCATCAACAATAAAGTCATTCGCTCAAGCGCCATCTTTATCGGTTTGATGCTCGGCCTTATCGCGGCCGTATTTATGGGACGTATCGATTTCTCACTGGTTTCTGAAGCGGCTTTTTTTACGGTGCCGATCCCTTTTAAATATGGCTTTGGTTTTGATTGGCAAGCTTTTATTCCTATTGCCTTTATGTACATCATTACCAGTATCGAGACCTCAGGCGATCTGACGGCTACCTCGATGATATCAGGTGAACCGATCAAAGGCCCTATCTATGAGAAACGCATCAAAGGTGGCGTACTAGGAGATGGTGTTAACTCTCTGATTGCGGCGGTATTCAACACCTTCCCTGTGACGACCTTTAGCCAAAACAACGGTGTGATCCAGATGACGGGTATTGCCAGTCGCTATGTGGGTTTCTATGTGGGCGGCATCCTATGCCTGATGGGGCTATTCCCTGTCCTTGGTGCTATTTTTACGCAGTTACCGAAGCCTGTCGTTGGCGGCGTCACGCTATTGATGTTTGCGACGGTAGCGACTGCTGGCATTCGCATCTTATCTACCGTGCAATTTACGCATCGTAATGTCTTAATCATTGCCACCTCACTGGGTCTGGCAACGGGTATCGCCTTTGTCCCTGACGTACTGTCACAAACGCCGCAGTTCTTTCAGAATATCTTTGGCTCAGCGGTAACAATGGCAGGGATTGTGGCAATCACCCTTGATATGATTTTACCCAAAAACTATGGCATCGAGTTTGATACCAAAGCACAGCATGCTGAAGACGGTTTAGAACCAACGCAAGAAGTCGCTTAAGACTAAACGTAAGCTAGGGTTAAATATATCGAAGTGTTTCGCCATAAACGAGGTGCACAGAAAAATAGAAACAATCTGTGCACTTCACTGATTAAACACCTGACTTATTGAATAGATACCTTGTCAAATAGGTACTATGTCATCATTCAAGGCCACAGCCTTTTAGAATAAAAGGTACTAGAAAGTCTGCCGCACGTGCTTCATCTGCTGCGTCATAAGCGGTCTTATCCATTAATCCAACAATCTCAATCTCGAATTCAGCATAACGTTGGGTAGTCGCCCAAATCAAAATCAGTAGTTGTAGGGGATCAGTAATCCCAATTTTGCCTTGCTTGTGCCACTCTTTCATTACCTGTGCTTTATCGTGTACCCACTCCTTCATCGTAGTGGACATAAATTCATGCAAATGCGGTGCACCGCCGATGACTTCGATCGCAAACAATTTATGACGACTTGGATTGATAAAGGCTTGATGTAGCTTGGTACGGACGAATTTTTCGATGACTGTTTTTGGGTCGCTATTTACCGTCATGGTTACTAAGCCTTCATTCCATTCTTGAATGATCGAGCGCAGCACTGCCATGTAGAGGTTTTTTTTATTTTTAAAGTAGTAGTGCACATTGGCTTTAGGTAAGCCTGCTCTATCGGCAATGCCCTGCATCGTAGCGCCGCGATAGCTCTGAAGCACAAACTCTTCTTCAGCTGCCGCTAAGATAAGCGCTTGATTCTGTGCGCGAATGGCTTGTTGGCTACGGTGCGAGGGCGTATCAGTCACTGAGGTTTCTTCCTTTTGATTGTTTTGAGTCATAGCAGTGGTATCTCACTTTAAGAGACAGGTTCGACAAGATAGTCGCTATATTTCGCTGTGTATTCTTATATAAATACATAGATTTGAGCAGCATAACCTGTTAAATAAAAATATTTCGCATAAAACAGTTGACCAATTAGTCAGGTTTTAGCAAAATGGGAACTGTAAATCAATTACGCCGTCATTAATTGCCTCTTGCCAGACGTTTTGGACGGCTAAAATATCAGTGTTTCCTTAGCAAATCTGTTTCATATTGTCAGTTCACTATAACTTGAAATTATGCAAGGCGTATATAAGCGCCAAAGGGCTGACTACGAACATATAGATTATCGGCTTTTGATTTTGAGCAAATTAATAGCTGCTAGCTTAATCAAATCATCCATAAAGCTGAAGCAACCGCTGCTTATCAAGTTTACTGCTTATACCTATAAGTTTATGCAAATAACCATAAGGTATAAACCTCTATCAAACATTTATCGCCCAATACAGATAACGGGCTATTCTATTAGAAAAGGATGTCATCGTGAGCTTAACCTTAGCGCAATTCAACGATTTATCACAAGAAGTCGCCATCGCTCAGCTATTGACTTGCTGCACCAGTAAAAGCTGGGCCTATAAACTTGCAGACGCCCGTCCTTTTGCAGACGTTGACGCACTGCTAGCAAGTAGCGACGCTATCTGGAACAAAGTACAAAATAATGAGGCTAACTTATTAGAAGCGTTTGATGGGCATCCACAAATCGGCAATGTGGCATCTCTAAAAGAAAAATACCGCAACACACAAAGTAGCGCTGCACACGAACAATCAGGCGCTAACGATGCAGCAGATGAAGTCCTCGAAGCACTTGCCAAAGGAAATCGCGACTATCTTGATAAATTTGGTTTTATTTTTATTGTCTTTGCGACGGGTAAAAGCGCGCAGCAAATGCTGGATCTACTATTAGCGCGCTTGCCTAATGATCGTGCCACAGAGCTTGCCAATGCAGCCGCTGAGCAAAATAAAATTACGCGTCTACGTTTAAACAAACTACTAGACAATGCTTAGACAGGCAAATAGTAGTCGCAGAGTTAGACTAGCATTTTTATCCTATTTATATTTCTCACAAATTTAAAGGAAGCATTATGTCTGCCACCCTGTCATCACATATCTTAGACACTCATCTTGGCAAACCTGCGGCTGATGTCGCCGTTACCTTACACCGCATACGAGACAACGGTGCCGCCACATTATTGGCACATGGCACAACCAATAGTGATGGCCGTGTCACACCAGACGCTTGGCAGTTTGATACAGCCATCGATAGCACAGAGCATCAGCTAAATACTGGACGCTATACCGTAACGTTCGATACTCAGTCTTATTTTGATGCTCAGCAGCTAACAGCATTTTACCCGCAAGTGGTTATCGACTTTGTGGTAAACGATGCCAGTCATTATCACGTGCCACTTCTGCTTAGTGCGCACGGTTATAGTACCTATCGCGGATCGTAGCTTTGGCGCTGTTTAGCTCTCTGCTTTGTTATTAGTGTTCAAGAAATACTATCAAAAGAAATTACCAAGACATTTTATTAAGACACTGTCATATTAAAGGACATTTATTACATGGGCGCCTATCTTCTCGAATGGTTGAGTTTATTTTTCCGATGGTTTCATGTTATCGCTGGGGTAGCATGGATTGGTGCATCGTTTTATTTTGTGTGGCTAGATCTAAGTCTACGCAAACCGCCACAGTGGAAAACAGACAAAGGCATTTCGGGTGATCTTTGGGCCGTCCATGGCGGCGGGTTTTATGAAATTGCCAAATACAAACTCGAACCCGAAGAGATGCCAAAGACGCTACATTGGTTTAAGTGGGAAGCTTATACCACTTGGCTGACGGGTGCGGCGATGATGTCTATCGTCTATTATGCCAATGCAACTGCCTACCTAATTGACCCAAGCAAAGTGCCTTTTACCAGTATCGGTGCCATTGCCACCAGCTTGCTTTTCTTATTTGGCAGTTATTTCATTTATGAAGTGATCGTACGCAGTCATTTGGGTAAAAACGCGTTTATCTTTAGTACCTTGATTTTTATCTTGCTGGTCATCGCGAGCTGGGGCTCTTATCAGCTGTTTAGTGATCGCGCCTCATTTATACATATCGGTGCCATCTTGGGCACGGTGATGGTAGGTAACGTATTCTTCGGTATCATGCCGGCTCAGCGTGCGCTCGTTGACTGTGTGCGTCGCGGCGAAAAACCAGGTAAAGAAGTGGCTGAATTGGCATTACAAGCCAAAAATCGCTCACTGATGAATAACTACTTTACCCTACCGCTGATTTTTACCATGATCAGCAACCATTACCCAATGATGTATGCTCATGAGAAAGGTTGGTTGGTATTGGTCTTCGTCGGTATCATCACCGCGACTGCCCGTCATTACTTTAACCAAAAGCATTTGGGTCATAAAAAACCACGCTATTTGGTCATTCCAGCTGTATTAACTGTATTATTAATTATCTGGATGCGACCTGAGCCGATTGAGCCATTGCCTGCAATGCCTGCTACTGCCTCCGTAGCACCTACAACGACTGATGGCACGCCGCCAGCTACAAGCGACTCAAGCACTGATGCTGTTGCTAACGCTAATACTAATTCTAATTCTAATAGCAATGCTAATAACAGTATTAGTAATGATGCAGCTACTGCTGAAGCCGTGAGCGCATCAGCAGATGACGCCATGATGGATGTCGTGCATACGCGCTGTAGCACCTGTCATGCGGTGCAGCCAACACAGCAAGGCTTCGCCGCTCCCCCAGCAGGAATCATTTTGCAGACACCAGAAGACTTAAAAATTCATAAAGCGAAAATCGTCACTGCGGTACAGACTGGCTATATGCCGCTTGGTAATATCACTCAGCTAACTGATACAGAGCGTCAGCAGCTCGTGGCCTATGCATCATCACTTTAATTTGTGATAAAAAATAACTGTCCTTTACGAGCAATATTTTAATAAATATTTAAAGCTCTAAGCGATATAGGAATATAGATAATGAGCAAAAAAATTACCAGTGACTTTGATCTGAGCACATATCCTCGCGACTTAAAAGGCTATGCTGGCAATCCACCAAAAGCGAACTGGCCAGGTGGCGCAAAAATCGCCGTACAGTTTGTATTAAACATCGAAGAAGGTGCAGAAAATAGCGTCATCCATGGCGATGGTCAATCAGAGCGTTTTTTGTCTGATATTTTGGGCACACCAGAATTTAACAACCGTCACCAGTCTATTGAGTCTGCTTTTGAGTATGGTAGCCGTGTCGGTGTGTGGCGTGTATTAGATGTCTTTAAAGATTATGGTATTCCTATCACCACGTTTACCTGTGCCGCCGCTGCTGAAAAGACCCCGCATATTATTGGGCGTATATTAGAAGACGGTCATGAGATTGCCAGTCATGGTCTACGCTGGATTACTTATCAGGATATGTACCGTGAGACGGAGCGTGAACACATTCGCTGTGCCACCCAGATATTTAAACGTATGCTAGGCGGACAACCTCTCGGCTGGTATACAGGACGCGATAGTCCAAATACTCGTGAACTGGTCGCCGAGCAAGGTGGCTATACCTATGACTCTGACTCGTACGGTGATGAGTTACCATATTGGCTCAATGTAAAAGTCCAAGACGGCAATGTCATCACGCGTAAGCCGCATTTGGTCATACCTTATAGCCTAGAGACCAATGACATGCGTTTTTCTTCTAGCCCAGGATTCACCCACGCTGAACCATTTTATCAGTATCTCAAAGACAGCTTTGACACCTTATACGAAGAAGGCACACACACCCCTAAAATGCTGACTATTGGCTTGCATTGCCGCATTATCGGACGCGCAGGACGCATCAAAGCGCTAAAGCAGTTTTTGCAATATATCACCAGTAAGCCTGACGTATGGATATGCCGCCGTGATGATATCGCCAAGCACTGGTACGAAAACCATCCTGCTACGTCAGACAACACTGCTAACTGGATGTAAGCTTAGGCTATCGTCCTAGTACTCATTCTACTTAGCTGATCGAATGCGCATAGATGAATAAATAAGATAGCCACCACACTATCAACTAACACCATTATTAAAAAAGGAATCATTGTGAGTCAAAACACTTCAGAAGTTGGACAAATTATCTCAGCAAACAACCTACCGGATACCCTGCCAGCATTTACCAAAAAATCAAACGTCGCTGACAGTCGCTTGGGGGCAAAATCACTATTTGCCACTGATGACTTCTTTGCGGATAAAAGCCGTATTCTAAATCCTGATGCACCTATCTTTATCGTGGGTAAATTCGATGACAACGGTAAGTGGATGGACGGCTGGGAGACTCGTCGTAAACGCCACTTGGGTTACGATTATTTAGTTATCCAGCTCGCCCGCCCAACCAAAATAGCTGGTCTAGATATTGATACCAGTCACTTCACGGGTAACTTCCCCTCTTCCGCTAGCGTCGATGCCTTATACGCGCCAGAGCTACTACAGCAAGATGAAACTGAACTTACCAGTCTAAGCAAAGAAAACTGGGACAATAAAAACTGGCAGGCACTAGTGGGTATGACCCCGCTTCAAGGTCACAACCATGAGCTTATCGAGATTGATCATGAGCAAACGGTAACCCATATTCGTTTAAACATCTATCCAGATGGCGGCGTTGCCCGACTACGTGTCTATGGTGATATCCAACTTGATGCCAGCCTAAACATACAAGGCGAGACACTTGACTTGGCAGGCGCATTAAATGGTGGTCGTGCGATTGCTAGTAACGATGCGCATTTTGGTGCGGCTAGTAATTTACTACTACCAACTAAAGCGCCTAACATGGGTGATGGTTGGGAGACTCGTCGTCGCCGTGAGCCAGGCAATGATTGGTGCATCATTGCGCTAGGTCAAGCAGGTATCGTTGATTCCATCGAGATAGATACTGCCCACTTTAAGGGTAATTATCCTGATAAAGTCTCGATCCAAGCCGTCTACTCACCAAATACACCAGAGCAAACTTTAGTGACTCAGAGTATGTTTTGGGAAACCCTGCTTGAGCCGCAAAAAACCAATGCTGACGACGTTCATCACTTTGGTAAAGACAAGCTTCAACTTGATAAACCTATCACGCATATTCGGGTCAATATCTTCCCAGATGGTGGTATTAGCCGTGTACGCGTGTATGGCAAAATTGCTGAGGCTAAGACTGGTACTGATAGCAAAGAGGCAAAATAATGAGTGTCACACTATCGGCTAAGCCTCTGACCAAGACAAACTTTGCCCCCTATGGCTCGGTCATCGAGCGCTATAGTGATAATGAGCAAACAGCTGACAACACTTATGAGATCAATAATGGCTATGCGGTTCGTCATCATGCACTTGCCGAAAGTAAGCTCGTCGGTGGCTCAGTTGGTATGAGTATCTTTCGGGCCAAGAAACGTGAGAATCCGATTGCGCTCTCAGTCATGGAATACCATCCGCTTGGGACACAAGCATTTGTATCTATGGAAGGCCAAGACTATATCGTCGTGGTCGCTAAAGCTGGTGTGCCGCCGCAGTCGCCTGATGACCTAACAGTGTTTTATGCGAAATCTCACCAAGGTGTACAGTACGATGCTAATGTCTGGCATCACCCTCTACTCGCGCTTGGGCGTGACAGCGATTTCTTAGTTATTGATCGTATCAATGGTGACGGTAACAACTGTCATGAGATAGATATTACTGACTGGCATGTGCTTATTGAGTTAGAAGATGAATGCAGTTAACTGAATAAAAAGTAGTCGCATCCGACATGTACAAACTTAACGCCAGCTAATGTCTATTAGCTGGCTTTTTTATGTTCATTTAGTTGTTAAATCATATGCCTATCAATTGATTAAGACCCGTCAGACGACCCAACTTAGGGCACATGGATATCCATTTTGGTGCTTTTATGGTGCATCTGATCCTTCGAAAAACATTGTTTGTCACATATATCTAAATGCACGGAAATTGGCTCTCTCATTTGAGAATAGTTAAGGACTATTTTGCTTATTTCTACCCTTATTAATGGCTAATAAGACTAAAAACCAGAAGACTCTGTAGATGACAGCCTTCTAGGGCATTTGTGGCACGGTTATTGAATGCTCTTTAGTAGTAAGCATTTAAGCGCTATCAACCGACCGTTGTCTAACGAGGATTGGATTAATAGTTTGTTTACTAGCAAATAGTAACGATGCAGTTTTGGGGCAATCAACAATCAATTGTACATAAAGGGGTCATATTTTGCGTTTTGATTTATTAACGAGCTTATCCTGTCATACCAAATCATCTAGCCAAAAGCTAGCTTTACTCAAACCTTTGTCGATGGCAGCTGTTGCTATCGCTGCTTTAGGTAGTATGTCTAGCATCCATGCTAAGACCTTTTTTACTGATACGAGTGTCTCCGTACTTTACGGTGATGACTATGAACTTGTAGAAGACGGAGAGCTGACGACCATTACATTAGAGCATGCTTCTGCGCACGACTGGGGCGGCGTGTTCTTCTTTGTCGATCGAAACCAAGGTGCCGATGACATTGAAAACAATAGATTTAGAGAAACTTATGGTGAGCTGTCTCCTACATTCAAAATAGCCACTTTCAACGACAGTTTTATCAAGCAGGTTAATTTAGCCGCTACGTATGAATTTGGTTCGAACAGTACTGGCTTTGACCAAGATAATTATCTGGTTGGTATTGGTGCAGATCTCAATGTGCCTATTCCAGGTACGACGTTTGCTTCCGCGACGCTATATCATGCGTTTAATGATAATACTGACGATGATCAACAAATTACCTTAACCTATGGTTGGGAACGCAATAATTTTGTTGTAGATGGCTTTATCGATTATTCATTTAATAATGATGACATTGAAGATAATATTCATATTAATCCGCAAATTAAATACAACTTACAAGAAGTGCTCGGTATTGATAACCGTTTAGAAGTCGGTATGGAGTATAGCTATTGGAAAAATAAATACGGTGTTGATGGCGTAAATCAAAACTCTCCTAGTGCGTTGGTAAAATTCCATTTTTAATACTCAATAGAAACTCTCTTGGCAGTAATAAACCCTTGTTCCTACAATATAGAAACAAGGGTTTGTTTTTTATATCTGAAAAAAGTCTCACTTGTTCCTGATTTAGGTACAGCGTTTATTTACACCTATAAAGTTGATTTACGATAGCGACTCACGCCGGCGATGACTGTCTGATCAATTACTCTATCATCGCCTAGCATCATTAGTACAAACAACTGCTCTTCCAGTGTCTTGGTCTGCGCCATACGTCGCTCAAGCAGTTCCGTTGCACCCATATCGATGATCACAAAATCCGCTTCTTTATTTGGCATAAAGTTACCGATTTTATTGTTCAATAATAGCGACTGGGCATTACCCAGCGTAATTTGGTACAGCCCTTGATGAGCGGATAACTCATTGCTTTGTAGTTGTTGAATTTTATACGCTTCTGACAGAGTCGTCAGCATCGACAGACTCGTCCCTGCCCCAACGTCAGTGGCGATACTGACACCGGTATAACTTAACGTTTTGGGTAAATTAAATAGTCCACTACCCAAAAACAGATTGGACGTCGGACAGTGTGATATTTGTGTACCAGTCGCACGCAGACGCTCATACTCAGATATTTCAAGGTGAATACCATGTGCCAAAGTCGTACGTCGACCCAGTAATCCCATCGTATCATAGACATCGAGATAGCCTTTATGATTGGGATACAGTTGTTTCACAAAGGCTATCTCATCATGATTTTCTGCCAGATGCGTCTGCAGATAAACATTCTCATAACTGGAATACAGCTCACCTGCCATTTGTAGTTGCTTAGGTGTCGAAGTAATAGCAAAGCGCGGGGTAATCGCCACATGTTGGCGGCCGCGCTCATGCCAATTATCAATGATGTTTTGGGTATCTCGAATACCTTGCTCAGCAGGTACACACAAATTATCAGGCGCATTTTGATCCATCAAGACATTGCCTGTGATCATGCGGGTGTTGAGCCTGTGACTTTCCGTAAAAAATGCGTTCACTGATTCAGGGTGACTGGTAGAAAATACCATGGCGCTCGTTGTACCATTGGCTAGCAGCTGGTTTAAGAAGAACTGCGCCGTATCATGCGCCACTTTTGGATCGCCAAAATTGGCCTCAGTGACGAAAGTATAATTGTTAAGCCAGTCAAGTAATTGCTCACCGTAAGCAGCAATCATATCTATTTGCGGATAATGTACATGAGTATCGATAAAGCCTGGCATGATCAATTTATCGCGATAGTCATGCACCTTGATTACTAACTGTCCTGCTTGCTCAGAGGTATTAATATATTTCGCTAATATTGTCTCATTATGACCATACTCTACAATGCACCCTGTCACATCATCTACGACAAGCGCACCATCAGCGATATATTCAGGATAAACTTGTACACCTTCAATCACTGGTAGCAACGTAATGTCTCGTTCCACAGCTAATGTCTGTGAATGATCAGAGGTTGTACGCTCAGTACGATCGCTTTCGGTCAAATAGTGCAGCAGTCGAGCTTGATAAATATGTAGGGTCATTCGTAGATCTCACAATGGCTGGGTAATGCTGAGCGTTTTGATAAATAGTACTGAGCGTTTTAATAAATTGATAAAAAGTATAAAAGTTATATGGAGTGAACCGTTCAAGAAATAGCTTGATGATACTGCTGCAGGAGCTGTGCCACGATAGAAACCGCCACCGCCATCGGCTCTTTTCCGCCAATTTGCAATCCAATTGGCATGACCAACTGATTGACCAGTTGCTCACTGTAGCCACGCTGCATCAAGCGATCTTTAAAACGCTTGGCTTTGGTTGCCGAGGCAATGCAACCTACATAAGGTACTGAAATATTTGAGCATTTATCATGAGGCGCGCTCATGTCAGAAATAGTATCTAATGCTGCCCGCACTAGCTCAAAGTCAACACTATGGTCATGAGTCATAACCAGAATAAAACGCTGACCACCCTGTTCGATAAATGGGCGTACAAAATCTACAGGCTCATCATCGATATGCGGACGGATATGCGCTGGTAAGTTATAAAGTGTGGATGGATTAGTAGTAGATTCATCAACTAAGTACCGCTTAAACATCTCTGGGCGACTGTCCACCCAATCTACCTGACAAGGTAGCTCAGCTAAAATGGTCATTAGCGCTGATGCTACATGCCCTGCACCAAACACTAGTACTGACATCGGCGACGTTACATTGAAGCATTCGAACATAACGGTGACGCTACCGCCGCAACACTGTGCTAACTTTGCACCTAGCGGGTAGTGCTTGGTGTAGACAGCATCACGGCGCACTGCTTTAGAAGGTATTAACGTGCTTTCACCGTCAGTTTCAGCGACTTTTGGTTTTACTTCTTTTGTTACCGTTGCCGCCATTTCACCACTCAATAGCTGCCGTGCTGTATTGACAACGTCATGCTCTAGACCGCCGCCGCCCAGCGTATCCACGATATTGTCTTGCGTGACGATCATCTTTGCCTGGAGCGCTCGAGGAGCAGATCCATTCACAGCCACGACCGTCGCCAACACGTGAGCGATACCTCGCTGCTGATATCGCGCTAGACCTTCATACCAAACGACTGGCGGTGCTAACGACTCATTCACTGTGCGCAGGACCTCTTGCCCCTGCTACATTTGGATGCTCTATCGCGTTAGGCTGGTCATCGGCTTGTTTACCTTCGACTTCCTTTGGATCGATATCTTTGGCATGACGTACGTCTTGTGGCATTGCTTTTTCGTTGTAAAGGTCACTGTTCTCTTCTGCGCCTTTTACTAAACTATCAACCGTATCTGTATCTGCTTGAGTTGTTAAATCCCACGACGTGCCTTGCATGCGCATCACTGCTTTTAAGACCGCTTCTGGCGTCGCAGGCATGGTCAGCTCTGGATTCTTTTTATAATCACTAAGGCTAGCCACTGCATTATTAAGGGCACACCAAACACTGGCTGCCAACATAAACGGCGGCTCGCCAACGGCTTTAGAGTTATAAATCGTTTGTTCTTCGTTTTTGCGATCGTACAATTTGACATTCCACTGCTTAGGCAAGTCATGCGCGGTTGGGATTTTATAATTAGCAGGACTATCAGATGCGAGCTTACCTTTATCATTCCAGATCAGCTCTTCTGCCGTGAGCCAACCCATACCTTGCACAAAACCCCCTTCAATCTGACCAATGTCAATGGCAGGGTTGATCGATTGTCCTGCATCATGCAGCACATCACAGCGTAGTACTTTGTACTCACCTGTCAACGTATCAATCTCAACCTCAGCGCAGGCAGCGCCTAAGGCAAAGTAGAAGAACGGACGTCCCCATGCTTTAGAGCGATCATAAAATATCTTAGGCGTTTTATAGTAGCCAGTAGACGACAAGCTGATACGGTTCTGGTACGACAGTTGAATCATTTCAGCAAAAGTCAGTGTTTCTTTATCGCCAATATAGACATGGTTCTTTTCAAAACGTATGTCTTCTTGCGCTACGTCGAAATGCTCAGCGGCAAATTCAAGTATGCGAGCTTTGATATTTAGACAAGCATTTTGCGCTGCTTTACCATTAATATCGGTACCTGATGACGCAGCTGTTGGTGATGTATTAGGCACTTTATCCGTACGTGTCGCTGACACCTTAACCGTGTCCAGATCAACATCAAATTCATTGGCAACAATTTGGGCGATTTTAATATACAGCCCTTGCCCCATCTCCGTACCACCGTGATTGAGGTGGATACTGCCATCAGTATAAATATGTACCAATGCACCTGCCTGATTAAGCGTCTGCACCGTGAATGAAATACCGAATTTTACTGGCGTTAGAGCAAGACCCAAACGTTTATCACTGCCTTCAGCGGCAGCTTTTTGATTGGCTTCTAGAATTTGTTGACGGCGATTGTCATAATCGCAATCGTTTGCCAACTTGGTCATGATAGTCGCCAAATCGAAATGCTCAATGGTTTGACCGTAATGCGTACTTTGACCATCTTGATACAAGTTTGCCAAACGCACTTGTAACGGATCTTGCCCCAGCGTATAGGCAATATGATCCATCATATATTCAGCAGTCATCAGACCTTGCGGACCACCAAATCCTCGATAGGCAGTATTAGATACCGTATGTGTCTTACAGCGATGACCCGCCACATGAGCAGCTGGATAATAGTAGGCATTATCACAATGGAACATCGCTCTATCGACGATAGCATCAGACAAATCTGGCGCATAACCACACAAGCCAGCCAGTTGCATATCGACGCCTAATATACGGCCAGACTCGTCTAAACCAACTTCGTAACGATTAGCAAACTCATGACGCTTACCTGTCACCACCATATCATCTTGACGATCTAGACGCATACTGACAGGGACATTGTGGCGTTTGGCAACGATACCGCACAGACACGCCCATGCGGCAGCTTGCGTTTCTTTACCGCCAAAACCGCCACCCATACGGCGCACGACTGTGTTTACCGCATGAAATGGTAAATCCGTTACTTCAGCGACGAGCTGCTGTACTTCGCTTGGATGCTGTGACGACGTGTACACCTCTAGACCACCATCGTCACAAGGCACGACATAAGACACTTGGCCTTCGAGATAAAAGTGCTCTTGCCCGCGCATATGAATATGACCTTCAATGCGAATCGGTGCGTTCTCAAGCGCAGTCGCCGCGTCACCACGCTTCATAAAATGACTCGGACGTACAAATAACTCTTGCTCTAACGCTTTATCGATACTAAGTACTGCTGGCAATGGCTCATACTCCACCACTGCCTTGGTCGCCGCTTTTTTGGCAGCGCGATGACTACTCGCTACTACTACAAATAACGTCTGACCCACATACTCTGTGATGTCATCCACCATCAGTGGCTCACCGTCGAACACCGCACCGATATCCGTCTGCGCAGGCAAATCTTTAAAACTTAAGACATCTACCACCCCATCCGCATCTCTGACAGCGCTTAGATCCATACTCAATACACGCGCATGAGCGTGGCTGCTTTTACCTACTGCCAGATGTAGCGTGCCCTGCGGTTTTGCAATATCATCCACATAAG
Source organism: Psychrobacter sp. NPDC078631 (assembly GCF_050268165.1). Classification (NCBI taxonomy): domain Bacteria; kingdom Pseudomonadati; phylum Pseudomonadota; class Gammaproteobacteria; order Moraxellales; family Moraxellaceae; genus Psychrobacter; species Psychrobacter sp. NPDC078631. The sequence continues at coordinate 514,704 of NZ_JBNNGG010000001.1, read as the reverse complement.
TCGCCGTCCCCATGACATGACTAATCGCACTATCATGCTTAGCCGAGGTACCAATTTTATTTTTTGGCGGACGCACGCGGCGGATACTATAACTGTCAAATAAGGACGAATGATGGCTCATGGCGGATCTCTTTTATTAGGACGCTTTAATTAATGCTCTTTTGTTCTTGGCAAATATAACGATAAGGCGGTATTAGCAAACAACTCTGCTAGTTAAGCGGTCTCGGTCTGTCTACCTGCTACCAACTGCTTGCCACACTTTACCAGTAGACGCTGTACCACATGTGAGCGATATTCACGGCTGGCTCTAACATCAGTCATAGGCGTAACGTCTGCAGACAAGACTTGTGCTGCTTGCTCAAAACTCGCAACTTCAGCCGCTTGCCCAACGAGCGCTTGCTGACAGGTTGTGGCTAACAATGGTATGGCAGCCATGCCACCAAGTCCAAGCTTTGCACCCTCTATCGTCATGCCATCTGCCGACACATCAATTCGCGCCGCTAGTAAACACGCAGAAATATCATCCTCGTAGCGTTTGCTAATCTTATGGATGAATAAGTGTTGATTGTCATGCATCAGAGGAATATGGATGCCGACTACATAACTGCCTGCTTGCAACTTGGTCTTTTTATAATCTAAGAAAAATTCTGATAACGGTATGATCTCATCTGTATAAACCGAATCGCTATTATCTAAATTTTCACCTGATTCTTTACGATTGGGCGCGCAATGACGCAGATGAATTGACGCATCTAACGCCAATAAAATCGGTGGTAAATCACCAATTGGAGAAGCGTTGGCTATATTGCCGCCGATGGTGCCCATATTACGGATTTGCGGAGAGGCAATGCGCTCAAATACTTGCGCAAAGCTTGGAAAATACTGCTCAAGCACAGGTAACATCTGCTGATAGCTCATGCCAGCGCCCAGTACTAGTGATTGGTTAGAAGCTTGCTCGTTATCTGACCCTTCATTGCTTGAGTCAGACTTTGCGTCAAGTAATGACCATGACTTTAGTGCCTCGACAGCTGAAAGCTGGATAATCACCTCATGATCGACTAAGTGCTGCGTTACGCTCAATCCTAAATCCGTACCACCTGCCCAAATCGTAGCCTGCGGATAGGCCGCTAATACTTGATTAAGCTCATCTAGTGACTTGGGCATATATAACTGTCGCCCAGCATCACTGATTGCAGGGGCAATCGCTTTCGACTCTTCATTCTTTAATTCGACGTTATCTAGCACGTTTTCAGATACTGCTGATTCTTTTGTACTACGCATCGCGTCTGTGGCTAGACTGATAGTCAAGTCTTTCACCGCTGAATGCTCTGCTTCTCTCTGCTGACCGATATCGCTCATCAATAGGCCAGCCTCGATAATCGGACGATAACCTGTACAGCGGCATAGGTTGCCAGATATTGATGCAACCACTTCATCATAGCTCAGCTGCTTGGCATCGCTTTGACTTGAAGCCTCTTGACTTGTCTGCATACGATTGTTTTCGTAAACGCAAGCAAGCGACATTACAAACCCAGGCGTACAAAAACCGCACTGTGATCCGTGACACTCAACCATCGCTTGCTGCGCTGGATGCAGCAGAGCACGTTCTGGATGATGTTCTGGATTATCTGCCAAATAAGAAGCCGTCATCAGATGATGACCATCCATAAGCGACACTAGCGTAATGCAGGAGTTGACTGTATAGAACGGTGGCGTAGCATTTTTTTCGTCGCCATTTTCATCATTAAGCGCTGGCTGGCTAGCGTTAGGCAAGCGCTGAACCATCACAGTACAGGCACCGCAATCACCACTACCACAGCCTTCCTTCGTATCCGTCTGGCCTTCATGCAATCGTAGATACTCAAGCACCGTCGTATTAGGGTTAAGCTGGGTTAGCTCGTGGCGTTTCCCATTTAAGTAAAAACTAATCATAGCAAGACTCGGCTAAAATAAAATAATGAAGATAAGCATAAGGCTTAAGGAAATTGATGGCTTAAATGCTGAACGTAAGCACTTGGTTTACATCATGTTGCAACCGCTCAAGTACGGTTATTCTGTTTTATTTGCTAATACATTCTTAAGAGATAAAAAAATCAGCACATCGCGCTTTTTATATCGGATAAGCTGGTTGCAAATATCAGCAATCATCGAACAAATTTGTTAGAAAACTCGTACTATAGGATACTTGACTATTTGGTCAGCTTTCAACATATTATCACTATTCTTATTTATAACACAACCCGTTAAAATGCCTATAGATACTATCGAATAGTTGATAAATATTTGGCGAATAACTTCAATCTAAGGAAATAGCTACACGTTTTGTAAACTTTATTCATATCAAAGCGACTCAATACCAGACGTTATTTTTATAAATAGCTTTAATCTTATATATGATAAACCAAACGAAGCGTTAGATAAGCCATACTATAAACAGCGAGATAGCTTGCGTAAAAACAGCGAGATAGCTTGCGTAAGAACAGTACCGAATACATATATCGCCTTTAAACTGCTATGAACAGCTGATTTTTATATATAATGTCTGCAAATAAGCCTGACTCTTCACTGTTGTGACTTCTAATGATAAGCAATCGTGACATATCGTTGGGCTAGAATCGTTTTTGAGATATTACTATGAAGTCATTCGCCTTTACCTATTTGCTAGTAGCAACGATGCTATTAGGAGGTTGTCAATCGTTTCAATTCGTTGACAATCCTATCCCTGTGAAGCCTACCCCTACTAAGCTTGTTGCTCCATAGAAAGCCTAGTGCTTAATCGCACTTGTCGCTCAATAAAAATTGGGCACAAAAAAAAGCAGACATCGATAATGTCTGCTTTTTTATTTGATTGCTCTGTCGGTTCTAGCTGTTTTTAAGGTTTAGTGTCAGCTGGTTGATGCTTAATAATCGTTTTGGCTAGATGATCACCAAACCAAATAGCAGTATTAATATCTCCTGAACCTGGTGTCTCTTCAGGTGGTCCATCAAGCGACTGAGTCATCAATCCCAAAAAGCTAGACAGACGGTTCAAATCATGACTCTCATGACCTGTCGGCATCAATGGCAGACCAATCCAATTCATACCATGTTGCATCGCATATAGAGAAATCTGCTGCAATACAGCAAGTTTATCACCGCTCAGGCCGCCCGAATTGGCAAACGCTGCTGCCCATTTACCCTCCCATTTACGATGATACCAACGCTTAGACGTCTCATCCATAAAGGTCTTAAACTCAGCCGTCACGCTACCCATATACACTGCGCTGCCGAAAACCAGCAAATCTGCCTGATCTAAGTAGTCCCAATCAACATCATAAACATCGACAGCCTTGGCTTGCGCGGCTGGCAATTGCTGATGCGCACCTTGTACTATCGCCTCAGCGACACGCTTAGTATGACCATAATTACTATGGAAGATAACAGCGATTGAGACATTAGGCGTGTTATCAGTAGGTGTAGAGGTTTCAGACGATTTAGCAGGTGTATTCATACGTACTCTAATAATAAATAATTGGTTGAATATAAAACTTATAAAATATTGGATACTTAGCCACAGTCGATAGCTAGTGACTTCACTTTCACTGATAAGTACTTATCGATAGATCAAACTCTCGAACTATCAGGCGATATAACAGAATCAAGCAATGCTTCTTTGAGTCAATTTAACTGGCAGAAATATCAATGGTGGTGGAGCAATCGCATAGTCCTTGATTGCACTGTCTTTAACTGCACAGTCTTTAATTACATAGTCTCTATACGTCAGCATATACATACCAGTATATATGCGATGAACTTCATTGAATTCAAGCCCATTGTATCAGACGTATTTTCGTTTTTAAGTTATTTATTAAAGCCTGACTAATCAGACCATATATACTTTTAATATATTTTATATAAATGGGTCAGTCGCATTAACTGATAATATGATACAAACAAATTCCTGATACCTGATAAACCTATAATTATCAGTAATATAGAAAACTATTGATATCAGGTTACATACACAGCAGTTTATTTATTCCATATCATCATATACTAATTCTACTTTTTCTAACCACTTCGTATTTACATTAATGACAATAGGATTATGATGTAACGCTTCTTACTGCTTAACCAAATCAATCGAATTAACAGAAATACAGTTTCCAATTCTGCAAACCTGCGTAACTATACTCATATAAATTCTTATAAAAATGATATCTGATAACATTATCGGATAAGGAAGCTATTACCTTGACTACTCTCGTTCAACCTGTAAACGACACAAAAGATCCTATCGTCAGAGATGATCTGGCCCTAAATGCACCGCAAAAAGCCTTAATTATAGGTGGTGGCATCGTAGGATTAATGGTGTTTGCGTATCTATTAGCCACTCAACATATCTCTCAATCATTGCTACTTGGCATAGGTCTTTTGTTAGGCTATACCCTTTTTCATGCCCGCTTTGGCTTTACCTCTGCTTTTAGACGTATGATGGCAGTGGGCAACGGTCAAGCGATGCGCTCTCACATGCTGATGTTGGCAGTTGCTGTTACGCTATTTGCACCAATCCTTGCTTATGGCACGACGTTATTTGGCGGTCCTGTTGCAGGTTATGTCGCGCCATTAGGGGTCAGTCTAGTCGTAGGCGCGTTTGTATTTGGTATCGGCATGCAACTGGGCGGCGGCTGTGCCTCTGGTACGCTCTATGCAGTAGGCGGTGGACGCTCTGTTATGTTCATCACCTTTATTTTCTTCATAGTGGGCGCCACGATTGGTGCTTATCACCTGCCATTCTGGACAGAAGAAATGCCCGCTTATGCGCCTTTTTCTTTGGCAACCTCTACAGGTCTTGGCTATACAGGGGCGTGGCTGGTGTCGCTTGCTATATTCGGCATTATCGCATGGGTAACATTAGTCGTTGAGAAAAAAAGAAACGCACCAAAGATGGCGCCCGTACCTTCTGAGTCTGGTTGGAAACGTATATTTCGTGGTTCTTGGCCGCTATTTGCTGCCGCAATCGTCTTAGCTTTACTTAACGGCCTGACATTACTTACACGTGGTCAACCGTGGGGCATTACGTCAGCATTCACATTGTGGGGCTCTAAAATTGCAAGCGGCTTTGGCATGGATGTGGCTAGTTGGGGCTATTGGCAAGGGGCTAATGCAGCGGCGCTTGAGGCCTCTATATTTGCAGATTCAACCACTGTATTAAATATCGGCATTATCATTGGCGCGTTTATCGCCTCTGCTGCTGGTGGTTTGTTTAAGTTTACTAAGATTACTGCAGGTAACTTTGCAGCATCTGTTATCGGTGGACTGATGATGGGGTATGGCGCCCGTCTAGCATTTGGCTGTAATATCGGCGCTTACTTCGGTGGTATTGCTTCTTTTAGCCTACATGGTTATATCTGGGGCATACTGGCAATGGCAGGTACGTTCTTGGCACTGTATTTACGTCCTCTATTTGGCCTATCAGTACCAAAATCTAGCGACTCCGTTTGCTAATACAGATTTTGTGTTAATACAGGCCTTGTGTTAATACAAATGTAGCACTCAAATAAAAAAGCAGCAGAATAATCTGCTGTTTTTTATTGTCTATCACTTCATTTCCACTACTTATTATATAGTCAAAGGAATCTAAAATAGCTACAAGGCAGCCGACCGTAGATTGTACATATAGTACATATAGTACATATAGGGAGGGTAACACCGTAGCGGTTTAGTAGTTCGCTGACTATAAAGCTGCTAAAGACGAACGATGACCAGTGCCATCCGACCCGTTGCAGGTTGCTGCATATGAGTCTGGCGGCGATACGAGTAATAGTGAGTATCTGCGTAACTACAGTCAACAGGCAAGTCATTCACAACTGTAGCACCAGCAGCTTCTAACTGCATGGCAGCAAGCTTCGGTAAATTCAACTTTATCTTGTCATCATAAGACGATATAGAAAATAGCGACACAAAGTCATCGATATGCGTCTCTGGCAACGTCTGATTGGCTATACACCCAGCCAATAGCTTATCGCGAACGTCTGTATTTACTTCATAACTTCCCTGACTGATACACACTCCTATCCAAGCTTGTATAGGGCCTGAATCAGTAAAGCGATCAACAGTTTCTTGTATCACACCGCAGGCCAGTCCTTGCCAGCCTGCATGAATCGCTGCGATTTTGCCACTGGTGGGCTGATATAATACGATAGGCACACAGTCCGCCGTCATGATTGCCAGACCGCGACCACTTTGTTGACTGACCATCGCATCAGCAGACAGTGGCGCCATATTCAACGTAGTAGCATCGACATCATGAATCTGCTTACCATGAACCTGACTAACCCAATGCAAGCGATTAATGGCCGCATGCTGCACGTTCTGCGCAGACTTATCGATCAGCTGCTCATTGATAGCAGCCAATAGATTCATGCGGTTATCTAATACTTGCAGTGCATTATCATTGACATGCAGACCTAGATTTAGCTCGCCATAATTTGACTGACCCTCAAACCCTGTACGTTGGTTTTTAGCAGCAGAATCATCAGTATTATCAAATGCAAAGGCAGCCGTCTGAAAAACAGCCACATCATCAATTTGCGCAATCATTGTCATCGGGAACGTGTTCGTCATGGCTGCTCGATCTCATTTCTCATCTAGTAAACGTTAGCGTTTACTCTTCATAATAACCGTCGCTTAGTACTGCCATAAGTTTTTGCATATCTTCAGGTAGTGGCGTCGTCACCTCAATGTCTTCACCCGTCGTCGGATGCACAAACCCTAGCGTATAGGCATGCAATGCTTGGCGCGGAAAATTATTAATAGCTTGACGCTGGGCTTCTGTCAACCCAGAGCGTAACTGACGACGGCCACCATAGACACGGTCACCGACTAATGGATAAGTAATGTGACTTAGATGCACACGAATTTGATGCGTACGTCCCGTCTCAAGTCCAACATCTAGTAGACAGTAATTTTCGTTCAATGGCGTGACATTTAATAGATGCGTTACCGCTTCGCGACCAGCGGTCATCACCGTCATTTTAGTACGCTGGTTGCGATGTCGGCCAATCGGCGCATCGATACGACGATGACGAGATAAGCTTGCTTGGTCCCCTGCCACCACACACTTATAGTGACGATAAACAGACTTGTCTTTTAACTGTTCCATCAGTGCCATCTGAGCAGGTTTGGTTTTGCCAATTAGTAATAATCCAGAGGTGTCTTTATCAATACGGTGCACGAGACCTGCACGCGGTAAATGATGCTGCTGAGGATAATGATATAGCAATGCATTGACCAAAGTGCCGTTTTGGTTACCAGCGCCTGGATGAACCACCATACCGACAGGTTTATTGATTACCAATACGTCATCATCTTCATAGACAACATCGATATCTATGTTTTCTGGTTGGTCTTCACCATGCTGCTGTAACGTCGTTGATAGATGCAATACATCATCTGCTTTGACACGGACTTTCGGTTTTTGAACACTGCCGTTATAGAGCAGACTGCCGTCAGTAATCCAGTTCTGGAGTTGTACCCGCGAAAAGTCTGAAAACGCTTGTGAGGCGACCTTATCAATACGCAGACCAGCCTGATCTTCTGTGACCACATGCGTCATATCTACAATCACTGGTACAGCTTGACCCGCTACTGGGGCTTCATCATCGTCGCCGTCCATATCGCTGTCATCAATATCACTATCATCAATGTCGCTATCGTTCAGATCATTACCATCATCGATGAGCATCTCTTCATTATCAAGCGCATCATCATGCACTTGCTCATTTGTAATTGTTTGATTATCAGGTAGCTCATTATTGTTCAAAACATCATTTGGCATTGGTGACTCTTGTGCTGATGAATCAGTATCTAGCGATTGATTCGGTGATAAATTGGTAGTCATGGCATCATTATTCATAGCGGATTGATACATGGCAAAGTCCCTGACAGTGTTGTGTGAGGTGACTTCGAAGATAGTATTATAAATATCAGTATAAAAAATTGTCGTTTTTTTATTATAGTCTTTGCCTATAAATGGCAGATAACCACCTTCAAGGTACAAAAAAGCGAAGACAATACCGCTCTAGTGTATCATGTCGCACGCATAAGCCCTATAGAAGCTGCATGCTATCTGTTAATTTTTGAGCATACCTTTAGGCTGTAAGATGCATCGCTTAACTCTCTAGAACATGACATTGCTGTAATTTACTGTATATTTACTCATGCTAGCGACATTCGATATCGCTCGTGACAGCCGCTCATGTTAAACTGCCTATACAATATAGATGGCGAAAAAATAGACGTAGCAAATGTTATTCTATAAAGTATAGCCATGTTTTGCTGTATGCTATGGCACTGTATGCGAATGCCGTATTTAGATACAGTATGAAAATAGCATGGGGTTTTGTTGACCGTGTTTGCCATTTAGATCGTTTAATTATGGTTAAATGCATGTGGTCTATGACTGGCTTACTATAAAAGCGCTATGTATCAGACCCAATCTATCAGTACAATACGTCATAACAAAAACTGCATTCGATAAAAAATTTTTGCTTGTGGATCGCTGACTATTTAGCGTCGTTTTTTATCACTAACCTTTTATATAGCATGATAGCGCCGCTGCTATTATGCGTCTTGTGTCGGAGAAGAAGTATGCAAGCTGTTGGCAATACGTTTATCAAACTGTCCTCAATAACCCTACTGGCGCTTAGCGTCAATCTAGTGGGTTGCCAGACTTTCAAAAATCTAACTGGTGCCAAAGATGGTGAGGCAGTAGAAACAGCTGAAAAATCAGAGCAAGGGTATTATAACGAGGCCGTCAATCAGATTGACAAAGGTCACTATATCCAAGGTATCGAAGAGCTGACCAATCTGCGTACATTCTACCCAACCGGACAGTATGCTGAGCAAGCCTTGCTTGACATGATGTATGCACAATACGAAGGTGACAAATATGAGATGGCGGCGGCGAGTGCTGAGCAGTTTATTCGTCTGTATCCGTCTAACCCACAAGTCAGCTACGCCTACTATGTGCGCGGCGTTGCTAATATGGAAGGTTCATCTGAAAGCCTAAAGCTCTTTAAACTGAACCAAGCTGAGCGTGATACTGCGTATTTGCGTATTGCCTTTGCTAACTTTCAAGAGCTTATCAATAAATATCCAAACAGTCCGTATGCACCAGATGCCGCTCAGCGTATGACGTTCATCTACAATCAGTTTGCTGAGAGCGAAATGAGCGCCGCCAATTGGTATATCGAGCGTGAAGCTTATGTAGCAGCGGTCAACCGTGCCAAATGGGTATTCCAGTATTACCCACTTAGTGAGTCAACGCCAGATGCTCTTGCGGTATTAGCCTATAGCCATGAAAAACTGGGTCTAACCGATTTGGCCAATGAGTACAAAACGCTATTGCAGATCAACTACCCAGAGATGCTAACCAGCAACGGTAGTGTGAAATTAAGCACCAAACGTGACCGTACTTGGCTCAATAAGATTACCTTTGGCAAGCTTGGTCGTTCGAACACAACTGACAAATCAGTCGCGTCTGGCGAGTATAACGGCGCAACCAAGACACAAATGATTCGTAATGCGGCCCAGTTGAGACTAGCAGGGACTAACACGACGCCTGCCAATACTCCAGTCACCAATAATACTGCTGCACGTAATGGTATTAGTGTGGGCTTAGGTCTGCCTGAAGCATCAGCTGAGCGCGTGACCAGTCAATCAAGTACTGGCTCAACTGCAAGAGAAGCCAACGTCGATCCACTAAATACCAATCCAACACGCCGCACTACGCTAAATGACGACAGTGTGAGTGATATGGATAATAATTGATTACGTGAAGTCTCTTCTTAGCTTAGCCTAACTAACACAGTCTGTATTCATTGATAATAAGGCCAACATTATGTTGGCCTTATTTTTCTAGCAGTACCTTATTACCTCTGCCCCAACATAATCGACCTATGGTAAACTGTTTTTTGTATGAGCATTCCTAACCATATTCTTGAACAATTAAATAGCCAAGCTGACCTGATCAGCATCATTGGCAAACACACCACGCTTAAACGCGCTGGTAGTGAATATAAAGGCTGCTGCCCTTTTCATGGTGAAAAATCGCCTTCTTTTTATGTCAATCCACAAAAAAACATCTATCACTGCTTTGGCTGTAGCGTCGGTGGCAATGCCATCAGTTTTTTGCGTGATTATGAAAATTTGACGTTTATTGAAGCGGTCAATGAACTATCAAAGCAAACAGGCATCGAAGTACCGAAAGAAGAGCAGCAAAACGTTAGTTATCAACGTCACGCACCCAAACCTATTGCGCCGCCTGTGCACAATGTGCCTAGCCCAACTGTAGAACATAACAAAGTAAGCCAAGACGGTGCAAATCAAGACAACCATCAAAATAATCGTCAAGACAGTCATCAAAACAATGTCGCCCAAAGTGACCAAAACTACATCGACCAGCCCATTTATGATGACAATCAAGGCTACGAGGATTTTCCACCGTTAGAGGCGTATGATTCAGCGTCCTATTCGATGGACTCATATTCCTCAGAGCCGTATTCACCAAACCATGCAAATGACAGTGGCTATCCGCCAGCATGGCTAACAGATACCGATACTAGCGCTGGTATGCAGGACGCTCATGGTATTGACCAAAACGATGATAAAGATGGCAATCTATATGAGCTGCTAGAGCAAATCCAGCAGTTCTATCAGCACAATTTGACCACGCATCCCCATGCCAAGCACTACTTTTTATCACGCGGTATCACCGAAGACATCTTTGAGACCTTTGGTCTGGGCTATGCGCCATTTGGTTGGCAGCATCTTGAGCATCAGTTTCCGCAGGATATTGAGGGTCTAAAAGCTTTAGGATTGGTACGTCAGTCAGAGTCTGGCCGCGACTACGATCTATTGCGCGACCGAGTCATCTTCCCAATTCGTGATAACCAAGGTCGTACTATTGGTTTTGGCGGTCGGGCGCTCGATGACGAAGTAAAGCCTAAATATATCAACTCCTCAGACTCGCCCGTCTTTCATAAGCAACACGTACTGTATGGCTATTACGAATCACGTCAGCAGCGCGCAGACAGCTGGCTGGTGGTCGAAGGCTATATGGATGTGATCGCTCTTTATCAAGCAGGTATCTATGGGGCAATCGCCTCGATGGGTACAGCGATTAATGAAAGCCAAATATCGCGTCTACTGACACTAAATCCAACGCTTACCTTGAGCTTTGATGGAGATAGCGCAGGCCAAAAAGCCGCTTGGCGTACACTTGAAGTTGCCCTGCCTGTACTGGCCGATGATAAAGAGCTGCGGTTTTTAACCCTGCCTAATAATCATGATCCTGATACTTTTATTAAGAGTCAGGGCAGCGATGCCATGCGTGAGCAAATCGCTAATGCCATGCCGCTATCGCAGTATATTTTTGCGTATTTGAGTGAGCGTTATGACATGAGTCTGGCTGAAGGCAAAGCCAAGCTCATGTCCCAAGTTCGCTCGTTGACGACCGCTTTACCCAAAGGCAGTAGCTTTCGCTATTTGCTTAACAATGACGTTTATCAAAAGCTTGGCGGTAAACGCAGTCAGAATGTCGAGGCCAAAGATGCGCTGCTAGATTTCGATGGTGATATGACCATCAGTCAGCAATTGCAGCTTTGCTTTTTGTTTCAGCCGCGCGCGTTAATCGACGACCCTATTGAGTCGATTTGGCAACAGTCAGGGATTAATGGCTTACACCTACCTGCCCATATCAAACAAAAAGCATCGCCTGATACGCTGCGTCCTCTTGCGTGGGAAGACTTGCAAGATGCTGCCTTGTTAGACATCGTAAGTACCATTAAGCGCTGTCTTAATTACTTACCAAAAGATGTCAATGCAGCGGCGCATTTTATCTTATCGAACGTAAAACCTGCGACCCAAGACATGCTCAGCCGTAATTGGGGCGGCTTCTATAAAGCGCTAACTGCGCGCAATATTTTGGGGCTTGATGGCCTAATCGAAGAGCTAGTCAGTCAACTGCTTGAGCGCAACATGAAGAAAAAAATACAAGAGCTGATACAGAACCCTGATCATATTAAGCTTGCGATCGTCCGTAAACAAACCCAATTATTGAATGATTGGCTACGCGCACAGCAGGCAGAGCAATCTGCCCAGATGGTCACTGTACAGTCTTAATGTTTAATTTCAAATGTTGACCCTTTAAAAGTCTAGCAGCTGCCCCCACTACTAATGATTATGCCCAGTAGCATGAGTCGCTCCAAAATCATTTAGCTGATGGCAAATAATCAGTAAAAAATGGTCGGTAGCTATCACTAGCTCGTGCTTGACGACTGTGGTCTGTGTTAAACTGTGTCGCTGTATATTGACAGCACTGCTTGGTGAATGATTGTGAGCATGCATCGTTAAGCACAAATTTTAGGTATTATTTTTACGTATCCGCTTTTAGATACTATTTTTTCAGTACTGTGTTTTTTAAGTACTATATTGAAGTCTTTTTAGCTTTTCTAATTTTTGGCTGTTTATCAGCATTGTTATTGTAGTGTTTTGAGCCTTTATTCATATCAACTCATTTTTGATATTATTGACAACCTCTACGCCATATTTTGATCAATCGATTGATAAGATCAACGCAAAGAGCGAGCGATAGCGAGTCACAATATAAAAATGTCCGATGCAAGTAAGCGAGTATTTATGAACGATAAGTCAGTTTCTAAGTCCACATCTCAACTGGCCACCTTAATCCAAATGGGCAAAGAGCAAGGGTATCTTACCTACGCTGAGGTGAATGACCAGCTGCCCGACTCTATTACCGAAAGCGATCAGATCGAAGACATTGTGCAAATGCTGACCGATGTCGGTATCAAAATCTTTGAATCAGCTCCTGATGCCGATGACATCTTGATGAACGATGATTCAAGTGATGATGATATGGCAGCAGATGAGGCAGCGGCAGTACTCGCCTCTGTTGAAACCGAGCCTGGTCGTACCACTGACCCTGTACGTATGTATATGCGTGAGATGGGTACGGTTGACCTACTGACTCGCGAAGGCGAAATTGCTATTGCTAAGCGTATCGAAGAAGGTATTCGTGATGTACAGCATGCTATGGCTTATTGGCCTGGTACCGTACAGTTTGTCCTTGACGAATATGAAAAAGTACAAGATGGTGAAAAGAAACTCTCTGACGTCATCACTGGTTTCCTAGACCCTGAGACCGAAGAAGACAAAATCGCAGCCCAAGAAGCAAAAGAAGCGGCGAAAGAAGAGCGCGAACGCATCAAAGAAGAAAAGGAAAACCCACCGGTTATCAAAGCCAAGGTCAATGCGAAAGCAGCTGCACTTGATGATGATGAGGAAGACGAAGACGACGTTGAAGAAGAGGCCGAAGAAGAAACCAGCGGTCTTGACCCAGAAGAAGTTCGTTTACGTCTAGAAGAGATCGAGCATCTATTTATCAAAGCCAAGCAAGCATTGATTGATTATGGTCGTGGTAGCGTACAGGCTGATACCGCGTATGCCCTACTTGCTGAACGCTTTATGATGCTAAAGCTAAACAATCGCTTGTCAGACCAAGTTATGGCTATCATGCATGACGTCTACGACGACGTGCGTAAGCAAGAGCGTCAAATCATGCGTTTGGTGATTCGCCGTGGTCGTATGCCGCGTGAAGAGTTCCGTAAGACCTTCCCTAGCAATGAAACCAACGTTGATTGGTTGATTGAACGTATCAAAGGTAAGCCTGCATTTGCTGGTACGCTAGAAAAAGTCACTGATGACGTAATTTTGTTACAACGTCGCATCCGTGATTACGAGCAGCAGCTCGACATGAAAATCCACGATATGAAAGATGTGGCACGTCGTATGGCGGTTGGTGAAGCGAAAGCTCGCCGCGCGAAAAAAGAAATGGTTGAAGCTAACCTACGTCTGGTTATCTCTATCGCCAAAAAATATACTAACCGTGGCCTACAGTTCTTGGATCTTATCCAAGAAGGTAACATCGGTCTGATGAAAGCCGTTGATAAATTTGAATATCGCCGTGGTTATAAATTCTCGACCTATGCCACTTGGTGGATTCGTCAGGCGATTACTCGCTCTATCGCTGACCAGGCGCGTACCATTCGTATCCCTGTGCATATGATTGAGACCATTAACAAGATCAACCGTGTCTCACGTCAGTTGCTACAGGAAATGGGGCGCGAGCCAACGCCTGAGGAATTAGGCGAACGCTTAGAGATGGACGAAGTTAAAGTCCGTAAAGTGCTGAAGATTGCTAAAGAACCTATCTCTATGGAAACCCCTATCGGTGATGATGAAGATTCGCACCTAGGTGATTTCATCGAAGATGGTACGATCTCAAGCCCTGTCGATGATGCAACAGCTGCTGGTCTGCAAGAAGCGACGCGTGATGTATTGGGTAACCTGACTGAGCGTGAAGCGCGTGTCCTAAAAATGCGTTTCGGTATCGATATGCCAACGGATCATACTTTGGAAGAAGTCGGTAAACAGTTCGATGTAACGCGTGAGCGTATTCGTCAGATTGAGGCAAAAGCATTGCGTAAATTGCGTCATCCATCACGTTCTGAGCACTTGCGCTCTTTCCTTGAAAATGACTAAATTTTCAGAGAAATACTGAGCCTAGCTAATAGGTTTCAGATAGCTGTTAAAAATAAAAAAGCTGAGTATATCTCAGCTTTTTTTGTGCCTGCTTTTTAGTTCTAGAATTTATTAATCACTGTGTTTATTAATTACAATTTTTTTAATTGCAAAGCTGTTTAATTATAAATCTTCTTAATTACAAAACCTCCTAGTCATAAAATCCTTCAATCTAAGAGCTCCTCGTTCAATATACACCCCTATTTTCTTGACCTTCTACTGTCTTCTCTTATTCAAAATTACCTAACTGTAGGTACAGACGCTCTTTCAGAAACCACTTTATAGTTGACACTATCAACCTTATTCTATATAGTTGCTTCTATCAACTATATCAAAGAGTTTTTATGTCTAACAATTCATTGAGCGAAACACTACATCAATTGATGCATACCTATACCAATCTATTGCTAGAAGGCATTCGCCAGCAAGGTGTCGAGTTGTCAGTGACCAATATCAGAACCTTAAAAGGCGTCTGTTATAACCCGAATAGCACTGCGCTATCGATCTCTAAACACATGCAGCGAGACAAAGCCCAAATCACTCGTGCCTTAAATGACCTATTGGCAGCTGAGCTAATATTAAAGACAGATAACCCGCTTGATGGTCGCAGCCAATTACTACAACTGACTCCTAAAGGCGAAGAGGTTATGACAAAGCTTGATGCAGCAGAGGAATGGACAAGACAGCAATTAACGAAAGATTTAAGTCTCGTAGAGCTTGCGTTATTTTTCCGTGTCAGTCGCACCATGATAGACAACGTTAGCAGCAGCAAGACTACCGATAAATAAGTAAGGACAAATCCATATGAATAACACCATAAATCAAAAACCAGTACGCGAAATCATGACCGTTGCTCACAAGCAAATGATTACCCCGCACTACATCCGTATATACCTCACAGGCCAAGCAGATACTATTGCCAATATCGCGACCATGACAGTTGGCGCAAATAACAAAGTACTTATTCCCGTCGATAAAGCTCAACCAATTGATCTAAATGACAATACTACATTCGTTGTCCGCACTTATACTCATCGCGGCGCCGATGTAGCAAAACAACAGATCTGGATTGATTTTGTTGCTCATGGTGATGAGGCACCCGCTTCAGGTTGGGCTACTCATGCTGAGGTTGGCGACGAGATTGGTATCTTAATGAAACCTAAAACCAAAGCGCTTTGTCCCGATGCAGATAATTTTCTACTGATTGGCGATGCCACAGCGATACCAGTGCTCGGCTCAATATTAGAAAGCTTGCCTGCCAGCGCGACTGGTCAATGCATCATCGAAGTGCACGGTACAGAAGATGAGCAAGAATTGCCGACAGCGGCCAATATCACCATGACATGGTTACATAACCCAGATCCAACGCAAGGCAGTCAATTAATCGACACAGTAAAATCTCTCGATTTGCCAACTGCAGAGCAGAGCCGTTTTGCTTATATCGCTAGCGAATTCTCATCTGTCAAAGCCCTTCGTCATTACCTAAAGGTCGAGCAACAGTGGTCTAAAGATGAACTATATGCCTTT
The DNA here is from genome assembly GCF_050268165.1 of Psychrobacter sp. NPDC078631. Taxonomy (NCBI): domain Bacteria; kingdom Pseudomonadati; phylum Pseudomonadota; class Gammaproteobacteria; order Moraxellales; family Moraxellaceae; genus Psychrobacter; species Psychrobacter sp. NPDC078631. The sequence goes on along the minus strand of NZ_JBNNGG010000001.1, from coordinate 498,534 downwards.
TCTTACTGGAAAGCAGGTGTTGCAGAAGACCAGTCTGTAAGCGATCGGCAGGCAGAAAAAAACACCGACTAATTAAACGCTCTTTATGATGATAGGAAAATAACTATGGCTCCAAATACTATGCCGGCAAATACCAAGACCCTGCTCATTGATGGCTCTAAAAGTGGTGGCGCTAAGAATGATGGCACTAAAAAAACACCGTTGCTCTACAAAGTGTTGTTAATACTTGCCTTAATGACTGTCATAGGTGGTCTCTTAACAGGTGTGATGACTTATATGAATGTCGGATATTCCGATACATTTTTTATAGACTGGTCTAGAGCGCTACTGGCAGCGTATGCGATTATGCCGATTGGCTTCTTACTGATGGGTCTGGTCACAAAATTTATTAATCATAAGCTACCTAATACCAAAGCGTACAAGCGCAATCTCATCACAGGTATATTAATGGCTTGTATAATGGAGTCTATGTTAGCCTTTAGTACTGCCTCAAAGACGATTGGTTTTGCCAATCAAACAGCATTTTTGAATGGTTGGTTAGAAGGGTTTCTAGTTGCGTTACCAGTAGGATTGACGTTAATGGTCATCGTTTCTATGACTATTAAACCAAAAATTGAGGCATTTCTAAAAAGCTAAGATATCACGACTATGTTTATTAGATTTTTTGGCACTCTGCCGCGACGCTAACCAGATTAATAGAAAAGCTTAATAAAATTTAAGAACATGAAGCATCAAGGGCGTGTTGAATACTCAACACGCCCTTGTCATATCAGAAGCTTTCTAATACTATTTTACTGCTGGTTTTGCAAAGAACTAACGTGTATTTAATAAGTCAGTCGTAACAATGTTTAGTGTTAAATTTGATTTGATACAGACTTTTTTTACCCGTCATATATTGTTACTATTCGACAATATTCCGATGACTAGACAGTACAACTGTCATAATTAATCTAGTTTTGGCTGTATACTCTACTGTTATAGCAACGTATAGTCAGAATACAAACGCTAGTTATAAACAGTATCCTACTAGTAGCCATTTATTTGTATATGTTTGACACATTGGTGGTAGATAGATTCTACTCCGCTTTAGTGTTTAGACCCATAATGAGTAAGCTAAAAATCTAATGTTCCACTCTGACAGTTGTTGATTATTAACTAGGTATCGATATCACATATTTTATGAATACAGAAAACATAATATCTGCACTTAACAACCCCATGCGTCGTCAAATCATAAAGTGGTTGAAGGACAGATCAAACTTCCCAGCGTCATTACCAGAGCATGCTAATCTGGATGGTGTATGCGTCAGCTACATTCAAGAAAAAGCTGGATTGTCGCAATCAACCATTTCAAATTATATGGGTGTGTTAAAAAAAGCAGGATTGGTTACGTCCGAACGCCATGGACAATGGACGTTTTATCAGCGTCATGAAGCTAACATCGAAGCATTTCTCAATGAAGTTGAAAAAGAGCTGTTAAAGCTTTAAAAATTTTTCATAATCTTTAGAGCTATTTTGTTTCACTACACAACATCTAAATATTTCAATATAACGATTAACTATCTCAATATCACACCATTTTCTAAATTATCATCATCTTCTCTTCTAGCTATCTTGTCCCTTCTGATTATCTATTGCCTCCTAAAATATTTATCCATAATAGAATATAGTCTTCTAATCAGGTTTTAATTTGCATAAAAAAAGCCGAGATACACTCAGCTTTATAATATTTATCAATATGACACTACTAATACGTAGCTAAATTAATGCGCACCTAAGCTTTGCTCAGTATCTGGCTTATCATGCACACCGAAATTATCTATCATCGCCTGGCTCGCCTCGTTCAAACCGATGAGCTCTACTTCAGTGCCTTCACGGCGAAATTTAATAATCACTTTATCTATGGCGGCGACTGCTGTCACGTCCCAAAAATGCGCGCGCGACACGTCAATGACCACGTTAGAGACAGATTCTTTAATATCGAAGGAATCAATCATACGCTCTGCTGATGAGAAAAATACTTGTCCTTCAACTCGATAATAACGCGTTTGCGCTGCTTCATCCATATGACTATGCACACTCATATAGCGCTCAATTTTATTGGCAAAGAACAATGCTGACAGCAATACACCAATCAATACGCCATAGGCCAAGTTATGCGTTGCAACCACCACAGCGACGGTCGTAATCATGACAACATTACTTTGCAGCGGCTTGGTTTTTAGCTCCTTAAACGAACCCCAGTTAAAAGTACCGATAGACACCATAATCATCACAGCGACCAATGCGGCCATTGGAATAATCTTCAGCCAATCGCTTAAGAACACTACCATCAATAATAAAAACACGCCTGCCACTAGAGTAGAAAGACGTGTATAACCGCCTGATTTGACGTTGATAATCGACTGCCCAATCATCGCACAGCCTGCCATCCCGCCAAAAAAGCTACTAACCACATTGGCAATACCTTGGCCTTTGCACTCTTGCGTACGGTCGCCTTTGGTATCAGTCAAATCATCTACGATAGTCATGGTCATCATAGACTCAAGTAAGCCAACTATCGCCAGACTGATAGAATACGGAAAAATAATAATCAATGTATCTAAGTTCAATGGGATATCAGGTATCAAAAACATCGGTAGAGTGTCAGGTAACTGACCCATATCATTGATGGTTCGAGCCTCTGCACCCAATAAGATGGCTATAGCCGTCACCAGTACAATACTGACCAATGGCGATGGAATCACTTTACCAATCTTTGGAATATATGGATAACCATAGATAACGACGAGACCTAGCGCTACAAGACCGTATACGTGTACTAGGTTTGAACCTGCCTGCGGCATCAGCTCAGGAACCTGCGACATAAAAATCAAAATAGCCAAGGCATTGATAAAGCCGAGCACTACGGATTGCGATACATATTTCATCAGATTCCCCAGCTTTAAGAAGCCAAAGATAATCTGTATAACACCTGTCAGCACACTGGCTGCTAATAAATACTGCAAGCCATAGTCTTTGACCAGTGTCACCATTAGTAGCGCCATCGCACCAGTCGCCGCCGAAATCATCGCTGGACGACCGCCAACAAATGAAATCACTACCGCGATACAAAACGAGGCATAAAGCCCTACTTGAGGGTCGACACCGGCAATGATAGAAAACGCAATCGCTTCAGGGATAAGCGCTAAAGCGACAACCATACCAGCCAAGACATCGCCGCGCGCATTGGATAGCCAATGCTCTTTAATTGTATTTAACATATTTAACTCAGTTTTGGGGAACTGCTTTAGTCTGTCAATAAACGAGATATCTAATCATTATTTAGAAAACATCTATTTGGAAAGTATCTAAAAAGTAGTTAAAAATCAGCTCACATGAAAAGTCTGACGCATCTCTATCTAGGTACATTGCCCATTACATGTAAGGTAATAAATATAAAAATGTGAACGATCATAGTTAGCGAGTTATCGTCATAATGTACTTTCAGTGGGGTAATCTTTATGATCCACTAGATATATCGAATAGTGATACAAACGTTAAAGCAGTGCGTGCGCACAAGAAAAAGCGTCAGACGCTTTATGAGAGTAATTGCTATAGGAAGCAATCATTACTGAGGAGGGGTACAGCTAGGGTGGCGTATTCATCTTTGTGGTGACAGCTTTTATAGAGTTAAGAAGTGATATTTGGCGTCATTTTAACATACATAAAGTGGATTAATAAAAACATCGCCCTTTTGGTGAAGATTTGACTTTTTGATTATCTGAATTACCGAGCTTAAGTGACCACCCTACTTCTTAGTTTGAATAAATTTATAGCCTTTTGGGCTTTACAGAACTCGTTTCTATATTAGAATCACACGAGACATTGAATAGTGTCTCCATATATCCCATCGCTAGGAAACTGACATGATTGTCCGGCAAACGCCCAATGCCCTTAAGATATTTTTCACTTTGCGTGGATCAATCATTCCAAAAATCTATCCGCAAATTTTGCTGATTACTATTCTTAGTACGCTTATCACGATTATCCAGCACTGGCTTCCTGACTCGTTTCCTTATTATGGTATGGCAACGTTTACCTTGCTTGGAATTGCGTTATCATTGTTTCTTGGGTTTCGAAACAACGCCAGTTATCAGCGTTGGTGGGAAGCACGCGGACTATGGGGTCAGCTGGTATATGACTCTCGTAGCTTAACGCGCCAAGTGCTATCCTTTATAGATGAGGACGATGCGACTGGTATAGAAGATGACGAGGATAACAATGCAACTGGAGGAGATACTCAGCGAACAATGGTATATCTGACCATTGCTTTTGCCCATGCGGTGCGCCACCGATTGCGTGGTACGCCACCTTGGACGGATATCGAGCCTCTTGTCGCAGCAATACATTATGACCGTATGCGCCAAGCGAAAAATGTACCTGACTATATAATGCGCCTGATGGGTAAGCAGCTTGGCGATATTCGGCGTCGAGGACTGGTATCGGAGCAAGTCATACAAAACATGGACGAGCGCCTGACCTCTATGACAATTGTACTGGCAGCTTGCGAGCGTATTCATAACACCCCGCTACCCTTTGCTTACATGCTGCTGGTACATCGCACCACCTACCTGTATTGCATTATGTTGCCCTTTGGCTTGGTGGCATCACTCGGTTGGGCGACCCCGTTGATTTGTGCGGTAATTGCTTATACCTTTTTTGGTTTGGATGCGCTTAGCGAAGAGCTAGAAGAGCCTTTTGGCTTGGCCGCTAACCAATTACCTTTGACTGCCCTGTCACGCACTATCGAGATTAATCTGCGAGAAGCATTAGGAGAGACGGATATTCCGCCTGATATCACTCCTATCAAGGGTTATTTGCAGTAGCTTTTATTAACAGCTATTAATAAAAGCCATTTGGCTTACTATTTCTTGATAAACCTGACTAAATACAGACTTTACTTGAATAATCGCTCATAGACCACTATAAACAGTGCATATATTCTCTGCCTAATATAGCCATTCCACTATAAAAGTATGACAGCGTTAACCTCGCTTGAAGTATCACAGTTACATCTACACTCGGTTGCCTTATACTACTTTTAAATTGAATAGGCTATAGCTTGACTGATTTAAATGCCACTTACGACCATACTGAGCCTGTCTCAGTTTCTGGCGTTATGCTTTTGGCATGATTTGAGCAGATGTCTAACTAACTTAATGTCTATAGCAGCGATTTTCGAATGACTTAATGTTACTTACTTATTTACCGCTAATGACTGATTAACTTTTTCCTATTTACCTATACCAGCGAGGCTCATATCATGAGTGATGATTCAAAAGACAACAACGACAACAGCACAGATAACCCAATCAGCAATCAGCCGTCAGTTAAAGTCACTGACCTGACGCCAAATAAAGGCGCATTGGTAGGCAAAAAGACCGATATTCAAAACCCAGAGCTTTGGGAGTTCCCAATGAACTACCCACTAAGCATTATCGGTCATGAAGGCGAGCGTGAGAGTTTGCTTAATGAAGTGAAGCTAATTTTGGGTAGCCAATTCCCTGATTTTGATTTGGCGTCTATCGAAGTTAAGCCGTCTAAAACAGGTCGTTTTCACTCGGCACGGGTCAATTTGTACCTAACGGCTGCTGAGCAAGTGAATGCGCTTTATGCATCACTCGATAATGCAAAAACGGTTCGTATTGTTTTATAAGTCGCATAAAAAACTTTAACGCCTTTTTAGTCCAAATCGTCACTCGCTAGTAATAAGTTATGGGTGGCGATTTTTTGTGGTTTGATGTACAATCTGCGCCCGCATTATTGCCGCCATGACTCGCATTATCAGTCGACAATAACCGAGAGAATGAAAAGTAAATCTCACGATATTTTTACAAAAATTTTATTATTGACCGCATTTGCGTCTAACCCTTATCCCATCGTCCTTTGCCAAAATTTGGACTGCCTACAACCTTGTAGCAACATAGTTTTATTCTAAAATCAATATAGTATTTTCAAAATTTTCCCGCTATATTGTGCCTACCAATTAACAAACACGCTATATGTAGTACTCAGTGATTTTAATCGTCACTATGAGTAGTGGTAGCTTTTTGCCCAAAAAAACCAGCTAGCACAACCCAGCATAATAGCGTTATAAAGAATGTCTGCCGCCCACTCGGCGCGCGACATCACAATAAGCAATCAAAATAGAGGCCAGCATGACACATATTGACAAAATCCAAGTAACCAAACGTGATGGACGTTTAGAGCCTATTGATTTAGACAAAATTCACAAGGTAATAGCGTGGGCAGCGCACGGCTTGGACAACGTGTCTGTGTCTCAAGTTGAGCTAAAGTCGCACATCCAGTTTTATGAAGGTATCAAGACTCGTGACATTCACGAAACCATCATCAAATCTGCCGCCGACCTAATCTCTGAAACCACGCCTGACTATCAGTATTTGGCTGCGCGTTTGGCCATCTTCCATCTACGTAAGATTGCTTATAACAAATTCACCCCGCCGCATCTATATGACCATGTCAAAACATTAACAGACGCTGGCAAATACGATCAGCACATCTTAGCGGACTATAGCCGTGCTGAATTTGACGAGTTAGAAGAGTATCTCGATCACTGGCGCGATATGAACCTTGCTTATGCCGCTGTTGAGCAAATGGCAGGCAAATATCTCGTGCAAGACCGCGTGAGCAAGACCGTTTATGAGAGCCCGCAGTTCTTATACATGCTCGTCGGTATGTGTCTGTTTAGCCAATACGACAAGTCAGATCGTCTTGATTTCGTCAAACGCTTCTATGATGCGACCTCAGAATTCAAAATCTCACTACCGACGCCTATCATGTCAGGTGTGCGTACGCCATCGCGTCAGTTTAGCTCGTGCGTATTGATCGAATGTGGTGATAGCCTAGACTCTATCAACGCGACCACTAGCGCCATCGTACGCTATGTATCACAGCGTGCTGGTATCGGCATCAACGCAGGTCGCATCCGTGCCCTTGGTAGCCCTATCCGTGGCGGTGAAGCACAGCACACTGGCTGTATCCCATTCTACAAACTGTTCCAGACAGCTGTTAAATGCTGCTCACAAGGTGGCGTACGTGGTGGTGCTGCGACCCTGTTCTACCCACTATGGCATTTAGAAGTTGAGTCATTACTGGTACTCAAAAACAACCGCGGCGTCGAAGACAACCGTGTCCGTCATATGGACTACGGCGTCCAGTTAAACAAAACGATGTACACGCGCCTAATCAAAGGTCAAGACATCTCGCTATTCTCACCAGGCGACACGCCAGGCTTGTATGATGCGTTCTTTGAAGATCAAGACAAATTCGAAGAGCTATATACCAAGTACGAAAACGATCCTAACGTACGTAGCCGTCAAATCCCAGCTGCTGACTTGTTCAGCCTGATGATGCAAGAGCGCGCCAGTACGGGTCGTATCTATATCCAAAACGTCGATCATTGCAACACCCATAGCCCATTTGACGCGACGGTTGCCCCGATTCGCCAGTCAAACCTATGTATGGAAATTGCACTACCAACCAAGCCACTTGATAACATCAATGACGAAGAAGGCGAAATCGCCCTTTGTACACTATCAGCGGTCAACTTGGGTAAAGTCGAAAACGTCAGCGACATCGAAGAGCCAGCTGAGCTAATCGTTCGTGCGCTTGATGCCCTGCTCGACTATCAAGACTATCCAGTAAAAGCCGCTCAAAACGGCAGTATGCGTCGCCGTACGCTTGGTGTGGGCGTAATCAATTATGCGTACTACTTAGCTAAGAATGGCGCACGCTATTCTGATGACAGCGCGCTTGGTCTGACCCATCAGACGTTTGAAGCGTTGCAGTTCTATCTCTTGAAAGCGTCAAACAAATTAGCCAAAGAGCAAGGCGCGTGCCCTGCGTTCAATGAGACTACATACTCGCAAGGTATCTTGCCAATTGATACGTACAAAGCCGACTTGGATAAAATCTGCCAAGAGCCGCTACATCTCGATTGGGAAACGCTACGCGGCGAGATCACTGAGCACGGTCTACGCAACTCTACTCTAACCGCCTTGATGCCGTCTGAGACCTCTAGTCAGATCGCCAACGCGACCAACGGTATCGAGCCACCACGTGGTCTAGTCTCTATCAAAGCGTCAAAAGACGGCATCCTAAAGCAAGTCGTGCCTGAGATTGATAAGCTAAAAGATCAGTACGAGCTACTATGGCAAATGCCAAACAATGACGGTTACCTAAAGCTGGTCGCTATCATGCAAAAATTCGTCGATCAAAGCATCTCTGCCAATACCAACTACGACCCAGTTCGTTATGCTGGTGGCCGTGTACCGATGAAGATATTGCTAAAAGACTTGCTAAACGCTTATAAAATGGGTGTGAAGACGTTGTATTACCATAACACGCGTGATGGTGCGAACGATGCCCAAGCGGATATGGAAGATGATTGTGCTGGCGGTGCTTGTAAGATTTAGGACTGTAAGAGAATCTCTTTAAATAAAATTCCTGACAAATGGCGGGCTTAACTTTTGAGGTTGAGCTAGCTGTTTGATAATACTTACTTCAACGTGTAAGTACATTAATGTTATTTAGAGCGATAAATATTATTAAAGGATTTAATAACATGAACCGTTGGCATGAAGCATATAACGAAACAAAAGAAGAGTTTGAAAAAATTGATATAGGTATTAGAAGATTAAAAAGTCATTCACGTCGAATATTAAAACAATTAGATATTGACTCCGAAATTTCCACAGATATCAATCAAAATGATTACCTAGATGGATTAGATAGATTTATGGATGCCTATTCCAAATTAAAATCCAGTCTAATAAATATAGATTTTAACATCATTCCTTTAGGTAGCTGGAGAGAGACTAAAGATTTGATGCAAAATATATCTAACATCTTAGCCCATTCAAAGAGTTACATAGACTTTGATATTATCAATCAACTGAATTTTTACTTAGATGAATTAATTAAAACGTTAGCACCATATTGTGATTTTGGAAGTAATCAACTAGCTTCTGTGGAAAGGAGCCTGACTTTAAAACAGCATCAATTTAATAAAGAATTTGAAGAGTTCAAAACAAGAAGTTCAAGCATTCTTGATAAAGAAGAAAGAATATTAAATGAAGCATCCAGTAGACTTAATTCTATCTCTAAAATTGACGAGAGCTTCAAAAAACTTAACGAACAGTATTTTTTAGGAACTGATGAACCACCATTAAGAGATAAGTGGGCTTTGTTAAATGAGCAAATAACTAAAAAATCAAACGAAATTGATATTTTTTATCGTACATTAATAACTGATAAAAAGTCTATACGGCAAGAGATAATGTCTGCTGGAGATATAATACAAAAACTTCGGAACGACTCTTCTATTGCATATGATAAGTTACAAGACAGCATAAATGATATTAAAGTGTTTCATCAGGACATCTACGGTAGCGATGATGGAAAGACTATTGGTTTAAAGTCAGATATCGAGTCTAGGAGAAAAGAATTAACAAACTTTGAAGCCTTACAGAAAGATAAATACGATGCTCTAAATCAACAAATAGAAAGTCTGCTACCTGGTGCAACTTCAGCTGGATTATCCAGTGCTTACCATACTCTTAGCAATTCATATGATAAGCCTATTAAATACAATACATGGATCTTCTTTGGTTCAATAATAATGCTATCAGTCTTATCTTTCATATTTTTATCGTCTAGTACTATAGAGTTTAATAGTTTCAAAGATATTGGAACTTTTTTAGCATATCGACTACCCATTATTATTCCAGTAATTTGGATAGCAGTTTTTGCCTCTAAACGAAGAAGCGAAGCAGAGAGGCTTAAGCAAGAGTACGCACATAAAGAGGCTTTAGCTAAGTCATATCAAAGTTTCAAAATTCAAATAGAAGAGCTTGGAGATGAAGCAAAAGAACCCTTGATGGAGAAATTACTAAAATCTGCAATAGATACTATATCAAATAACGCTTCACTTACTCTTGATAAAAAACATGGTGACAGTATGCCATTAATAAGTTTAATTGAAAGAACAGTAGACAAGGCTGTTGAGAAATTTCCAACCAAATTAAAAAATGAATAGACTAATAATAGATTAGCGAGTGTAGGTTGGGTTGACGAAGGAAACCCAACGGTTTGAGTCTTTGTTGGGTCTCGTGCCTCGACACCAACCTACTCTAAAGCATAGAAAGTTGTAGGGTGCGCCCAAATAGAAGAGTCGTTAAGAAGAAAGAAAGACGTCCTAACACGGTCGTTTAGCCCCGACTATAGCGATATCCTGCTGACGACGATGGCGATGCAGATACAAGCGGTAGGCGGGATTGGCTACTGTTATAATTAAACCACACAGACAATAAAAACGACGGAGGTCATGTGCAATATACCGCAATCATCAAAGACGGTGGTTTGTTTATCCCAAACGTATTTTCAGATCTAAACGATGGTGGCTCGCATATCGTACAAGTCGAGGTTGATATTGCAGAGGTGCGTCAGCAGTTAGGCATGAATGAAGCACCAAAGACAACTATCACCAAAAAAAGCGTGGCAAAAGCAGCCAAAAAGCCAGTATCGAGAGCGGCTAAAAAAGACTTAAAAACAGCAGCGGAAGAGTCTGATGTGAGTACTCTACGCAAAAGCGCACTTGATGAACTAGAAGCGCTTGATGATAGTGAGCTGAGCGAGATATTCAAAGCCTATATGAACGATGGGCAAGAGTCGTCACAGATATCACTAGAGAACCTCTAAGCTAAAACGCTATAATCCAAAAACGTGTCATAACCTCAAATCAAAACCAGTCACACCCCTATAAATTAATAACCGTATCAATTATAAAGGCAGTCCCATGACTTACTCGATTTTTTCTCAAACGCCAAACAATGCGCTAAAAGAGCCGATGTTCTTTGGTCAGCCCGTCAACGTGGCGCGCTATGACCAACAAAAGCACCCTATCTTTGAGCAATTGATTGAAAAGCAGCTATCGTTCTTTTGGCGTCCAGAAGAAGTCGATGTATCACGCGATCGTATCGACTTTAGCAATCTGTCGTCGCATGAGCAGCACATATTTTTGAGTAACCTAAAGTACCAGACCCTACTCGACTCTATCCAAGGTCGTAGTCCAAACGTGGTGCTACTGCCGCTGGTGTCTATCCCTGAGCTTGAGACGTGGATTGAGACATGGTCATTCTCTGAGACCATTCACTCACGCAGCTATACGCATATCATTCGTAATATCGTCAATGACCCAAATATTATCTTTGACGACATTATGCAAAACGAGCACATCTTAGGCCGTGCTTCTGATATCGCTCAGTACTATGATGAGCTGTATCGCAACTCACAGCTATATAGCTTGTATGGGCCAGGTACGCACAACATCAATGGCGAGCAAGTAACGGTTGATTTACGATCACTGAAAAAACAGATGTACCTGTGTATCATGGCGGTCAACGTCCTAGAAGCCATTCGTTTCTATGTATCGTTTGCTTGCTCGTTTGCCTTTGCTGAGCGCAAGTTGATGGAAGGTAATGCCAAAATCATTAAGCTAATCGCTCGTGATGAAGCGCTGCATCTGACGGGTACGCAGCATATGCTAAACCTTATGCGTAACGGTCGTGACGACCCTGAAATGGTCGAGATTGCCGCAGAGTGTTATGAAGAAAGCATCGAAATCTTCCGTAAGGCTGCCGAGCAAGAAAAAGAATGGGCAGGCTACCTGTTCAAAGATGGCTCGATGATTGGTTTAAACAAAGATATCCTTTGCCAATATATCGAATACATCACCAACTTACGTATGGAAACCGTCGGCTTGCCAGCGGCGTTCCCGAACTCAAAATCTAACCCAATCCCGTGGATCAATACGTGGTTGTCGTCTGACAATGTGCAAGTAGCACCGCAAGAGACCGAGATTAGCTCGTACTTGGTTGGTCAGATTGACTCTGATCTTTCAGACAGTGATTTTGATGACTTTGAATTGTAAGAGCTTTGAGCTATAAAAATCTGAATTATAAGAGCTGAGTTGTAAGAGCTTTGAGCCAGAAAGACTTTGAATGATAAGGGCTTAAGCGGTAGAAATTTGAAGTTATAAAATTTCTATCGCTGTAATCGTCTTATGGGTTAATAGTAGGGATAGCAGTAGCACAGACATATCCCAATAGGATTAACGATGACTTGGGTAATGACCAGTAAAAAGCAGTTCTATCTACATGATGACGAGAGTCTGCTAGATGGACTGCTACGCACCGGACACGATGTAAACTATCAATGCCGCGAAGGCTACTGTGGTAGTTGCCGAGTCAAACGTATTGCTAGCTCGCATACGGTCGATTATCCATTTGACCCACTGGCGATGATTGAAGAAGATGAAATCCTGCCTTGCTGTTGCCGTGTGCAAGGTGTTATCTACATCAATCATGACCCTATTGAGAAGTTATAGCAGGGTTATGTATAGATAAAGCTAGCGTTTTAGTTTCAAAAACACTAGCTCCAACAAAAAGCGCGCTCCTTTAGATAAAGAGCGCGCTTTTTTATGTTATCAGCTAAATAAAAATGCTGTCTCATACATATATTATGAGTCAGCACATAATGGCAAGAATAACTACGACTTACTGCGACGCAGCATCTTGTTCAAACAGTTTCATCAGCTCTTCGCGCATACGATCACGCTCTGCCTTTGACATCATCGGCGTTTCTTCATCACCTTGGATATTAGGTTGCTCCATTCCGCCCATGCTCTCATTTTGTAGTACGACAGGACGCTCAAGTGGCTCTTGTGCTGGACGCTCTTCTAGCGTGATTTTTACTTGGGCGTTTTTACCTTGACGTAATATCTGCGCATCCAGTTCAGTATTTGGTGGTTTACGGGCAACATACTGAATCAAGGTATTGGCATCTGTCATCTCGACATCATCGATGGTCAGTACGATATCACCGACACGTAGACCACTTTTTGCCGCTGGGCTGTTATCAATAACGTTTAGCACTTCTACGCCTGTTGATGTCTCTAACTGTGTTGGGTCACGTAGCTGTGACTGAATCTCGATACCTAACCAACCACGACTGACACGGCCGTCTTTAATCAAGGCATTCATCACTTGCTCAACCAATGCCGTCGGAATCGCAAAGCCAATACCCATCGAGCCACCAGAGCGCGAGAATATGACGGTGTTGATACCGACTAGCTCGCCATGAGCATCGACCAGTGCGCCGCCTGAGTTACCCGGATTAATCGCCGCATCAGTCTGGATAAAGTCTTCAAACTTATTGACACCCAGTCCAGTACGACCAGTCGCTGAGATAATCCCCTGCGTCACTGTCTGACCCACGCCAAATGGATTACCAATCGCTAGCGCCAAATCCCCCACACGAATTGGATCTTCGCGGAAACCAAGTGGCGTCAGCCCTGTCATATCGACCTTGATCACAGCTAGGTCACTATCAGGATCTGTACCGATGATTCTGGCACGGCTCTTACGACCATCATTGAATGCAACTGTGATCTCATCTGCTTTTTCGATCACATGGGCATTGGTCACGATATAGCCATCTTCTGATACGATCACACCAGAGCCTAAGTTAGTATTGCCCTGCTCTTGTGATGGGCCACCATGATATTCAAAAAACCGGCGTAGTACGGGATCATCCATATAAGGATGCTCGGTCATCGTTTGCGTCGTATAGATATTGACTACAGACTGCGACGCACGCGCCACTGCATTATGATAAGAAGAGATAGGCGCTGGCGTGTCCGACACTGGCTCTGCTGCTTGCTGCTCCGCAGGCGGGGTTCTCGGCGGCTCCCATGTGGCCTCCGACGTCGACTTCATACTCGTGAACAACCAGATAAACGCTGCCAACACTAGCAGCAATAAGACCCAAGGTAACCATTTTAATAAAGACGCCTTGTTATTGGTGTTCCGGGATGACGACATATAAAACCTCTATAAATTTATTGCAAACAGACGGTGAAAAACGATGTGAGATAATAGCGACCGCTTAGTTAAGCTTGACCCATTCATAGAATGGTCAAATGCTATACAGCTAGGCAGACTCACGTGTATAAATTATAACCGCAATACCAGTAAATAGTAACGTATCGTGTACCATTTCAGTTATCCAGCTTGTCTGCTTGCTTACAACGGCATGTTAAAATAGCTTTTACGATACTCGACATTTAAGCATCTTGAGAGTTGAATATAAAGTCAAAAGAGCAAAACCAAACACTCTCAAACATGACAGATAATACATAATCTTTGCCTAATTAATCTACAGCACCTTACGATATACACTTTATTGATGACAGGAAAACATAATGACTACAAATCATACGACAGCTGAATCCAATACTCAAAGCATCAGCGCTCAGGCGTTGACACAGTTCTGTGACGACTACTTATCTACCAGCGCGTTTAAAGACTATGCACCTAATGGTCTACAAGTCGATGGTGGACGCCAGATTCAACGTATCGTTACTGGTGTCACGGCTTGTGAAGCCTTGATAGATGCTGCCATCGCTGACAATGCCGATGCGATTATGGTGCATCATGGATACTTCTGGAAAGGTGAACCTGCTACGCTTACTGGGATGAAAGGTCGACGCGTGCGCAAGCTGATGCAACACGGTATCTCTATGCTTGGCTATCATCTACCGCTTGATGCACACCCAATCTCTGGCAATAACGCAAAACTTGCTGACATGCTCGGCATGACGATCAACGGTGCGCTCTATCCTACCGAGTCACATCCTGTAGGCAATATCGCTACTTGCACACCGCAAACTGCTGACGATCTTATTGCCACCATTACTCAAGCTTTAGGTCGCGCGCCATTACATATTTCAGCTGAGTATCATGCAGACTCAGCTGCTCAGACAAATGGCAGGCTGATCGAACGTGTGGGTATATGTACGGGCGGTGCGCAGGATATGATTGAACAAGCGGCTACTATGGGCTGTGATGCGTTTATCTCTGGTGAGATATCTGAGCGTACCACGCATAGCGCGCGCGAGCTTGGGATTGACTATTTTGCTTGTGGTCATCATGCAACGGAGCGTGGCGGTATTCAGGCGTTAGGAGAGATAGTCGCTCAAAAATTCGGTCTACCAGTTACTTTTATCGATATCGAAAATCCAGCATAAGGTAGCCACTTAAATTATTAGTTTAAACGGTTGTCATTTATAGAGAAAAATTTGTAGAGAAAAGCTTGTAGAGAAAATGATAGTTCAAAAGCCAAACTAGACTTGCTAATAGCTATAGTTAAACCATAAGCACAAAGTCTAGTTTGACTACTATTTGAACTTTGTTATTCTATTTTTGATTATTATGTACCAAATATCTGGAAAATTAACCGTTTATATCTCAATTGTTAAGTTTTATCGCTTTTTTCTTAACTCCACTTGAATAATGCAATTAGTAACCGCATATTACTACCCGTAAGAAAGAACGTTTTGTCATGAAACTTGCCATTATTACAGCTTCCGGTTATGGCACTAAAATAATGCTGGTAGTTGTTTAAGACTTTATCATGCTATATCAGCGATAAGATTTTAAACCGCTACCCATTGAAATACTATGTTTGCACTATGTATGTTAGCAGCATGGTATTTTTTTATTTTTGGTGTCGCGATGACGGTATGACATAGTCAGTTTGATAGACAGCTATAAACTATCAATTCTGGTTATTTTGCTTACCCTCATTGCTGGACAAACAACTTTGGTAGCCAGCTATCCTATTACTAGTAACTTAATATTAGTGATTCAAAGTATAGCCAGCCATCAAAGTTAGCATAGTTAAAACAGATGAAAGTATTTGCTTCATTGGCAAAACCTTACATCAATGTTTCAAGCTATGTCTTTGTCTCAATAACTTAATCATGACCTTACCTATGTTTGATATATAGTTGTTTGGCCACTAGCCATATTTAGTTATCGATGAAGGAATCATCTGATTTATATCCTTCGCATCGTTGTGCGTTCAGTATTTTAAACCAGTACTTATAAACACTGTTTAGAACGTTTTTATGACATATCGATAGCTGGCTGACGACAAACTATCCCACTAACTCTTAGAGAGAGTACGCTAGTGGCGCTATAGTCAAACAAGATAGAGCGGCATTTATCCTATTAAAAATGCCACTCTATTTAAGATACGATATCGATATATGTCAATATTATGCACATATATTTATTCGTGTTTTTGCGGTAAGAAGGATGGCTAAAATCAGGAGACATCCATGCAGCGTATTACTTATCGTGTAAAAGTATCTGCGCAAGGGGCCAAACGCCGTATTTCTTATTTACTGCGTCCATCTAAACGCCTACTAAACACCAAAAGTAACATCGTTTCATCCGTTACCCCTATTGCGTCTAATCGTTTTGCCAGAACCAAGAAGCTGGCACAAATCTCTAGCATCGCTCTACTCTCGTTGCCCGCTGAGAGTTTGACGACCATGAACACATCGGTACCAGCCTATGACAATGTCATGCTGGAAAACACCTTGACCATTGCTGCGGTACCAGGCGATAGCACTTACTTTGCTACCGATGGCTTCCAACATGGTTTTGGGTTTGATCTGGTGCGCACTTATGCCGATGAGCTCGGTGTCGATATCAATCTGAAAGCCTATGCCAGTGAAGAAGCGGCACTAAAAGCACTAAGAACCGGCAACGCTGACATGGCGTTGACTACGGCTAGCACCAAGCTAAAAAGCCAGCTGAACCTATCGTCTATCAATGTCAGCTGTGGTTATGACTCTAGTCTGACTAAGAACGGACTACATCCTAAGGTAAGTTGGACGTTTAGCTCATCCAATGACCCACTATCAAGAAAGGCCAGTTACTTTTTGTGCGATAGCATCAAGCTAAAAAACACACAAAAACTTGCCGCGTTCTACAATCAAAACTTGCTTAAAGACGCCTATAGTCAGGATCATTTCCAGAGAACGTTGACGGAAAAGTTACCGGACTATCAGTCTTCGTTTGAAGAGCAAGCACGCAATTATAATCACGATTGGGAATTGCTGGTCGCGATGGGTTATCAAGAGTCGCATCTTGATGCCAACGCTGTGTCGCCGACTGGTGTACGCGGATTAATGATGCTGACCAATAACACTGCAAAAGCGATGGGCGTCTCAGACCGTGTCGATCCGTACCAAAGCATTGGTGGCGGTGCACGCTATCTAGAGCAAGTAAAAGCTGACTTCTCTGATGTGCCAAAAACTGACCGTATCTGGTTTGCCCTCGCAGGTTATAACATGGGTCCCAATGCGGTAAAAAGAATCCAGCGCGAACTACGAGCTCAAGGTATCGATGATAAAAGTTGGGCGAACGTCTATGCTTATTTAGCAGATAATAGAGCGTCGAATAGCCGCTATGGTCAAGCCATGCACTATGTCAGTAATATCAGAAGCTATCTTGAAACGATCAAAACTCAGACGGTCTAATTTGTAGCTATTACTAGACGGTTCGCAAGCTAAACTTTCACAGTTATTTATTCTTATTAAATAAAAAAAGCTGCTCTTATAAAGAGCAGCTTTTTTGTGCGATACGATTCATAGTTAATATTAATGACGTCTTATTTAAACGGCACTCATTAATATTTTATTCATTAGCGATTAGGTACCGTTAGACGCTGACCACGCTGCAACATCGTATCAGCGGCGATATTGTTCATATCGGCCAGCTCTTGTGTTGAGACACCATATTTACGTGCTAGACCAATCAAGCTATCACCCGAGCCAACCGTGTAGCTTACTGTCGCTTTTGGTACTTTAAGCGTTTGGCCGCGTTGTAGCTGTGCATTGGTCGCTAGATCATTGGTCGCCGCCAAGTCCTCTACCGATATGCCAAACTGACGTGCTAAAGCAATTAGACCATCGCCAGATTTTACTTTGTAGTTTTCAGTATTACCTAATTTCGTACCGCTGCTTGCTGAGCTACTACTGCTGCTACTAGCAGAGCTGCTGCTTTGGCTGCTACTAGATGCACTTGCCACACTGCCGCTAGCAGGGATAGTGATAGTACGACCCAGTATCAGATTCGAGTTGGTATTCAAGTTATTCGCTGATGCCAAATCACTTAAGCCAATGTTGTAACGTTTGGCGACACCCGTTAGCGTATCACCTGATTTTACTTTGTAGCTGACCGCTTTGTCATTTAATTGACGGTCGACCAATTCTTTAGTAGCAGGTACTTTAATCGTTTGACCACGTTGCAAACGAGCCTTTGCATCAAAATTGCTATTTACCGCAGCCAGTTCTGTTGCACTCACTCCGATACTGTTCGCAATACCAATCAGCGTATCACCTGATTTTACTTTGTAATTAGTGGTCGCGACCGAGCTTGAGCTGTTACTACTGCTAGCGCTTGTCGTGCTTGCAGCATCGAAATCAACACTGGCTGGAACTTTAAGCGTCTGACCAACATAAAGCGAACTTGTGCTGTTGATACCGTTGAGACTGGCTAAAGTATCTGTCGACACATTGAATTGACGTGCCAATGCAATTAATCCGTCCCCTGCTTTTACTTTATAGTTTTTGGTTACAGCGCTTGATTTACTTGGCTTGGTAGAAGGCGCGGCAGGTGTTGTCGCAGGTGCAGTCACTTTACCCGGTATAAGCCATAGTTTTTGACCTCTGAGCAGATCAGCACGGCTGCTCAAGTTGTTATAGCTGGCTAGCTGAGTGACCGATAAGCCAAAACGATTGGCCGTACCGATAAGCGTATCACCGCCTTGTACGACGTAACTGTCAGGCTGACTAGCGGCTGCGTTGTTAGCAGTACTCAGTGGCTCGATAGTCTTAGCATCATATAGATATAACGTACTGCCAGAGAGTAGATTGGCACTGGCATCTATCTGGTTCCATTCTGCAATATCACGCCAGCTAACCCCTGCTCGACTTGCAATGTTCGAAAGCGTATCGCCACGTTTTACCGTATAAGTGGTACGTGCGCCTTGTGGTTTTGGCTTACTTACCGAGGTTTTAGCAAAGCTAAGTTTTTTCTCTGCACCACTCGCTTCTAAGATAGACTGCTGTGTCTGTACGGCTGATAGATTGATGTTGCCATCAGCATTGATAACATTGGTCTCAGATGTATTTCTACGGATCTGATTGGCAATAAAATCACGCTCTTCTTTGCTAAGCGGCGGCTCTTGGACAATCGTATTGTTCTGAGTAATCTGTGCTGAGGTAGTCGGTAGACTGTTACTGCTCTTAAGCTCAGCATTGATTTTGTTAGTCTCTGCGGTGGTCAGTGGTGGCTCAGTACGAGCCGAGGAATTACCACTGTATACCGAGCTGCTAGTTGGCGTCGCAGATGGTGAGATATAACTTGTTGTCTGTTGAGGTACACTTGCGCTAGCGGCATAATCAGCCAATGCGCTACCAGTAGAAGGCAGTGATGAGGCAGTATATGGCTTGTTATTATAGCTTGGCGTAGTCGCTGTCGTGCTACTTGCGTTATTTGATGCAAGCACGTTACCTGTACCATTACCTCTGAGCCCACTTAATTTGGCATCGGCATTGAGACTGACGTCGTTTGGAATGATGACACGCTGTGGACCTGAAGAATCAACACGGCCTGATGTCAGTGCAGTATTTAGACGCTCTAGCTCATCGTAGCTAACGCCAGTTAACTGCGATACTTCTGCCAAGCTCACACCATAGTTAACAGGTACACTGCGGAAATGCTGACGGTTAGCGATAGCTGGTAAATACACACCATACTGCTCAGGCTTGGCAACGATTTCGGCTACAGCTAAGAAACGCGGCACATAGTTCATCGTTTCAGTCGGCAGTTGAAGTGACCAATAATCTGTTGGCAGTCCGCGCGCTGCGTTGGCATCGATTGCTTTTTGTACACGGCCAGGGCCAGCGTTATAAGCAGCCAATGCTAGCTCCCAACTACCAAACTGGTTGTGCAATGCTGTCAAAAAGTCATAGGCAGCACGTGTCGATTCGATAACATCACGGCGACCATCATAAGTGCTGCTTTGGTTCAAGCCGTAGATACGGCCTGTACTTGGAATAAACTGCCATAAGCCCGCGGCTGCTGCACTACTCGTACCACTTGGATCGTAAGAGCTCTCGATAACCGGTAGCAAGGCAAGCTCTGTTGGAATATTGCGACGCTCCGCCTCTCGTACCGTATGATAGATATAGCGACTGGCACGTGCAGTTAGGCGATTTAAATAATCCTGTCTACTTGTAAACCAGCTTTTTTGACCTTCAATACGCTGATTATAGATTGGTTTACCACCATTCATGCGGTAACCTGCGCGTAGACGATTCCACAAATCACCATATTGCTGAATAGCAAGCTGGTTACCTTCTACCATGGTCATGTCAGTGGCTTCTAACAAGTCAGCCAACTCATCCAAACTCTCTGCATCCAAAAACGCAGTTGAGTAGTCTGCACTACTTGTATTAGCCCCTTGATTGGTAGGACTTTTAGTGATGACAGATGAGCTATTGGTCGCACCTTTGTTTTTTACCGCTGATGTATTGCTACACGCACTAATCAGTAAAGTGGATACCGCAAGCGTCAATGGCAACGCAATAAATGAGCGAGAGTGTGATAGCACAGTAGACATGATATTGAAGGTTTCCTAACGACAGAAATTAATAAGATAAAGTTGAGGGATAGTATAGTATGCAATGTAAAGCAAAGACTAGCCTAATGTAAAAGATAATCATAGACGCTCAAGTAGCCTATAAAACTAAGTAATGACCGTTAGCCAACTAAGACTCTTTATAAATTAGAATCTCAGCCAGTTAGGTTAGCTATTACTTATATGACCTATTGTATTTTGAGTCTCGCTTGGTCAATGTTGACTTAATTAATAGCTACCTGTGATACTGCGCGCAAGAGCACTGCATTACCAGTAGATAAGGTCAAGGTCACACGAGATGTAGTGACAAATGATACTTGCTGACCGTTTTTTACCCAGCTCTCATTGGTCGTCACATTGGCTTTGGCTTGTGAACCAGTAATCACCACATTATCTACCGAAATATCATAGCGATAATTAGACGTATCATTCCAGCTGTTTTGAAGCAGCTTTAAGTACGCATCTTTATCTAAACTGGTAGATTTACCTTTTCTAGATAAAGAAATAAGTGCGTCATCTGACACAAGGCGCGATACCTGATTGATACTTTGGCTATTCGCTGATGCTTTCATTGCGGCGGCATAATTCTGTACCAAATCTTCGGTCATAGTTGCCGCTTGTGCATTGATACTGATGGTGCTGGCTACTGCTACGATTGCAGTGATGCTGGCGCTTTTCACCAATAGAGCTAATAGCCTATTTCCCAATAATTTTTTCATGATAATCCTTAGCGATATTTTTTTCGTTAGTGTCATATATTGACGATTAACGCTCTTTTATCATTTATTTTGGCAGTGTATCTTTATAGATATATCTATATAAGTATACTCATATCATATGCCGAGCCTATCATCGAATTCTCACAGCCATGTGACACCCTGTGTAATTATTGCGAATAAAAACCCAAGATATCAAATCCAATGTTCTTAACATTTTATGCTGTAAATCCTAGCTCAAACGGTTAGATTCTTTGTAGCTCTATTTGTATAGTCAGCCCATAATGAGCAGACCATTTTTAAACCATCAATCTTTAGAACCATCAATACTATGGTTAAGTTATCAACGTTAGAGTTTGGCTTAATGAAGGCATAGTTAAGGCTTCATGAAGACTTGGTTTCGTTAGTACTTAGGTTCGCTATTACTATCTTCATATTGCTCATCATCGCTGAGCTTCATACCCAAACGCTCTACCCGTCTATCCATCATCTGACGAGCCAAGGCCTGCATGTCTTCGACGCGGTCTATCTCATCAACAATCTCAAGACCTAACAATGTCTCAAACACATCTTCTAAAGTGACAAGTCCTTTAACTTCACCATATTCGCCGACTGTAATCGCAATATGGATACGGTTTTTTAGCATCAACTCTAACAAGTCAAACAGCTTCATTTTAGAGAAAACAAAAGTGATGTCTCGTTGAAACTGCGTCAACGGCTTATGCATAGCATGGTTAACTTTAGCCAACAGCATGTCCGTTTTTAGGACAAACCCTGTAATGTTATCTAGGTCACCATCATAGATTGGCAAGCGAGAAAACGTCAGCTTTGGACGATCAACCAATAGCTCAGCGACAGTTTTATTCTCTTCAAATGCAAGCATCACCGAGCGCGGGGTCATGATGTCTTCGACTTTAATCGCGCCAAATGCAAGCAAGTTACGAATGATACGCGACTCTAGTGGGTCAATTTGACCTGACTCTTCGCCGATACTAGCAAGAGCAGCAAACTCACGGCGGCTAAAGGTTTGCGGCTCTTTACCGCGTACTAATAGTTTCGTCAGACGCTCTGAGAACCAGATTAATGGATACAAGAGCATGATGATGCCGCGAACGAAGTAAGCAACCAGACCACTTAGTTGACGCCAGTAAACTGTACCCAAAGTTTTTGGGATAATCTCAGACAAGAATAAGATAGCAAGCGTCATAAGGGCGGAAAATAGACCAAACCACGCACTACCAAAGACGATCGTGGCCTGTGCACCTGCACCGATAGAGCCAAGTGTATGGGCAACGGTATTTAACGTTAAAATAGCGGCTAGCGACTGATCAATATTGTCCACTTTAAGGCTTTTAAGCATTTCTGCTTTTTTAGGACTGGTTTCTTGCACATCTGCAATAAACGATGGCGTCATGCTCAGCAAAACAGACTCTGCTAATGAACAGACGAAAGAGACACCAATGGCGAGTAAGACAAAAAATATCAATAAAGAAACGCTAAGCGCAGTTGGTGCTGCCGCCTCGCTGGATGTTGATACAGCACCAGCTGCCCACACTGCCTGCGGTAGCATAAGAATTGCTAATGCAGATAGTGCTGAAAAAGAAGTATAACCAAATCGAGAACTAGTAGTCATTCTCGGGGGAGGTTCTGCAGATGCGTCTTTACGATGAGCGCGCGGACGACATAAACGAGGTACAAACATAAAAGTGGTGAACAAGTTAGGTAACCTAAAAAGAGTAAAAGGAAGACAATGTCATGAGCAATTCATATCGATTTTCAGATTATCCTTAACAAAGTAATAAAAGACGTCTGTCTATCGTATAAATAGTTACTCAAAGCTGACTTAATCACTATTTCAAGCCATACTATGCCTTAAAAAGCCGTAATATGGTTGATATATATAGCATACTAAATACAGGCAATCATTGCCATTTGATAGTAGCATTGATGATACCATTTCACAATAAGTCGCCATTTTTAAGTTTTTGTTTTTTGATGACTTTTATTACCCTACTATTAACGGTTGTATGACGACATCTTTGCTAGCCAGTTTATGGCAGTTATTTAGCCTGAGGCTTTATATAGATTATTTGAATATAGTAAGAACATTGTTGTCCTACCCGTTGGCTGATAGTATGCCTTACGCTAAGAAAAACACGCTCAGCCTATGATTAACAGTTACCAAGTCTGGGATTTTTTGTTACTATGCGTCTAATTTTATTATTGTCTATGACTTACTGAGAGATATTATGAGCTTATTTATTCAAGCTGCCCATGCTGCGCCAGAGACTGCAGGTGCTGCAGGTCTATTCGGTCAGATTCTACTGCCTGTTGCGTTTTTTGCGATTTTTTACTTCTTGGTCATTCGCCCGCAGTCTAAGCGTACCAAAGAACATCGTGCCATGGTTAACGCATTGACCGTTGGTAGTGAAATTATTTTCGCTGGTGGTTTAATGGGCCGTATCAAAGCAATCGAAGGCGATTATGCTATTGTGAGCCTAAACAACAATACTGACGTGAAAGTACAACGTGCTTCTGTTATTTCAGTATTGCCTGCTGGCACGATCGAAAGCGTCTAATTAGAATGTTCACTAGCTTTTATTAGTGAAAATTTATTAGTGAACATTCGATAGTCGTCACATTAACGAATGTAATGACTAAAAAATGACCGTATATGATTTACGGTCATTTTTCGCTATTAACACAGTAAGGTAAATTGCTATATAAATTAGGCTTACTGTTTAGATGTCCTATTTTTATCCAAGTTAGCCATATGATTTTTGATGACCGGATAAACAGACATCTGTATTATTTGCTTTACTGTTTTATGCGTTACTATCATCGCGGATGATCGCAATGGTGCATGATGACGGCTGCTGAACATAGCACTCGACCGTTGCTATCGCTAACTTCCCATCTGCTAACTTGTGGCCTACGTCGCCAGTCGTTTATCAACTTAAAGAAGTGATTATGCAATATCCCGCTTGGAAATACTTACTAATTGCCGTCGTGCTACTCGTTGCCGGTCTATATGCTGCCCCCAACCTTTATCCTGACGAACCTGCTGTGCAGATTACGAGCGCAGCCGCAGGAACTCAGCTATCTGAAGGCATCTTAACCGAGTCTCAAAGCTTACTCGAAGAGGCAGGTCTAGATAACCACGATGGTACGTTTGAGGGCAACAGCGCGCTGGTACGCCTCAACAACCCAGTCGATCAGCTAAAAGCGCAAGAAGTGCTACGTCAAAACTTGGGCGAAGACTATGTCGTTGCCCTTAACCTAGCACAGACTACCCCGCAGTGGCTACGTGATATCGGTGCAAGACCGATGAAGCTCGGTCTCGATTTACGTGGTGGTGTACGCTTTGTACTCGAAGTCGATATGGACAAGGCGCTTGAACAGCGTTTGACCAGTGCCAGTCGTGATATGCGACGTGAGCTACGTGCTGAGCGAGTAGCAATCAAAGGTATCAAAACCGAAGATCGCGGCGTGGTATTGCATTTTGCTGATACTGACACTCGTAACCGTGCACAGAACGTATTACAAGGCTCGATGAGCAATACGTTTAACTTGCAGTCTTCTATTGATGATCAAGGTCCTGCATTGGTCTTATCGTATAACGATGCGACACTTGACGAAATCAATAGCTACGCGGTCAACCAGAACTTAACAACTCTACGTAATCGTATTGCTGAGCTGGGTGTTACCGAAGCTTTGGTACAGTCGCAAGGCGCTAGCCGTATCGTCGTTGAGCTACCTGGTGTACAAGATACTGCTGAAGCAAAACGTGTTCTTGGTCGTACTGCAAACCTTGAGTTCCGTATGGTGGCAGAAGACGCCGACACTTATACTGGCGGCATACCTCCAGCGGGCACAGAGGCATTCCCATTCGAGACACTGGATGGCCCGCCTGTATTGTTAGATCGTCAAGCGATCGTCACCGGGGACAAAGTAACCAACGCACAAACTGGCTTGGATGAAAGTGGTCTACCTGAAGTCAGTATTACCTTGGATAGTGCTGGCGGTAAGCTCATGCAGAACGCCACACGTACAGCTGTTGGTCAACAGATGGCTGTATTGTTCATTGAAAACAAACAAAGAATCACTTACGAAGAAGATCCAGCCACTGGTGAGACGACTGAAGTACGCACACCTTACGCTGAAACCAAAGTCATCAACCGCGCCAACATTCAGGCGGTACTGGGTTCATCATTCCGTATTACTGGTTTAGATAGTAGTGCTGAAGCAGCCGAGCTTGCGCTATTGTTACGTTCAGGCGCACTTGCTGCACCGATGTACTTCGTAGAAGAGCGCACTATTGGTCCATCACTCGGTCAAGAAAACATTGATAAAGGATTGTTCTCTACGCAGGTCGGCTATCTATTAGTCTTCGCGTTTATGATTATCTTCTATCGTCTGTTTGGGGTGATTGCCAACGTTGCGCTAGCCGTTAACGTTATTATTATCATTGCGATTATGTCAATTTTGGGTTCATCACTTACCCTACCTGGTATCGCAGGTATCGTTTTGACCATTGGTATGGCGGTTGATGCCAACGTACTGATTTTTGAGCGAATACGAGAAGAGATTGCCAATGGTGTCCGGCCAAAATCAGCCATCGTGGCAGGTTTCGATCGCGCATTTAGCAGTATTTTTGATGCCAACATTACAACCTTATTGGTCGCGTTTATCCTATTTGCGATTGGTACTGGTCCGATTAAAGGCTTTGCGATTACGCTAGCTATTGGTATTGTCAGCTCGCTATTCACCGCTATTTTGGTGACACGTGCACTGGTACAAATTGCTTATGGTAAGCGTAAATCCATCAAAAGTCTGAGCATCGGTTAGGAGAATATTATGGCGATCGATAATAACAACCCTTTAGAACAGCAGAATAATCCTGATCGAAATGGCTCAAACGGTGAGACGACTAATGCAAGTACGCGTCGCCGTAACAAACCGCGTCGTGATGGTAAAGGTAGCAATACTAAAACCAACAACCCTACTACCGCAAAGTCAGGAAAAAGCCCTAGTCGTCGCGGTGGTAAAGGTCAAAATGCCAAAGACAATCAAGCACTGTCTACCGCTGTTGATTCTGACGTAATATCAGGTGACGCCGCTGACGATGCCGCAGCTGTCGCTGAAGGTGGCATCAAAGCGGTTGGTAACCAGCGTATCATTCCATTTATGAAGATAGAAAAGCCGATGGCACTACTATCTTTATTTATGGTGATCGGTAGTATCATTGCTATCGCGGTAAATGGTCTGAACTTAGGACTAGACTTTACTGGTGGTGTATCCGCTGATGTTCGTTATGAGCAGCCTGTTGAGCAAGTTGCTGTCGTACAAGCACTGGCAGATAATGGCTTCGATGATGCGGTTGTACAGTATCTAGGTACTCGTGAAGAGCTATTGGTACGTCTACCCCCTCAGTCTGATAACGTCGATGGGCTAAGCGCAAATCTAACGCAAGCATTGGCATTACCTAGCAATACCGCTACGATTAGCAACGTTAATATCATCGGTAGCCAAGTTGGTAATGAAGTTTATCTAAACTCAGTCATGGCATTGGTATTGGCACTGGTATGTATGCTTGGCTATGTTGCCCTACGCTTTCAGTTCAAACTGTCTCTAGGTGCCGTACTGTCACTGTTCCATGATGCCGTCGTAACCATCGGTGTATTTGCACTATTCGGCTTTCCGTTTGACCTGACGGTATTGGCTGCGGTATTGGCATTGATTGGTTATTCATTGAACGATACCATCGTTGTGTATGACCGTATCCGTGAAAACTTCCGCCGTGTCCGCGGAATTACGCCAGAACAGACGATTGATTTGTCATTGACCGAGACGCTACGTCGTACGATTATGACCATCTCAACTGTTCTATTAGTTGTATTGGCAATGCTCTTCTTGGGCGGTGATGGGTTATACTGGTTCTCAGTAGCTCTGTTCATCGGTTTGCTTGCGGGTACTTACTCATCGACTTATATCGCCAGCTCGATTCCGCTGCGCATGGGTCTATCGCGTGATGACTTTATCGTAAAAGTAAAACCAGAATTTGAAGAAGAAATCGTTACTTTCAATGATCCAAAAATGTTTGAGCAAGACAACGTTTAGTAAGGTATATTAGATGGATTGATACGCTGAAATAGCGTGTCATCACACTCTATATAATTACTAAGTGCACAGCTACAACGTTTAAATAAGAGCACCTGACTCATGAACAATGAGTCTAGGTGCTTTTGTCTTTATAGCTATTTTGTCTCTTATATTAAATGTACTGCCTTACGAATTTATTATCATTTTACGAACATATCTCTTTATCGTTCACGTATAAACGAGTTACCCATGTCAGCCAAATCCGCACCTTCTCACGCGATGCCACCTATTGACACAAGCTATAAGCGTATTGTCGCGATTGCACTACCTGTACTGCTAGCCAATTTGGCCATGCCATTGCAGAGCGTCATTGATACGGCCATTGTAGGTAATATGAATGACACGGCGAAACTTGCTGGTATGGGTTTGGCCATACAGTTGCTGTCGCTATTGCTTGTTAGCTTTAACTTTTTGCAGTATGCATCATCTGGACTTGCTGCGCAGGCATTGGGACAATTGGCTAATAATAATAGCCATACATCAACCGTATCAGCACCTACGCCTTTGTTGTCTATCTTACAGCGCGCTTTGTTATTGGCATTTGTTATTGGAGCGATATTACTACTGGCAAAACCATGGCTGATTGATTTTGGCTTACAAGCACTGTCAGCCAATCCTGAAAGTGGACGCGCGGCGAAAACCTACTTAGACGTACGCTTTTGGGGCGTGATCGCAGAGCTGATGAACTTTGCATTTATTGGTTGGTTTGCAGGACAAGGTAAGACCCGTTATATGCTTTATCAACAGGGCTTTATTGCTGTACTTAATATTGTACTGACTCTGTTTTTTGTATTTGCAATGCAGATGGGATTGGCTGGCGTCGCACTGGGAACGACTATTGCATTTTGGTTTGGAATACTGATGGCATTATGGTTGAGCCGCCAACATTTAAAAATATCATGGACTGTATTATTCAAAGCGGATCGACAGTATTTTACGAAAGAAAAAATGCTTAGGCTATTTTCTTTAAACAAAGACATCTTTGTACGTACGCTTATCTTAACGCTAAGCTTTGCTTGGATTACTCGACTGTCTGCCCAAAGCGGTGACGTCATACTGGCCGCCAACGCTATTTTATTGCAAGTATTAAGCATATCTGCCTTCGCTTTAGATGGCGTCGCTGTCTCTGCTGAAACGCTGAGTGGGCAAGCCGCAGGGCGACGTGACTGGCCACGTTTTCGTATTATTGTGAAGCGTACAGGCATAGTTAGTTATGGTCTTGCTATCATGTTGAGCGCCATCTGGTGGCTTGCAATGCCTACGTATTTAGGATTTATGACCAATATTGAGTCGGTGTTTGCCCTCGCCTATGATTACCATTTATACGCTGTATTATTGCCTCTTGTAGGCGTTGGTGCCTATTGGCTAGATGGGATATTTTTCGGTTTGACGGCTGGTAGTGTGATCCGCAATGCAGCGCTGATACTGGCTGCTATTTTCTTCCCATTGAGCTGGGTGCTCTATCAGCAATGGGATATGACTGGTATTTGGCTTAGCGTGTGGTGTCTATTACTATTAAGACTAGTCATCCTAGGTGGGTTTTTGTACCGTGCCAATCAGACTGGCAGTTATGAAAAACTACAACCTGAAGCTTAGTTAATTTTATATTATATTTTTTCTATCAATTTTTACTTTTTAATTTTGCAGTAATACCGTTTGAATCAATAATTTTTATATCGATAGATTTATAAAAATATCATAAGAAAAATTTAGGATATCATGTGAATACTCATTCAAATGAATTAAGCCATCAACATGAAAACCGCTACCACTGGGCTGAGGGCTTCAAAAAAAGCTTGCCAGTTGCTATGGGCTATCTGCCTGCCGGTATTGCCTTTGGTGTACTCGCACAGGTAGCAGGTATCCCGATATGGGCAACGATTATGCTCAGTATCGTTCTCTATGCTGGTGCAGCTCAGTATGCTTGTCTGCCAATGCTGAGCGCAGGCCTGCCGATTGGCAATATCGCCACCAATATTGCCGCGATTAATCTACGTCATGTATTCTATGGTATGCCATTATTACAATATCTACCAAAAAACAAGCTGGCTAAAACGTATTGTCTGTTTGCGTTGACCGACGAGACTTTTTCGATCATGACAAGTTTGCCAAATGAGTCGCGACGAGCCCTGATATTTCCTATCAGCCTTTTTAACCAAAGCTGGTGGGTACTGGCGAGTACGGTTGGCGTAATGATTGGTAGTACGCTCAGTGACTTAGTGCCAAATTTAGATTTTGCGTTGGTTTGTCTGTTTGCGATTCTCGCTTATGAGCAATTTCAAAGTATCAAACGCTACTTCCCGATTGGTATTGCCGTGCTTGGCTTAATCATTGCCTCGCTATTTACCAGTGACTGGTTACTACTAGTAGCCATCACTATCTGTATGTTTATGATTTTGGTACGTGGGTTTTGGATAGAGCGTCAAAAGACGGGAGAACCTCATGACCAGTAGTTATCTTATTTTTGCCACGCTTGCTATGGCAGCAGTGACCTTTATCACTCGTGCATTGCCAGCACTGATACCTAGAAAGCTGCTCGATACACCTTGGCTACATCGATTAAATGAGAGTTTGCCATTATCAGTGATGGTGCTGCTAATTTTAACTAGCCTCTCCTATCAGGACTTATCGACGACTGTTACTTTAAGCAATACCGAATTACATCTATTAATGGCACAAGTCGGTGCACTTATTTTGGTATTGTTTATTTATCATATCAGCCGTCAGCTTTTGGTCAGTATGGTTGTCGGTATTGCAGCAATCAATGGTCTGTTTTGGTTATTTAACAGTTTCTTGGGCTAAGACTGTTTCGACCATTTATATAAACATCAGTACCATTGGCTAATTTTAAAGATAAAAAAGCTAGATTCCATTCAGAATCTAGCTTTTTGTTATCTGAAAACAATGGCTTTAGTTTAGCTTAAAGCTCTTCAACACCCATCATATCAACTGGGGTATCAGCAACTATCTGTACGCCTTTTTTACCAGTTTTGGCAGTATCATTACGCTGCTCTTGCAGGTGATCAAGATACGCTTCATTGATCTGACCAGTGATGTAACAGCCGTTAAATACCGCACAATCAAAACCTTCCACTCGGCTGTGTTTGGTATCTTTTACTGCGTCGATCAAATCATCCAAATCTTGGAAGATCAAACGATCTGCGCCGATGATATCACGTACTTCTTCGACACTATTGCCTGAGGCAATAAGCTCGCTACGTACGGGCATATCAATGCCATATACGTTTGGAAATTTCACTGGTGGCGCAGCACTGGCAAAAAATACCTTGTTAGCACCAGCATCTCGTGCCATTTGAATGATTTCATGACAAGTCGTACCACGAACGATAGAGTCATCAACCAACAGTACGTTTTTGCCTTTGAACTCTAACGGCACAGCGCTCAGCTTTTGGCGAACTGATTTTTTACGCTGCTGCTGACCTGGCATAATAAACGTACGACCGATGTAGCGGTTTTTCATAAACCCTTCACGGTACTTGACGTTCATTTTTAGCGCCAGCTCCATCGCTGAAGTACGCGACGTGTCTGGAATTGGAATGACCACGTCGATATCATGATCATCACCCCATTCAGCAAGGATTTTATCTGCCAGTTTTTCACCCATGCGTAGGCGAGATTTATAAACTGAGATATTGTCCATAATTGAATCTGGACGAGCAAAGTAAACATATTCAAAGATACAAGGCGTGTATTCTTTTTGCTCGACGCACTGATGCGTATGTAGCTTATGGTTCAAATCAATAAAGATCGCTTCGCCTGGTTTTACATCACGAACGATAGTAAAGCCAGAACCTGTCAATGCAACTGATTCAGAGGCAACCATATACTCAGTGCCGCCATTCGGTGCCATACGCTTACCAAAGATAAGTGGACGGATACCGTTTGGATCACGGAATGCAAGCAAGCCATGACCCGTGATCAAAGCGACAACGCCGTAAGCACCTTCACAACGTTTATAGACAGCTTTTACTGCTTCGAAAATATCATCAGCAGTTGGATGGGTCTTGCCTAGATTCTGCATCTCATGTGCCAGTACGTTTAACAGTACTTCAGAATCTGAGTCAGTATTAAGGTGGCGGCGATCTTCAATGTACAAAGATTTGGCCAAACTCTCAGCATTGGTCAAGTTACCATTGTGCGCAAGGGTAATACCATATGGTGAGTTGACATAAAATGGCTGCGCTTCGGCGCTGCTAGAAGTACCAGCTGTCGGGTAACGAACGTGACCGATACCGAACTTACCAACCAGTTTCATCATATGACGATTCATAAATACGTCACGTACCATGCCATTTTCTTTACGTAGATAGAGTCGCCCATCTTGCAAAGTGACAATACCTGCTGCATCTTGCCCGCGATGCTGTAGCATCGTCAAACCGTCATAAAGAATCTGATTGACTGGTTCGTGAGCTGCAACTCCAATGACTCCACACATAATAGCTATATCCTATTTTGACTCATACATTAGTACGACAATAACGGCAAACTTAACGACAGTATATTGCTAAAATCATTCACTGTCGCACGCCGCTAACCTGATGATATTGTAAGAAACTTAACGAGATTTTTCGATAATCTATTTTTGATTATCAGTGACACGTGCAAACATTTAGAAGTATAGAAAGAAGTAAAATAATAGACAGTTAGATAAAATAATAAGCAATTAAAAAATTATGACTGATTGACTTGGTCCCAAGCCATGCCTAATACGTCCGATACTAGAGCCTTGCCCATCGGTGCATATGGCATCAGCTCAGGCGCTAGTACGGAGGTTTGCCACTGCGGCATCTGTACTAGCAATGGCGCACTGACGCTCAGTACAACCAAGACCATCAATACATTTTTGGCAGCACCCAGTACGCCGCCCGCCATTTTGTCCAAGACGCCCAAACGTAATGTTTTGAGCACGCCTGAGAATACAAACGCCATCAGATGCATGATTGCTAATATGGCAATCACTACCAATAAAAAGGCCATAGCCATCTGTAACACAGGGTTTTGTACGATACCCGTTAATTGGGGCGACACCACTCCTGCCAGTCTAGTAGCAGCGATAAGAGCGATAAACCAACCTACCAAGCCTATTGCTGTTTTAATCAGTCCTACTTGAAAGCCGCGCCATAAGCCAATCAAGACAACGATAGCAATCACAATATCTAAACCACTCATGCTTTACGCCTTATTACCTTATTTATTGGATTAGCTTTCCATGGCATCGTAATAGCCACCGATTGCCTGAATGCAAGACTGCACCAGCCCAGGGCCACGATAGATAAGCCCCGTATAGAGCTGTACCATGTCTGCGCCTGCTTCAATTTTTTTGACGGCTTTGGCACCACTATCAATACCGCCTACGCCTATCAAAGCGACTTTACCATCTAACTGATCAGAGAACTGTTGCAAAATCTGGGTACTAATATGACTCACAGGACGACCTGATAGGCCACCCATTTGGTCGCCATCACGCAAGTCTTCGACACCGACGCGGCTTAGTGTTGTATTAGTAGCAATCAAACCATCAATCTCAAAGTCTATTAATTGCTGCGAGATATAATCAACTTGTAATGGCTCTAAATCTGGAGCAACCTTAAGCACTAATGGGACATAGAAACCATATTCAGTAGCTAACTGACTGTGACGGTTTTTAATTGTATCCATTAACTGAGTCAGTGCTTCACCACTTTGCAAATCACGTAAGTTTTTGGTGTTTGGCGATGAGATGTTGACCGTAATATATGAGGCATGCGGATACACACGCTCTAAGCAATACACGTAATCATCGGCGGCTTGCTCTACCGGCGTAGCGGCATTTTTGCCAATATTGATACCGATATTGCCTTTATATTTACAGCGTTTAACATTCTCGATTAGATAATCAACGCCTTCATTATTAAAGCCCATACGATTGATAATCGCGTCTGCTTGCTTGATTCTAAACAGCCTTGGCTTGTCGTTGCCTACTTGCGGTCTTGGCGTGACGGTTCCTACTTCTATAAAACCAAATCCCAACTCAGCCAGCGCATCAATATAATCACCGTTTTTATCCAAGCCTGCTGCCAGACCAACTGGGTTAGAGAATTGCAAACCCATACAGTCTGTTGGTTGCATTGACTGACCATACGCCAAGCCTAAAACACGCGCTTTATGCGCTTTATCCAATAAAGAGAGCGTCATCTCATGGGCGTGTTCGGGATCCATATTAAACAAAAAAGGACGAAGTAAGGCATAAGACATAGTGATGGCAGACCCTGCTTGGAAGAAATAGTGAATAAAAAATGCGAATGAAATCGGGCGCAGCGATTATATCAGCTTAACAGAAATAAGAGCAAAGTTTCAGTCGCTAAATTTCTACATTTAAGCGGTAACCAATACTGATGACTCTCTACTACATAACGATAAATTGCCACTTTCTAAGCTAAAGACATAGTACAAAGGTACTCTTAAACATCTACGGTACTGGACGCCCATCAGTCAACGCAATCCAACCACGTATAATGCGATATAAATGCCAGATAAAGGTAAAGGTCATAATCAGTAAACCAAGCCCGGCCAATAATATTGAACCAATAGCGATATTACCACTATCCGCCAGTACGCTAACGCCAAAGCCACCTAGCGCAAAGGTAATCAAAATAATGCCAATGACGAACCAAACAATACTGTACCAAAAAGTCTTGATTTGCCAATCGAAATGCGTGGCCAACCATGACCCATTAGCATCATGGCGCTTGGCATAGTTCATGACAATCGGCACAATCCACAACAGACCTGCAGTAAAGTAGCTGATCACATATAAGAAATAAGTGATATGGTTATAAGTAATTAAAGAACGGCGCTTATCGTTGCTCATACTATCCCGCATTATGTGAGGTTTTCCTTACTGGTAATATTTTTGTTCAATAGTCATATGGTTAACTATTTAATGGAGCCAGATAAATGGCTTTTCAATGATACCAACGATAAAGCATTATTTTGCTGTC
The DNA here is from genome assembly GCF_050268165.1 of Psychrobacter sp. NPDC078631. NCBI lineage: Bacteria > Pseudomonadati > Pseudomonadota > Gammaproteobacteria > Moraxellales > Moraxellaceae > Psychrobacter > Psychrobacter sp. NPDC078631. The sequence goes on along the minus strand of NZ_JBNNGG010000001.1, from coordinate 464,036 downwards.
TAATATCGAGCGTCGAGTAAAAAGCACACAGTGATATAAGTATCTAAAATATTTATCACAAAATGATGCGTTTTAAGAAGTGACCGTTGCTTGTACCTGAATAGATTTATTGGTCAGGTCTTGCTGCATGGACAGCTGTGTAAATTGCCAACCTTGCTGTTCAAGCTTACCCAATGCAGTGCTGACGACCGCTTGACTAGGATGCGTAAAGCTCAGTTGCACTGCATCGCCAGTCGCAACTACCTGAGCACCTGCTATACCTGAGTTATTGAGCAGCGCATTGATACGACTAGCGGGTGGCATATCAGCCTCTCCAGTAGCGTTATTCCCAGTATTCAATGCACTACTATCAATATTACCTGCTTGAGCACGCAACCAAAAATAATCTGCCACTTGCTCCTGATAGTCGTTTTTACTATCGCTTGCTGCTTGATGAACGCTATAGCCACCATAGCCGCCAATAAACAACAGTAGAAATATAGACAATATAGCTAGCGCTAGCTGATCACGGGGGGGTAATGCTTGCCAGCGCGTCGTGAGTACATTTTGATAATTGTTCATAAGCTCTAAGAATACATGAGCCTTAGTACTGGTTGCAGAGACCGCTGCATGACGTTTGGTACGGCGTTGTAATCGTTTCATGTTTTGACCTTTATTACCAATACCTTGATGAGTTACGACGCTGCCGCATTGCTTGCCATGTCGCTGTTTTCTGCAATATTGTTTTCTACCACATTGACAGTGACTTGACCACTAAACTGACCTTGCTCATTACTATTCACTTGCGCAAGTTTAGCATTTAAGCCTTGTGCTACCAGTGTACTCGTAAATTTATCAAGACTACCGCGATCTGGAGCAATCAAGGTAAAACTGAGCGCTGATGGTTGCATTACCAGTGACTGTGCATGCAATGAGGACTGTTTAATCAATGGTGATATGCGTGACAGTGCGGCCATATGCGATGCAGGCGCTTGGCTATCGCTACGCAGTTTTGGTTGCAGCTGTACTTGCAATTTGGTGCGCGTACTCAGTGGCTCATCGGCAAACCAAGACTGATATTGTGCCGCAATTGCAGTCTTGGTTGCTGCGGTTGCTTGATTATACTTATACCACTGTACACCATCGGTTGCCATTTGCAGCACTAACGCTGATAGCGCAACCATCATTGCCATCCGTAGGTATGGTGATAGTTGTGAGTCAGTAGATTTCATAAAGAAATTAAGCGCGTGACGTTCGGGACTGTCAATTGGCTTAGGTACTGTAGGCAGGATCGTCAGTAGCAGCTGATGATCAGCGATCAGCGCTTTAGTTTCCGCTACTAAATCCATGGTCGATGAGGAATCTAGTGAGTCAAGCGATGCTTCAATAGCTGCCTCAATAGACGGCAGTACCATTACCTCACTTAAATGCGGGAAACGCTCAAACATTAGCGGTAAGTAGCTGACGGCCATACCCTGACGCAATGATTGGCGCAGCAGCATAGTCTGCGAATCTTGATAAAGGGTCACTTGTTGACCTGCGCCCTCTTCTGGCGGTGGCAACAATAAAAAATCTGGCAGTAACGCCACTATATTCATACCGGCTAGCTGCGCGCTTTGTTGCCAGGACTCAATATCGTTTTGTGCCAGTGCATACAGTTGCGTCGTATCAGCATGGCTCAATTGGCGGATGTTTAATTGCTCAATAGGCGTTAATGAAGTTTCTTCAAATAAGTACTGCTTGCCGCTATTACCAAGCTGTTTAAGCTGAGCAGCATTGAGTGCCGTATCCACTTGCAATGCATGACTTGAGGGAAAATATAGACAAAGCGCCTTTTGGCTATTGGACTTATAGTTACCATAGATTGTTTGCAGCTGTTGCCAACCATCAACCATTTGCCATTGCTGTACATCTTCGTGCCAGACAGCTAGCGGGCTATGCTGCGCTCGTAACCAAACATGTAACACTAAACGTGTCCTCAATTATTGCTGCGGTTATCAAAATATCGTTAATGATTAATGCGGTTTTTGAAAGAGCTGGATGATTTTATACGATTAATAACTGGTATGCTTCTCGCAAATACCATTTTAAATCCGTCATATCTAATCAATTCTGCTCTAGCAAGTTACATATAAGCAAAATATTAGAAGTCTAGTCTAGTAAGGCTGGTCAGGAACAAAGCGATCAACTTCCGTTGCCATGCCAGTCATCACAAATTCCATATCAAACACTCTGGCTTCTGCTAAAGAGAACGATTCTGGATAATCGCCTGTCAGCAATCCCGCGATATAGGCAACGATAGACATATGACAAACAACGACCAAACACTCAGCTTCAATATTGGCAATATCTATCAGAGCTTGGCGCGCGTCATCCGAGGGCGTGATATTGTCCTGCACAGATGAGGCTACTTGCGGCGCTCGCGACTGGAACGCAGATAAAGTTTGCTGCGCTCTAATATAAGGGCTAACCACAAAACGATCTGGACTATAGTGAGTGGTCACATACTCTGCCGTTTGCACTGCTTGCTGCTGACCAAAGTCCGTCAGCTGACGCGCGCTATCTGGACGTGTTTCGTCTTCTGCTTGACCATGACGTACTAATATAATTTTCATAACCTTCCTTGGAGCGCTAAGTTCGACTCTTTTGATACTGATTTTTAATGGTGTGTCTTACTTATCAGCATCGCCGTCTTTGCTTTTGGTATTGCTACCAGAGGTTTTCATATGAGCGGTAAGTGCTGCATTGCTATGATCATGTGCCATGACAAACTCAACATCGCTACGGAATCCTGCTTCCATTAGATGTAACGCAACACCTAGAGCAGCCTTGTCTTCATAAATGACCGCATAGAGCGCATGAGTAATTGGCATATAGATACCCGCTTTGGTCGCTTTTTCATGTACTTGCTGAATGGTATTTACCCCTTCAGCAGTTTGGCCAAGCTTTTTGACCGCGGCATCAATGCTCATACCACGACCGAGCATATTACCGATACGATAGTTACGACTTAGCTCTGAGCTACAAGTAGCATATAAATCGCCTACGCCAGATAAGCCCAAGAAAGTGAGCGGATTGGCGCCTTCTTCAACACCAAAACGACTCATTTCTGCCAAAGCACGAGTAAGAATCATCGCTTTAGTATTCTCACCTACTTCATAAGCGGCTGCCATACCCATGGCAATTGCGTAGATGTTTTTAAGCGCACCGCCAAGCTCGACGCCGCGTATATCATCACTAGCAAATACTCTAAAGAAGGCACTGTGTAATGCGGCTTGCACGGCATGACGCAACGGTTCCGACTCACTTGCGATAACCGTAGCAGACGGCATGTTTTTCATGATTTCTATAGCGAGGTTCGGCCCTGACATGACGCCAAAGTTCACTTCTGGCAACACTTCTTTGATGATATCACTCATCATCGCAAAGGTGTCTTTTTCCATACCTTTAGTCAACGATACAATGGACTGACCACTGATAAAAGGCGCAATATTCTTTAGCGTTTCACGAAAGGCCAAACCTGGCACAGCAATAAAAATAATGTCTTTATCTTTGACGCTTGCCGCCAAATCATGGCTGTATTTCAGTCGATCATCAAGCTTATAGCCTGGTAGATACTTTTTATTGGTCTGTGTTTTGGCCATCGCTTTTACGGTACGCTTATTACGTACCCACAGCGTGGTATCACAGCCATTACGTGCGGCTAAATTTGCCATTGCCGTACCGAAGCTACCACCACCTAAAAACGCCAAACGCAGCTTGGTTGGATTGCTATGAATGTCGGCCATATCTTTTGCAACAGCTGATTCAACAGGGCTAGGATTTGACTTTTTACGGCCTAGGCCTGATTTGGTTGCCCGCTCAAAAATACCTGCAAGCATACCATTCTGCTTTTCAGACGACTCTTTGTCCGTTTCATTATTAGCACTGGTGTTATTTTTATTACTATTGTTAGGGCTTGTCATGTTCTTTTATCCGTGTTGACTGACGTATTATCAATAGAATCTATCGGGCTCAGCTACTGACCTTATTATCTTTGAATTACAACTTTGTGCAATTATAATCTTATAAATAAACAGTACTAAGCCACATTACGACTTGAAGCGAACTAGCGGCTCGATATCAATAGGTTTGCGTTTGGACTCGTCCTTGGGACTTGTGCCAGTATAAACAAAAGCGGTCACATAATCATCTGCACCTACGCCAAAATACGCTTTTACTGCAGGCTCATTACACAGCAGCCCAGTGCGCCAAACCGTACTAAACCCTTGAGCTTTTAATGCCAAGATTAGATTTTGTACAGCAGCACCCGCACTTAACATCTGCTCAAAAGGTGGCACTTTTTTGTGTTCTTGCATTTGAGTTACAGCCGTTATGATTAGCGGCGCTCGCAGCGGCATATTTTGAGTTTTAATGATAGTTTTTTCAGACAACTCTTCGCCATCTTGTAGCGCTTTTGCTTGGGCAGCTTCGAGCAAGGCACGGCCTAATTCATGGCGCGCCTCACCTTGCGTCACAATAAACCGCCAAGGACGTAATTTTTTATGATCTGGCGCAGTTGCCGCACACTCAATGGCAGACTCAATCTGCGCACGCGTCGGGGCTGGCTCATCTAGATTGCCCATACTGCGTCTTGAATTGATCCAACCTATCAGCTCGTCACTGGTAGATGAGATATCATTCGCTGCTACGTTCTTCACAGACAGTTTTTTGTCTTCTATTTCTTGGCTTTCATTATCAGCATTGTCAGTTGTAGTCATTGTTTTATCCTTAATTTATTATTATCTATCACTACTTATTATTTATAATATCATTTTCTTATTTTTTAACAGCTATAGAGCAGTTGAGAGCTACACATAGGCAGTCTCAACTCAGCGATAAACTACGCAACATCTTCGACTCGATGATCCATGCGTAGATAGTCCTCCGACTGCATTTCAAGCAGACGTGAACGAGTACGTTCAATCTCAAACGCCAACTTCTCTCCTTGATATAAGTCTAGAATCGGCTGCTCTGCCCGTACCAATAGTTTTACACGGCGATCATAAAATTCATCGACGAGATAAATAAAACGGCGCGTTGGATCACGTAAGTCGTCATCTAGTGCTGGCACAGAGTCAACTAAAACAGTGCTAAATCGTTTGGCAAGCTCAATAAAATCAGCGGCTGATCGCGGCGCCATACAGAGATGACGGAAGTCACAGAATAAGATATCTTCGGTACAAGCGTTGATTTTTACTTCTCGTCCATTGATAGTAATGGGCTCTTTGCTAATTTTCTGATTATTAGATAAGCTCGCAAAACGGTTGGCTAACCAATGGTAGTTCGCCTTAGTAAGCGGCGCTTCGTATAGCTCAGCTTGCTGTAATACGCGCAGACGATAATCAATTCCCGAGTCGATATTCATTACCGTGGTATGACGCTCAACTTCCGCAATGGCAGGCATAAAACGGTCACGATGTAAGCCATCTTTATACAATCCAGCTGGCTCAATATTTGAAGTAGCAACCAAAGTTATACCGCGATTGAACAGCATAGTGAACAAATCACCTAATATCATGGCATCAGAGACATTAGAAACAAAAAACTCGTCAAAACAGATAATTACCGCTTCTTTATAGATAATATCAGCGACTTTTTCGAGTGGATCGCTCTCACCTTGTAGTTTGTTAAGCTCTCTATGAACACGCTGCATAAAATGATGAAAATGCAGACGCATCTTGCGCTCGATGGTCAACGAGTCATAAAACATGTCCATCATCCACGTTTTACCGCGGCCGACACCGCCCCACATATAAAGACCCGTTGGCGCGACTGGCTTGGATTTCAAAAAGCCAAAAAAACCTTTCTTTTGCGGTGCACTATTGATGAGCTGATGGTATATCTCATCAAGATAGCTCATGGCCTGAAATTGCTGCTCATCCCGAGTAAACTCATCTGTACTGACGGCTTTCTCGTAACGTTGCAATGGAGATAAACTCATAATACGACTCATCGTTGGATTAAATAAATATCAAAATAATAGGATAATTTAGCATAATGCTGGTGCTACCAAGCAAGCCATGCTAAACCATATCAAAACGAAAACCATCAAGCTGAGTTAGCTATGAATAAACTTAGCTGTCCTGTCCAAAGCTATGCTTGTCTAATAAGCCTTTGAGCTCTGATAAGCGACCATGGAAGAAATGACCCGCGCCATCAACCACGCTGACTTCAATACCTAATCGGTCTGCAAATGCCTGCATATTATCAGGTTCAATCACCTCATCCGCATTACCATAAATCTCAAAAGTTCTATCCGCAGGCAGACTAATATCAGTACTGTCGTTTTTTTCGACTGATGGTGCGATAAGGGCGATTTTCGTTACTTCAAAGTCACCCAATCCCCATATATGTGCGGCTTCAAGCACTTGCTCAGCCACACGTGCCGTGACATAACCACCAAAAGAAAAACCACCTAGCCATAGCTTTCGAGCATTAGTTTGTTCAGCAATCCATTGTAGCACGGTCATTGCATCGACCACTTCACCTTCCGCATAATCATGCTCGCCTGTCGATTGACCAACGCCGCGAAAATTAAAGCGCACCACATGCATACTATTATCACGGGCAAAGCGATACATGGTGGTGACCACTTTATTATTCATCGTACCATCAAACAACGGATTGGGATGGCACAGCAGCGCCACCGTGTCTGTATTTGGATCATTAGGATTGTCATTTTGCCACAGTGCGTCAACCTCGAGCACGCCAGCAGGAGCAGGAATCAATTGCATAATATTACTTATTAATAAAAAATGAATGGCTCAATTATCCTAGATACAATTTATATTTCAAGTGATTTGCTGTGTACGGACGCGACTTGTTTTATTTTTGGTCAATAACGGTTGTCTGTAGTTTTGAAATATTGCTGTTCTTAAGATATTAAACTGGTCTATATCTAGTGCATGGTTCATCGGCAATATACCGGTAATACAGCACACAATAACTGTCTAGACAGGTAATATCTAGATAAGCTACATTCATAAAGCTTTGCCTATAGCTAAGACGTTCTGCTTATATAAATCAGGAATTATTTATGAATACTTTTAATAAAACTGCCAGTTTGACGGCAACGTTAGCGGCTGTACTTGCTTTGAGCGCCTGTCAAAGTACGCCTTCCTCACCAGTTATCCAGCGTGCCAACTCTATCTATGAGACAACCGGTATCGCTGATACCAAAGTCAAAGCACAGCAAAATGCAATCGATAGTGCTCAAAAAACCTGTCGAAGCAAGCAAGTGATTATCGTGGATGATAATGTAAAATATAATGGTATTTTAAACGAACGTACTGGTCGTATGGTTGGTCAAGTAGGTGCTGTCGTCGGCTCGATATTTGGCACGGGTACACCAGATTTGTCACGTAGTGATGATTACGAATACACCATTAACTTCCGTTGCCAATAAATATCGTCAATACCATATAAATCAGATACAGTGTCAGGCTCACTCAGTCTACTATTTGTAGCACTTTCGCTTGCCTTCCTTGTATCTATATTATCTTGAACCGACTATATCTAGCTAAAAATATCTATCTACTTTTCTCTACACGACAACTTCTTTTAGACGCAAACAGGTTTACGATCTAACCGCTAACATTAATTGACATACAATTCTTCTCTGATTAAACAGCCAACAAACTGCGATATAGATAATATATCAATCAAAGCTTGTTGGCTTCGCTTTTTGTGCTCTTCTTTTTAAGTTAAACTATCCGCTATCGTATTCAGCACATCCTCGTCAGTCTTTATATTTTCATTATCTTTGGTCTAATATTATGCGCAAACCCAATCTTTCAAATATTAAACAGGCCAAAGTATTAGCACCTGCCAAAGATTTGGCTACCTTGGAAGCGGAACTCGCTGAGCAGGAAGACCATCTAGAGGATACGGTCCTACGCCTAAGTGATTACTTGTCAGCGGTTGAGATGGTCATCAAACAAACTTTTGACCACCGTGTATGGGTAAAAGCTGAAATTCGTAATCTGTCGAGTAAAGGTGGTCATTACTACTTTGAACTGGCAGAAAAAGATGACGATGGCAAAGTGGTCGCCAGCTGCCGTGGCAATCTCTGGCGTTTCAAAGCTGCTCGTGTATTAGCTAAGTTTGAACGTGCGACTGGTATGCCGCTTGAGCGTGATTTGACCGTACTCCTTAAAGTATCGGCAGGGTTCCATGCCCAGTACGGCTTTTCAATCACGATTGAAGATATCGATCCCAGTTATACCCTAGGCGACTTGGCACGGCAATATGCAGAAATGGTTGACCGCCTAACAGGTGAAGGGTTATTACATCTTAATCAACAGCTACCTGCCCCTTTTGATATTGAGCATGTGCTAGTCATCGCCCCTGAAAAGGCGGCCGGATTGGGTGACTTTCAAGCAGATGCCGATCGCTTAGCCAGTACAGGTGCGTGTCAGTTCCACTATCATAATGCGACTTTTCAAGGCAATCATGCGCCCGCTGAAATCCGTCAAGCCATCGTTAGCGCCCAGCAGCAGTTTTACGATACTCATCAGCGTCTACCAGACTTGTTGGTCATTATTCGTGGCGGCGGTGCGGTTGGTGACTTGGCTTATCTCAATGATTATGAGCTGGCAGCTTTGGTTGCCGAGCAGCCTGTCCCTGTCTGGGTGGGCATCGGTCATGAACGTGACAAAGTCATCTTAGATGAAGTGGCGCATACCAGCTTTGATACACCCTCAAAGGTGATTGCTGCTATCCATGGCCACTTGGCCCAGCTCGTCACTCAAACGCTACAATATCAAGCACAAATTAAGCAAGCGGCTCAGCGTCAATTGAATACTGCTGAGCAACAAACTGCGCGACAGTTAAGCCAAATACAGTCGCAAACGATTGGGCAGCTCACCGCTCTACGAAAAGACAGTGACTATGCATGGCGCAGTATTCAACAAAGTGCCCAGCGCCAAGTAAAGCAAGCAGTCAGACTGACGGCTGAGCGATACACACAAACGCAAACCTTAGCGCATCAACAGCTCGCAAAAGTCGCTACCAATAGCAAAAGTTATCAAGAATCAATCATGCAAAATGCGCAGCAGCAAATTGTGCAAGCACAGCGCGATAGCGAACATTTACGTGACATCGTGCTATTACATCGCCCCTCTCGCGTGCTCAAGCAAGGCTACACCATGCTCACGGATGCTCAAAACAAGCAAACACTCACTAGTAGTATCCAACTGTATCCTGAGCAAACCGTTAATATCATTTTGAAAGATGGCAACGCAAAAGCGCAGATTATCGATGTCACTATGGATAAAGAAGCGACAGAAACCTCAGGCGATCCAACTTAACCACATAATAATATCTAACGATTACTTATCAACTTATCTTTAAAAATTAGGAAACTTTATGACAACCCCTACTCGCCGACGCAAAAAAGCCGCCCCAAAAACCTTTAAGGCGGCTTACGATATCTTAAAAACCAATGCAGCTGAACTACAGCAACAGGATGAGCCTGATATTGATAATCTAATGACAACGGTCGAAGAATCTATTGCCGCTTATCGCGTTTGCGAGACTCGTATCAATGCTGTACAGCAAGCATTGGATGCCGCCTTTGCCGAAGAAAAATCTACCAGCAGTGTTGATGGTTAAATGAAAAACAGCCACTAGATAGCAGCTGTTTGGTCAAGCCAAGCGTATCAATCTCATTTGGCACATTTGGCAACGCAACAGTTTGATATTCTGTTTACTCTGGTTCGTCAACCTCAAAGACTTGGCGCAGATAGGCAAGATACGTGTCGTTATTGATCATGGTCTTGCCTGGGCTGTCAGACAGCTTGGCGACTGGCTGACCATTGCACTCTACCAATTTAAGCACGATATTAATCGGCGTAATGCCCATATCATTGGTCAGATTGGTGCCAATACCGAAACTGGTTCTAATGCGCCCTTTGAAATATTGATGCAGCTCCCACGCCTTTTCTAAATTTAACCCATCGCTAAAAGTTAGAATTTTGGTTTTCGGGTCTATTTTTAACTTATCATAATGTGCAATCGCCTTATCGCCCCAAATATAAGGGTCGCCGCTATCATGACGTAGACCGTCGAATAGCTTAGCAAAATACAAGTCGAAATCACGTAAGAACGCATCCATGCCGACTACGTCTGTCAATGCAATACCCAAATCGCCACGGTACTCATGCACCCATGCTTCAAGCGCGGCCTTTTGTGAATCACGCAGACGCACATCTAATGCCTGAAACGCCTGCATAAACTCGTGCGCCATGGTACCTATTGGCGTCATTCCTAACTGCTTGGCCAAATACACGTTTGATGTACCACCAACTATCTTTGGCTCGGCTTTATGTAACGTCTCCACTACGTGTGCTTGCCAGCGTCGACTAAAGCGTCTACGCGTGCCAAAATCCGCAATGATAAATGGCGGTGTATCCTGACCGTACTGAGTTTGCTCTTCGGCATACTGATGTAATAGCGCTACTTTTGCATCGAGGCGACGTTGCCCTTCTTCTATCACGCTGTCATTAGATAGCGCATTAAAATACAGCTCATTGACAATGGCTAGTACAAATACTTCAAAGAACATCGCTTGAATCATTGGCCCTTCGATATCGATAAACAGGCGACCTTTATCGTCTGTACTTACCGTAATAAAGCGGCGTTTTAGCTTAAACAATTCTAGATAATCAACGAAATCTGAGCGAATAAAGCGTAAGCTACGCAAGTACTCGAGCTCATCTGGCAAAAAGCGCAATTCACATAAGCTGTCTAGTTGCTGCTCTAGATCTTTTTGGATATCAGCCAATGGATAGGCTGCATCTTTATTATTACGGCAGCGAAAGCGATAAACACCATGGGTTTGCGGAAACTGATGCAGCATGGCTTGTAACATCGTAAATTTGTACAAATCATTATCAAGCAATGAAGTAATAATAGGTGCATAAGAAACGGTCATGCTATGGCCTTAAAAGTGCAAAATAAGAAACAAACGTCATTTGATAGACAAAGCGACATCATATGTGGACGATAAACAATACACGCTCATTCATTATGAGCCATCGATAAACCGTTCAGTATAACGAAGTTTGGTATTTATTTCAGAGTTCACTTTTGATTACCGTGAAATGACAGTGAAATGCCAATAAAACGATTACTCAGACCATTCATAAAAACATCGTATAATTCTATCCAGACAATCCATTCATAGATGGTTATTACAGCTTACGCTTTTGCACTCATAAACTGCTCCACATAATCATCAGCAGGATTGTGCCGCAACTCGCTTGGCGTCCCTGTTTGTATGAGTCGACCGCCATTTAGCATACTGATACGCTGACCTACTTTGACAGCTTCATCGATATCATGGGTAATAAATACAATGGTTTTGTTCAATCGCTCTTGCAATTCAAGTAGTTGGTCTTGCAGTTGAGCGCGAATGAGCGGATCAAGTGCAGAGAACGCTTCATCCATTAGTAAAATTGGATTGTTCGTTGCTAAAGCACGAGCCAAACCAACACGCTGCTGCATACCGCCTGATAGCTCATCAGGGTAGCTGTTTTCCAAATTCGATAGCCCTACTTCATTGAGCCAATGTCGAGCCGTTTCATGTCGCTCGTTTGCGCTCATTTTTCGAACACGCAGCCCATAAGCGACGTTTTGTATGACCGTCATGTGCGGCACTAAGCCGAAATGCTGAAAAACCATACTGACGGTCTGCTGACGATAATGCTGCAACTGCTTATCATTGAGCGCTAAAATATTAATAGCCATAGCAGAGCTTTCTTCTACTACCGTACTTGTATTATCTGTCGCTGATTGCCTATCAGTCATTGTGTGAGTCGCATGTTCTCTATTCAGAGCAGTATCTACCCATATCTCGCCACTGGTTGGATCTATCAAACGATTAATATGGCGTATCAGCGTTGACTTGCCCGAGCCTGACAGACCCATGATGCAATGCAACTCGCCTGCCTTGATATCTAGATTGATATCATAAAGACCTACTGAATAGCCCGTTTGCTCTTTTACCTTGATGCTATCCATACCCTCAGCCAGCAATGCCAATGCAGACTGTGCTTGCGTGCTACTGGCATTGTAAATCTTACTGATATTTTTTAATTGGATATGATTCATCGGTGCTCTCACTATTCACTTGGTTTTTATCATTATGGCTTCGGTCGATTACCATGGGTTCAGTCATATGCCACCAGATAATTTTTTATCCAATCGGACGTCTGCCTGCTTCGATGGTTTTTTGACGGGTACGCTTACCTTGACCAAATGCTTGCGTAATACGGTCAATGATAATGGCAACGATAACGATGGCCGTACCTGCTTGTAGACCCTGACCGATATTGAGCGTTTGGATAGACTGCAATACATCTTCACCAAGCCCAGGAGCACCAATCATTGAGGCCAATACCACCATGGCAAGTGACATCATCACAGCCTGATTGATACCTGCCATAATACTAGGCAACGCTTGTGGCAATTTAATCCAGAGAAGTAGCTGTAAATGCGTACTACCAAAGGAGCGTCCTGCTTCGACCATTTCATGATTGACTTGTGTAATCCCTAACGTCGTCAGACGAATCAAGGGTGGCAGTGCATAAATCACGGTCGCAAATAACGCAGGTACTTTACCAATACCAAACAACATCAGCACTGGTATGAGATATACGAAACTCGGCATCGTCTGCATGATATCTAGCACTGGCGTCACTATCTTGCGTAGCAGTTTGCTACCTGACATAGCGATACCAATAGGAATACCAATCACGACCGTGACCAGTACCGATACGATAAGCAGCGCTAAAGTATCGATCAATGCGCCCCATAAACCAAAAGCACCAATCAAAAACAGCCCTGCACCACATGCCAGCGCAAACCAAATCTTGCGAACACCAAACCAGCCAAGTACAGTCACAAATGCAATAATAAGCCAAGGCGGGATAACCGTTAATAATCGTTCAATAGGTAATAGCAGATAAGTAAGGGCCATCGTGCTAATAGTACGAAATACATCGCCATAGGTTTGAACGACGTTTGCTAAAGCGTTATTGAGTGGGGTCTCAAGCGACCATGAAGGAAAGCTTGATGAGAGCGCTGACACATTGATACTAGATGTAGTTGCTTCTGTAGAGATAGCACCCGTTGGGCTAAGACCTAACTTGGTAGCGAGATTGGTAGCAGCCTCATCGGATAACCATGCTTGCCAAACCTCTGGGTTGTCACGCAAAAACACCATGGCTTGCTCATCGCCAGTGCGCTTGCTTTCGCTCATCTCCAAAATAGCACCGTTGAGCTCATCAGAGGTAAATTGCACCTTTTCAAAGACAGCTGCTAGTTCAGGATTGGATTCGACAAACGGAGTAGAAACGGCAATACCTAACGGTGATACTGGAAATCCTGACACGCAATCCATCTTACCATCAGCGAGCAGCAGATTTTGCCAACAAGCATCCTCATAAGCTGGAAACTCTAGTGGCGCAAGGTCATATTTTGCCATTAGCCCAGTGGGTTGCCAGTAGTAAAACAACAGTGGCTTGTGCTGTTCAAAAGCGGAGGCGATTTCGGCATCGAGAGCAGCACCTGTACCAGGGTAGGCGTTGTTAAAAAGACTGTCTAGGCCGGTGGTTTTTAGCAAACGTGTGTTAAAAATCTCACACGTCCAACCAGAGGGACAGTTCATAAAGCGTGATCTACCAGGATCTTCAGGGTCTTTAAATAGCTCCGTATATTTAGGCAAATCTTGATAGCTGCGTAGTCCTGGATTCTCTTCCAAGACGTATCGCGGGACATACCAGCCTTGAGTTGCACCGCCTTTTAGCGTATCGCCGATGATGGCTACTTTATTTTGCTCAATGGCTTTTTCCATGATTGGCGAACGGCCAACCCACTGCTCCCCGATGACCTGAATGTCATTCTGTGATAGTGCTGTATCAAGTGCAGGCCCTGCTCCTGGTACTTCTTCTACTGTGCAGCCGTACCCGTCTTCTACGATATGTCTGAGTACGCCGGAGGTAAATTGCCCACTCTCCCAGGTTAGCGCCCCAAATTTAATCGGTGATTCACACGCCGCTGACGCCGATACAGGCAATAGTATCGCGCTCATCCACAGTAAGCTTAATGCAATCCATTGGCGCATACTCTTTCCTATTATTATGTTGTATCGGCATGAAATCACTATCAAAACAACAGAACTAAAAAAAGCTGAACGTCGCTATAACAAGTTTACCAAGGCTAGCCATAGACCATTCAGCTACTATCTACTGTTGTTTAGACTTACTACAAAGTGTAGCGATTTATAGAAGTGATGACAAACGCTTATTTGTCGATTAACGCAGTATATAAATTTACGATAATTTTGATAAAGCTCTTATGACAAGTCGCTCTTAATTTTAGAAATCTATATTTGAGAAGTCATATTTTAGACAAAAAAAATAGCACCTATCTGGATAGGTGCTATTGGTGATGGTATCGATTAAAAAAGGTCACTATTAATTTCTATAGCTACTATAAAATTTCTAACTCAAGAATTGTTATTTTAAAAACAGCGCCATCGCCTTTTTAAACAGTCCACCATACGGCGGCAATAATAAATTCAGACCATTGAGCTTGGTTTGGACAAAAATCGGCTTCATATGGCTTAGACGTTCAAAGCCGGCCTTACCATGGTATGCGCCAGTACCAGAGTCACCCACACCACCAAACGGCAAGTCATGCTGAGCGACATGTATCAAAACTTCGTTGATACATAAGCCACCCGAGACCGTATTATTACGCACGTTTTCGATACTGCTGTAGTTGTCACTAAACACATATAGTGCCAATGGCCGTGGACGCGAGTTCACAAAGTAAATGGCATCATCAAGCGTCTCATAATGCATTAGCGGCAAAATCGGGGCAAAAATCTCGTTTTGCATAAGGTCGCTGTCAGGCGCAGGTTCGCTGACGATGACTGGTGGCATTAGACGGGTTTCTATATTGGGTTCGGCGCCAGTTAACGCATGTACCTCGCCACCTGTTAGCGCATCTAGATAGCCTTTTACCCGTTTGAACTGCTCACCATTAATAATGCGAGAGTAATCTGGGTTTTCTTCGATATCAGGATAATGCTTGGTCATCCACTCTTTTGCGAGTTGGATAAACTGGTCATGGTATTGACGCTGAATCAAAACATAGTCTGGCGCAATACACGTCTGTCCCGCATTTAATGTTTTACCCATCATCACTCGATTGACGACAGACTCTAAATTGGCATCATCTAGTACGATCACTGGTGATTTGCCACCAAGCTCAAGCGTCACTGGTGTTAGATTAGGCGCAGCGGCAGCCATGACCTTTTTGCCCACCGCAGTCGATCCGGTATATAGCAGATGGTCAAATGGTAGCTTACTAAAGGCGGCGGCAATCTCAACCTCACCGAGCACCACACAGATCATATCTGGCGAAAAATAACGAGCAATAGCATCAGCAAATGTCTGAGCAAATTGCGGCGCGGCTTCACTCATCTTGACCATAATGCGGTTGCCTGCGGTGATTGCATCAATCATCGGGCCGATTGCTAAAAATAACGGATAGTTCCAAGGCACCATGATACCGACCACACCCAATGGCTGCGGCTGAATTTCATTATGAGCTGGCATATATAGCGCTGAAATAGGCGCACGATGTGCTTTCATCCACTTTTTGCCGTGTTTCTTGGCGTGACTGATACCGGTAAAGCTAGGAAATAACTCAGCAAACTGCGTCTCTGACTGGCTACGATAGCCAAAGTCTGCACTAATTGCCTTTGCAAAACTCTCTTGGTTGTCACTAAGCATCACTTCTAGATTGTCTAGCTGCGTCGTACGAGTGCCCCAATCGTTGATTGGTTGGGTACGGCTTAACATTTGCAAGCGTGAAAATTGCGCTTTCATCTCATCGATAGTCGTCGCCGTACTTAGTGCTTCAGGCACACGCTGCAGCGCAAAACCGGTCTCGGTCACTGGCTGCTCATGGGCGCTTTGGTTGCTATCTGTCATTTGTCTTCCTTGTAATAGTCATAAGGTTTGTAGTCACTACATTATATTGGGTTAGAGGCTCTATCTTTCTAGTCAGGTGCACTCTTTGATAACCTACTCTGACTATAAATTTCATCAGATTCCATTCATCACACTTTAATGTAGCGCATCGACTGAGCAATGAACAGCACCTTTGGTTGACTACTGCGTCTGTACTAGCAGTACCTTTATAAGCGACTTGCCACGGTTCTATACCTATTATTTCGTCAGCCATTGCTAGCTGTTTGCTATTAGCATTTACGCCACTTACAGACATTGCGACAGTATATATCTTTGGGCGATGGTCGCCAAAACTGCTACACTACTGATGAGCATTATTTATTTTAAACTCGATAATAATAAGACAGATACTCTCATGCAAAATGACACACAACCCCTCAATGATACGCTTGTCAGCAAATCTCTCTCAGCGGCCGATTATGTCCCTACTCTCGATGCGATGCTGGCACGCACCCTCGAACGTATCGATCTAAAAAAGCAACAAGGGCTGCGTACGCCTGATGAATTATGGATTGTCGATCATAACGATGTCTACACGCTTGGACAGGCAGGCAAAGAAGAGCACATATTACAGCGCACTGACACGCCTATCATCAAGACCGATCGCGGTGGTCAGGTGACATGGCATGGTCATGGGCAGTTGGTTATCTATTGGTTGTTTGACTTGGACAGTCTCAAATGGAGTGTGCGCAATCTCGTCTCCCATGCTGAGCAAGCGATAGAAGACGTTATTAATGACTGTTTGCGTAGCTCACCATCTAGTAGCGACAACATCAGTGCTCATGCACGCCGCGATGCCCCAGGTGTCTACTTATATGCAAATACTGCTGCAACAGATGACAGCACCTCTACAGATGATAACTCTCTTGATAATAAGATTATGCTTGGCAAAATGGCCTCGCTAGGCTTTAAGATTAAGCATGGCTTTAGCTACCATGGTATTGCGATTAATCTAAATTGTGACTTGTCTTCATTTAACGCTATCAATCCTTGTGGCTATGCTGGCATGCAAATGTTGCGATTGTCTGATTTTGTAGCCATGCAGACAGATTCAGAGCAAACAGAGCCAGAAGCGCAGACCGAGCAGCAAATGAGCGATTCATTCAGCTATGAGACAGTCACTCAAAAACTTATCGATAACATCGCCAAGCGTCATGCTGGGCTGATTGAGTTGCGAGCTATCGCACCCAAGTAAGTTTTGAGCCCGTTTTTGCATAATCTTTTTTTGCATAATATCTTGCACGCTTAGACTTAAGCATTAAGAGAAAATTCAGTACAAACTTGCTATAATCGCATGCAGTACAAATCGGACGCAGCAACTATCCTTGCTGTATCCCTAGCTCAACCCCTTATTCAAACATTTAAAACAAAAGCAAATTGGAGCATTTTATGGCAGATTTTAACAAAATTTTGGACGCAGGCGACGTAGACGGCGGCATCATCAACGTAGTAGTAGAGATCCCAGCTGGTAGCAGCCATAAAATTGAGTGGAATCGCGAATTAGCAGTATTTGAGCTTGACCGTATTGACCCACAGATTTTTGCCAAACCTTGTAACTATGGTTTTATCCCGCAAACACTTGACGAAGATGGTGATGAGCTTGACGTATTGCTATTGACTGAGCAGCCACTACCGACTGGTATTTTCTTAAAAGCCAAAGTTATCGGTGTGATGAAGTTTGTTGATGATGGCGAAGTAGATGACAAAATCGTTGTTGTCCCTGCTGACGACCGTGACACAGGCAATGCTTACAACAGCTTAGAAGACCTACCAAAGCAGTTGATCAACCAGTTAGAGTTCCATTTCAGTCATTATAAAGACCTGAAAAAAGCTGGTACGACGGTTGTTGAATCTTGGGGTGATGTTGCAGAAGCGAAAGAAGTTATCAAAGAGTCTATCCAACGCTGGAAAGATCTATAATTATCAAATATTGGCAAAAATGCAAATAACGATAAATAATAAAATACCGCAGTCACCATAGTGGCCGCGGTATTTTTTTGCTTGAACATTACTTATCTAACATGGTTATAATGAGCATATAACTCATTCGCACTTATACGCCGTAATAAGGACAGTCATGTTTAACCCCGACCCTAGCGCAAAACCGGTCAATACCAAGTTGCCAAGAGACGTCATTATGATGGTCGAAAAAAACAACCTAGTAATGGCTATTAAAACTTTGGCGGCAGACGAAAACATCAGTATGGATGAAGCCAAAAGTAGAATTGATGCTTATGAGACCCAGCTAAAAGTAAAGCAACAACAGAAGCTCAATACTATCGCTAGTAAACAAGGCATTCCAAATCAAGCCATCAGCTTTGATAGAGAGCAAGAAGAAGACGAGCCTGGGCCATTGGTAAAAAATCGTGTTAAAACGACTAAGCAGAGCCAAGGGTTTAAGGGGCTGCAAGATGGTGTCGATAGTCAGTTAAATGACTTAGGCTACAAGAAACCTCTACTGCCTTATTGGCTAAAACGATTGCTAGTAATCGCTGTCTTGATGATAGGAATATTTTGGATATTATGGCGAGTATTTGGTTAAGTGATTTAGCTAAATAAAGGACTGAATAAACATACCTTCTACAAAACTGCATACCGGCTAGCTACAATTTAAGAATGTAGCTAGTCGGTATGCTAATTGAAAACCTGCCCTTGAATCCTTTCAAGCGTCCATTAATCTCAAATTATTTAGAGCAATCCTTTATATAAGAAGTAACAGCCTACGACGGTCAACAGTACTGCAAAGCATTTTTTCAGCAACTGCGGCGATAATGCGTGAGCGACTTTTGCGCCTAGCTTGGCGGTGAAAAAGCTCATGATGCTAATGCCCAAAAAAGCATAGATGTGAACAAAGCCAATCGTATTGGGCACGTCGACTTGAGCTTGCATGCCAAAGAACATAAATCCTAGCGCACCTGCAATGGCGATAGGTAAACCACAAGCGGCTGAGGTTCCAACGGCTTTTTGTATCACCACACCGTAACGTGTGAGATAAGGTACGGTTAAGCTACCACCGCCAATCCCAAAAATAGCAGAAGCGATACCGATACCAGCCCCTGCTGCTAGTTGCTTAGGCTTTGAAGGTAAAGCTATATGAACATTACCAGCATCGCTATTTGCTTTCTTTTTACCACCCATAAACATTTTATAAGCGACCCAAAGCAAAAACACACCTACAATCAACTGCAGATACAACCCAGATATCTGTCCTGCTATCCCTGCCCCTAAAAAGCAGCCTATTGCTAAGCCTGGCGTCAGATTTTTAAAGACAGGCCACATGACTGCGCCCTTTTTGTTGTGCGCCATGAGCGAGCTTATGGATGTAACGATAATAGTCGCCAGTGAAGTACCCAAGGCCAAGTGCATAATAGTGTCAGGACTGTAACCCATTTGCGTAAAAACGATAAATAGCAGTGGTACGATAATAGTGCCACCGCCCACTCCAAATAGCCCCGCAGCAAATCCTGCTAGCGCCCCTATTATTAGAAAAGTTATTAATTCCACAGGATAGTTACTTCTTATTTAGATTTAATGAGATGATAATTATAGTTAAACGACTGCTCAATATTGAACGAGCAATAGCCCATAGGCTTAGGTGTTGGATTATAGGTATTGGATTAAATAAGCTCCACTTGCCCTACTCTAGAATAGGCACGGTTAAAGTAAACCAACCCTTCATCAGTTCCGCCTTGTGGCTCAGCCTGATTGATGGCGACAACGCGGCACATAAAGACGCTATGTGTGCCGACTTCTTGAATTTGTTCAATCTCACAATCAAAGCTGACCAAGGCATCTTCTAACACAGGAGCACCTGTTTGTAATTGTGTCCAAGAACCATATTCAAACCGTTCTTCTGAACACAATTTAGAGGCAAAAGCATTGGACAGCTGCTCATGTTGCGCGCCTAACACATTCACACTTAAAATCTTACTTTCCAGAAAGTAGCCATGTGACCGAGACGTTTGATTCATACAGACGAGCAAGGTCGGCGGTGTATCTGTGACACTACATACTGCCGATGCTGTAAACCCATGCATGCCCGTCGCGCCTGATGTGGTCACCACATTGACCGCAGTCGTTAGCAAAGACATAGCATCTCTAAAGTCGGTCGCGTCAATCCTATCTTTAATCATTGCTTCAATCCCGAGAAACGTTAAAAATAACGTTAAAAAATTGTGCTTCAATTTTAGTTTTGCAAGGGAAATTCTTTAAATAGAATTTCCTAAACGGCTAAACTCTAAGCAGTTAGTTCTTGACGAACGATTTGAGCACCAGCGCTTAATGCCGCGAGCTTACCACGTGCGACTTGGCGAGACAAAGGTGCCATGCCGCAGTTAGTGGCAGGATACAGCTTATCGGCATCGACAAATTGTAGCGCTTTGCGTAGCGTATCTGCCACCTCTTCTGGTGTCTCAATAGTGTTGGTTGCCACATCAATGGCACCGACCATCACCTTCTTACCGCGAATCAGCTCAATCAGATCCATAGGTACACGTGAGTTTTGACACTCAAGTGAGACAATATCGATTTTCGACTGTTGCAGTTTAGGGAACGCTTTTTCGTATTCGCGCCACTCTGAGCCCAGTGTCTTTTTCCAATCAGTATTGGCTTTGATGCCATAGCCGTAGCAAATATGGACAGCTGTCTCACATTTTAGGCCTTCAATGGCACGCTCTAAAGTTGCAATACCCCAGTCGTTCACATCATCAAAGAATACGTTAAATGCGGGCTCATCAAACTGGATAATATCAACACCAGCCGCTTCTAACTCTTTTGCTTCTTGGTTCAGGATTTTAGCAAATTCCCAAGCCAATTTTTCACGGCTTTTATAATGACCGTCATATAACGTATCAATCATCGTCATCGGCCCTGGCAAAGCCCATTTGATTGGCTGATCGGTTTGCTGACGTAAAAACTTGGCATCATCAACGAATACGGACTTTGGACGGCTCACCGCACCAACAACTGACGGCACGCTCGCATCATAACGATTACGGATTTTGACCGTTTCGCGCTTCTCAAAGTCAACACCATCAAGGTGCTCGATGAACGTAGTCACAAAGTGCTGACGGGTCTGCTCGCCATCACTCACAATATCAATGCCTGCATGCTGTTGTTCTTGCAATGATACACGTAGCGCATCTTGCTTGGCTTCAAGCAACTGCTCGCCTTCTAACGCCCAAGGTGACCAAATTTTCTCGGGTTCTGCTAGCCAAGAAGGTTTTGGTAAGCTGCCAGCGGTAGACGTTGGTAATAGTAGTTTCATACGATTTATCTTCTAATTAATTTATTTTTTATTATGTTGATGAGTAATACTCAGTTAAGCGGCTTGCTTCCTAGCCGTTTCTTTTTCAGCAGCTTCTTTTTGAGCAGTATCGCCTGTTACATCATAGTTTGCAGCCCATTCCTCAAGGATTGTTTGATACGGCTTAATAAAATGCGTCTCAGTAAATCTGCCTTGGGTCACTGCCATCTGACTGCGTTCGGCACGGTCATAGACCACTTGAGTCAATGAATAATCTTGGTAGTTCAGGCTAGGTTGATACACTTGTCCAGCGCTTGAGTTGGCATTGTAAATCTCAGGACGGTAAATCTTCTGAAAGGTCTCCATAGTACTGATTGCACTAATAAGCTCAAGATCGGTGTAATCACTGAGCAAGTCCCCTGCAAAATAAAATGCTAATGGCGCGGCGCTACCTTCAGGCTTAAAATAACGTACCGTTAAGCCCATTTTATGAAAGTAGTCGTCGGTCAACGAGTATTCATCTTGCTTGTACTCAATGCCCAATACAGGATGCTGATTGACAGTACGGTAGTAAGTCTTGCTGGTTGAAACGCTCAGGCAAATCACAGGTTTTTTGTGAAAATGGGCATTGTAAGCTTCTGAATTCAATAAGTATTGAAACAGCTTGCCGTGCAACTCACCAAAATTATCTGGCGTGATTGATGCTAAATTCTTATCACGATGCTCTGGTAACACAATACTAAAGTCATAGTCACGCACATAAGAGGAGAAACTGTTGCCAACCATGCCGTCGATACGCTTGTTTTCTTTGTGATCCACAATCGTGGTTTTTAGCGTTTCGATAATAGGGAATGTCTGACCATTGCCTTTAACATCTAGATCGACAGAGATGATATCAACTTCAACAGAATAACGATCTGCCGTCAGATTATCCCAATGCGCCAATGCATTAAAGCGGTTATTGATCATGATTAACGTTTTGCGTAAGTTCTCTTGGCGGTGCTCGCCGCGTGCCAAATTTGCAAAGTTAGTCGTCAAACGCGTGCTATCTGCAGGCTGATAGTTTTCGTCAAAACGAATGTGCTTAATTGAACAATTGAATTCTTTACTCATGGTGATCCGCTACCTTATTTATCTGAGATAAAACCAAATCTGTGTATGAGGTGAATCATACCGAAATCTAAACATGAATAAAAACGATACAATTTAAACATAAGATGAATTTTATTCATCTTTCTTAGAATTAAAGATACATAGGAAATTGAACAGCGGAAGTTTTAAGAGTTCACTTAACGTATAACTAAGCCTTTAACATACTGGCGGCGAAGAAGGCTTTTATACTGCTTAAGAGTATTTGAGGCATAAAAAAAGGATACCGTAGTATCCTTTTTATTCAAATTCGAGCCTGATAACACATCGATTCTAGTGATGCTCACCAGGAAGAATTTTGGCAAAGGCACGCTGAGCAAGGTTAGGCTTGCTATCAGTCGTTTGTGCGGCGGTCGAACTTGGGAAAATGCGATAACCAATGGACTGGACACCAACGTTAAAGGCTGGTACCAGTGAATAAGTCGCCGAGGCAAATTTACCCATATTACTAGCGATGCTATTTGGCTTATGAACGATGGCTTTTGCGACCATCATCGCTGCTTCGTCAGGCATCAGTGCTGGCATATAACGATATAGCTTGGTTGGCGCAATCATCGGGGTACGCACAAGTGGCATAAAGATATTGGTCACTTTGATATTATCGCCTTTGACTTCAGCAGCCAAACAGCGACTAAATGCGTCTAAGGCAGCTTTTGACGCGACATACGCTGAAAAGCGCGGACTGTTTGCCAATACCCCAATTGAAGATATGTTCACGATTTGACCGGTCTGGCGACCAATCATCGTTGGCAAGAAACCAAGAATGATTTTGACCGCGCCAAAATAATTAATCTCCATGGTACGTTCAAAATCATGAAAACGGTTGACCGACTCATGCACTGAACGGCGAATCGAACGACCCGCATTGTTGACTAGTACATCGACATGCTTAAAGTCAGCCAAAATCTTTTCACTGGTTTTTTCAATCTCATCCATATTGGTCAGGTCGCATGGATAGTAGCTGGCCGCGCCGCCAAGCGTTTCAATATTTTCTTTGACCATTTTTAGCTTATCTTCAGTACGGGCCAGCAAAATAACATGCGCGCCGCATTCACTGAGCAAAAAAGCCGTACGCTCGCCGATACCACTTGAAGCGCCTGTGATGATAATATTCTTGCCTTTGACGGCTTTGGTGATTGCTTTTTTCGAGAGATTGGCCATAAAAAGTCCTTTTCGTTTATTCTATAGTTATTGGTATTCGGTTATAGCATAGCAAAAAATGTCGTATGGAGTGAACAAAACCATAGTGGGCGTTAGCTAACGGGACTTTTACAAATTTCGTCGACATAAATATTTATAAATACATTTTTAGCTTGTTGTTAATTACTAAGTGCTAAGTACTAAGTGTTAAGTGCTAAGCTTTTTTCTGATCAATTACGAGGAGTATCTACTTTGATAGACACACTAACTCACTATATCGACTTAATTGCCAAAATGATCGAAGTCATTGGCGTCCTCATTATGTTTTTTGGGCTATTTCTTGCTTTATATAGGGCTTTTCGATCGTCGGGGCATTTTAATAATGATACTTATGTTGAAATCAGACAGACCGTAGGCAAGTCTATATTGTTGGGGTTAGAGGTGCTAATCGCCGCTGATATCGTGGCTACTGTCGTCACCGAGCCATCGCTACGCAGCGTACTGGTGCTAGGTTTTATCGTACTGATTCGAACCTTTTTAAGCTTATCGTTACAGGTTGAATTAGAAGGTCGATTCCCTTGGCAAAATAGAAAGCCTGCGCCTGATAAACCGTCTGATACTGACAATCATACTGTGCCAATTGATAAAGCATAGCTGTTAGATACAAGAGCTATCAAAAGGCAAGACGTAAAAAGTACTATGAAAAGTAATTAGCACGAGTTTACAAAACAAGATTTAAGCGATTGCTACTCATGCGCCTGTAAAAAAGTCTCGACCACTTTGAATTGCCCAGCCGTGCTCTCTTCACCATACATCGCCTGTCTAAAGGCGTTAGAATTTGGAATGCCTGTCGTATACCATGCAATATGTTTGCGAGCGATACGGCAGCCTGAATACTCGCCGTAGAAATCATAAAGCTCTTGCAAATGAGCCAGTACGATCTCTTTTATCTCACTAACGCTCGGTGCCTCTAGACGCTCGCCAGTACGCAAAAAGTGCTCAATATCGCGAAATATCCATGGTTGCCCTTGTGCAGCACGCCCAATCATCACCGCATCACAGCCTGTCATCTCATAGACGTGTTGAGCTTTTTGTGCGCTATCGATATCACCATTGGCAATGACAGGAATGCTGATACTTTCTTTGACTTCGCGTATTAGCTCATAGCGTGCATTGCCTGTATACATGTCTTCACGCGTACGGCCATGAATAGCAATCGCTGCAATGCCTGCCTGCTCAGCACGCTTGGCGACTCGTAAGATATTTTCACGACCGTTTTCAAAGCCTAGACGTGTCTTTAGCGTGACAGGTGCATCAACGGCATTGACCGTTGCATCTAGCAATCGCGCGACCAAATCTTCGTCTTGCAACAATGCAGAGCCTGCCAGCTTACGACAGACTTTTTTGGCCGGACAGCCCATATTGATATCGATAATCTGTGCACCATTATCAATCTGATATCGTGCCGCTTCAGCCAGTTTGTCCGGCTCTGCACCTGCTATCTGTGCAGAAATAGGGGCAATCTCATTGTCAAAATTGGCACGGTACAAGGATTTTTTGCGTGCATAAAGAGCGGTATCAGCGATGATCATCTCGCTGACCGCATGACCTGCGCCAAATGACTTGCACAGTCGGCGGAAAGGATTATCCGTCACGCCTGCCATTGGTGCGACCATTAAACGGTTTTCAATCGTCAGGCCACCGATATTTAATGGCTGTAATAGCGGATGATCAGACAAAGTCGAGGACGAAGGTAAAATGGGAGAATCAATAGACATAAAAAACGGCTTGATTTGTAAGGAAAACAAGCCGTTATTCTAAGGATTCTTGCACTTATTGCAAGCGATTAACGCGAATAGCTTGCATAAGCATTACTCGTTTTTGATGCATCCCATGCATTATTTATCAAGCACACTGCCCTGCTCTAGCGTGATGTCGTCATCATGCTCTTGCATGCGCCATGGCAGACTATCAGGCGATACATTGAGGAAATGTAAATACTTCTCAAACTGATCAATGATGTCATTAATCACTGATTCAGATTTGTAGCCATATAAGTCATAGGTCTGACCACCACGGCGTAGATACACCTCAGCGCGATGATGGTGCTCTTGCGGTAAAGTATCTGCGCTGTCTTCCGTATAATAATCGGGCGCATCATGCTCAGATAGGCGCACTTCATACCAAAACTCGACATCGTCACCACGTTGCAACTCAAGCACCGCACGGTTATTGGCTGCGTCATAGTTGACCTCAGTCGTCCAGCCAGTTTCTGCAAATTTAGACGACACCTCCATCATCGAAGGCATAACCACTTCTTTGATATAGCTAAGAACCTTTTCACGCGTTGGCTTATCGGTCATATAATCAATACGCTCGCGCCATGCAGACGGTTTGAGTAAATGCGGCGGCAGTCTGTTGTCATTACCAAGGCTTTGATTACGATGTCCTTCGATACGCAGCGCACGCCACATACCAAACATAGAGATCAGAATAATAATCGCAAATGGTAACGCACTAACGATAGCCGCTGTTTGTAGGGCTTCTAAACCACCTGCAAGTAGCAATACTGCTGCGACAGCACCTTCAGTCACTACCCAAAAGCTACGCTGCCACCATGGTGTATCACTGCGACCACCTGCCGCTAACGAGTCGATTACCAATGAGCCAGAATCCGAAGACGTCACAAAAAAGGTAATAATCAATAAAATGGTCAACGACGATACAAATTCAGTAAACGGTAGATTCTCTAACAGTTTAAACAAAGCAATCGCTTGGTTGTTTTGTACTTCACTGATTAATGAGGTATAACCATCGACCATAATCATGTGTAGCGCGGTATCACCAAACACCGAAAACCAAAAGAACGTAAAGAAGGTCGGTACCAGCATCACACCCAATACGAACTCGCGAATGGTACGGCCACGGCTGATCTTGGCGATAAACAAGCCAACAAATGGTGCCCATGCAATTGTCCATGCAAAAATAAACAAGGTCCAGCTACCGATCCAATTGCTATTCTCGTATGCCTGCAAGCTAAAGGTACGTTCAACGATATTACCCAAATAGCTACCCGTATTTTCCATAAAGGCGTTCAAGATAAAAATGGTCGGACCGACAACAAATACGAACAGCATCAACGCAGTTGCTAATAGCATATTTAAAATAGATAAGCGTTTTACACCCTTATCCATACCTGCCAATACCGATACCAATGCCGCGGCGGTCACCAAGGCAATGGCTATCACCTGTACGGTCGTATTCACTGGAATGATATCTGGCAATAGATAATTGAGTCCCGCATTGATTTGCGACACCGACAAGCCAAGACTGGTAGCAATACCAAACATCGTACCTAATATCGCAAACACATCGACTGTATGACCGATAGGGCCATGAATCCTGTCACCAATAATCGGATACAGCGTCGAGCGTATTGATAGTGGTAGACCATGACGAAACGCAAAATACGCTAGTGATAAACCAACGACACCATAAATCGCCCAAATATGAAAACCCCAATGAAAATACGCAATTTGCATCGCTTCTTTTGCCGCAGCAATAGTTTGCGGATCCGACATTGGCGGACTAGAAAAGTGCATCACTGGTTCCGCTACCCCATAAAACAGTAGCGCAATCCCGTAACCTGCCGAAAACAGCATGGCAAACCATTCAAGGAATCCGTACTCCGCCTCAGCATGATCAGGACCCAGCTTGATACTGCCATAAGACGAAAACGCCAGTACAATAATGAACATCAAAAACAGTGCCACTGCCAGCATATAAAACCAGCCGAATGTCTCAGTCGTAAAACTAAGCACATCACTAAACAGAGCACCCGCTGCTTCAGGATTAATCGCCGTACCAATGACCAATAGCAGCATAATAATTGCTGCAGGTACAAAGACTGGTAATAAAATAGTCGAACGAGGTAATTTACTCATGAAAGACAATATCCTCAAAAGTTGACGATGCCTTTTTATGAAAATTTTTAATTAAGGCAAAGATTAGAAAATGTGTGTGAATGGTTATAATAATTATCACACTCTTTTCCAAAACCCTAGACAAGCGTTCAACTCGTAACACGACTTTAACGAATGTTACATGACTATTACCAAGAAAATAAAAAAGGCAGCTTGCTAGCTACCTTTTGATTGTATATGTATTTTTTTAGTGGTTTATAACCTATAAATGCTCGTTAATTCATAGGTGCTAATATTTTTTACCTATATTAAAATCATGTCGCTTTCTAACTATGCATCAATCACTGCCGCCAACTTCTGCGCAATATTTGCCAAATCATTATTATCAGCTTGGGTTACTGCATGACGACCCAATTCATGGATACTTGATGGAATGAGATGTACATGATAATGAAAGACTGTTTGACCTGCTTGTGAGCCATTCAACTGCATTTGGATAACGCCTTCACGCTCAAACACTTGACGCTGGGCTTGCATAACCTTTTTAGACGTCATTAATACCGCAGCAGCATACTCTGGCTCAAGATCGGCCAAATCTACCGCTTTTTGCTTCGGTATCACCAATACATGGCCTTCTGCTTGCGGCATGATGTCCATAAAGGCGAGCGTTTTATCATCTTCATATACTTTATGATACGGGATATCACCATCTAACATTTTGGCAAAAATATTATTGTCGTCGTAAGTAGTCTGTTGATTCAATTCAGTCATTATTTCTTCCTTTAAAAGTTTTATTATTAGTTAATTAATAGCTTAATAGCTATCCAAAATAGATAAAAGTATCTGTCATATAGTGGACGAAATATAGTTTTAGTACAAGTCAGTATGACAATCGAATTTGAAAAATAACAAGCCATATTCCAACCATGCTAGCTCACTAATTTATTGGCGAGTCATGCCTTTAAAATGTTATATTAACCCTCTATTTTAATAACGCTATGTTTATGGATTTGCCTACTTTGCCAACTCAACCAGATATAGATAATACTGCTGCAACCCTTGATAATAAGGGGGAACACTCTGATATTGAGAGTGAAAGTGGTACTCAAACCATCGATCCGAACGCTATCATATTAGCAGAAGCATTGACTGATAAAGCCATCAGCTGGCAGATACACAATTGTAAAATTATAAAGAAAACTGTCACACAAGATTTGCCACTGCCCTTTTTGTATCACTATGACAGTTTAGATGATGCGATCAAACAAACGCACCCGCTCACTCCTGAGTTACTGCTTCAATTTAACACACCTATGTCGGCTCATGAGGCTGCCAAGTTAATTGGTATTGACGATGAGCTGCTGACCAGTCCTTGGCATGTGAAAATTATCGGCTCGTTGGTCGTATTTAGTGAGGCATTGCAATTGGCCGTACGACTACACTGGACCAATACGGGTAAAGAGACGCAGCAGGTATATACCAAGGATGCTGCAGATGCAATTACGGCAGCGTTCAAAGACTGGCAGTTTTTTGGTCGTGTAGACGTCCTTTATAAAAATAATAAACAAATATTAATTAGTATTGACGAGCAAAACCCCAATACGCAAGCACTACCTGCCGAGTCACTGTTGACGATTGAAGCTAGTAGTGATTATCAACAGCTACTGGCTACTCATGCGCTTGCAGCCATTGTGAAATTAGAAGCAGACAAAGCTGATCTTCCTTGGTTTGAAAAAGCCATATTAGAACGTATTGAATAGATATTTTGAATAACGGTTTTTTCGCTCATCGCTTATGATTATTAATTCACTGTTATTAGCATATTGTTTTTAATTATTCATATCTAATGGTATGGTAACGAATTAGTATTATTCACTAGTACTCACTCTCTATAAAAAGCACACTATCCCTATTAAAACTAAGGGTGCACATTTTAACAACCCCGCCTATTTGTAAGGAATATCACATGGATTATCGCTCAAAAACCTCTACCGGCGGTCGTAATATGGCAGGCGCGCGCGCATTATGGCGTGCAACCGGCATGACTGACGGCGACTTTGGCAAGCCAATCATTGCGATTGCTAACTCTTTTACCCAGTTTGTACCCGGCCATGTGCATCTAAAAGACCTTGGACAACTGGTCGCCCGTGAGATTGAGCAAGCAGGCGGCGTTGCAAAAGAGTTCAATACCATTGCGGTCGATGATGGTATTGCGATGGGCCATAGCGGTATGTTGTACTCGCTACCAAGCCGCGATTTGATCGCTGATTCTGTCGAGTATATGGTCAATGCCCACTGTGCAGATGCGCTAGTTTGTATTTCTAACTGTGACAAAATCACTCCGGGTATGTTGATGGCCGCCATGCGCCTTAACATTCCAGTGGTATTTATCTCAGGTGGTCCAATGGAAGCGGGCAAAATCTTAGCCAGTACCGTTGGTAAGAGCCATAATACGGATAGTAGTGACAGTAGCGCTGTTCGCAAGCTTGACCTTGTCGATGCGATGATGGACGCTGCTGATGATAGCATCAGTGATGAAGACGTCGCCGCTATCGAAGCTTCAGCCTGCCCTACTTGTGGTTCGTGCTCTGGTATGTTTACCGCCAACTCGATGAACTGCTTGACCGAAGCTTTAGGCTTAGCCTTACCAGGGAACGGCTCACTACTAGCTACTCACTCATTGCGCCGCGAGCTATTTTTAGAAGCGGGTCGTACAATCGTGTCGCTTGCCAAGCGTCGCTATGAGCAGGATGATGACTCTGTGCTACCACGCTCTATCGCTACCAAAGCTGCTTTTGAAAATGCTATGAGCTTAGATATCGCCATGGGTGGCTCAACCAATACCATCTTGCATTTACTTGCTGCTGCCAATGAAGCAGAGATCGATTTTAAGATGGCTGATATTGACCGTCTAAGTCGCGGTGTGCCTTGTCTTGCAAAAGTAGCCCCTGCCTCACAGAAGTACCATATGGAAGACGTGCATCGTGCTGGCGGTGTCTTTGCATTACTCGCTGAGCTTGATCGCGCTGAGTTATTAAAAACTGATGTGCCAACTATCCATAGCGCAACGATGAAAGAAGCCATCGATAAGTGGGACATCATGAACCCTGACAATCATGAGGCTCGCGCACGCTTCCTTGCAGCACCTGGTGGCGTACGTACCACAGAGGCGTTTTCACAATCAAAAGAGTGGTCAAACCTCGACGTCAACCGTGAGTCAGGCTGTATCCGTAGTGCCAAACACGCCTACTCTACAGATGGCGGCTTAGCCGTACTATATGGCAATATCGCTGAGCGCGGCTGTGTGGTCAAAACCGCAGGCGTCGACGAAAGCATCTTGACCTTTACTGGTCGCGCGCGTCTATTTGAATCACAAGATGATGCGGTTGCTGCGGTATTGGCTGATCAAATCGTTGCAGGCGATGTCGTCATCATTCGCTACGAAGGCCCTAAAGGCGGCCCTGGTATGCAAGAGATGCTGTACCCAACGACTTATCTGAAGTCAAAAGGATTGGGTAAAGAATGCGCCCTACTGACTGATGGTCGCTTCTCTGGTGGTACATCAGGTCTATCAATTGGTCATGCTAGCCCAGAAGCTGCTGAAGGTGGGGCGATTGGTTTGGTCGAAGAAGGCGATAGCATTCATATCGATATCCCAAATCGTACCATCAACATGCAAGTGAGTGATGCAGACTTAGCTGCTCGCCGAGAAGCCATGGAAGCGCGTGGACGTGATGCATGGAAACCTGTCAACCGTGATCGTCATGTCTCGCCAGCATTACGTGCTTATGCGGCTATGACCACCAGTGCTGATACTGGTGCCGTCCGTGATGTGAGTCAAGTCGAACGCTAGTCTATAAGCTATTGATGATACAAACATACTGATAAAAATGTATTAAGCCTGCGCAACGCAGGCTTTTTTTTCACCAAAAAACAACGTAGCTGTCGTTTTGATAACTATTTTTTGCGGTAATTATTTTATTTTGACGTCATGATAAAGAGTATCAGTGACTGACTATCAACTATTGCTGTGAATTGTCATCAATATCTAAAATTACCCTCTTAAAATCGACCCTTAAAACATAACGACGTGCGTAAACCTTATGATTGAAAAATACAACTTATTCTTATTAATCTGCGGGATTGCCTTTCTACTAGGAGCCTTATTTCCTGTTATTTTTAAGCGCACCTCTATCTCTTTACCGATGCTCCAAGTCAGCTTCGGTCTGATGATGGGCTACTGGTGGACGTCTTTGTCCTTTTTAGACCCACTTGATAACGGTTTACTCATCGAGAAACTGACTGAGATTGTTGTATTGGTCTCATTGGTTGGTGCTGGTATTAAAATCGATACTGAGTTGTCTTGGCGACTGTGGCGACCAACGGTAAGGCTACTACTCATCACCATGCCTATTGGTATTTTTGCGATGGCAGTCTTGGGGTATTACGCGTTTGGTTTAAGCCTTGGTGCAGCTATTTTATTAGGTGCGGTACTAGCGCCTACTGATCCCGTGTTAGCTTCGAGCATTCAGGTGGGACCTCCCAATACAGGAGGAGAAGACACACCGCGCTTTACTTTAACGTCAGAGGCAGGGTTGAACGACGGTTTGGCTTTTCCGTTTGTGTACCTAGCGATTAAGATTGCAGAAGCGTTCAGTGAAGGCAAAGCCTTTACTTACGATATGCTATGGTCATGGTTTACTCATGATGTCTTATGGAAGATTGGCGCAGGCGTAGTGGTGGGTGTACTGGTTGGTAAAATATTGGCCAAAGTCGTGTTTTCTAAACACACTCGTGAGACTACCATCTCGCAAGGCTATGTGGTTATTGCGTTGACGCTACTAGCCTATGGACTTGCAGAGTATGTACATAGTTATGGCTTTATCGCTGTATTCGTGGCCGCATTTGCGTTTCGTCGCTCAGAATGTGAGCATACTTATCACCAAAAACTGCATGATTTCGCTGAGCAATCAGAAGGCTTACTAATGTCATTAGTGCTAGTTATCTTCGGCATGTTCCTCGGTCAAGGGTTGCAAGCAGGTGTCGAGCTGACATGGCGCGTCTATATCGTAAGCTTTACCTTCCTACTACTCATACGACCGATTGGTGGATTTATTGCCTTATCAGGATTGAACTTACCTCATACCGAGAAATACGCGATATCAGCTTTAGGTATTCGTGGTATCGGTACTTTGTATTATCTATCCTATGCGCTCAATCAAGGTTTCTTCGCAGATGAGGATGCGCTTAAATTGTGGATTGTTTGTTCGATTGTCATTTTGACTTCTATCTTTATCCATGGTCTCAGTGCATCAAGATTGCTCAAAATGACACCAAATAAGCAGCATTAAAATTAATGCTGCTTATATTTAAAACAGAATCAATTCGCGATTAAAACTAGCATTGTTAAAATATCTCTTCTACCCAGCTTAAGACGGCTTCTGTCAATGCAAACTGACGAACGTCATTGAGCATGGTGGTATCAAAATTATGAATAAAAGCGAATGACAATTGGCGCTCAGGGTCGCACCAAGCAACCGAACCGTTATATCCCATATGCCCAAATCCTGATAATGCAGGGCTCACTCTCTTATCCGCATCATCGTTGTTAGCATACAAGCTAAATAATCTATGATAGCCCAATCGCCATTTCATAGCCGCTGGCATAACCGCATCTAAACCCTCAACCTGCGGAGTAGATAACTGCTCAAAAGTAGCACTATCGATCAGTATTTTTCCTTGCCATATACCGCCATTAGCGAGCATTGCGTAAATCGTTGCCAGTGCTTTAGCGGAAGCGACCCCATTTGCCGCTGGAATGACCGCCTGTAGTGTCTGACGATTATAATAGTCAAGGGCATGTTTGCCAGCAGGTATCAGCGCCGCCTTATAGTTTTTTAGATTGAGCTGACTGGTATTGAAATATAAGCTATTAATACGCGCAGTATTCAAGATAGATTGCACGCTGTCAGTATCAGGGCTATTTAGATTTTCATCAAGGCTGTCATCAAGGCTATTTTGCGTCTCAGCTGCACGCTTGTCATTTAGCATTTTCTGTTGCCAGTAATGATAGCTAGGTAAGCTTGCATAAGTACGTAAAGTCTCTTTAGAGTCTACTTTTAAGGTTGGTTTTTGACGTCTCGATTTTAATTGAGCACTCGTATCCTCTGATTCTTCAAAATTTTTGGCCAATTTTGCTACCTGATCTACTTTGCTATCTGGCACACCAAAATAGCAGCTGTCGGCGATACCCAGAGGCTTCGTTAGATACTGGCGCAGTGCTTCAGCAAACGATAGATTCGTGACCGCCTCTACTAAGCCGCCCAATATCCAACCATAGACCAATGCACTATAGGCGCTGTCATATTTGGTCGCATCTTCGGGAGAAGTAATGGGCATCGCTGCAATGTGGTGCAGCATCGTATCCCAATCGAGTACTGTCTCGCTATCGACATCAATACTTTGGATCGAAAACAAATCGGCTTGATGTGACATGATTTGTCGCAACGTAATTTGGTCTTTACCGTTTGCAGCAAATTCTGTCCAATAATGGGCAATAGGTTTGTCATATTCGATCAGTTGCTGCGAAACCAGCACATGAACCAACGTTGCCAATACTCCTTTACCAGTAGAAAAATTAATGGCCAACGTATCAGGCTGCCACGGCATATCGGGACGCGCCATACCTGTACTGACTTGCGCGATACACTGACCTGCCTGATACACGGCCACAGCCCCGCCAGCAGGTACATCATCAAGCTGTAAATCTGTCAATAATTGCTGTAATTTTTTTTGAAAGTCAGCATTTATAGATGTATTAGAATTTTCTGTATTATGATCCATTATTATTACCTTGCTCCAGTGATATGAATTATTCTATTTTTAAGATGATAGCAATACACAAGCTATATAAAATATTTGAACCAGTATAAATGAATTGTGAGCCAATAAAAAAGGCCACCCATTGGTCGCCTTTTTTATTATTTATTTTGATGTTATTTTTAGAGTTTACTCACGTCTAAGACAGCATTGAAATGCAGTACTGTAAATTTAGTTAACGCGGTACTAGCAAGCGATTATGAACTTCTTGTTCAAGCTTGGTCAAACCATGACTGCGACCACGTTCCATCGCTGTATCCATCTTACGTCCACGCAACCATCCTGCCCGCAGCGCTATTGCAGCTCCTACTCTATTACCCGACCCACAATGCATAGCGACTTTTTTGCCATGGTGCTGGCGCAATACATTATCAAATGCCAATATCTTAAGCTGCTTTAGCTCTTTAGCACCGCTGATAGGCAGCTGTTCGTAGTGCATACCTGCTTGCTCAACTGCTGATGCCTCATCAAAGCTTAACTCGTCATCAGGCTGCAAGTTGATGACCAGCTCGACGCCCGCTTTCGCTAAAGCCGCAACTTTTTCGTCATCTAATGCACCGCACACGATAGTGTTTGCATCTGGACGAAAATAAGGCTCAAAGATATCGGCCAAATCAACGCCATTATCGGCACTAATATGCATGTTAGCGCCGCTATCATTAGCGGCGACCTTATCGGTTGCTATCGAGCTATCTGTTTGATCTACGTCTATCGCGTTTTCTTCTGAAGGCATGTTTTGTGAAGTCATAATAATAAATATGTACGTTAAATATGGCTGTTAAAATAGAAGCTTTATGATACTTACTCTACTTGCTGTCGCTCTTTGAGGTTACAACACCCGCCAAATGCGGTTTATTGTTTTTAGAGCTATACAGTCCAAACTCACAAGTATCATCTACATTTGTAAGCTGGGCTACTGGCTCAGCAATCAGCTCTACTTCAGCTGGTAAAAAGATAGGCAGCTTAAATGAAACGTCAATTGTGTAAGCATCAGGCAAGTCACCCATTAGAGCAAGGCACTTAGCCTTTGACCACATACCATGTGCAATCGCTTTAGGGAAACCAAACGCGCGTGCTGATAGTGGATGCAAATGAATCAAGTTAAAGTCACCTGAGACAAAAGCATAACGACGACCGATATCTTCTGGTACTTCAAAAATGCTATGAACACCTGCTTCGTTTACTTCAGGCTTGACCATGACTGGACGCGGCGCGCTCTTTTTATCTTTACTGCTAGGTTTTTTGCTACGTGATAAATAAGTCGATGTACCTTCCCAGATGACTTCATCTTCTGACTTTACGATAGTGACAAAGTCAAACTGCTGACCTTGGGCATGATCGCGTAGGTTATCAAAAGTGACCGACATTGCTACCGTTTCACGCTCTCCAATCGGGCGATACTGGGTGACGCTATTATCGACGTGAACAAGACCTAACATGGCAAATGGGAATGGCTCTTTGACCATCATGTTCATCTGCAGCGTCTGTGACAGTACCGAGAAGTAAGTCGCTGGCACTTTGCCATCATCAGCAAAACCGCAAATTTTGCGATAATCATCTAGGTTTTCTTGATCGATATGCAAGTCGTCTACATAGTAAGTAGATTGTGGCAACTGGTCTCTACTGACCTTGCCACCATTACCGATAGGCAATAAGCTTTTGACAATATTGGCGTAAGTGGTGTGCGCTTTTGGCAACGCATCATAATGTTTGTCTGACATAAGTACATCCTAAGTGTGGCTTGAACAAGTTCTTTAACGTATATAAAGACAATCTGCAGTCATTGACTAAAGCCTACTATTAAATCATCTAATAAGCATTAAATTTAATCAACCTCATGAGTATCTTTAATAGCAAAAAATAGTTTGGCTATTGGTTCTTGTGTTTTTATCATAAAAAAGCCACCCTTGGGCAGCTTTATTACACTTTATCAGAGATTATTTCGTAAGCATATGTGATACAAACGAGAAATAATAGCTCATATGATACAACTACTGTCTCTATCTATACCTTATTTCTCACATATACTTATCAATTAATCAACATTATGCACCAAGTAAGCTTTGACCACAGACGCGAACCGTGTTGCCATTTAGACCGCCAGACGCAGGTGACGCGAACCATGCGATAGTCTCAGCCACATCTACTGGCAAGCCACCTTGGCTCATTGAGTTCATGCGGCGACCAGCTTCACGAATAGCAAATGGAATGGCTTCTGTCATTTGGGTTTCGATGAAACCAGGAGCGACTGCATTGATCGTCATGCCTTTAGCATTGTTTTCTAATTGCTTGGCAGTTGCGTTAACCAAACCAATTACACCGGCTTTAGAAGTGGCATAGTTGGTCTGACCCATGTTGCCCGCGATACCTGAAATTGATGACACACATACGATACGTGCGTTTTCTTTCAACACATCGTTATCTAACAAGTAGCGGTTCAATCTAGCGATACTGCCCAAGTTGATATCAATGACCATGTTCCATTTTTTCTCATCCATCTTAGCCAACGTCTTATCACGAGTCACGCCAGCATTATGGATGATTGAATCTAAGCCACCACGTTTTTGGGCAGCGTCAGCGATTTCTGCACCAGCGTCTTCACTAGTGATATCTACTGTCAAAGCAGAGCCACTGATTTCGCTAGCAACTTTTTGTAGGTCAGCTTGCTGCTGTGGTACATCTAAACAGATAACATGAGCCCCTTCACGAGCCAATACACGAGCGATAGCTTCGCCAATACCGCGACTTGCGCCAGTCACTAGCATAGTTTTGCCGCCTAAAGGCTGGTTCCAGTCAACGTCGACTGAGCTGCCTTTACTGACACGTACTACTTGTCCTGATACATAAGCTGAACGAGCTGAGGTAAAAAAGCGTAAGGTTGAATCTAGGTTTTGCTCTGCGCCTTCTTCAACATAAATCAGCTGCGCTGTAATACCGCGCTTAAACTCTTTACCCACTGATTTCACAAAACCCTCAAGCGAGCGTTGAGCCATTGCAGATTCAATATCAGTGATGTTCTCTGGCGTACGACCAACCACAACCACACGGCCTGACTTTTCTACGCGGCGTGCAACTGTATGGAAAAACTCATAAAGCTCTTTTAGCTGTTCAGCATTGCTGATATTACTGGCATCAAAAAGCAGTACTTTGAATTGATCATCGCCGCCCGTGTTGGCTTTTGCCTCTACGCCTGCATCAGCAAGTGCGTCTTTAATGTCATCACTGCTGTTTACATATACTTCGGCATGGACGTCTGACAGGATACGGGCAACAGATTCACTGACGCTCTTGTCATCACCAGTAGCACGGCCAACCAATACGCTACCACGCACCAAACGCTCACCGCTTTCGAAACGATCAAGCGTCGTTGGCATCGGCAAACCTAAGTTTTTTGCTACCTTTTTGCCAATAGAAGATTGAACAAAATCACCGTAACGGTCTGACATAATATAATCCTTATAATTAATGATTCGTATAATAATAAAAAATGCAATGAATCTATTATATAGAGACATTGACATCGTAATTATTTAAATTTAGTAAATCGCCTCAAAACTAGCCTAACTATACACTTCCCTTATAAACAAGTCCAAAAACAGATAATGTCTACAACAATCTGTAAACAAGTCAGTATACAAGCCAGTCGTTTTTAGCAGCGTTAAGCGCCACTATAACATGTTAAAATCTGACCTATAGGTTATGGCATACTTAATTATTGATAACAATATATTATCAAACGTACTGTTATGCAATGCTAATATTTCTTACTAGTCAGTCTATTAGAGCGATGCGTCATGGTCATGAATCTACTACCGACCTCATACAAGCGTCACATAGTTTGCTAAAGAGATACATTAAGTGAATAAAAAACGCCTTATGATAAACAGCTGTATTGCGTAATAAATGATAATATTTGCTTGTATAAAATAACTTAACTATTTTTTATTGTTACCTATCACTTTTTACTTCTACCCATACTTTTTAAGGATAATATTATGAGTAATAAAAACAATCATCCAGATAGCCCTGTTGTTGAAAGTACAGTTGTTAAAGCAACGGATACAAAATCAGATACAGCAAAAAAAGAAACCGCTGCAAAAAACGCCTCGACTAAAGACAATAGCGCTAAAGATACTAGCGCTAAAGATACTGCTAGCAAAAAAGCGGGCGATGAAAAAGTAGAAACCACTACTGCCAAAAAACCTGCTCCAGCTAAAAAAGCCAGCACAACCAAACCAGCTTCAAACCTGAATCGTGTTGCTATTTTAGGTGGTAACCGTATTCCATTCGCACGCTCAAATGGAACATACGCTGATGTTAGCAACACAGACATGCTAACCGCTGCATTGGACGGTTTGGTTGAGCGTTATAACCTACAAGGCGAAACCGTAGGTGAAGTGGTATCTGGCGCAGTTATGAAACTTAGCCGTGATATCAACCTTACTCGTGAAGCGACATTGAATACCGCGCTGAACCCACATACGCCAACTTATGATATCTCACAAGCTTGCGGTACTGGCTTACAAGCGACATTTGCTTCTGCTAACAAGATTGCACTTGGTCTGATCGACTCGGCAATCACTGGCGGTGTAGATACTACTTCTGACGCTCCTATCGCTGTCGGCGATGGCTTGCGTAAAGTACTGATCAAACTTGGTGCAGCAAAAGATAACAAACAACGTCTAAAAGCACTAATGGGTCTCAATCCAAAAGACTTAATCGATTCACCACAAAACGGTGAGCCACGTACTGGCCTATCAATGGGCGATCATCAAGCGATTACCACGCTTGAGTGGAATATCAGCCGTGAAGCGCAGGATGAGCTTGCATTTAACAGCCATCAAAACCTAGCACGCGCTTATGACGAAGGTTTCTTTGACGACTTGATCACGCCATACAAAGGCCTAACTCGTGATAACAACTTGCGTCCAGATACTACATTAGAAAAACTGGGCAAATTAAAGCCAGTTTTTGGTAGAAAAAATGCCAATCCAACGATGACAGCTGCCAACTCTACGCCGCTTACTGATGGTGCTTCTTGTGTGCTATTGGGTACTGATGAGTGGGCAAAAGAGCACGGGCTAAAACCACTTGCTTATATCGTCCATCAAGAAACCGCAGCGGTAGATTTCATTGGTAAATCTGGTACTACAGAAGGCTTACTAATGGCACCAGCTTATGCGGTACCACGTATGCTTGAGCGCGCTGGTCTGACTCTACAAGACTTTGACTTTTATGAGATTCATGAAGCCTTCGCTTCACAAGTACTATCAACCCTAGCTGCTTGGGAAGATGAGAAATTCTGTGAAGAGCGCTTAGGCTTAGATGCCCCGCTAGGGTCCATTGATCGTAGCAAATTAAACGTAAACGGTTCATCACTAGCGGCAGGTCATCCATTTGCGGCAACTGGTGGTCGTATTTTAGCTACTGCTGCTAAATTATTGGATCAAAAAGGTTCAGGCCGTGCACTTATCTCTATCTGCGCAGCAGGTGGTCAAGGCGTGACTTGTATCCTAGAAAAATAAGCTTGGTCACTTTTAAGTGAAAAAGATACGCTGACTTATTAGTTTAATCAGTACATATCTATCAATAAAAAATGCCCTTTAATTTATTTAAAGGGCATTTTTTATTGTCTGTACTTTGCTATGATAGAAACGACCTAGATAGTAGCCTCTTAAAAAAGCCGATACGCAAAACAAAGGTAATATTTATGGGTAAGACAAAAATTTTATTAAGAAAAATGAGGCAAGTCATTTTTGGCTCTGAAAAACTGGTGATGACAGAACCGCTTGCAACCGCTGATTTTCAATCTCTAACGACTGAGGAGGATGTAGATCGGTACCATCAGGAACAAGCCATTCTTACTGAACGCATCGAAAAAGACATTCTTGATGATGATTTACGTCGAAAAATGCACCAAGACTTAATCGATACATATGATGAAGAACTAGAAAATGAAATAGATGACTATGCACGTGACTTTCGTTTTAACGGACGTGAGATGAGCGAGCAAGAAAAACTGGACCGACGCACCTACTTTCAAGAGTTGGTACGACTACAGCGAGAACTGATAAAACTACAAGACTGGGTCGTTGATCGCGGTGAGCGTATCGTCGTTATCTTTGAAGGGCGGGATTCTGCTGGTAAAGGTGGCGCCATTAAACGCATTACCCAACGATTAAACCCACGCGTTTGCAGGGTAGCTGCCCTACCGGCTCCCACTGAGCGCGAGCAAACGCAGTGGTACTTCCAACGTTACGTGGCCCACTTGCCTGCAGCAGGCGAAATCGTATTGTTTGACCGTAGTTGGTACAACCGCGGAGGCGTTGAGCGTGTCATGGGGTTTTGTACTGACGCACAATATGAGGAATTTTTTCAATCAGTACCAGAGTTTGAGCGTATGCTCGTGCGCTCAGGCATTCGCTTAGTAAAATACTGGTTTTCTATCACTGATGATGAGCAACATGCTCGATTTATGAGCCGAATATATGATCCGCTTAAGCAATGGAAACTCTCACCAATGGACCTACAGTCGCGCCGACGCTGGGAAGATTACACCAAAGCAAAAGAAACTATGTTTGAGCGTACTCATATTCCTGAAGCACCCTGGTGGGTTGTCGAAGGCAATAATAAAAAACGTGCTAGGCTGAACTGTATTGCCCATTTGCTCGACCAAATCCCTTACAAAGAAGTGCCTCGTGACGAAATTGAGTTACCCAATCGCAAACGCGATGATGAATATTACCGCGAACCTATTCCCGATGATATGTATGTGCCGCCTCGTTATTAAGCTACTAACGCCTACTACTATAAAAAACTAAATAAAATTGATCGAAAAAAGCAGCCTTACTAAGTAATAAGGCTGCTTTTTTTATATTAATAAGTTAAAAACTACAGCCAAACTCATTAAAGATACAAATGTGATTTCTAGATACTACATAGTATAAGTCGATTGCAAGCTATCGATTTTTCCCGCGAGTAGGCGCTCAACCTCATTCTTAATTCTTTGGCCAGAGACATCACTACCAATTTGCACAGCAAACCCTGCAGGTCGACTGCCTTGACTCTTAGAGTTAATCCAAACAACCTTACCATTCATTGGTAGGCGTTCACTAGAGTTGGGTAGCGTAATGGCAATAAACACTTCATCACCCAATTGCTGAGGTTTGTCAGACGGTACAAACAAAGCGCCATTACTGACAAATGACAAATAGCTGGCATATAACATTTCGATACTTTCATAATGACAGGTTAAAATCCCGCCACGTCCTGGCATTGCCATAGTCAGCTTCCTTCATCAACTGGGTTTAATATGTTTATATAAATAACTGATAGTATATAGTTAAGAACAATTGCAAATTTTCGAACAATAATTAAGCGCTCAAGCATGGCTCTATAAGCTTGCCAACTCTTGCATTAGCTTATCATAGGCAAATTTTTCTTGCACATTTTGTTGCAGTGCAATTTTGGTCTGCTGCACGCTGTTAGCAAATGCCTCTAACCCGCTATCAGTAGGCTGATAAGCAGCCAATATCGTTGATAGATTGACATCCTTTTGTAGTTCAACAAGGCCCAAACAGACACGGCGTATATCAAGGAGCATCAGCTCAGACAGCTGTATAAATTCTTTAATATTAAGCTGACCTTGCCAATAATCACTTGCCGCCACGCCACTACGTTTACCACTACGTAGCGCCTGCCATGTGGTCAGCCATAAGCTGCGC
This sequence comes from Psychrobacter sp. NPDC078631, assembly GCF_050268165.1. Lineage (NCBI taxonomy): Bacteria > Pseudomonadati > Pseudomonadota > Gammaproteobacteria > Moraxellales > Moraxellaceae > Psychrobacter > Psychrobacter sp. NPDC078631. Next base: position 421,912 of record NZ_JBNNGG010000001.1, on the reverse strand, counting down.
TTGCTATACCACGGTGCTTGCGCTAAGGCGATAGAAGCTAATGGTGCACCATTGGCTAGTTGTATCAACTGCTCAATCGCAGCGGTACCGACAGCTTCGCGGTTAATCGTGTGACCTAACGCCTGCGTCACATGATCGACAGCAACAGTCAGCTCAATTGTCTGTAATGCTAACTGTTGAACACGACTCTTAATCGTTGGCAATAGCTGAGCAGGCGTATCACTAATCAAAAATAGATGCACCTGCGCTTGTGGCTCTTCCAATGTTTTAAGCAGCGCATTGGCAGCGGCCACCGTCATTTTTTCAGCGTGATCTAATACACAGATACGCATCCCTTGCCCGCCTTGATAAATAAAAGGCTGCAAAGCACGAATATCATCTACTTTGATCTTAAGTGCGCTGTTGCTAGTAGCTTTAGCGCCTTTTTTATCTTTTGTGCTACTTGATTTTTCTTGAAGCGCATCGCTCTCGGCACTGATAGGCATACTAACGAGTGGTAATACTTGTAGGCTCGGATGAGTTCCCGACTTGAGCCATTGACAGCTCTCACACACTTCACAAGCACCTAGTGGGTGTGCGCCACGCTCACGGCATAATAGCCAAGCGACCAATCGCCATACAAAGGCGCGTTTGCCCATACCTTGCATACCAGCAGCGAGCAATGCATGCGGCAAAGACTGCTGCTTAAGTACGCGCTTGGTCAACTGTAACCACAGTACTTTTTGCCATGGCAATAGTGGCGCAAAATATATACGGTCTGTGTTATCTAATGCGTCCATATTTCCTGTCAAATTATTCATGGTTATGGCTCTATCACATTGATTAGGTATTTCAGGTATAGCCACGACAACGATACTTTAGCGTTGTAGAAAACTTAGAATCGCACGCAACTTTGCTCAGACTATTACTTATGAGAGTTATGAAAGTTATCTAAGCTCATCGCGTTTAGACGGTCTAAATCTTCTTGTGTATCGACGCCAGCTGGTAGCTGACAGGCGGCTTCTGCGATTGCGATATGCTGACCATTTTCTAAAACACGTAATTGCTCTAAACTTTCGAGTATCTCAAGTGGTGTTTGTGGCCAGTTTACGAACTGCTGTAATAGACTGACACGATAAGCGTATAAACCCAAATGGCGATAGGCGTTCTTTGGTGGTTGCGTCTGATTATTATCAGCTAATACGACGTCACGGTCACAAGGAATCGGTGCACGGCTGAAATAGAGCGCACGCTGTAAGTTATTAGCAGATTGGCTGACTACTTTTACTACCGATGGTTTTTGGAACGTATCATAGTCATTAATAGGCTCACAAAGTGTGGCCATCACGCTATCCTCATCCGCTACCAAAAGCGCCTGTACTTGCTCCAAAAGCAATGGCGGTACAAGGGGCTCATCGCCTTGCATGTTCACCACGATATCATGCTCAGCCCAACCTTTGATAGCTGCTACCTCTGCCAAACGATCCGTCCCTGAAGCATGCTCGCTACTGGTCATAACCACATCAAAACCTGCATCGGTGCAAACTTTTGCAATTTGCTCATCATCAGTCGCTATACACATGTCATCAGCAAAATTTGCTGTCTGCGCTTTTTCTGCTACCCAAAGTATCATCGGCTTACCATGAATAGCTAGCAATGGCTTACCAGGTAAGCGCGTACTCTTGAAACGTGCAGGAATCACGATATGAGTTTTGGCAGGTGTGATGGCGAACGACATGGCGTATTCCTATAAAAATTATACGGGGATTTAAAATATTAGCTGATATTTATAATGAGGCTGAGGTGCTCATATCATGGTCGATACGAATCCCTAGCGCCTTTAGCTGCGCATCTAGATTATGATAACTATTCTCTGATAATACAGCCGTCACTGGCAACACCCATAGTCTACTAACAAGTTCTACATACTCATCATTGAGTGCTTGTGTCGCTGTATAGTCTGCCAATAATGCGCTGATTTTTACCGCATCTTTACTGGTTACGATGATAGGATAATCACCATACTGTAAAAGCTCAGCCAAACTAAAATCATAGTGATCAGAGTAAGGATGCCCTATGACCTCAAAGCCAATAGATTCTAAGGTATCAAAAAACCGCTGTGGATAACCAATACCACTGACCGCATGGACGCGGCTGTTATTAGTAGGCTTAACACTATTTAGTTGAGCTGCACTCGATGTAGAATTCCATAGGCGCTGTAACTCATCAGCTTGCAAATGCATGGTCAAACGGTCAGTAGACTGTATCTTATTACCACTTCTAGAAGTCCGAGTTAAATCTGTACTTGGCTTTTCATGATAAATAACATTTGCACCCTCTAATCGTGACACCGGCTCACGCAAAAAACCTGTTGGTAATAGCTGCTTATTACCAAACCCACGGGCGGCATCTACCACAATCCATTCGATATCGCGCTGTAGTGCATAGTGCTGCAAACCATCATCTGCAATAATCAATTGCAAATTAGGCTCTGCCTTTAATAGAGTGGCAATCGCTTGTTGACGATTGGGACACACTGCCATAGCAGCGCCTGTCATATGAGCAATCAAACAAGGCTCATCCCCGACTACATGAGGTAAACTGATAGCACTGACCAATGCAGGCATGTGACTCGTATCACCGCCATACCCACGACTGATTACCCCTACGTCTACACCTTTCTTTTGCAGATAGGTGACCAGAGCAATAATCAACGGCGTCTTACCACTACCGCCCACACTGATATTACCAATGACCATCACAGGAATAGGTGCTCGATAGCTTGATAATAGCCCAGCCTTATAAGCCTGACGACGCAATAAGATGATGAAACCGTATAACCAACTGATAGGCAGCAACAACCACAACCAAACAGCTTGACGTTGCCATGCGCGGGTGATTGTCGTCTCAATACTCATTAATCAATATCGCTTATCTTATTGGTTCATGGCTGCGTGAAAATTGGCTAAAAACTTCTAAACTGACTACTCAAAATCTCGAGCATACATTTGCGCATAGTGGCCTTGTAGCTGCATCAGCTCATTGTGCGTTCCTAACTCAACAATCTGACCACCATCCATTACGGCAATACGATCCGCTGATTCAATAGTCGTCAGTCGATGGGCAATAACCAATGTGGTACGGTCTTTCATCACATTATCTAGCGCTTGCTGGATATAATACTCAGACTCATTATCAAGCGCGCTAGTGGCTTCATCTAAAATTAGAATCGGTGCATCCTTTAATAGCGCACGAGCAATCGATAGTCGCTGACGCTGACCACCAGATAATTGCAACCCTTCAGCACCAATTTCGCTTTGATAGCCGTTTGGCATTTTCATAATAAAGTCATGAGCGAAAGCATCTTTTGCTGCTTGTTCAACCTCAGCTTGAGTCTTATCAGCTAAGCCACCATAAGCAATATTATTAAATACGGTGGTATTAAACAATACTACCTGCTGGTTCACCATTGCAATCTGGGCGCGCAGACTCTCTAGCTTAATGTCTTCAATTGGCATACCATCCAATGTGATCTGCCCTGAAGAGGTCTCTAGAGTTCGTGTTAATAAATTAACCAATGACGACTTGCCCGCACCACTTCGTCCTACTAGTGCAACTGTCTCACCTGCTTTGATATTCAAGGTAAAGTCACGTAGAGCCACCGTCGAATCTGGATAAACCAAGCTGATATTGTCTAACAACATTTGCCCTGATAGCGCTTTACTGATTGTGCCTGTATCTTCCTCTTCTGGCTCATCAAGTAGCGCAAAAATCGACTCACCAGCAGCCAGACCTTTTTGCAGCTTCTGATTAATATCAGTTAGTGAACGTACTGGCTTACTCAATAAACCTGCGGCTGCAATGTAGGAGATGAACTCACCTGCTGAGATATCATCTATTACTGCAGGTCGCAGTGCAAGCCAGACGACAACGGCCATCGCAATCGCCATCAACAGCTGTACGGCTGGCGTATTAATACTATTGGTAACAACTACCTTCATACCTTGGCGTAGGTTTTTCTTAGATGTTTTGTCAAAACGTGCTGACTCGTATGATTGACCGCCGTAGTTTTTGACCACTTGATAGCCGCCGATGACTTCATTGGTAATGTGACTGACATTACCCATCGTCTCTTGGATACCTTTTGAAAGCTTAAGATAGCGCTTTGATGCAATGCGTACCAGCCATAGTATTGGTGGCAATACCACAAATAAAATAAGCGTTAGACGCCAATTGCTATAAAACAAAAAACCGATCAATGCGACAACGGTCAAACCATCACGCAGCAAAGTCTTCATTGAGTCTGTACTGGCGGCCGTAACCTGTTCAACATCAAATATCAATTTCGATGAAATCGTACCGGCTGGATTGGCCAAATAAAACGAGCTAGGCAAGCGCAGTAATTTATTGAAAACTTCTACACGTAGCTCATAGACCAAGTTGCGTGAGACCAATGCAGAGTAATAGTTACCCAAAAAACTACCAATCCCGCGCACAAAGAATAGCAATATAATCAATAGCGGAAATAAGGTTTGTTTGCTTCGATCATTCTGATTGATAGCATCAGTAATATATTGTAGAAGCTTGGCGGTCCAAATCTCTGTCCCTGCATTAATTGCAAAACCTAACGCCGTCAATAGCAACGCCCACCAATAAGGCTTTAAATACCTTAGTAGGCGTAATAACGTCTTACTCTTAGGGGTAACAGGCGATACTGCCGATGCATTTTTAGCAGAAGATTTTTTAGAGTCAGGTAAATAAGCTTGGCTCATAAAAGCCTCAATTTGGGTATCGTGGTATGAATAGGCTGTGTGTCACACAGTTTTATGATGGTAAGACTATATATGTTATTGCGGCAGCGTTTGGCCAAGTGGTACCACTGTACTGATGTTTAAATTCAAAAATCCGAGCTTTCCAGCGATATCCATCACTCGTACCACAGACTGATGAGTTGCATTGGCATCCGCTGCAATAACAAATAGCATATCGCGATTGCTGCCCGCCTCTTGCTGTAACATGCTGGTCAGTTCAGCCTCATTGCTACTAGCAAGTGTAATGCCGTTGACCAAATAGCTACCATCCTCTTGCACAGCTACCTCGATACTGTTGTTTTGTTCTGTCAGTGCGACACCTTCCGCTTCCGGAAGAATAATATTTAAACGACTAAAGTGATTGAATGAGGTAGCCAGTAATAAAAACACAATCAAAAACAGTAAACAATCAATCATCGGTGTCAGATTAATTTCAAGCGGTTCAACCGTTGGTTTTCTAAAACGCATATCAATCTCTTTAGTTCAGCTACCATTTATAGGCTTAAGATTTCTATTCTTTAAAATCATATTTACTACACTGCTGCTATACTAGGCTTATCCGAATCTAACCCACCGAATGAATGTTCTTGCACAATACTATCTTCTATTGACGTACGGCTAGAAGATGTAGATGGCTGCGTACTAGCAAGCAAGTGATAATCATACAACTCTTGAATCATAAGCCCTGCTTGAGTCTCAAACTGAGCATTAATATCAATGATACGGCGCTGAAAATAGCGATAAGCAACCAGCGCAGGGATAGCAACAATCATACCAGCAGCGGTAGTGATTAGTGCCTGTGATACACCAGCGGCTAGCATCGTCGGATCTTGCATTGCGCCATCGGTAATCGCTAAGAATGAAGAGATGATTCCTAGTACCGTACCTAATAGGCCAAGCAACGGCGCTATCGCACCGATAGTACCTAGCATATTGATGTTTTTTTCTAACTGATGAACTTGGACGCTGGCACGATTTTGCATGTGCATTGTCATCGATTCTAGCCCATACTGACGATATAGCAAACCCGTTGCCAAGATATCGCCAAGCGCCGTCTTTTCTTTTACATTCATCAATTGTGTACGACCAATATCGCCATTTTCACGTAAACGAGTTATTAGCTGTTCGCGCAACCTGCTAGGGGCGACTTTATTAAACTGTAGCGTATGGCTACGTTCAATGATGATAACCAAAGCCAATATAGAACAGACCACGATAGGTGTCATTAGCCAGCCACCTGCTTTTACCAATTCCCACATACTCACTCTCTTCCATATTTTTGCAAAAATAATTATTGCAGAGGCGATTTAGCGTTTGGATAGATACAGCTAACTCGCAAACGTTATTAAGCCTGAGCTTCTATATGTTTGATCAACGCAGCTAATTGGTCTTGATTGTGGAAAAATATCTCAACACTACCTTGACCATCTTTTTTATGCTTTAGTTTGACTTCAGCACCAAGCATGTCTGTTAATCTTTGGGTTAAACGCTCTACATCACGAGACTGTGCTTGTTCAGCACGATTGATTTTGGGTGCTGGCTGCAAGATTGATTTGACCAACTTTTCAGCTTCTCGCACGGTCATACCGCCATCGATAATCTTTTGCGCGATGATAGGTTGCTGTTCAGAGGACAACGCCAAAAGTGTACGAGCATGACCCATATCTAGCGCACTGTTGGCCAAATGGTCTTTTACTGTATCATGGAGCTGATTTAAACGAAGTAAGTTCGATACTGTTGTACGCGCCTTGCCAACGACTTCAGCGATCATGGCATGACTCATACCAAATTCGGTATGAAAACGTTGCAATGCTGCTGCCTGCTCAATCACTGATAAGTCTTCGCGCTGAATATTTTCAATCAGTGCTAATGCAATTGCCAACTCATCAGATAAGGCGCGCTCAATCGCGGGGATGACCGCTTTTCCTGCCATTTTTGCAGCGCGCCAACGGCGTTCACCAGCGATAATTTCGTGAGTGACAAATGCTTCACTTTTATCTTCATTTGCCAATAGTGGGCGGATAACGATAGGCTGCATCACGCCATGCTGCTCGATAGAAGACGCCAACTCTGCAAGTGCTGTCTCACTCATATCACGACGAGGCTGGTACTTACCTGCTTGCAAGCGTGTGACATCAATCTGTACAAGGCTAATCTGATCTTCGGTTGCGCTCGTATCTGCACTATTGCCACGTGATTTGTTGAGCGACGCCTTACTAGTAGCACGAGATGAACGTGGCGCGCGAGTACTACTCTCACTAGCAGCATCGTTATCAGTAGTCTTCGCAGATGATTTTTTACTGGCTTTTGTCGGAGTGATATCAGGCGCTATATCTGTGGATACAATATCTACAGGCGCATTAGTCTCTACAGGCACATTAATATCTGGCGCAGCATTTTCACGCGCCACCATGTCGTCTTGCAAGGCAGAGGCGGTAATTTGCTTTTCTTTTTTGATTGACCCTAATAAGGCATCTAAGCCCCGATTAGCAGCCAACCCTCTTTTCTTCGCCATGATTACCTATCCTCTAACGCTAAAATAAAAGCCAATTGATTACTGATGCGGCTTACTAAATACAATGTTAAGTGTTCTATACTTATGCTATTCATTTACTGTCTTGATCAGTGACACTTTTTATCTAAAAACCCTTTGTAAGAACTTTAGATAAAAATTAGTTGCTTTGTTTCATCACTTCAGCAGCTAACTTTTGATACGCGCGTGCACCTTTTGACCATCTCTCATACGCAATAACTGGTAGGCCGTGTGCAGGAGCTTCTGCCAAGCGAATATTTCTTGGAATATGGGTCTTGTACATGATATCGCCAAAATGCGCTTCTAGTTCAGTGGAGACATCACGGGCAAGCGTATTACGCGCATCAAATAGCGTTCTGACCACACCACGTATATAAAGCTTAGGGTTCAACTCTGTAAGGCGTTCAATCGTTTGTGATAAGTCAGCCAACCCTTCTAGTGCATAGTACTCACACTGCATAGGGATAATCACACTATCCGTAGCAACCAACGCATTAATCGTCAGTAGATTCAAACTAGGCGCACAATCTATAATCACATAATCATATGGCTGTTTTTTCGTAGATACCTGATCTTTAACCAATTCAGCCATCGCAGTTTTAAACAGCTCATGACTATCGGTCTTGCTCATTAAGGTAATGTCCATGCCAGCCAAATCTCGATTGGCACCGATGACATTGAACCCTGCAGGACTAGTAACAATTGCTTCAGACAACGCGACACCATCTAGCAAAACGTCCGCTATGGTAAGATCCAACTCGTTTTTATCAACACCTGTGCCACTGGTCGCATTACCTTGTGGGTCTAAGTCAATCAGCAGTACATGCTTGCGTTTAGCAGCCAAGCTGGCGGTCAAATTTACTGCCGTTGTGGTTTTACCCACACCGCCTTTTTGATTCGCAATTGCTATGATTTCCATACACTCACTCAATTTTATTAGGGTCTATTACTTTTGACTCGGTTGGTACGATTATTTTTTTATTCAATCTTGTACAACGATACTCGCTCAGCATTTAAAAATAAGCAATTTACGCTCTAAAATGCTCAGTTTGCGGTCGAGCATTTTAAATGCTTTTAAATACTATGTCATTTAGATACAGACGTAAACTGTGTTTCACAAAAAATAGTGCCTGTTTCATGACTGCGAAGTGTTTATGCTTTAGCTATCTTTGGCGGACATTTCAATTAAATGACGACTGTCGTGCAAACGTGGCACCGTTAGCTTAATGGTTTTGATATGCCAGTCACTATCAAGTGCTTGCAGCTCTTCCTCACTCGGCACTTTGCCTTTCATAGCACATAAGAAGCCGCCATCTACTAATCTAGGCTGCGCTACTTCTACAAAATCTATCAAACTGGCAAACGCTCGTGATGTCACCACCGCATAACTTGCTTCATGCGCTTCAATACGCGATGCAATCGGCTGCATATTACTCAAACCAAGCTCGCTGCTGATTTGCTTAATAAAGCGAATTTTCTTCTGGTTGCTATCAAGCGCAGTACACTGACGCTCAGGCTGGCAAATGGCAATAATCACTGCCGGCAATCCTGCTCCCGTGCCGATATCTAGCAACGATCCGGCGGGTAAATGCGTTATAATAGACAGACAATCTATCACATGCTTAATCAGCGCTTCTTCTGGATCAGTGATCGCGGTCAGATTATACGCTTTATTCCATAGTAAAAGCTGGTCTAAATACAATAATAACGTGCGCTGCTGCGTTTCACTTAACGGCAGACCCAGCTCATTTATCGCTTGCACCAAGATGTTGGCCAGCTTTGGCAGTTGCGCACCAAGCTTTACGAAACCAGTCGGATCAATATTGATAGTATCCATACTAGCAGACGATGAAGAGTTTTTAGCGGAAGCTGACATACAACGAGTTATCCAGTTTTGACTTGTGAACCGTTTATTTTATCATGCAGTCTGCCCATTGAATAGTTGCAGATTGCGCCAATGTGGGACATCTTATACTATCTACGCTGATCATGAGGCGTTATTCTGCTTTGATTGCCTCCAATTCGCTGATTAAGTCATTCGTTTTTTACTGTTTACGCTCAAGCATTTGCCTGAATATGATACAAAACTGCGCTTAATGACTTCGCTAATAGGTGACTATATCTTGTAAGATGTCATGATTGATTATAAAAACTCAGAATACGCATGAACAGATAAAACCAATCACTTCTCATATTCCTTTAATACTTTTTAAGATGATTTTTCAAACGCCTATGACAGAACAACCCTACACCCCTATATCGCAAGTATCAAAAGACGCTAACAATATGGTAGTACCTACTACCGACTCAAAAAATACTAAGCACACAGCACCTGATACCCCAAACCCTATCTTCATAGAAGTTCAGCAAAATTGTCGCATTTCTGCTGAGCAATTAAAACGCTATAGCGACCCTGATGAATTGCCTACAGACACACGTACTGCGCCTGACCTAGATGTTGGCTTCGGTCAACAACGCGCGCTTAAAGCATTACATACAGCGCTGGATATTAAAGCCAGTGGTTACCATGTGTTTGCCGCTGGTGAAAACGGTTTGGGCAAGCGTACTGTGATTAGTCGTCTGTTAACGCGTATCGCTGCTGACGCGCCGACGCCAGATGATTGGGTATACGTGCATAACTTTACCGATCCACGCACACCATTGGCGCTGCGTCTACCAGCTGGTCAAGCCTCGCTATTACAACAGCAAGTTAATAACTTATGGCAGCAAGCAAAAAAGCGTCTAAGCCAACGCTTTCGTAGCGATCAATACCAAAGCAAAATCGAAGCCATCAAAAATAGTACTCATCAAAAAGAAAGTCATGCCTATGACGCGCTTAATGCTGAAGGCAAACAATATGACCTAGCATTGACGTTTCGCTCGTTTGATAATAAAGCCGTATTTGTTCATCCTAGTCAGCTGCCTACAGAAAGCAATAGCGATGATGACAAGCAAGTAAAAATACCTAGCAATCATAAAAATTCAGAAAAGCTCGATGGTAGCGAAAAAGTTAACATTTTGGGCGATGAAAACACTGAAAATAAAGAAAGCCAAGACTCTACATATGGCAATAATGAGTATGAAGCTGAGCTGAATAACTTCGTGCAAAAGAACCATATGCAAAAGCGCCTTAGTCAATTGACTATCGCCTTAGAGCAATTAGAAGACGAAGCCAACGATGAGATAGAGGCGTTACATCGTAGTATTGCGCAACGTGCTCTACAGCCGCTATTTACCCCTATTTATGAGCAGTTTGCGACTCACCCACTTGTCGTAGAATATCTCAAGGCTGTATTCAATGATATGGTCACTCACATAGAGCGTATCGTCAATGGCGATGATGAGGAGTTTTTGACGGCAGTGCTAGCTACGACGCCCAGTCGTTATGCGGTCAATGTTATTGTCAGTCATACACTTGACAGTGGCGCACCCGTGGTTTTTGAGGATTTGCCAACCCATCTCAATTTATTGGGACATGTCGAGCAGATCACCCAATTAGGCACAGTAACCACTGACGTGAGTATGATTCGTGCGGGTGCTCTACATCGCGCTAATGGCGGCTATTTACTGTTAGAAGCCAGCCACGTACTGGAGCATCCTTATGCATGGCAAGGCTTAAAGCGCGCTTTACAATCACGAAAAATCAAACTATCAAGTCTAGAGCAAATGCTGACGCTAACCGGTAGCTTGTCTCTCTCACCCGCGCCTATTGATTTAGATATCAAGGTTATATTGTTAGGTGAAGCAGATTTATATTATGAGCTGCTAGAGCTTGAGCCTGAATTTGATGCAGTATTCAAAGTCCGAGCTGACTTTCATGACGATGTGCCTCGTACCACTAAGCATGAATTGGCATTGGTCGCAAAAATGGCCGATATCATCGACTATGCCGACCTTTATCCGTTTGATAGCAGTGCACAGGCCACGCTACTTGAACATCTAAGCTTACAAGCTGAAGAACAAGATCGCTTAAGCCTACACAGTGACTTATTGATTAAACTTTTGCATGAATCAAACCGTCACGCTCGCTTAAATAATGAGAATATGGTAACGGCAGATCATGTCACTCAGGCAATCGATGACATGGATGAGCGTTCAGGGTATTTGCGCGATCTGTACTGGGATGAGCTTAAAAACGGCCAGCAACTTATCCAAACGCAAGGCGATGCTATTGGACAAGTTAATGCTTTGACCGTAGTCAGTTATGCTGATAGTGAGTTTGGCATGCCAGCACGGCTTACTGCGGTCATTCAGCCCAATATTGGCACAGGTGAAATTCTTGATATTGAGCGTGATGTAGACTTGGGCGGTAGTTTACACGCCAAAGGTATGCTGATTATGACCAGCTATTTGCGCGCGTTGTTTAGTCAACATCATGCGCTGAATTTTAGTGCCTCACTGGCGTTCGAGCAAAGCTACGCGCAAATCGATGGCGATAGTGCCACTGTGAGCGAAGGCTGTGCATTGCTATCCGCATTAGCAAACGTGCCTATCAATCAGTCTCTCGCGATTACTGGATCAATGAACCAGCTAGGCGAAGTACAGGCAGTTGGTGGCATCAATGCTAAAATCGCAGGTTTCTTCGACGCTTGCCGCGAGCAAGAGCTAACAGGCGATCAAGGCGTCGTCATTCCGATGGCCAATGTCAAACAACTGATGCTACGTGACGACATTATCGATGCAGTAAATAGAGGCAAATTTCATATTTATGGCGTCTATACTCTAAGTGAGGCCCTGACGCTGATGACTGGTTTGCCCATCGACACCATGAATAAAAAAGGCCGTTATCGCAAAGATACTTTATTTGGCAAAGTATTAAGCCGTCTGATGCTATGGGATGAAAATCAAGAAAGCACTGATGACATCGATGATGAAAAGTCAAAAAAGAAAGCGAAGAAAAAGCGTAAAGAAAAACGTCAAAAGAAAGAAGGTAAAAGAGTAAAAGAAAAGTGTAAAGATGAGAAAAGCAATGAGAAAAATAGCGAAAAAAGTAGCAAGCAAAGCGATGCTAAGCCTATTGATGACGCCCTAAATGATAGCGAGACAACAGCTATCGATGAGGATGGCAATTAAAATTTGAACGGTATTGCTGATACGTACGCACATTGCTGTTCGACTAGATTCATTGTTATGTCTATGGCTAGATCGAGCAGCTATCATCGAATAGTAACCATCAAATGAACATACGCATGCATGAACGTCGCTAGACGCTACGCTGCTTTTCTGCGATGATTAACGGTTCCTGATCGAGCAATATCGTGCCAGAAACCGACTTGTAACTTCATAAAGGGTATCTCTTAATGACTGTACATCCTACTGATGCTGATAACATCCAAGCTCAGTCCAATCCTAGTGAGCCGGCAGGTGCGCTTGCAGCTGTAGACACTGGTACCTCGAAAGAGGCCAATGCCGCCAATATTAATGACAACCGACATGGTGCGGCAACGACTGCTCGGCAATGGCAGGTACTATCACAACTACAGCGCAATCGCTGGGTAGGCACAACGCATATTTATGAGCAGCTGATGATGGCAGGCTTTGATATCAGCCTACGTACTGTCCAACGTGATTTGAATGCCCTTGCGAAACGCTTCCCTATCGAAAAAAACAATGCCAATCCTCAAGGTTGGCGCTGGAAAGAAGACGCCCCATTACAAAGCTTGCCGCATATGAACTTATCACAAGCGGTTGCTTTTAATATGGTCGAGGCCAATCTGACCCAGTTACTGCCACCTGTTATCTTAGATGAATTATTTCCTTGGTTTGACTTAGCACGGCGACAGCTCAAAAACAGCAAAGTAACCCACTCTTGGATAGACAGAGTGCGTATCGAGCCTGCCACGCAGCCGCTTATTGCACCAGATATAGATTTGGACAGTAAAGACAATATTTACCATGCGCTATTTTATCAGCTGCAAATTCATGCTTGTTATACTCGTAGCAACAAATTACAAGCCAGCGAATATATCCTAAATCCAATCGCAATTATCCAGCGCGGCGTGATTATCTATCTACTGGCAACTCGTACTGACGATCCAGAAGCCATTATTCGCACTTTTGCTTTACATCGTTTTGATAGTGTTGAGATTCTCGAAACCGCTGCAAAAACGCCAGAAAACTTTCAACTCGATACCTATTTGGATGAAGGTAGCATGGGCTTTAGTCACCCACTGTTTGGCGAATTGGATGAGCGTGGTAAGAATACCGCTGTTGAGCTTAGATTTACTAGGCAAGCAGGTAAGAGTCTGACCGAAAGTAAGCTTAATGACGATCAAACCGTTACGCTAAATGAGGATAATACCCTTACTGTAAAAGCCACTGTTAATTTAACCTCGCAGCTGGTCTGGTGGCTACGTGGATTTGGTAGTGGGTTATTAGATGCTAAGCCTGAGCTGCTCTATCAAGCAGTATTAGATAAGTCTTCGACAGCAATCAGTGAGTGACATCACTGACCTGAGATAGGCTAACATCCGCACACCTTAAGTAAGCAAACACTAAATCTAGATAACGGTTAAAAACTAAGAATAAAAAAGGAAAGTTATGTCGACCACTGCCCCATCACCACTGTTGTCAGATAGTTTACGAGGACTGGGACTAGACGCAGGGACTTTGTTCTTTGCGCTCAATTATGAATTTACCAAAATTGAGCCAAAAGGCATGTTTAAGCGCTTCAAAAAAAATCAAAGCGCGATGGATATTGATCTGGCTTGTGTGTTGTACGATGACAATTGCGTCATCAGTGACATCGTTTGGTTTAAGCAACTACGAGATAAAGCTGAATCGGTCAAGCATCAAGGAGACAGCTTAAATGGTAAGGATCGCGGTGAACAAGCCATGTATCTTGCCCCCCTTGATCAAGAGCAAATCAGATTGGAGCTTGAGAAAATACCCGCTCATATTAATCATATTGGTTTGATCGCCAACTCATATCACGGTCATTCGTTCTCTAGAGTGAAAAAAGGCGAGATTCATCTGAGTGACGATGAAGGAAACCGTTGTTTTGAAGTCAACCTTAAGCAGCTCCCACGCGACTGCACCACGCTATGGGTAGCACATTTGCGTCGATCTGTTGACGACTGGCACTTAACATTGCAAAACTTACCACTCACTGCAGAAGGTCTAGCAGATGCGGCACAAGAAGTGGCTCATGAGTTAGCACGTGCACTGCCCATTCCTCAGGGTATATAAGAGCAACTGGTCATCGAATATAAAAGAGGTCTTGTGCTATGTAAACACAAGACCTCTTTTTATGGTCAAAATATTAACTACGATTAACTGCTAAAAACCTATCTCTCATAAATCATTTAATACTTGCCTATAAAACTTCACCGCAATGCGGACAGAAGTTCTTTTGGCGCGTTTCAACTTCTTTTTCACGTCGTTCAAGCTCTTGCTCTCGCAGTACCTGTAAGACGATATTTTGTGCCTGCTCTTTATCTAAGCCTAGCTCTCGACGAATTTTATCAATCATCATCTGATTCTGTACCAGATCAAAGTCGCTATCAATGAGCTGCTCACGAAAATGCTGTTCAAGCTCTTCACGACGCTGAGCCAATTCATTCGCCAATCCCGTCGCTAGAATACCAGCCGGCAGTGCGGCAAGACCCACACCCAATATCGTAATGACCGCACCCAATATTTTGCCAGCATTAGTAATTGGCGTGACATCTCCATAGCCTACGGTTGTCAGTGTCACCACAGCCCACCACATCGCTTTAGGTATAGACTCAAACTCGTCTGGCTGTGCGTGATTCTCCACTAGATAAATACCGCTAGAGGCGGTCACAATCATAATGATAAGAATAAAGATAACAGCCTGAAATGAGCCTCGCTCCTTGCTAATCACGACTAGCAAGATACGCATTGAGGCAAAATAACGCGTCAATTTTAGGATTCGAAACAAACGTAAAATACGTAAGAAACGCAAATCAATGTTGACAAAGAAATTCAAAAAGGCGGGCACGATGGCTACTAAATCAATCAATGCGGATGGGCTTCTAAGCCAATCCCATCGCTGTTTCCATGTTGTGTTATCAGGTTTGGCTTCAGCCACACTCCACAGACGCAATAAGTACTCAATAGAAAAGACAACGATAGAGAAGTTTTCAAATAATGTGAAGTAATCTTGATAAGGGTAATACCACTGATCGACAGACTCTGCTATCACAGCCGCTACGTTAGTCATAATCAAAAATATAAGAAAATAATCAACGTAACGGCTAAATAACGTGTCATGTTCTTCATTTTGTAAAATATCATAAACAAAATGACGCAAGCGCCGTATAGATTGGAATAACATGCCAGCCCTATGCGGTGAAATACCGATTTGATATTAATAGAATAAAACAACAGTCAAACAATAAAAACCAAACTTTCATCACGGAACATAGGATATATTTGCAGCAATCATCCGTGATTTTTATCAACAACGCTTATTTTAAGTACTGGCATGTCCATTATCAGCCATGACTATCGGCTATACAAAATGCAGGTAATAAATATAGACCGATACCAGCAGTATAAACACAATTAGTAGGATAGAGAACCTTAAGAACTGTTCGTCAGCGCGAAGCTGCTGGCTAATATCTTGCGCAGGTATCAAAAACAAGTGACATTCAGGACAGCAAGAGTCTACCTGATTCAATATTTTCATAGTACGCGCATTCGTACAGCGTAGAGGGGAGTTACTGCAATAGCCAAGCATAATATATTGCACCTCTTGTTGAATCATAAATAAGAGATACCGACTCACGTCAATGACACTTACTTAAAAAGCAGCTTTTGTTGTGTTTAATTATAGACTGTAGACAATTGAATTACACATAAATGTAATTTATTGCAGAAATATTGCTAATTTATGCTCAAAACCTTACCAATAATAATGATTTTCGTATTATAATAGAGATTAAATGTTACAGATTAGACTTTAATCATGACATTATGTATCAGTAGCTAATGCCATCCCTCATTAGAAAACTGCTGATAATTTTTTATTACGTTAAGGAATGAAATGATGAAACTAAAATCCCTAGTTTTAGCGACTGCTGCTGCACTTACAATGACAACTGCTTTTGCAGTCCCTGCTGGTACTTGGTCTGTTGCTGCTGGCGCACATTATGTTGATCCTAAAAGCGACAACGGTACTCTAGATAACGGTTTATCTGTTGATGTTGATGGCGATGTACGTCCAACTATCAGTGGTGAGTACTTCATCGCTAACAACGTTGGTATCGAACTGCTAGCTGCTATTCCATTTCATCATGACATTACCCTAACAGATAATGCTGGTAACGAAATTGATGCAGAAACTCAGCACCTACCACCTACTCTATCTGTACAGTATCACTTCGATGGTTATGACTTACCTATGAATGTGAAGCCTTTTGTTGGTGTTGGTGTGAACTACACAACATTTTTCAAAGAAAGAATCTACCTTGGTAACGGTAATGATTTAGAACTTGATGATAGCGTTGGTGTAGCTGGCCATGTTGGTCTTGATATTCCTTTTGCTCCAACTGAATCTTTCCGTATTGATGCCCGTTATATGGACATCAAAACAGATGCAAGCCTAAACGGTACTGATATCGGTGAAGTTGATATTAGCCCTTGGGTATATGGCGTAGCATTCGTTAAACAGTTCTAAATTAGTAAAATATAATGCGTAATAAGAGCCAGCTTTATAGCTGGCTTTTTTGTGCTTATTAATTATGGATATTACCCTCTACTCTAGTTATTAAGCAATTATTTATAAAAGCGGCTAGCAACCTACAAGAACAAATAATCTTCATAAAAAAAGACCACCCGTAGGCAGTCTTTTTTAATTGCTAGCTAGTTTTAGATCAAGATACGACGTGGGTCCGCTAATAGCGTTGCAATATAACGAGTAAATACAGCAGCGTCTGCGCCATTGATCACACGGTGATCATAAGACAAAGACAGTGGCAGCATCAAACGTGGCTCAAAGCTTTCTGTTTTAGCATCCCAGCGCGGCTGCATACTTGCTTCAGAAACACCTAAAATACCAACTTGTGGCCAGTTAACTAACGGCGTAAAGGCGGTACCACCCAAGTTACCTTGGCTAGATATGGTAAAGCTTGCCCCTTGCAAATCTTTGGTACTGAGCTTCTTATCACGAGCTTTTACTGCAAGCTCGCCGATCTCAATCGCGATTTGCTTCAGGCCTTTATCTTGTACGTTTTTGATAACCGGTACGATAAGACCATCATCTGTTGCCACTGCGATACCCATATTGACACTTTTGCGCAATATGACCTGAGTATTGTCATCGCTCAAATGACTGTTGAATCGTGGATGCTGGGTCAACGCATAAGCAGTTGCTTTAACCACGAATGCCAAGATAGTAAAGCCAACACCTTCAGCTTTCATGCCACCTTTTAGCTCACCACGTAGTTTTTCAGTCTCGGTGATATCAGAGAGATCGAACTGCGTTACTTGCGGTAGCAAAGTATTGTAGTTGAGCTGTGGTATCGAGACTTTCTGCAAGCGGCTGAGGTCTTGTGTTTCTATCTCACCCCAGATCTCAGCATTACTCATGTCAGGCAGTTTCGGTAGACCTGAGCTAACAGGATTGCCGCTCATAGGTGCCGCTTTTTGCTTGGTTAGACTGCTTTTAACATGGGCAAACAAGTCTTCTTTTAGAATGCGATCATTTAGAGCTGAACCATTCACTTGTGTGATATCAACACCTAACTGACGCGCTAGCTTGCGAACAGCAGGACCTGCATACACATCAACCAATTTTTCATTGACTTGTGCTTCAGTTAATTTACCCTCTGTTTTGCTAGCAGCTGTATCAGTATTGGTCGGTTTGGCCGCTTGTTTTGGCTCACCAGTAGTTTTAGCAGCTGGTTTATCTTCTGTTTTGGCTGGTGCTGACTCTTGTGGCTTAGGCGTCTCAGATTCACTATCACTAGCATCATCTGTACTACTTTCCATGATAACGATAAAGTCCTGACCGTTAGCAACCATATCACCTGCTTCAACCAAGATTTTCTCAATCTTACCGGCAACTGGCGCTGGTACTTCAACCGAAGCTTTATCTGATTCGATTAGCAAAATCGACTGCTCAGCGCTAACAGTATCACCAACACTAACCATAATTTCAGAAACTTGTGCCTCATCAACACCTAAGTCAGGTAATGCATGAGTAGTTGCTTTACCTGCATTAGCGGCTGGCTTGGCAGCAGACTCTGATTGCTTTGATTCAGTTGCAGCAGGTTCAGGTTTTGATTCTGATTTAACATCGTCTGTGCTGTTCGCTTCTTGCTCTTCAGCAGCAGCACTGTCATCGTTGCTTTCTGCGCTATCCTCTGCGCTTTCAAGCTCAATTAGCACCATACCTTCGCTGACTTGATCACCGATAGCAACGCTAATCTTAGTCACTTTACCAGCAGCAGAGCTTGGTACTTCAACCGATGCTTTGTCAGATTCTAATAATACGATGTTGTCGTCTTTTGCGATGACATCACCAATTTCTACCATAATCTCGCTGACTTCGGCGCTATCCACACCTAAATCGGGGGCTTTAATGTCCATGATTTATTTCCTCGTCTTATGGTTATTATTATTTGACATCTTTATCATCAAGTACATTTGCATCTGCTTGATCTTCAGCAAGGCCTTCATTACTGATTTCATCATCGTCTTCAGCGATAAATTCAGGTACAGGATTTGGATTTACGTTACCTGGCGCTGGTGCATCTGGAGACTGATCATAGTAAGACTGCTGCTGCCATGCAGGTGGATGATCCACATCGATACCTAAGCTTGAAATCGCGTCTTTAACCAAACGCATCTCAACTTCGCCTTCATCGGCTAGGCGTTTAAGCGTTGCCACAACGATATGCGCAGCATCAACGTTGAAGAAACTACGTAGATTTTCGCGCGTATCAGAACGGCCATAACCATCGGTACCCAGAGTCGTATAAGGACGGTTATCTGGTAACCAAGCACGGATTTGCTCTGAGTAGTTACGCATATAATCTGTCGCTGCAACCACAATACCTTCGTGCGGTGCTAATTGCTCAGTAACCCAAGGTACTTTCTCTTCGTCCATTGGATGTAGACGATTGTAGTCATCACAAACCATACCATCGCGAGTCAGCTCGTTAAAGCTGGTTACGCTCCAGACGTTAGACGTAATATTGAACTCGTCTTTTAGTATTTGTGATGCTTTTTGTACTTCGCGTAAGATAACACCAGAACCTAATAGCTGTACTTGTGTTGAACCATTGTCTTCAAGCAAGTACATACCACGTTTGATACCTTCCTCTGCACCTTCTGGCATAGCAGGTTGCTCGTAGTTTTCATTCATCAACGTCAAGTAATAGTAAACGCGCTCGCCTTCACCATACATACGGCGTAGACCATCATGCATGACCACAGCTAGCTCATAACCAAAGCAAGGATCGTAGCTGACGCAGTTTGGCACGACATTGAATAGAATCTGTGAATGACCATCTTGATGCTGCAAGCCTTCGCCATTAAGCGTTGTACGACCAGCAGTTGCGCCTAACAAGAAGCCTTGTGCTTGACAATCACCTGCCGCCCAAGCCAAATCGCCCACACGTTGGAAACCGAACATTGAGTAGTAGATATACATCGGAATCATCGGTAGCGCGTTGACAGAATAACTGGTTGCCAATGCAATCCAAGTACTCATTGCGCCTGCTTCGTTGATACCTTCTTCTAACATGTGACCATCGATAGCTTCTTTATAGCCCATCAGCGCTTCACTGTCTTCTGGCGTATATTTTTGGCCAACAGCCGAGTAAATACCCAATTGACGGAACATACCTTCTAGACCAAACGTACGCGCTTCGTCAGGTACGATTGGTACGACACGATCTTGGATGTCTTTGTTTTTTAGCATCGCAGATAGTAAGCGTACAAATACCATCGTCGTAGATTGCTCTTTACCGTTACTGCCTTTTAATACCCGATCGAACATTGATAGTTCAGGGATATTCAGTGGAATATGACCACTACGACGGTTTGGCAAATGACCACCTAACGACTCGCGACGACCTTTGAGATACTTCATCTCCGCCGAACCTTCTTCAGGGCGATAGAATGGTAGGGTCTCTAACTGCTCATCAGTAAATGGCAAATCAAAACGATCACGGAAATACATCAACGCTTCTTGATCAAGCTTCTTCACCTGATGCGATTTGTTGACTGCTTGCGTTTGTGCAGATAAGCCATAACCTTTAACGGTTTTAACCAAAATAACCGTCGGTTGGCCTTTGGTTTTCATAGCTTCGCTAAAGGCAGCGTAAACTTTAACTGGATCATGACCACCACGGTTCAGACGTGAGATTTCTTCGTCAGTCAACGCATCTGCCATCTCTTCTAGCTCTGGATATTTACCAAAGAACTCTTTGCGGGTAAATTCAGGCGTACGAGCTTCATATAGCTGATACTCACCATCCACCACTTCTTCCATACGTTGTTTAAGGACACCCGTATGATCTTTACCAAGCAATGAATCCCAGTTACCACCCCAAATGACTTTGATGACTCGCCAGCCTGCGCCGCGGAATACTGACTCTAGCTCTTGAATAATTTTACCGTTACCACGGACTGGACCATCAAGACGCTGCAAGTTACAGTTAACTACCCATATTAGGTTGTCCAACTTCTCACGACCAGCGAGAGAAATTGCCCCTAAGCTTTCTGGCTCATCCGTTTCACCATCACCCAAGAATGTCCAAATCTTACGACCTTCTTTTTCTAGCAATCCACGATTTTCCATATAACGATGTACATGGGCGTGATAGATAGACATGATTGGGCCAAGTCCCATTGATACGGTTGGGAACTGCCAGTAATCAGGCATGAGATATGGATGCGGATAGCTTGATAGACCTTTGCCGCCTACTTCACGACGGAAATTATCAAGCTGGTCTTCGGTCAAACGACCTTCTAAATAAGAACGGGCATAGATACCTGGTGCTGAGTGACCTTGATAATAGATCATGTCACCACCGAAGTGATCGCTAGCGGCGCGGAAGAAATGGTTAAAACCCGTTTCATAAAGTGTCGCACTAGAGGCGAATGTCGCCAAGTGACCACCCAAATCATCGTCGTTTTTATTGGCACGCATGACCATGGCAAGTGCGTTGTAGCGAATTAGCGCACGTATCTTACGCTCCATGCCTAGATCGCCTGGGTACATTGGCTCGTCTTCAACAGCGATACTATTGACGTACGCAGTGTCTAGTCTGTTGAACGGAAGACCTTCTTGAACCGCCATATTGTATAAGGCTTTTAGGAGAAACTGAGCACGGTCTTTGTCTGCGTGTTTAACCACAGACTCAAAGGCTGCCAGCCATTCCTGAGTTTCGGTGCTATCAGCATCCTTATAATAATTCATTCTTGTTAATCCTTTTATATCAGTCATACCTACCTAATGGCAGGGCTTCATTGAAAAATGCATGATGAGAGATTGGTTTACTTATGACATCCTTGCTACGTCCAAGCATTCCATTGTTTTGTGCGATGATATACAGCTTGATTATAAAAATAGTATTACTCATATCGACAAATGCATCAAATCAACACATCTGCCAAACCGTCATAATGCTATGAATATTCTATTCAAATGTTAATTACTATGACATTCCATTATAAGCGTTTACGCGTTGGTTGTTTATGGCTGTAGAGAAATGATGAAATAACAAGTATTTTTTAAATAAATAATGATTAGTTGTTAGGTAAATATTATTAACCATTATTCCATTGATACCAAGATTTTAGTAATAGGTAGATGAGATTTACCGTCCATATCGGTAGGTATCTGCTTTTCTAATTAATAAATACACTAATCGGAAATACGCTTCTTGTTACTCATACCTTATAAATAGACATTCGTCTCATTTTTGTATATTACTTGTGATTTAAGTATTACTCTTATTACAAAGCTATACTTATATTTTATCTTTGTTCACGGAGCTATTATGAACTCGTCTATTAGACTATCAACTCTAAAGTCAAGAGTAACGTGTTGGATAGCTCTACCATCTTTATTAATACTGCTGCCTAATTACTTAGCTTTTGCAGCAATAACAACATGTCCTGCTGGATACATTTCTGATGAGTTTTCAAGCGTTGATTACAGCAACTTAGGATCGACAGCATCACCACCTATTCTTGGTGTAAACCAACTTTTAAATGGTCTTAAAAGTGAAAGTTACACTGTTGCTTCTAACAGTTTGATTACTACTGGCAGTTTAGATGCAGGTGGCTCAAACTTTTATAGACCTAAAACGCTAGCGGGCAACCTTCAATCGTTTGAATTTTTTCAGGATTTTACTAACAAGGCATCATCTCGTACGGCCTCATATACTTTTAAAAACAGTTTTACCAACGAGTCTCAAGCCCTTACCAATGTCAGCTTAAGTATTTATGATATAGATGTGAACTATCTAGGTGCAGGTACAGGAAACGGAGGAACAACACTAAATACTAGGTATTTCGAGTTTTCCGACCAAGTGACCATTACTGGTTTTACTAGTGCAGGTACTAGTGTGACGCCAACTTTAATATATAGAGGCACCGGAATAACGACTACGGCACCCTATCGTCAAACCACTACTACCAGTAGCGTTTTGTGTAGTACAGACTCTGTAGACGAAAGATGTAAAGTATCCGTTGCTTTTAATCAACCTATCGTTAGAGTGGATGTGTCTTATGGCAATAACCCTAACCTAGAATACTACGATAATACCACTGGCACTGTTGGTAACCCTGGTGATCAGCTGATCAACATTGTATTTGATGGTTACTGCTACCTGCCACAGCCGCGCCTAACATATACTAAAGTGCTCTCTTCTTCTCGTAAAACAAATACCGATCAATTCACTGTTCAAATAAAGGACAATACAGATAACTCAGTCGTTACCAGTGGTATTAACTCAGTTACTACAACGGGTTCAGGTAATACAGTTACTACGGGCACAGGTACTACAGGAACCTTCAAGGTGAGTCCTGCCAAGACCTATACATTGACAGAAGCGGTCTCAGGAACGACCAACCTAGTAGATTATACTGCGTTATATGCATGTAGAAGATCGGATGGTACAACCGTTACTACTTTAGATCCAAAGAATCTAAAGCTTACGTACGGAGATAGTTGGACATGTACAATCACAAATGACAGATCTAATTATGTATTTTCAGGCACCGTATTTAATGATAACGGTAATGTTTTAAGTCCATCTAAAGATGATATATCTAGCAAATACCTAAATAATAGCCTTTATTTCAATGGCAAATACGATTCACCAACTGAATCTGGTATTCCCTTTACTACAGGTCATACCGTTACTCTAAATAAATGTACAGGTGATAGTGGTACGTTCTCACCTCAGACGGTAAACATTGGTAATGATGGAACCTATAGTTTTATCTTGACGCCAGCACAAGTAGGTAGTTATACAAGGCTTTGCGTTACTCAAAATGAGCCTAGCAACTATACATATTCTGTAGATACTACGAGCAATGTCCTACAAATAGACATTACTAACAGTAAATACAACTACCCTAGCAATGATTTCGGTGATGTTATTCAAGAAAATGCTGCGTTGGTATTAATCAAAAGTCAGTATGTCCATGACTGTAGCCTAAATTACCTTGCCACAATTGGTGTTAATTATGACGGTAGTGCTAGTAGTGCGTATAGTACAAAACCAATATCTAACATTATCCCTGGACAATGTATCGCTTATAGAATTGAAGCTATAAATCGCGGTAATGTTTCTTTATCAGATATTATTATTAGAGACACTCTACAGAAGAAAGGCGATTCTAATAATTCACTTGTCACCTCTACCTTAGTCAGTCCCACACCTATTGGAGAGAACAGCGGTGTACCTTCCTTTCCAACGAGTTCAGTACCTATTGGTAGTAACGGTCAAATTGTAACCAACACTTTTTCCTTAGGTACTACCACCGACGCTCGTCGCCAAGCTATTCGCTTTAATACCAAGTACGGTAATATTACGAATGCTCAGTAGCCATTTTATTTTGTAACTCTAAGTTATTATTATATTTTTTAAAGAGCCTTGTCGATCTAGACAAGGCTCTTTTACCGTTTGGATACCTTGAATTACCATTTGTCGTCTTTGTAATGAATATTTGTATTGTTTACGTGACAATAGAATAAAGGGGAAGTATAGGTTATCTACAGGTAATACTAAGATTAGACTGTAGATGATTAAATATGCCCCAAAACATTAATACCTAATGATAGTAAGGGTATAAGAAAGGGTTTTATATGAAACGTTTTAAATTTTTGCACAATGTTCTGTTAGCTACAATAGCTTCTACTTGCTTATTAAATATGGCACATGCTAATGACGCTCTAAAAATGGAGCTTACAGCTAATCAAGTCATAAAGAATGCGGAAGGAAAAGCTGTTTATACACCAGTACGCACAGCCCCAGCAGGCTCTGTCATTCAGTATAAGGCAACCTATAACAATACTGTCAATAAAGATATTAACGATTTAATGGTAACTCTACCTATTCCTGCAAATATGACCTTTACTGGCGATGCGATGCCTGCAAGCGCACAAGCCAGTACTGACGGTAAGAACTATGCTGATATGCCTTTGATGAGAAAGGTCGATGGCAAAATGGTCAAGATTCCATATGCTGAATACCGTACTCTTCGTTGGAATATCAAACTACTACCAGCAAAAAAATCAGCTGCTGTTTCCCTTAATACTACAGTTAATTAGTTCAGTAGATATTAAACCTTCTTTCTTTTAACGTTCCACTCTTTTATTTAAACTTTTATCATCATTTCCGGGATAATACATGAAATCGAATGCTTTTAATTATAGCTTCTTGGCTGTCGGTATCGCTGCTGCACTCAGTATCAGTTCGACTGCCAACGCAGTAGATCCTGCACAATCAGGTTCAACAACAACGAGCGTAGATATCACTAACCAAGCTAGCGCAACCTATAAAGTTAGTGGTGAAACTCAGCCTGATGTTAAGTCCAACATAGTCAAAATCACAGTATCAGAGCAGGTATCGTTCTCATTGAGTGCTGATAATGATGATACAGCTGAAGGAGGTACGCAGTTTGATGCATCTAATATTCGAGCAGAAGTAGCTCCTGATGGATTCGTTTTATTTAGACACACACTAAAAAATACTGGTAACCGTACAGATACATATGCTGTTACGACACCTTCAGCTCCTGCAAATTTTGATACAGCCGCTTCTACTGTTTCGTATAAAATATATAACGCAGATGGAGTCGCAGATGAAACTCGTACTGTAAACGACGCGCCTTATGGTGCCTCTAGTGGAAGAGTATTCCCATTAGAAAAAGGTCATTATATTAGTTTCGTCATCAAAGCCAAAACAACAGGTAATAAAGGTGGTACTACACAATCATTACCAATTTCTGCTGTTAGTACGCTGTTAGGCACAAGTAAAACTCTTAATAACACTAATACTTCATTCACAAAGCTTCCTACCTTTAATATTGTCAAGACAATCACCAATGCTTTAGATCTTAACGACTCTAGCGATACTGCCACCTATCAAATTGTGGTAACAAATGATGGTAATACCTCGTTTAGTACTGATGCCAAAGATATTGCTATCGAAGACTTTTTACCACCTGGTCTAGTAATGGCAACAAACTTAACCTCTACTAACATAAAGGTCAGCGGTAATGCTACATCAGGTTCTATCACCTCTGGTACCGGTACTGCAGGAAGTAACGGCTTTAGAATTACTGGTGTCAATATACCAGTAGGTCAAAACGTAACTATCACCTTTAATGTTAAACAAGGTGGTACGGGCACACTTGTCCCTGAGACCGCAATCAACCATGTGACAGTGACTGATGACCTAGACAACAATGCTTTAACTGACAATACGCTTGTTGATAGTACAGACACAGGGAGAGAGCTAAATGTTAGGACTTTTTATACAGGCACCGAAAATAACTTTGTCAATGGCCAGACTCCTGTGAATCCAGGTGATGACTCTACGTTACCGATATTGACTATCAAGCGTTCTCTAAGTCTTACTAATCCTACTACCAGAGAGATTGCACCTACCTCAGGCACTAAGGGACAAGTAACTCATCAAACAATTATTACCAATACTGGTAAAGACATTGAAGGTAGCAAAGCTGGCGAATTGACCTTCACTATTACTGACAATGACGGTAACACGCCAGATGCGATTAACATCGTTCCTACAAGCGTAACCATTGTTTATGATCCAAAAGATAATACTGGTGCTCAATCACCTAAAGCTATTACAGCTGTTAGTGGAGTTTATGACCTCTTCAGTGCTCTACCTGGTGGCATAGCGCCTAATGGCACAGTTACTATTAACTATAATGTGTCATCACTCAACGCCCCACTTTTCACACCTTTAAACACTACCAATTCTACATATGAAGATACCATCGTTACCTTAATACCGAAACTAGAAGGCGCCCCTGCCCAATTAACTGTGACGGATATCACTACTGTGAAAGGCTTGACTTTAGAAAAACTCCAAGCTTTGGATAGAAATTGTGACGGTACGATTTCATCAACGGATAATGACATTGCATTTACAAAGGCCGACCTTGATAAGGCAAATCCTGGTGAATGTATTATTTACAAAATCCAAGCTAAAAATAATTTTAAGGTTGAATCAGGCTTTGAAATTACTGATGTCATAATTTCAGATGAATTGGCTAAATTCTCAGCCAACGCTGACTATATCGATGGTAGTGCGACAACCACTGCCAGTGCTGGCGGTAGTTATACAGCTTCTAATAATGGTACCGCGATTACAACTACTGTTGCTACTTTGGCACCTCAAGGAACTGCAACTATGCAGTTTAAAGTCAAAATTAAGACTAATAGTTAAATCCATTTCACCTAAACGTATTATTTTTAAAACTATAAGTTTCAGAAGACGCTTATAGATCAACTCTCTAGCTTGACCTAATCTATTACGATTAGCCAAGCCAGAGAGTTGCTACCCTACCTCTTCATGTTTTATTGGATAAGCGACATATGACTTTATCTACCATGACACCGTCTAATCGTAATGCATTGTGTACAGCGAAGATCTCTGCGCTGTCATTGGCAATGTTGCTTATGCAATCAAATACCGCATTTGCTGCACCTGATTCATTGATACAATTAATTAATAACACTGCGCAAGCCAATTATAATATCAATAAAGACACTGACGTAACGATAACTACTACCTCAAATCAAGTACAAGTCAAAGCATCCGCCCTTCCTGAATACGGTATTAGCTTAACTCAACAATCATTACGCACTGTCGCGCCCAATACAGAAGTAAGTTGGGTCAACGTACTGAGCAACACAAGCTACAGCGATCAAACTGTTGAACTAATATTTGATATATCGCCAACTGTATCTAACTTAAAGGTCTATCAAGATCTTAATAATAATGGAGAAGTCGATTCAGAAGATCGACAAATCATGCTCGATAACCTGAGCGCTCAGATCAAACTTGGTCAGAGTGAGAGTATTCAGCTTATCGTACAAGCGTTATCAGATGCTAACGGTAAAGATGGGGACACTGCTGACATCAAAATTGGTGCGGTTGTACTGGAAGATCCGTCAGTGACGAGCGTTAATGTAACTGATAGCTTAATAGTTATTGAGTCTAGCATTAAATTTAGTACTTCTCAGTTCGATGGTACTAAAGCTGACTCACAAATTGGTGACAACGTTTATATTGATGTCAGTTACGCGCAGTGTAACGTGCAATCTGATACACCTGATCAAGTATGGATTACTGTTAAATCACCAATGACTGGTGATACCTACTCTTTCAAAGGAATCGAGACTGGCAACAACACAGGTAAGTATCACCTATCTGCACCAACACAGAATAATGCCAATGCTATTGATGATAAACTGATTCAAACATTGGTCGATGATACGTTGACTGCTGAGTTAACAGCTTGTATCGATCCTTCTGTTGGCACAGGTGCTGATCAGCTACCAAATGATAGCGATCTTACTATCCGTATCGATAAATTGAGCTCTCAAGTAAACATCATCGATAATAATGCAAGCCTAGTCGTCACTAAAGAAAGCGATGTCAAAACTGCAGAGCTTGGTGATTATGTAAGCTATACCATCGATATTACTAATAACGGCAAATCGTCTGCTTACGATGTACAACTAAAAGACGCTTTACCGCGTGGTTTTGAATACGTTGAGAATAGTGTACGTGTTAGTCCAACGACTGATATTGATATCAACCAATCGCAGACTACTGAGTTTAAAGCTGATGGTAAATATCAGGTATTGAGCCTAGGAAACATGGCAGTTGGCGAAAGTAAAAAAGTTACTTATCGTGTGCTCATCGGTGCGTCATCGCTAGGCGGCGATGGTATTAACCGCGCCACCGCAATTGCTAGAAATGAACAAGGTCAAAGCGTAAGCTCAAGAGAAGCGCAGTGGAAGATTGATGTAGAACGCGGCGTTATAAATACTGATGGTATTATCGTCGGTAAGGTCTATCATGATATCAATCGCGATGGTATTCAGCAAAAAGAAGACGGCGAGCTTGGTGTCGCTGGTGTACGTATCTACATGGAGAACGGCAACTTCATCGTGACTGATCCTGAAGGTAAATATAACTTCTATGGTATCAGTGCCAAAACACACGTACTAAAGGTCGATCGTACTACTATTCCTAGAGAAACTGAACTAGTTACTCAAAGTAATCGCAATGCTGGTGATGCCGGTAGTCGTTTTGTTGATTTGAAATACGGCGAATTACATCGTGCAGATTTTGCAATCGTTGGTGGCATGGCAGATAGCACTGAGCGCTTAAACGCTGAGCTAATTGCTCGTAGAAAATTAGTAGAAGCTAAAAATGACACGTTAGAGCAAGCGGTAAAAACCGAGCTGACTTTAGATCCTGATTATGATACCGATACTACTGACAATGTAGATGCTAGTGGCTGTAATATTAATGGCGACTTAGATCTCGGCAACAGCTGTGATTCAGCTATCGTTAATGACATGGTTAATTCATCAGATAGCCGTGTTGATATGACGGTGACCACTGTTGCTCCGCCAGTAGAAAAAGAGCTCGAAGAATACTTAAAAGAAGTGGCGAGTAATGATGTTGCCTTCATCAACCTAAACGAGGGTCAGCAGCTTAGCACTTATAAACAAATGGTCCAGGTTCAGGCACCGCTTGGATCTTTGTTCACACTATATGCCAATGGCAAAGCTGTATCAGAACAAAAAATAGGTAAAACTGCTGAACAAGAAAAACAGAATGTAACGGCTTTCGATTACTATGCTGTTGATTTACAGCGCGGCAAGAACACCTTACGCGGTGTTGCGACTGATATAAATGGTCAGATCATCTCTGAGCAGACGATTAAGGTATTAACGCCTGATAGCTTACAAGCTATCGATTACCGTACTCAAGCACAGTTAGTACCAGCTGATGGTATTAGTGAATACCAAGTCGTCATCAGCCTAAAAGATCGCGATAATCGTCCTTATATTGGTACTACTTCTCTTACGCTTGATACTAATATCGGTCGTATTAATTTGGAAGACAGCAGCAAAGATCAAGCTGGCACCCAAGTGACTGTATCTGGTGGTGAGCTATTAATACCTGTAACTGCACCTAGCGTACCAGGTAAGGGCGAGCTAGTAATTGACACTGGTAGTAGCAAACAAATCATTCCGTTACAGTTTACTGCTCAACTACGTCCACTACTTGCTGTTGGTATTGTAGAAGGTGCTATTTCACTAAAAGACTTTGACGGTAGCAGCATTACCGATGCTCAAGGTGCATTTGAGCAAGAGCTAAATGACTTTGCTGGTAATGATGATTACACAGCTTCTGGTCGTGCCGCAATGTTTCTCAAAGGAAAAGTACGCGGCGACTATCTGCTTACGCTTGCATATGATAGTGATAAAAAAGGCGAGCGTTTGTTCCGTGATATAGAGCCTGGCGAATATTATCCTGTCTATGGCGACTCATCAGCTAAAGGCTTCGATGCGCAGTCTACTAGCAAGCTTTACGTGCGCCTTGATAAAGGTCGTTCGTTCGCTATGTATGGTGATTTAAAAACTCAGATTGATAACGACGAAGGTATCAAGCTTGGTCAATACAACCGTACATTAACTGGTCTAAAAGCTCAATTTGAAGATAGCAATACTCGTGTTACTGCCTTTTTAGCAGAAACCAGTACTAGCCAACGGGTAAATGAGACTCGCGGTTTAGGCATTTCAGGCCCATATCCATTGGCTGAGAACTTCGATGCGGTATTAGAAAACTCTGAAACGGTTGAAGTTATTACTCGTGATGCCAACAACCCTGGGCTTATTATCAATCGTGAGACGCTTACTCGCTTTGCTGATTATGAGATTGACCCTATCAGCCGTAGCTTATTCTTGACGGCACCGATTGCTAGTCAAGATATCGAAGGCAATCCTATCTATATCCGTGTCACTGTAGAAGTTGATGAAGGTGGTGAAGATTATTTGGTCGGTGGTATTGCAGCGAAGCAGCAACTAACGAACAAAGTCGCCATCGGTGGTAGCTATGTGAATAGCGATGACCCACTGAACAAAGAAGAGTTGGCTAGTGTTAATAGTGTTGTTAAATTCAATGATAAGCTAAAGCTGGTCGCTGAATATGCGATGAACAAAGCTGAGAACCCAAATTTTCAGTCAAGTAATCAAATCAACGCGACAGAATTGACTGATAGTGATGTTGAAGGTAGCGCACTACGTATTGAACTTGATTTTGATAATAAGAAAAATACGCGAGCTAAAGCTTATTACAATGATGCTGACGAAGGTTTTGTCACTGGTGCATCACCACTTACTGCTGGACGTACTGAGTCTGGTGTAGAGGTTACTCATACTCTAAATGATAAGCAGACTGCTCTTAAGTTAGAAGGCATACGCACAGAAGAGCATACTACTGACGCTAGCCGCGAAGGCGTGCAAGCAAGCGTTGAGCATCGTTTAAGTGAAAACATCGTTGGTGAAATTGGGGTTCGTTATTACAAACAAGACGCGACTGCTGCCTCACGTAATACTCAAGCCGCGACAGACGTTGTAGATATTACAGACGACACTCTGTTTAATGATGACATCATCAATCAGTCAGCGTTAAGTAGTGTTAGTAACGCTGAAGAAGATATTGAAGGCACGACTGTTCGTGCTCGTATTACCTCTCGTTTACCTAAGTTGAATGATAGCTTGGTATTTGCGGAGTATGAGCAAGATATCGAAAATAGCTCACGTAATGCAACTTCTATCGGTGGTGAGACACCGCTCGGAAATCTAGGTCGACTATACGCACGTCATGATTTGATTAATAGCCTATCTGGTACTTATGGTCTTGATGATACAGATGAGCGTCAACGTACTGTTTTTGGTTTTGACGCGACTTACATGAAAGATGGTAAGGTTTATAGCGAATACCGTATGCGCGATGCCATCAGTGCACGCGAAGCAGAAGCAGCCATTGGTCTAAAAAATAAGTGGTATGTTCAAGAAGGTCTAACTTTAAATACTTTATTTGAGCGTGTCGAGTCTCTGGAAGGTGAAGAAAGTAACACTGCAACAGCGGCAGGTATCGGTGTTGAATATCTTGCCAAAGAGAATTATAAAGCATCAGGACGTTTTGAAAAACGTTGGGGTGAAACAAGTGATACGCTACTTGGTAGCGCTGGTATCGCCTATCGCTATACCGATGAGGTTACCTTCTTAGCCAAAGACATCTACTCACGCACTGACTATAGTGATGGCGATCGCACTATCAATCGTTTTCAGCTAGGTGCTGCGTATCGTGACTACGATAGTAATCAGTTAGATATGCTTGCAAAATTCGAATATCGTTTGGATGATAATAATACTGGCGATGACGCTTATCAAAAAGACACTATGGTTTGGTCATGGAATGGTAATTACCATCCTACGCGTCCGTTGACGTTGTCTGGACGTTATGCTGGTAAGTATACAGAATACGAAGCAGATAGCTTAACCAGCAATAATACGGCTCACGCTGTTTATGGCCGCGGTCTTTATGACATCAGTGAGCGCTGGGATATTGGATTACAAGCAGGTACTTACTGGAATGATCAGGCAAATGACTTGGCTTATATGCTTGGTGCAGAAGTGGGTTATAGCCCAATGACCAACCTTTGGTTATCACTTGGTTATAACTTCATGGGCTTTGAAGATGAAGATATTGCTTATGACGACAGTACTCAGCAAGGTGCCTACTTTAGATTGCGCTTTAAGTTCGATGAAGACTTATTCAAACGTGAAGACCCACGTAAGAACCAACGTCTAAGCAGCAATTCTGCATTTTAATTGTTTGATACTAATGATACTGTCGTAAGTACATCCTTATGACAGTATCATGATTGTCTTATGATGAATTATTTTGTCATTCAACAATTAAGTCCGCCCTAGTAATGGTAAATAATACCAACGTTTATTACCTTAACATAAGGTTTACACCATGTTTGATTCAGCCATCAAAGCAGCACCTTTCAAGCGCTCAGTATGCGTTACACTATCAGCTTTATTCTCGTTAACCTTTATGCAGCCAGCTTTAGCTAAGAGTGAGACTGTCCAAGTGGCTAACTCAACTAGCATGGCTAAATACTGCCGCAATGATAGTCAGACTCAATTACGCTCTTATAGATATCAAAGCGAACAACAGCGCCTGTTAAATTGTATGGTCACGCAGTTAAAACCTTATCAACAAAAAGACAAGACAGCAGCTCAACAGTATTTCGCATATAAAGCGCACGCGTGGTTGAACTATGCTATTCATCAAGACAGTATGAATAGCCGCTCATCCGCGGGTCAAGTTGCGTTAGAAATGGCAGAGCCTATATTGCAAGCGCTAGATAATGACACGGTACAAGACTTGGGCTTGCATCAAGATATTCCGTCTACCTCTGCCTTGATGCGTCCTGATCTATGGGCAACTTTAAGCGCGCTTAAAGACGGCAACGCTATAACATCAGCACCACGTGAGATGGCATTTAGTGAAGTGGCTTTAATTTGGGCTGCGACCAATCAATGCGCACGAGGCTGGCGCGAATCTGGTATGCATTTTCGCATGGCTGATCGCTGGCTTGAACAAGCTCGCGAAGCTTATGTCAATGCAAATGACTCACAGACCAATGTAGCGCTAGAGAAGTCAATAGTCAGTTATCATAAGCAGTACTCGCCTTTAGATGCGAGCGATGATACTTGCCGTGGACAAGATTTGACGTCTAACCGTTAGAATAGTCGCTGTTTTATTAGAGATATTAATCTGTATTATTTCCAATCCTACACTAAAAACTAAACATAAAAAAGCCGACATACTTGTCGGCTTTTTTATGTTTAACTCAAGTTCAATTAGCGGTTTTTACGTGGCAACTTTTCTGGTAGGTAACAACGTAAATAAGCAATAAATGCTGTATTTGCTTCTTGGATATACTCGTCAGTAATACTCTGATGACGGCGATAAGACAACGTAAAGATAGCATTTACGATGCTATAAGCAATCAACAAGGTATCTTGAATATCATGGAAGTTTGGCATCTCATAACGCTCTGACAAACGCTTATAGACTAGATCAACGATTTGATGATCCATATCTTCACCGAAGCTGTCACCTTCAAAATCAGGTGTATTGGTGTCATAGATAAGCTTGGCTTTGGTCTCATCGTTATGGAATATCGTAATACAACGATCGATAAGCGCCGTTAAATACCCTTGCCATCTATCATAGTTGCCAATATCAACCGTCTCTACCATCTCTAATATTTCAATCGCATTCAAAAAACGTAATGCTAAAAATATTGCTTCAATATTGGGGAAAAAATGGTAAGCAGACGCTCTTGGTATGCCCGCTTCTTCACACACAGCCGCTAACGTAATATCGTTAATAGCATGTGTTTCGCTCAATTTTTTGGCACCAGCCAATAGTTTTTGACGACGTGCACGGCCTTGTTGGCTAGTAAACTTAAACTTATTAGGTACAAGCTTTTTTGCCAATTCCGAATCTACCAACACATCTTCAATCTTTTCGTCTTTGTTATCACTCATTGTGAATCTCTTAATGTTGCGCCCTATTTTATAAATATAATCTTCATTGAATAGTAGTTATCCTTAGATAAAGGATGGTTGACTGTTGGCTAAAATATAAAGCCTATATGGTCACTACTATGTTCAATGCAGAGGCATCATAAACGCTTACACATTATCAAGCAAGGGACATGAATAGGTTAAAAAACAATACTACGATCAGCAATTTAATAGAGCTAACCGTCTAATTTTATAAAGTTAATCATTAAGTTTTATTTTCGCCCTTATAATACCATGATCAGTGACCCTATCGGCATAGTCCCACTTCAAATGATCATTAAAATAATCGACTCGTTCGACATAACCGAGCGAAAACTTACTATCAGGCAAAAACTCTTCTGAAACAAATAACTGGTCGATAACTTCTGGCATGCCTTGATATATATGGGTATAGGCAACATCTTTCATCCAGCCATATCGTGCTTGAATACGAGCAGCATCAAAAAGTGCAACATCACGCATACTTTTATCGTAATTAACCTCCCCAGTTTCTGTCATCAACTGAGTAGTCACGCTACCTGTGACATCATTCATATCGCCCAATAGAATTAATGGTTCACGGGTATGTTGCAATCGTTCTATGATAGACATACGGATAGAGGCCGCTTCTGCCGCGCGCATACATAAACTACGAAGCTTGGCGCGAACTCGAATATTTGGATCGTCCATGTCTTCTAATAGGTCACCATTTTCGTCGCGTAAGAAAAAAGCACGTTTGCTTTTTAGATGCGCTGTAATAATAGTAATGGGCTGCCCGTACGCGTCAACACGTAACACTAATGGAGGACGGTTAAAGCGTTGATAAGGACCGATATCAGGTACATCAATAATGGCTTTTGGTGCTATATCTTCTAGCAAACTGGTTTCTAACTGCTCAAATCGGCTGATAATACCGACAGCAGGTGTATTCTGTGCACCCATGCCTTTGGTATATATGCTCGCGCTATCGTTACTTGCAAGTGGAATGACCGCATGCTCAGGCTTGAAACCTAGTGAAACAGCCAGCGCTTCTAATGCATCACTATCCCAAACCTCTTGTACTGCGATAATGTCAGCATGCGCTTTAGCCAATAAATCTGTAAGACCTCGCAGTTTATGTTCATAGGCTTTATCGTCGTAAGCTGGCGCATTTTCATAATAAGTTCGATTAGGGTTCGCAAAGTTCAGCAGGTTTGCCGTTGCGATATAAAACTGTTTATTGCCTTCAGTATTATTACTCATATATTCCCCATCGTTCTCATTATTATAGTACATAATATTCACGTATGTGTATACGCTGCAAATTTTATGCCTAAAAAAACTCCCAAAGTTAAACCTTGGAAGTTTTAAAATAGCATAAATGCTGATAAGTAGATTTACTAATAGAACTAGACATACAATTAATCTATTTTAAGTAATGGTATAGCAACCCCTGATACTAGCTAATTACTAGGTGAACTGTCTGCCTAACCGCTCTATTAGTTGCCTAAATTCTCTTATGATACGCGGTTCCATGCATCACGTGATGCTTGACGCGCTTCATTCCATTCCATGCGAGACTCACCTTTTACTTCGTGCCATGAACGTTCTAAATCTGCTTCATGATCTTCAAAACGAGCATCTACTGGATAACGAGCACGGTTCGCATAACCAACTGCATATGCTGGATGTAAATCACGGTCGAAATCATATTCTTCTCTATGGTAGTCAGCGTTTGCATACTCTGCACGCCAGTACGCTTCTTCGTGAGTTGGATCAATGGCTTCGGCTGCTGCATGACCTGCGCCGCCACCAACGATAGCACCAATAGCACCACCGATTAGCGTACCTAGTGGACCTGCCATCGTGCCAATTGCTGCACCTGCTGCTGCACCGCCTACACCGCCGATACCTGTACCTACTGGATGTGAACCTGGCTCACCGGTAATGATATCTGCGTTTAAATCTTCTTTTGTCTCTTTTGACATATGTTTTACTTCACTGCGATCGATAGCATCATGGTTACTCATAGTATTGTCCTTAAATTATTTATTATTTATTGAATTATTTATTTGCTAGTTATTAGCGGTCTTACAAAATCCAATTGAAGTATAAAAACTTATAGGTAAGGACAGATAGGCCGATTATGTAAACTGTGTCCGTATTGCGATTATCTTGCGTTACAGCCTGTATCTTTATCACATTTGTGTACGGCAGCCTCATACTTTGAGTAATTATAAATGGACGATCACAATAAATTTATTAAATAAATCAATCTTATAACGGCATCAAAGACCTTTTGATAGCTTGTTGCCATTTAGCCAGATGCTGCTCACGAGTATCAGCCGACATACTTGGTTCAAACACGCGATCTACTTGCCATGAAGCTTTCATGGTCGATTCGTCATACAGCCCAGTCTTTAAACCTGCGAGTAGTGCCGCGCCCTTCGCTGTAATCTCTGTATCTCTAGGACGTAATACCGGAACACCTAGCAAATCTGCTTGGAACTGCATGAGTAAATCATTATTTGCAGCGCCGCCATCTACCCTCAGCTCAGTCAAAGGATGAGGGCTATCCTTTTGCATAGCGATAAGTACATCATAGGTTTGATAAGCAACGGCCTCCAATGCAGCGCGAGCAATATGTGCCTTAGTAGTGCCGCGGCTCATACCAGTGATGCTAGCGCTAATATCCGAACGCCAGTAAGGCGCGCCCAATCCAGTAAAAGCAGGTAATAGAACGACATCTTCGCTACTGTCTACTTGACGGGCTAGGTCTTCGACATCACTACTCTGCTGAATCATACCCAAATTATCACGCAGCCATTGAACAATAGCCCCTGCCATAAAGACACTGCCCTCTAGTGCATAAGTGACTTCCTTTTTAGGCGGTTGTAGCATGCGTTTGCCTGACTGTACAATTTGATCAAATGACAAATTGTCTGGACGAATTGGTGACGTTTTACGTTGCCATGCGATGGTGGTTAGCAGTTTATGCTCACTCAGTTTTGGCTGTTGGCCAATATTCATCAGCATAAAACAGCCTGTACCGTAAGTGTTCTTAGCCATACCTGCATCAAGACAACCTTGCCCAAAGAGCGCTGCTTGCTGGTCACCCAATACTGCTTGAATGGGTATTTGCTTTGCAAACAGGCCTTTTTTGGTTTTGCCAAAGTCACCGTCGGATGGTAGTACTTTAGGTAATATATGCATAGGTATAGCAAATCGGTCACAAAGTGTCTCTGACCATGCCAGCTTATGGATATCAAATAACAATGTGCGAGAAGCATTGGTCACATCAATGACATGCTCCCCGCCTGTAAGCTTATAAATCAGCCAACTATCAATCGTGCCAACCGCTATTTCACCTTTGCTGGCTCGTACACTAAGCTTTGGATTGTTTTCGAGTAACCAAGCAATCTTACTGGCACTAAAATACGGGTCTAAACGCAGACCTGTAATACGCTGTACTTCATGTGCCATGTTGACGCTATCAACACCCGGATGCACAGGGTCATTCATACTATTGCTAGCACTTTCAGCAGCAAGCGTCTTACAATAATTTGCGGTACGCCTGTCTTGCCAAATGATGGCGGGAGCCAGTGGCTTACCAGTTTGCTTATCCCACATCACAATCGACTCACGCTGATTGGTAATAGCGATACTGGTAACATCGGTGGCAAGCAGTCCTGCCCGATTAATAACATCATGTGCACAGCTAATCTGAGTTTGCCAAATTTGCTGTGCATCTTGTTCAACGAACCCAGCTCTTGGTGTTTGCAGCGTCGTTGGCTGTTGTACCATTTTGATAGGACGCGCATGATCATCGTACAATATTGCTCGACTCGATGTGGTCCCTTGATCCAACGCTAAAATATACCCTGCCATGACACACCCTCTGCTAATATTATTTATTCTGTTTGATAGCCATTTAGTGACTATTCATTGACTGCTACTTATTAATTGCTACTGATTGAGCATTTTCTATTTGTTAATTACTACCTAAATGCTTTCATAATAAGATTAAAAACAAAGTCTATCTAAAAATAAATCGCTTAAATTTAAAGCGTCTTATTGGCTATGTTGTTACTTATAAACAGATATTTAAAAATTAAATCAATCCTCTATCATACCGCTACTGGTCACACAATAGAAAATGGCAAAATACTGAGCATTGACCCGTCACCATTGTGGCTCTACAGTGTACCTCTTATGACGAATGACCGCTTTTTAGCGCTTTTAATATAGACATATTTTTATATTAGAATATGAATGATTTATTTGAGCATCATTTTTTCGCTAGCTAGCAAATAGTCTATAATAGTTCAGCAACTTTATATCCTGAGCAATAAAATCTATCGGTGCTGTTCCTTATTTTATAATACCTTACATTCTAATTAATGGCTTATGTGACTTATGAAATTCATTTTATCAGCGCTACCGACTGCTATGATGACAGTTGCAGTCATGAGCGTGCCTGTCATGACTTACGCGAGCACTGACAGTATAGAAGCGTCAGATGATATTACACCAGTGGCTGTGACACAAATCATAGATGCTGATAGTCCAACTGATAATGATAAGCCAGCTATAGCGCCTTTTCATACAGTACCAAAACCTCAAGACGCTGAGTCGCAGGCACTGTCTACGCTTGTTGACCCTATTACACATAAAGCCGT
Organism: Psychrobacter sp. NPDC078631; assembly: GCF_050268165.1. Classification (NCBI taxonomy): domain Bacteria; kingdom Pseudomonadati; phylum Pseudomonadota; class Gammaproteobacteria; order Moraxellales; family Moraxellaceae; genus Psychrobacter; species Psychrobacter sp. NPDC078631. The sequence continues at coordinate 382,789 of NZ_JBNNGG010000001.1, read as the reverse complement.
CGATAACAGCTACGCACTAGACGTCTCAAGCTTTTTGAGCTTAGAGCAAGCGCAGAAGCTGCTGGTACAAGTATCACCTAAAATTGCTGCCAATCAAGCAGCGATTGCCGCTAGCGAATACCAAACTGACGCACTCAGAACTATCGACAACCCGCTCGTATTTGCTCGAGTATCTGCTAGTGCCTATCATTTAGATGAGGATATAGATTTATCTTCTCTCAGAAGTGGTATCGTCAACGAAGTAAATAATGGCGTAGATAACATCGTCCCTCCTACAGCAGATCTACCAGACTTTGGTGAGCTGGTCGGTGAGCGTATTCCCGACTCTTATAACCTCAAGCGCTCAGGCTCTACGTCGGGTGCAGGTCTTGGAGTCGTTTGGCCTATTTATACTGCTGGGCGCACAGACGCACTGACTGGCGCCTCGGATGCACGTACGCAAGAAGCGATGGCTGATAGCGTGCTGGATAAAAATGAGCTTTATAATACGTTAATTGAGCGTTATTTTAAGGCACAGTTAGCGATTATCGCCGCTTACTTACGAGAAGACGCTTACGATACATTGCAGCAGACCGACCATATGGCCGAGCGTCTGTTTGAAGAAGGTTTTATCTCACGTGTCGATAGACTAGAAGCACAGTCTGCGCTTGCGGATGCCAAGAGTGATTCCGTTAATGCCAATAATGACGCGCGCCTAGCTATGATTGCGCTACAGCGTCTACTACGTACCGACTACCGTATCAAACCAACCACGCCGTTGTTTGTCTCTAGTCGCCCCCTACCAGATGTGAGCTACTTTCAGGACTTGGCACTAAATAACCATCCCGGACTGCAAAAAGTTGCAGCCAAGCGGGCACAGGCTCAGCAGTTACATGCGCTATCAGATACGGGCTACAAGCCTACGGTATTGCTATACGGTTATGGTCAGGTAGAGAAAGATCCAAGCTGGGTCGCTGGTATATCTGCCAGTTGGAAGCTATGGGGTGGACTCGATAAAGCCGCATCACTAGCATCCAGTAGTGCCAAAATACGTCAGGCCGATCTCTCTGAGATTGAAGTCAGTGACAATTTATTGCTACTCGTAGAAAAAAACTGGCACGATGTCAATAATGCCCAATCACGCTATCAGGCATTGCAAAGTAATGTTGATTTGGCAGCAGAAGTATTGCGACTACGACGCTTAGGATTACAAGAAGGTGTAAATACCACCGTTGACGTAGTGCAAGCACAGACGCAATCACTTAAGGCACGTACTGAGCAAGCGCAAGCTGCTAATGACTATGTACAGTCACTGGCTGCCCTTATGCAAAGCTGTGGTACGCCACTTGCTTTTAATGCTTATCTCAATGCCGCTGATATTCAATTGCCTACTTTATATACTGAGCAATGATGCAACGTGAGAAGCCATAAGTCATGCTGATAAACGCTTTGTATTACTATAAAGCCGACATCGAAATTACTATTACCAACCCTATTACGAACAGCTGCTTTTATGAAAAAATTGACCTCTAAATCGATAAAAAACTGGCTACAGACGTTACTAGAAACGTGGCGTATTGCCAATAACTCTAATGTTTGGGCGCATTGCGCAAGCGTAGGTTTCTTTGGATTCTTATCAATTTTTCCAGTGATGGCTGTGTTTGTCCTACTTTATGGTCTTGCGTTTTCTCCTGCCGAGATGCAAGAGCAAATCGCGCTTTTGAGTCAATTTATACCTGATACAGTATATGAAGTGCTCAACTCCCGTCTGAGCGAGTTGGTTTCTACGACTACGTCTGCTCTGACTTTCAGCTTGCTTATATCGTCCTTGCTCGCACTTTATGCGGGCTCTAAAGGTATTAAGTCCTTAATTATTCTTATCAACCTTGCGTTTCATATTACGCAGGAGCGTAGTTTTGTACAAAGCACGATTCGCGCAGTTGGTTTGACCTTTGCAGCAGTAGTCGTATTGATTATAGCGGTCTCTTCTATCGCGATTATTCCCTTGGGAGCCGCCTACTTCCCTTTCCCTCAGATAGCAAAGACGATTGCGCTTTGGAGCAGGTGGCCAATATTGACAGGTATCATATTCTTAAGCTTTTTGGGTCTTTATCGCCTAGCCCCAAATCGTGATGCCGTCGCCCTTAAGAAACTGATGCCGGGCGCTGCGTTAGCAACTGTTTTATGGATTATATTGTCCATCTTATTTTCAATTTATGTGCAAAATTTTAATAATTATAGTGCTGAGTTTGGCGCGCTTTCAGCTGCCGTAGTCATTATGCTATGGCTCTATTATTCAGCATTTATCGTCGCTCTTGGTGCTATTTTTAATTCTGAAACCATAGACAACGCCAAGCCTTATGCGTTTCGAGTGTACTAGTAATAAACCCTTTATTTTCAACTTTGTTGCTTTAGGAATCTCATTGTCATGACAGAATTACCACGCGAATCAGACGACTCAAATAAATCAGCTGATGCAACCGAGTCAGTGACCTCTCAAGATACACAAAATTCAGTCGATCCTGTAGAAAACGTGTCTGATATTGAACCAGAGCAACCGACACCTGCTTATAATCGTGACGCCTCTAAAACTGACAAATCTGCGCGTATGAAAAAAGGATTACTTGCACTATTCATACTGATTGTCCTCGGTACGATTGCGTACGGCCTATACAAAAGTAATGCACATAGCGAGCCCGAAGTTATTACGCTGCAAGGGCAAATGCAAATGCAGCAAACGTCTATCGCTGCAAAAGTACCAGGGCGTATTGCCCAGATTATGGTGACAGAGGGTGATACGGTAACGGCAGGTCAGCAACTGGTTGAGATGGATTCGCCTGAGATTAATGCCAAGATTAATCAAGCACGTGCTGGTAAGCAAATCGCGCAAAGCCAATTAGACAAAGCAGAAAATGGTGCGCGTCCGCAAGAAATCGCCCAAGCAAAAGCCGCTTGGCAAGCCAATAAAGCCGCGTCTGACTTGGCAGAAAACACCTATCAGCGTGTCAATCGCCTTTACGAAGAAGGATTGATGGCGCGACAAAAGCGCGATGAGGCATATGCCCAATATCTTGCTACTCAAGACCAAACCGAAGCAGCCCGCTTGCAGTATGATCTGGCGTTAGAAGGCGCACGTACTGAAGATAAGTCAGCGGCCACTGCACAAGTTGCACAGGTCGATGCAAAACTAGATGAAGCGCTAGTAGCAAAAGAGGAAGCGAACCTAAGAAGTCCTATCGCTGGTATCGTCGATAATGTCATCGTGAGTGCTGGAGAAGTCATCGGTCAAGGGGTTCCGCTCCTGACGTTGGTGGATACCAATGACCAATGGGTGGTACTTAACGTCACTGAGTCTTATTTAAATCAATTTGCTATTGGTCAAACATTTACCGGTACTATTCCAGCGCTGTCATCAGCGGATAAACCTTATACGAAACAGTTTACCGTCTATGCGACATCGACCCTATCAGACTTTGCCACTTGGCGTCCGACCAATAATGATGATGGTTTTGATGTGCGTACTTTTGAGGTGAAAGCACGACCCTCTAAGCCCGATGCCCGTATCCGCTCAGGTATGAGTGTAGTCGTACGTATCAACCCTACTCCTGTCAATCAGAACCAAGAGTAAGCCATGCACTTGACTAAGTTAAGTGAGGCTTTTTTACGCAGTGCAGCCTACGAGCGCCGTTTTTTGGCAAAAAATCATTGGGACTTTAGCATGGTGGTATGGATACCACTGGCAACAGTGCTGCTAATATGGTGGATATTTTCACAGACTCAAATTACCGATTTGCCTATCGGAGTCATCGATCAAGACAATAGCGCTGTTGCCAATACTGCCGTCCGTTACTTAGAGGCCAGTCCTACTTTGACGGTCAGACAGCTGTATTACTCCCAAGCGGATGCAGAGGCTGCCATTTTACAGCGTGACATTTACGCTGTCGTCATTATCCCAGAGGACTTTTCTCGTAATATATTATCGAGCCAGCCTGCTCCGTTGACTCTACAAGTCAATGCACAGTACGGTACGCACTCTGGTATTATTCAGGCAGGTGTCCAAGCGGTCGCTAGTACATTATCCGCAGGTGTAGAGATCAAGCGATTGGTCAAACAAGGCGTAGCGCCATCACAAGCGATGACGGCTTATGCGCCTATCAGTGTGCAGCGTATTAGCTTATTCAATGCTGCGACCAATTATCAGCAGTTTTTGGCATCGACCGTCATACCTGCCTTATTACATATATTGGCAATGGTCATTGGCGCAACCACGATTGGCCGCGAGTTACGTGATAAGAATATCGGTCGCTGGTACCGTTTCATTGATACAGGAAAGCCTCATTTAACGTTATCCAGAGCTTCAAAAACGTCATCTTCGCTATCAACCAAACAAGATAGCAGCGATAACAAAGCATCATTGAATGCAAAAATGCCCCATTCGGTCAGCTTATCAGTTTTAGTATTTGGCTTATTAGGTAAATACTTTTGGCCAATACTGGCATATAGCTTGTGGTCAGCGTTGATATTGTGGCTGGCAACGTCCAATCAGAATATCAACATCATGTCTCTCATGGCAGTCTATGCTGGGTTTCTGTGCCTAATGGTATTGTCGTTTTGGCTAGGTGCTATTTTTACTTTGAATTCTTTTTCATTACGTATGGGTCTATCGACTACGGGATTTATTTCAGCGCCTTCTTACGCCTTCGCCGGTGTTACTTTTCCTTATATTGCGATTAGTGATAGCGCGCAATATTGGTCAAATGCCCTGCCGCTAACGCATTATTTAAAGCTCCATATTGCACAGTTACAAATGCAAGCACCGATCGCCATCTCTCTACCTATCGTCTATGGCCTCATGCTTGCGGTCATAATAGCGCTCCTACTTGCAGCACTATTAACCAAACGCGCATTGGCGCATCCTGAACGTTGGGGAGCACGCTAATGTCTGCACAATCAAATAATATACACTCAAAAGCTAATTTAACCGACACTCCGGCTTCGCAAAGTTTTTGGACCAGCTTTATTCAAACTTTCAAAGACGTCTTTAGTGATAAAGGCGTACTTTTGATGTTGATTATTGCCCCTATTATCTATGGTTTTTTCTATCCTTGGCCTTACTCGTCTGAGGTGGTCAATCATGTGCCAGTAGGTATCATTGATCATGACAACAGTAACTTATCGCGTACTCTCGTGCGCTATGCGAGTGCTAGTCCATATCTAAATACTGAACGATTTATCAATGAGCAGGCTGCCAAAGAAGCCATATGGTCAGATCAAATTGCAGGCTATATGGTGATTCCAACTGGTCTTGAAGAACAAGTTCAGTCCGGAGAGCAAGCGCACGTCAGCGTACTGGGTAACGGCGGTTATTTTATTTTAAATAAAAACGTCCAACTGGGGTTCTCTCAAGCAGTGGGTACAGTATCGGCTGGTATCAAGGTAAAGAAAAGTATTGCGAAAGGCGCTTATGCATCTACCGCAGCACAGAACACGCAAGCTGTACCGCTACGGATTATGCCACTGTATAACCAAACCGAAGGCTATGGTGCTTATGTCGTACCTGCTGTCTCTGTTATTATCTTACAGCAGACACTTTTAATGGCGACTGCGATGCTGATTGGCACATGGTATGAGCAGCGCCGTCACAGTACGAGTGTACGTGGCTGGCTAGGACGTATTGGAGCGCTAAGCTCACTTAGCTTTATCGTTGGCTGCTTTTATTATGGGTGGGCGTTTGAGCTACATCATTATCCACGCGGACAAAACATGCTTGGTACGCTGCTGTTTTTGGCACTATTTTGTCCGACAGTCGCAACGCTCGGCTGTGTGCTCGGATTATGGTTCCGGCAGCGTGAGCGCAGTATGCAGATCTTAATTTTTATCTCCTTACCGATATTTTTTTTAAGCGGCTATCCTTGGCCAGCAGACCAATTGCCTCAAGTATTACAAGTAATACGTTGGCTGGTACCGACCACGCCTGCAATCAATACCTCTGTGCAGCTTAACCAAATGGGTGCCAGTGTCTCTCAAGTCGCTATAGGATTTTACGCATTAGCTGGCTTATGGTTGCTCTATTTTGTTTTATTGCTATTTTTACGCAAGCGTATTCCACAGTGAAAAGCCTACTTATAAATCTTCAAATTAATGAAATCTATGAGCATAAAAAAAGCGCCTGCTAATATTAGTAGGCGCTTTTTTATTTATACGATATAAATAGCGGTGGTTTAAAACACTCGGTTCAAACCATTCAATGCTGCCACACGATACGCTTCTGCCATCGTTGGATAGTTGAAAGTCGTATTTACAAAGTACTCAAGCGTGTTATTGCTCTTGCACTTCATCACTGCTTGACCGATGTGAATAATTTCTGAAGCGTGGTTACCGTAGCAATGGATGCCTAGAATTTCTAACGTATCACGATGGAACAATATCTTTAATACGCCCGAACGTTCACCAATGATTTGGGCACGTGCCAGATGTTTAAAGAACGCCTGACCGACTTCATACGGAACTTTTTCATCCGTGAGCTCTTGCTCTGTCTTACCGATACAAGAGATTTCAGGAATCGTATAAATACCAGTCGGTACACTAGATACTGGCTCAGCATCACTATCACCAACCATAAAAGCAGCGGCACAGCGACCTTGGTCATAGGCAGCAGAAGCTAGTGATGGCCAACCGATTACGTCACCAGCAGCATAGATATTGTCGACGTCCGTACAGTAAGTATCATCTACTTTTAACTGACCACGGCCGTTTGCTTTTAGCCCAATGGCTTCTAAATTCAGGCCTTCGGTGTTACCTGAGCGACCATTTGACCAAAGAATGGCATCAGATTTGATGCGCTTGCCGCTCTTTAAATGCAAAACCACATAATCATCATGAGTCTCAAGATGATCAATCTCTTCATTACTACGGATAAGCACACCGAACTGTCTAAAGTCATGCGCGATGGCATCACTGATTTCGCTGTCTAAGTAGTTGAGCAATTGGTCTTGGTTATTGATTAGATCAACTTTGTAGCCAAGACCAGTAAAGATAGACGCGTACTCACAGCCAATCACCCCTGCACCATAAATGATGATTTTTTTGACCACATAATCCATTTGCAAGATTTTATCAGAGTCAAAAACGCGTGGATGGTTAAAGTCTAAAATCTCAGGACGGTAAGGACGACTACCGACAGTAATGATGGCTTTATTGAAAGTGATGGTTTCGTACACATTTTCATCGACTTCAATACGTAGCGTATGGGCGTCAATGAAACTTGCCCAGCCTTGGATGACTTCAATACGGTTGCGCTCATAAAAACGTGTATGAGTACTGACTTGACGACGAATAACTTGACGCGCTTTGGCGAGTACTTCATTTAGCGGTACTTGCTTATATTCCATCGCCTTGGTAAACATTGGATCGCGGCGGAAGTTAATCAAGTTAAATACAGATTGGCGCAATGCTTTACTTGGAATTGTACCGACGTGAGTAGAGTTACCCCCTACTTGATCACGCGGATCGACGACGACCACTCTTTTACCAGATTTAGTCAGCTTCATGGCAGCGGCTTCACCAGCAGGTCCCGCCCCTAAAACAACTGCGTCATACTCATACTCATGATCGTCACTTTTTAGACGGCGAGAGTCTTTGGTAAAGCCAGATTTAATATCGATTCGTGTGTCATCGAGCGGATTCACTAAATCAGGATGATGCATGACATCATCAGTCACTTGCTCGTGAGTCTGCTCTATCTTTTCTTTTTTGTTCTTACCTTCGGTATGTTCAGGGCTTGGCACGTGTCCGCTAGATTTATTTGATACTTCGGTATGAATATCTTTACCAGTATCGTTGGTCTCGTCGCTTGCACTTTTACTTACCATGATGTCCTCTTTATATTTATTTATCGAGTAAATGTTTGAGATATAAATGAATCAATATGTAGATGAGTTTGTATCATGTAGATAAATGAATACCGCCCTACTAAGGCATGCCCACCATACGTTGTGACAATATGTTTTGCAATGTCCAGTGACCAGTAGCGCTCTGTTGCCCTTCATCAATCTGCGGGCGGGCGCTAATGATGTACTCTGTACCAAGGGTTGGTTTGAAGTCATCGATCCAGTCATAAGGAATCTGAAACACGCTACCGTCTTTAGACTTAGCAAGTAGGCATTGCATTGGCAGTTCTGAAGCACAAGCCACACGGTTTGGCATGACGGTCAGTGTCTGTGCTTCTCCCAATACGATACTTGGAATATAGCGCGGCTCAGGTACTGGATCCTTTGCAAATGGAGATGTTTGACAAGCACTCAGTAAAGTCGCTGCACTGATTAAACCTGCCAGCAACAACGATGGCTTTATAGATTGATAGGCTGAAATCATAATATTCTCTATATGATAATTATCTAGGATGAAATGATGTATGTTTATTAGTGTTTTTTACGCATTTATTAAAGCTGCCTAAACACTGATTGATACCGATTGAACAGATACTGTTTAAGCTGACATTCATTATCCAATACGGCGTTTGAGACCTGTCATCTGCAAAATACGTGTGGCAATCTCTTCAACAGACATCTCTGATACATCTAAGCTTGGGATACCGTGCGTGATATAAATACCCTGAATCGCGCGCTGTTCTTGCTGACATTGCTGATAGCTAGAATAACGACTGCCTGCACGGCGCTCTTGACGGATTTTTACTAAGCGATCAGTATCAATAAGCAAACCAAACAGCTTGTCTTTGTGCTCACGTAATGCTTTCGGCAACTGATTGTCGTACAAATCATCTTCAGTTAAAGGATAGTTAGCCGCTCGAATACCGAATTGTAATGCTAAATATAAAGAAGTCGGCGTCTTACCTGAGCGTGATACACCCACCAAAATAATATCTGCGGCATTATAGTGACGAGTACGCGCGCCATCATCATTGTCTAAAGCAAAATGCACTGCATCGATCCGCTCTTTATAGGTTTCAGAATCAACATCATCATGTGCATGGCCTGAATGACCATCTGGCTCCACACCTGTCTCTTCTGCAACACGGCCAATCAGACCTTCATACATATCCAAGTTACAGCTATGCGCTGAGTTAATCTTTTCACGAATCTCAGGATTGACGATCGTATCGAAAACCAATGGCAACGAACCATCGCGCTGATACGCCATATTGATTTGTTCAACCGCATCTTCTGCACGCTCTAAGCTATCGACATATGGCAATACTCTTGTCTCAAAAGGAACTGAGGCAAACTGACTCAAAATAGCGCGTCCAAGTGTCTCAGCCGTAATCGCTGTGCCATCTGAGATAAAAAACGCCGTTCTAATCGCCTGTGAGCTGTCCAAGTTTAGCGCGTGGCGATTTTGGATAGTGGACTTAACTTGTTCAGATGGAATGCTTGAGTACATATCGTTGACACCTCGGTTGAAAACTCAATAGTGACCTTCATTTAATTTTTGGTATAGATCTTAGTAATAGTTCAGACTTGGTAAACGTTTAGCAGTTATTGACTATTAATAGCATTACTTTGACTATCATTAATAGTGTGGCTTTTACTTAGATTTTTACAGTTGCCTTTATAACTCGTATAACTAGGTTTTATAACTACCTTCTTAAAAGGAGCCTTTTTCAGTACTTATACCGCACATTTATCATGCAATGTGCATCAACTATCTATGCGCTACATTATACGCATATTAGCTTCTTAATAGAAATCAATGTTACAGGCGTACACTTAGCACCAACATTGTTTTTCATCTTGTCGTTATAGTTAATTCACCTCTTATTAAGACATTTCTTATGCTTTTTCTATTATGCTTTGTTTATACAGATACATAAGATTGAAACATAAATTATGGAAATACTCTGAATGTGGCTTATTTAAATATACCTATTTTATGCAGTAAATGGCTTTTGAAAGCGCATAACATCATCACTAGCGATGATATTTTTCATCTGAGTAAATACGAAACCTGTTCGAACTGACCCTAATTTATGTAGCAAACCCCACAATTTGTATATTTTTAACAAGTTTTTTGGTGAAAACCCTCGAAATTGTCCTAATATGGCGGTATAATTCACCGTTATAATCTTTACTAAATAACCTTATTTTCTGGAGTTATCATGGCAGCGCAATCTACAGCACTTGTAATCAATCTTGATCAGCTAGGAAAAGACGACATCGAAATGGTTGGTGGTAAGAACGCTTCGCTTGGCGAAATGATCAGCCATCTTTCTGATTTAGGCGTTAGTGTTCCAGGCGGCTTTGCCACCACTTCAAATGCATTCAACCGCTTTTTGACTGAAACAGGCTTGCTTGACAAAATTAACAGCGAGCTAAAAACACTAGACGTAAACGATGTTAATAAGCTTGCGGCGACTGGTAAAAAGATTCGTACTTGGATTATTGAACAAGAACTGCCAAAAGATCTTGAGCAAGAAGTACGTCAATCATTTGAAACCATGAGTGGCGGCGAAGATATCGCTGTTGCTGTACGTTCTTCTGCGACTGCTGAAGATTTGCCAGATGCGTCATTTGCTGGTCAACAAGAAACTTTCTTGAACATTCGCGGTATTGATAACGTCCTAATTGCTATTAAAGAAGTATTTGCCTCTCTATATAACGACCGTGCAATTTCTTACCGTGTACACAAAGGTTTTGAGCACGAAGGTGTTGCACTATCTGCTGCCGTACAGCGTATGGTACGTTCAGAGACTGGTGCTGCTGGTGTTATGTTCACGCTAGATACCGAAAGCGGCTTTGATCAAGTGGTATTCATCACCTCAAGCTACGGCCTAGGCGAAATGGTTGTACAGGGTGCGGTTAACCCAGATGAGTTCTATATCTCTAAAAAATTGCTAGCCAATGGTAAGCCATCAGTTATCCGTCGTAACCTAGGTAGCAAGCATAAGAAAATGGTTTATGGTGATGAAGGCAGCACGGCTAAATCAGTTAAAACCGTTGATGTTGAAAAACAAGATCGCATGCAGTTCTCTTTATCTACTGAAGAGCTAACCTCACTTGCCAAGCAAGCGGTAACGATCGAGCAGCATTATGGCCAAGCGATGGATATCGAGTGGGCAAAAGACGGCGATACTAACGAAATCTTTATCGTTCAAGCACGTCCTGAGACTGTGAAGAGCCGTCAAGACAGCAACGTGATGGAACGTTATGTCATCGACACGACTGGCGCAAAAGTATTGTGTGAAGGTCGTTCAATCGGTCAGCGTATCGGTTCAGGTAAAGTGCGTATCGTTAGCAACCTAAACGAGATGGACAAAGTAGAAGAAGGCGACGTACTCGTATCAGACATGACTGATCCGGATTGGGAACCAGTTATGAAGCGCGCTTCTGCTATCATCACCAACCGTGGTGGTCGTACTTGTCACGCTGCTATTATCGCGCGTGAGCTAGGTGTGCCAGCTATCGTTGGTTGTGGTAACGCAACTGAGCTATTGGTTGATGGTCAAGACGTAACGGCTTCTTGTGCTGAAGGTGATACTGGTTTCATCTACGAAAGCCAGATTGATTTTGAAGTACAGACTAACTCTGTTGAATCTATGCCAGAGCTAGCATTCAAAGTGATGATGAACGTTGGTAACCCAGATCGTGCATTCTCATTTACCCAAATGCCAAACGAAGGTATCGGTCTTGCACGTCTAGAGTTCATCATCAACCGTATGATTGGTGTCCATCCAAAAGCTTTGCTAAACATGAACAGCTTGCCACGTGAAATTGCGCAAGCAATCCAAGAGCGTATCGCAGGCTATGCGTCGCCTGTTGACTTCTATGTTGATAAATTGGTTGAAGGTATCTCAACGCTAGCTGTTGCCTTTATGGATCAGCCAGTGATCGTTCGTATGTCAGATTTCAAATCAAACGAATACGCTAACCTGCTTGGTGGTAAGTTATACGAGCCATCAGAAGAGAACCCAATGCTTGGTTTCCGCGGTGCTAGCCGTTATGTGTCTGATAACTTCCGTGACTGTTTTGAGCTTGAGTGTAAAGCACTAAAACGTGTACGTGATGACATGGGCTTGACCAACGTTGAGATCATGATTCCATTCGTACGTACTGTTGGCGAAGCCAAAGAAGTCATCGAATTACTTGAGAAAAATGGTCTAAAACGTGGCGAAAATGGTCTACGCGTCATCATGATGTGTGAGTTACCAACCAACGCCCTATTAGCAGAAGAGTTCCTAGAGCATTTCGATGGTTTCTCAATCGGTTCTAACGATTTGACTCAGTTAACACTTGGTCTTGACCGTGACTCAGGTATCGTCTCACATCTATTTGATGAGCGTGATCCTGCTGTTAAGAAACTATTGTCTATGGCTATCGAAGCTTGCCGCAAAGCTGGTAAGTATGTCGGCATCTGTGGTCAAGGTCCATCAGACCATCCAGATCTAGCGTTCTGGTTGATGGAGCAAGGTATTAGCTCAGTGTCATTGAACCCAGACTCAGTACTAGATACTTGGTTCTTCTTAGCTGGTGAAGAAGCGAAGTAAACCGCTGCGTTTAATTACGGCGGTCATTCACACAGTCATTAAAGATACCACTATTAGGGTCTATTTGATTTTTTCAAATAGACCCTAATATAATGTCCTAAGACATGACTAACTATGCAGGCAATTATGCAGATTTTCCTTGCTCGAAATAACGTACAAGCTGGCCCATATCAGTTGGAGCAGCTGAATATCATGCTGGCATCTGGTGAAGTATTGCTTGATGATTTGATGTGGCATGAAGGCTTAGCTCAGTGGCAGCGCGTAGGTGATCTTACCAATAACCAAACGGTTTATCGCCCGACCGGTGCTAACACGCCTGAAGTAAACGACTCCATCATCAATAACGTGACCGTCTTCCCTGAAGATACCAATAAAGCGAAAGATGATAAGTCAGTATCGTTAGATAGACTATATGGCAAGCCTGAACGTCCTAAAAACGTGAAAGCTGATATGACGACCAATCGTCATCAAACGCCGCACAACAATGTCTCATTAAACAAGTCTACTCTCAAAAAAGCTGTTGCAGACAATGATAAAGTCGTCGGCAACGTGGTACTTGCGCCAATCATGTCACGCGTATTGGCGACTGCATTGAATGGCCTACTTTATATATTGGCTATACTGCCGCTAGTAATGGCATTGACTAAGATGGATGTGGACTATACCAAGTTCCAAAACATTCAAGACATGGACGCCGCCTATCAATATTCAATGACGCTAATGGAAAGCCTTCCTAGTAGCACATTGATGATGTCACAGGTGATGGTCTTTGGGCTATTTGCCTTGCAATTGGTATTTATTACCATGCGTGGTCAATCGCTAGGCAAGCTGATCACTGGTATTCGTGTTGTGGATCAAACCACGCATCGCCTACCTTCATTTATTAAGCTTATCGGTACACGTACGTTATTGTTATTTATTATCTATAACCTGCTATTTTCGTTTACCAGCTTTTTAGGTTTTGTGATTATTGCTATTCATTACTACATGGCATCTAAAAGCCCTGAAAATATTGGTTGGCATGACAAACTTGCCAAAACCTTAGTGGTAAAAGCAGACAGTAGCCAATTGGCAAAGAAGTCAAAATCTGAATAACAGTATTTTGGTTTAGTTATTGGTTTTATAGCTCGTTATACTCAAAAAAGCTGCGTACTATCGCGGCTTTTTTATTTAGCAAAGCTTATTTAGCCTCTTTTTATATTTTATTGACAGTAGCTTGGTGATTAACCTTTGTGTTAGTTGCCAAGTACTGTTATAATACGGCGCTTTATAAACTAAGCTTATTCTTGATTGTTTTTTATAAAATATGATTAGAATTGGGCTTACCTTATAAATCTCCTTGCTATTAACATAGGGTTAATAGCTACTAATCCGTAAGGAGTCATAATGCGACATTACGAACTGGTGTTACTTGTACACCCAGACCAAAGCGACCAAGTGGTCGGCATGGTTGAGCGCTACATCAAGTTAGTTCAAGACAACAACGGTGTTATCCATCGTTTAGAAGATTGGGGCCGTCGTCAACTGGCTTATCCAATCAACAAGATTCACAAAGCTCATTACGTTCTTTTCAACATTGAAACTGACGGTGAAACTTTAGCTGAACTTGAAGAATTATTCCGTTATAACGACGCGATCATTCGTAGTCTAGTTATGCGCCGTGACGAAGCTGTCACTGAAGAGTCGCAGTTAGCCAAGAATGCCGATGAAAAACGCGCACGCAAAGCAACTACTCGTCGTCCAGACAATCGTGAAAACGATAATGACGACAACGACAACAGTGAAGACTAATTAAAGGAGAATACTCATGGCACGTTTCTATCGCCGTCGCAAATTCTGCCGTTTCACTGCTGAAGGCATCACTCACATCGACTATAAAGATGTTGAATTGCTAAAACAGTATATTAGTGATAATGGTAAAATCGTACCAAGCCGTATTACTGGTACATCTACTAAATATCAGCGTCAATTAGCGACTGCTATCAAGCAAGCTCGTTACTTATCGCTACTTCCATACACTGATAACCATCAAGGTTAACCGCTAACTAGGAATGACTCATGCAAATTATTTTGTTACAGCGTATCGTCAACCTTGGTAAACTCGGTGAAACTGTCGATGTAAAACCAGGTTACGGACGTAACTTTCTTATCCCTCAGGGCAAAGCGCTACCTGCTACTAAAGCTAACATTGAAAAGTTCGAAGCACGTCGTGCTGAACTTGAAGCTGAAGAAGCAAAAGAGATCGCTGTTGCTCAAGAGCGTGCTGATGCATTGACTGACGTTAATGTTATCATGCGTGCTAAATCAGGTGACGAAGGCAAGCTATTCGGCTCTATCGGTACTCGCGATATCGCTGAAGCATTGACTAACTCAGGTCTAGAAGTAGACCGTGCTGAAATCAAGCTACCTGAAGGCACTCTACGTCAAGTTGGCGAATACAATGTTGATATTCAGCTACACCATGACGTTACTGCTAGCATCTTAGTTACTATTCTTTCTGAAGATGGTAACAACGAAGATTCAGCTGACGAAGAAGCTGCTGAAGAAGACTATTCTGAAGAGTAATCTTCTATGTAGTTAGACTCAGTCTGCAAAAAGCCAGCAACTTAGGTTGCTGGCTTTTTTACGTGCGTCATTTTTGACATTAGAGTTTATGTATTTAGACTATTTATATCGCTAACTTGCACTCCTTTATCTCGATAAATTAGGATTTTATATATTCCTAAACAGCTTAGGATTCTCAAAAAATCTATTGCTATGATAGCGGTGTTATCTATGCAATGTTGTAGTAACTAAATGCAACAACTACCTTAAAAATACTATACCAAACAACAAGATACTGCCTATATAATCATCTTTATTGCTATTAGCAGAATTGATAATCTACTGCTATCTAATGTACTAATAGGGCGCAAGAACATGAAAGACAATAATAACATCCATACCAATGACAAGCTTATCTGTACTCAAGGTAATGCATACTACTCCGAAGGAGAGGTGTATACAGTTGGCAGAATAGTCAATGACAAATACTTTCAGCTGCTGACCAGTGGCAATGATGATCATTGGTATGCCACGTTGGACGATCAAGGCATTTACGTCAGCTTTGATACTGCAACTGCTACCAATAACAAAGCTTTCTTTGATAAGATTGCTTAATTGTCAATCAGGGCACTTTTTAGAAGTGCTGATCTTAAAAATAATTATTACTCTGGTAGGTAAATATTGTTTAGACAAAAACTGGTCATTATAGATGGCCAGTTTTTTTGGTTTGGAGTATTAGCAATTGCTAGTTATAAAAGTATTTTCACACACGTCTTCGACGTTTTCTTACTAATTTCCGTCATTACAAAACTAAGTCTCTCTCGATTTTTTGTCAACAGCGCCAACTATTTAACGAATCTATTTCCTAGCGGCGTCTATTTGCTATAAAATATGCCCCTTTAAAATTTCGTATCGTTAGTGATGCAGATAGTTGGTCTGATATCGTTTAAATGTAGCCATGGTAAAAGCGTGTGAAAGTACTACACAGAATAGACTTAGCACGATATATACCGTGTTTAATCTCGATATAATTGGCTAGATTGCATTGGTAATCAATTAAGATATAAACCATATTGAGACAGTGATGATTGTATTTTGGCTTGTGCTGACCATTCTTTTTATTATTTTCGCTACCGCAAAATTAAAGTGGCATCCTTTTTTAGTGTTGATTTTATCCGCTTTTTTGGTCGCGCTATTTTATCAAGTACCACTTAATACTGTGGCCAAAACGATCTCTGATGGTTTCGGTGGTATCTTAGGCTATATCGGTCTTGTGATTGTATTTGGTACGATTATTGGCTTAATCCTTGAAAAAACGGGTGCTGCTATCGTAATGGCAGAGTCCGTTATTAAAGTATTGGGGCCACGCTTCCCTACTTTGACCATGTCTATCGTCGGTGCAGTCGTTTCTATACCTGTATTTTGTGACTCTGGCTATATTATCTTGAACTCTCTAAAAGAGTCTTTGGCTGAGCGCTTACATGTATCAAGTGTCGCGATGAGTATTGCCTTGGCCACTGGTCTATACGCTACCCATACCTTTGTCCCGCCTACGCCAGGCCCAATCGCAGCAGCAGGTAACTTAGGTCTAGAGTCCAACTTAGGTTTGGTCATTATGGTCGGTGTGGTCGTGACAGCAGTTGCGGTATTGGCTGGCTGGTGGTGGTCTAATCGCTTCCTTAACGCCATTCCTGACAATATCAATGCGGCAGATGCTCCAGCAGCAATGCCTGAAGGAATGAAAACTCGTGACGATTACAGCCATTTGCCTTCAGCAACGATGGCTTTCTTGCCGATTATCGTTCCTATCATATTAATCTGCCTGTCTTCGGTTGCTAACTTCCCAAGTGCACCATTTGGCAGTAGCATGGTAGCGGAGATTTTGATATTCATTGGTAATCCATTGACTGCGTTACTTATCGGTTTGTTCTTATCGTTCTTCCTGATTAAATCGAGCCAAAAAACGCAAGAAATCAGCGATAGTATCTCGCAAGGCTTGGTAGTAGCAGCCCCTATCCTACTGATTACTGGTGCTGGTGGCGCGTTTGGTGCCATGCTGAAAGTGACACCGATTGGCGATTACTTAGGTTCGACGCTATCTGCTTTGGGTTTAGGTATCTTCATGCCATTTATCGTCTCTGCTGCGCTAAAAACAGCACAAGGCTCAACCACAGTCGCATTGGTTACTACTTCTGCTATGGTTGCCCCACTATTAAGCCAGATTGGCCTAGACAGCGAACTTGGACGCGTGTTCTGCGTGATGGCAATTGGTGCCGGTGCCATGACCATCTCACATGCCAATGACAGCTTCTTTTGGATTGTTAGCCAGTTTAGTCGCATGAGTGTCGCACAGGCGTACAAGGCTCATTCAATGGCTACTGGTATCCAAGGTGTGACTAGCATCGTATTTATCTGGTTGTTGACTCTAGTGTTTATCTAGTTCATGAAATTGGGTATTTCTATATACGTTTATTTAATGATCGTTAAATAAACGTTTTAAAACATGACATTATCGCAATGATCGTGTCATTAAGATATTCAAAGAGAGCCGTATGAAAATTTTGATCGCCCCTGACTCGTTTAAAGAAAGTTTAGAAGCACTGGACGTGTGCCATGCTATTCAATCTGGCTTTAGCCAAGTGTTTCCAGATGCTGACTACAAGCTGTTGCCAATGGCCGATGGCGGTGAAGGCACCTCAGCGGTATTGTCTTATGTATTGGGCGGGCGCTGGAAAGAAGTCAGAGTACATGACCCATTGATGAGACCGATTACGGCAAAGTATCTGTTATTGCCTGATGCGACTGCTGTTATCGAAGTGGCTCAAGCGTGCGGATTGCACCTACTAACAGCTGATGAGCGTAATCCCGTTATTGCGAGTAGTTATGGTGTTGGGGAGCTGATCGAAGATGCGTTAGCAGAAGGTGCTAAACGTATCGTTATCGGTCTAGGTGGTAGCGCAACCAATGATGCAGGACTTGGTATGCTAATGGCGCTAGGCATAACATTTCATGACATTAATGATAGCCTACTCACTCATGGTGGTGGCGCACTTGCCAGCTTACATAAGCTCGATAACACTAGCCTGCATGCAAAGATATCAGACACGGTATTTGAAGTTGCTTGTGATGTGACCAATCCATTATGCGGTCTGCTGGGTGCAAGCGCAGTATTTGGGCCACAAAAAGGCGCCTGTCCAGAGCAAGTCAATACCTTGGACAAGGCACTCAGTCACTTTGCTACCGTATGTGGAAAGCAGGGCTATGAAGACTGTCAACACGTCGAAGGCGCTGGCGCTGCTGGCGGTCTTGGTTATGCGATGATGACGTTCTTTCAAGCTCAGCTAAAGTCAGGCTTTGATACGGTTGCTGAAGTGGCTCACCTGTCACAGCATATCGCAGAGGCTGATCTTGTCATCACTGGCGAAGGTAAACTAGATGCACAAACAGCCATGGGTAAAGTGGCAGGCGGTATCAGCCAAATCGCTAACGCCAGCCGTACACCTGTTATCGCTATCTGCGGCAGCGTCGATGCGCTAAAACCTGCTCAGACCAGCCAGTTCGAGGTGGTCATGCCGAGTATCCAAAAAGTAGACACGATTGATAACGTGTTAGGCTCTGCTTATAACAATATTGAGACTACTGCTGCTAATATCGCTGCAAGTATCAAACTTGGTCAGACTTTAAAATAGATGCAATCTTTTATAGTCGCAATCTATCAATGAACCTCCTCCACTAAATGCACAGCTATTAAGCTTTTTATTAACCCTTTGTCAGCTGTGCATTTATCACTCTCAACATATCTATAACCATTTTTTTACTTCGTCAATGACCGTATGCATTCTATTAGAGAGTACCTGCTGTCTTCTGACTGCCAGATATAGCGTCTCGCTAACGGCAAATGGTAAATGATGACTGTTAATCAGCTCAGGCTTTGGATAGGCAGCCACTGCATGTGCTGGCAAAACAGTAAAACCTATTCCTCTGCTGACGGGCTCTAAAATTAACCCTATCTGATTCGAAAAGCCTTTTTTCTCAAAATCATTGATATGCTGAAATTGCTCATAATTGGCAGTTAGTAGCATGCCTGCATGATGGGTTCCATCTGGATGATCGATAAATCCAAGCTCGATAAGCTGCTCCCAACTAGGCTCCACTGAAGTCGCAGGGGTTACTAGTATCAATGCTTCTTGCGCCATAGGCTTGCAGCTAACTGTTTCATCGTCTGAGATATCCGTCATAAAGCCAATATCAATCTCGTGATTAGCCAGTGCTCGCTCTATATCAGAATTGGGTGCGAAACGGTAATCAATCACTAGTTTTGGATGCTGCTGCTGTAATGTCAAAAGCTGCGGATATAGTTTAAGTCCCACACTACCTGGTGACATCAACCGCACTAATCCTTCATAAGGAGGATCTTCACCGATGCGCTGTTCTAAATTTGATAAGCGCTGCAATATCTCGCCTGCTTCTTTATAAAGCTGCTCACCTGCATTGGTCAATGAAAACTGCTTTCCTTGTCGAATCAACAAGTCCGTATCTAGTTGCTCTTCTAACTTACTTATGTGTTGGCTCACACCGGACTGCGTCATATATAGACGTTCAGCTGTGCGAGTAAAGTGCCCAACTTCAGCAAGCGTACAGAAAGTTCGTAGCCATGTAATATTAATCATTACGTTTTATACTTATTTATATAATATTTGATAATTTTACATAATGAAAGTGCATTTGTATACTGGCCTCACGTTAAACAAGAGTACAGCAAACAGGAGCACAAATTATGAACAACGTTTATCCAAGAAGCTTTTCGCACATCGGTCTTTCAGTCCCTGACCTAGATGCAGCCGTAAAATTTTATACTGAAGTGATGGGTTGGTACACCATCATGGAACCAACTGAGATTGTCGAAGATGACAGCGCCATTGGTGAGATGTGTACCGAAGTATTTGGTGCTGGTTGGGGCAGCTTTCGTATTGCTCACCTGTCGACTGGTGACCGTATCGGCGTCGAGATTTTTGAATTCAAAAACCAAGAAAACCCTGAAAACAACTTTGAATACTGGAAAACAGGTATCTTTCACTTCTGCGTCCAAGATCCAAACGTTGAAGAACTGGCTGAGCGTATGGTTGCAGCAGGTGGTAAAAAGCGTATGGAAAAACCACGCTACTACTACCCTGGCGAAAAACCTTATCGCATGATCTATATGGAAGACCCGTTCGGTAACATCGTCGAGATATACAGCCATAGCTATGAGCTTATCTATAGCGAAGGCGCATACTAAGTTCAGTATGAATACAGCTTAGTATAAATTTAAGTTAGTATAGAGTTAGCTTATATCTGATTGAAAAACCAATAGCGTACTCATCATCTGAGTGCGCTATTTTTTCGTGCGCTTTCTATGTGCTCCATCTATTGTATAGAATGTGAGCCATGCTACTATTTAGTCAGCTATATATAAAACTATAAACCAACCCATTATCAAGGATGATCAATGACTCAATCTGACATTACTCTAGACATAGACGACCTTCTGGTTATTAGAGAAGACGATAAAGACAGTGGCGTCGTCACGCTCACCTTAAACCAACCCAAACAATTCAATGCCCTGTCCGTTGAAGTACTATCTGCCATGCAAGCAGAACTGGATAATATCGCTCAAGACGATACGATCAGAGTCGTGGTTATTCAAGCGACAGGCAAGGCATTCTGTGCTGGTCATAATCTAAAACAAATGCGCGCGCACACAGATGCAGCATTTCACCGCGCTCTATTCCAGCAATGTAGCAAAATGATGCTTGCCATCAACCATATGCCACAAGTCGTCATTGCAAAAGTACAAGGCATTGCCACAGCCGCAGGATCTCAACTGGTCGCCGCTTGTGACTTAGCCGTTGCCGCTGATAATGCAAAATTTGCTACTTCTGGGATAAACGTTGGACTGTTCTGCTCCACACCTGCTGTAGCCGTCAGCCGTAATCTACCTCGTAAGCAAGCGTTTGAAATGCTAATCACAGGTGAATTTATCGATGCGCATACTGCCTTGCAATATGGCTTGATCAATCGAGTTGCGCCAGCAGAGCAACTTGATCAAACACTACAGTCATTGATAACGGCGATTACTGCCAAGTCTCCAGTAGCAGTAAGAACTGGCAAAGATATGTTTTATAAACAACTGGATATGAACATCGAAGACGCGTATGACTATGCCAGTGAAGTGATGACATGCAATATGATGGCAGACGATGTGGGCGAAGGGATTGATGCATTTATTGAGAAGCGCCGAGCGGTATGGAAAGGGTGCTAACTCCTATAATAATAATCATTATATTGCTTAGCTGATATCATACAGAATATGCTTAGTTCAGAAAACTAGCATACCGATTTGCATTAATTAAATTTGCTTATTGCCAAGCATAAAAAAGGCCACGATATCATTATCATGGCCTTTTTCATTTCTATTTAATACAGGTGCTGTAGGTACTATGAGCAGTCTTTACTCAGCAGCGATAGCGATCATTTCAACCAATAGCTCAGGACGTGCTAAAGCTGACTCACCACAAGCGCGAGCCGGTGGCTGAATACCTTCAAACCACTGGTCATAAACTTCATTCATAGCAGCAAAGTCAGCCATGTCTTTGATCCAAACCGTGACTGATAGTAGCTTTGATTTATCACTACCTACCTCTTCTAGCAACGTTTGAATTTTTTCTAGACAAGTCAATGTTTGCGCTTTGATATCGTCTTCTGCATTGCCGACCTGACCACACAAATAGATAGTTTGGTTATGAATTACGGTTTTGCTCATACGTTGATTGCTGTGTAGCTTCTTAATCATGTCTATACCTTTCATTTATTAATTTAAGTCTGTGCTAACTATAGTCAATTCACTATAAAAGCGTTACAGCGTTAACCTCACTTGAAGTATGACATATACATCTGCACTCGGTTGCCTTGTACCGCTCTTAAATTGGATCAATTATATATCAGATGCACGCTTAGTTAGAAAAACGCTGGGCACTAAAGGGTGCAAGATCGACCAATGTAGGCTTATCGTGAATCATCTCTTCAACCAGACGACCTGTCATTGGCCCTAAAGTGAAGCCTTGATGGCTGTGACCAAATGCGAACCATAGTTTGTCATGCTTGTCTGCAGGGCCGATGACTGGCTTCATATCAGGCATACAAGGACGTGAGCCTGCCCATGCTTCACTCTCAACCGCATCTTCTAATGGCAAGATTTTTTTAGCCAGCTTCAATACGGTTTTTAACTGACCAAAGTTTTTTGGCGCATTCATCGTGGTCATCTCAGCACCAGTGGTGATACGGATACCCTGCTGCATTGGCCCCATCACAAAGCCTTTGTCCATATCAAACATACTGTGATTGATGGTGTTCTTTTCTGTCACTTTGAAATGCTGATGATAGCCGCGCATTGGGAATAGTGGCAGGTTATAGCCAAGTGGTCTGATCAAATCATTAGACCATGGGCCTGCTGCGATAACCAATTTGTCACTATAGTAGGTATCGTTATCAGTGATAACTTTCCAGCCTTCGCCGTCTTTTACGATTTCTTTTACATCGCTTTCTTTAATCGTACCCTGCATATCTTGGAAGTTTTTTGCATAAGCTTTCACGAGCGAGCTTGGGTTTGATACTTGCCAAGAGTTTTTCCAATGAATTGCGCCAACGAAACCTTCAAAATTGGCACTAGGTTCCATTGCTTTTAGCGCTTCAAGGTTTAGTACGTTATGCTCAACACCTTGGTTACGCGCATCGATAGCTGATACTTGAGCTTCTTTAAACGTCTCTTCTGAGCGATGCAATTGCAACCAACCATCACGAGTAATGAGCTCGTCAGCACCAGAAGCGCTAATCATGGTTTGGTGCTCACTAGTACAATGCTCAATCAGCGTCTGCCACTCTGATTCAATTTTTTTGACTGAAGCCGGCGTAGAGTATTTCCAGTACTGAAGCAGCGCTTGGTGATAACGTAAAATGGCCGGAATACGATAGCGAATATCGGTACCTTGGTTTGGCAACACTCTGATCATTTCTGTCAGCTGACGAGGAAAAGGATGTGTATGAATGGCTTCGCGCTGAATCAATCCTGCATTGCCATATGAGGTCTCTGACCCTGGCAATTTTTTGTCTAACAATAATACATTTGAGTTATTTTTTTGTAGATGCCACGCGATTGACGTGCCAACCATACCTGCACCGATAACGATAACTTCGTAGCGCATAACTTATCCTTTTCTTAGGGTGTTAATACAGAGTATCAAATATAAGGGTCTAACAGAATTAGGTGGTAATAGTAACGCATTAGGATAAATTTGAAACCCTTATCTGAGAAATATTTTCGCGTCACATACTTTTGGTTATGGGGTTTTTGAGAAGGTATTTTTGATAGGAATAATACTGGCCTTGAGCAATAATCTAGCAACAATTTTAGTGAGAATCGCGGCAAATTATCTAATGTTTTTGGTTATAAAACGCTCAAGTATTCGACAGCTCACTTATCTATATTACTGAATAGCCTTATTAGCTTATGTTTAATTGATTGGATAATCACCTAAACATAGCGTATTACCACCAAATTGGGTCATCGTCTTCTATCATGGTCCGCCTTGTCGTCTCAACCGTTACCTCATCCGCAGATAGCTCAGCGATAAAACGTGACGGTTTGTCAAAGTATCCAGAATAACTAGAAAAGTAATTTGGTGCTGTCAGATACAACTGTGTCTTTGCACGACTACAGGCAACATAAAACAGCTTACGCTCTTCTTCTGATGCTTCAAAGTCATCTAAAGAACGATGATGCGGCGTGATGCCATCTACCAATGAGTTGACAAACACTACTGGCCACTCAAGCCCCTTAGCACTATGAATGGTCGAGATAGTGACTTTGTCATTGCTACTGTCTTGACCACTATCTGAATTGCCCATCACGGCAACTGAATCATTAGGTGGGTCTAAAGCGAGATTTTCTAAAAAGCTATCAAGACTTGTGTGCTCTGTCGCTAAATTCTTTAATACCCGAAAGTCTTCGGTACGCTCACGCCAATTTTCTTCAATCAGCTTTAATACTGGGATATAAAACTCAAGAATACGTTCAATAGCTGTCTCGACCGATTCAGCTTGCTGTGCCTTGGTAAGCGCATGATATAGAGGTTCTAACTGCTCGCTTTTTTTTGCAAAGGGTGCTGCCAGTAGGGATTCAAACAGATTATCGTCAGCAGTAATAGCTTGGGTTAAGCGCGTCGCCGTCACTGCACCCACCCCTTTAAACAAAGTTAAAATTCGATGCCAAGCAATCGTGTCATTTGGGTTATAGAGTATTTTGACAAAGGCCAACACATCTTTGATATGACGTCTTTCAATGAACTTGATACCACCCACAACGATAAAGGGAATATTGCGCGCCATAAATTCTAGCTGTACGTAATTGGACTGAAATGACGTACGGCATAAGACAGCAAAGTCGTTGTAGTCATACTCTGGCTTTAGCGCGACAATTTTATCAGTGATATAGCCCGCTTCTTTTGGCTCATCACTGAGTCGTCGAAATACTGGTTTGTGTCCTTCTATCGGCGCATCAGAATACAGCTGCTTTTGATAGCCTAGCGTGATTTGTGCTGACAACGCATTGATATAGGTTAAAACGGATGGCGAGCTGCGATAATTTTGTTCAAGCTTAATAAGTTTGGCATGAGGATAAGTCTCACCGAATAGAAGAATGTTTTCATAATTGGCACCGCGAAAGGCATAGATGCTTTGATTGTCGTCACCCACTACCATCAGCGATACCGACTCAGGCTCACATATTAGGTCGATTAGCTGCTTTTGCGGAATATTGGTGTCTTGGTATTCATCAACCATAATATAGCGATACTGGCTTTGCAGCAGCTGTCGAAAGGTATCATTAGTCTTCAAATGACGTACGACTTGGCTGATGATGTCATCGAAATCGTATAAGTGATTGGCGCGCTTATACTCATGAAAGTCAACTGCCAGCTGCTCGATGATAGTAATATGCACGGCAATATCGGGGTAACTACTTTCGATTAAGTCGCGAATTTGTATACGTCTATTTCTAGACGTCGATATGATATTTTGCAGCGTTTTTTTGCGTGGAAAAGCCTGTGACTTGGTTTGAGTAGGATACTTTTTTTCTTTATGCACCAAGTCGATAGCATCCTCACTATCACCAGTATCCAAAATCGTAAATCGCGGATTGATACCAAGCAGCCCTGAATATTGACGTAGTAACATATTACAAAACGAGTGAAAAGTACCACTAGTGATGCTATTTAATGCCTTATCAGTTGGCAGCCTATCCTCAGCCAGCTCTTCGTCTGATAGCTTTTGATTTGAAAGACTGCTTGCCAGCAAGGACTTAGCTCGATCTTTTATTTCATTCGCGGCTTTACGCGTAAAGGTCAGTAGTAGAATCTCTTTAGGCGACACCCCGTTTTCCAATAGATAACTGGTGCGATAGGTCAAAGTTTTGGTCTTGCCCGAACCTGCACCAGCAATGACCAATACCTTGCCGTCGATAGTAGTCGCAGCCATTAACTGATCGGGATTTAATTCACTGGCATAATCGACCTTTAACCCCAAACCACTATCTAGCCCCTGCTTTAATAACTTGAGGTTTTTCGTCTCAGCCGTATCAATTAAATTTGCCTCTAACTTTTTAATAGCCTGTTCAAGTCGAGTCAGTTTAGGCTTCATCTCAAGGAAGTTCTGCGGGTATTTATAGTGGCGTGTGTCAAAAATCGAGGTTGTCATTGTCTACAATTGCCTTACATTTTATTTTGGCGATATTATCAGCTTATGTCTGACTGTTTATAGCTTTAGAATAAGTATGATTTGCTAAAATTGACAGAATATATGTGCTGAATTTTCGGTGAACTTTAAGCCCTTATCTATACGTGACAGTTTAGCATATTAAAAAATAGGGTTTATCGGCTCACATAAACCATGTGTCACTCGTATTGATTCGCCTTGTTCATTTTCAAGCCTCTAATATGACCTGCTTTTGTCATAAAGCTGCTTATCATTATCAGGTAAAAACCTGAGCATATACCGTAACAACCTCACCCCTATTCAGGTAAATTTGCTACAATGTGCCCAATTTTGATTTATCATTTAACCAAACTTTATACCAACTGATTTTATTAATACATTGAGAGAATGTTATGGGTTTTAATTGCGGCATCGTCGGCCTACCAAACGTGGGTAAATCCACCTTGTTTAATGCGTTGACCAAAGCGGGTATCGCCGCTGAAAACTTTCCATTTTGTACCAAAGATCCCAACACGGGTATCGTGCCAGTACCAGATCCACGTCTAAAGCAACTGGCTGATATCGTCAATCCTGAACGCGTTCTACCAACGACCATGGAGTTTGTCGATATCGCAGGTTTGGTCGCAGGCGCGTCAAAAGGCGAAGGCATGGGTAACCAATTCCTAGCCAACATCCGTGAGACCGATGCGATTGCTCATGTGGTACGCTGTTTTGATGATGACAATGTGGTACACGTTGATGGACGCGTTAGCCCGATTGATGATATCGAAACCATCAACACTGAACTGGCACTTGCAGATTTAGAAGCTGTTGAGCGCGCAATCCACAACCAAACCAAAAAGGCTAAAGGTGGTGATAAGGACGCGCAAGCATTGCTTGATGTGTTCAAAAAAGTTGAACCATTACTAGCAGAAGGCAAAGCGGCTCGTGCAGCTAACCTAGACGCTGATGAGAAAAAACTAATCAGAAGTTATGGTTTAATTACGCTAAAGCCAACCATGTATATCGCTAACGTCTCTGAAGATGGTTTTGAAAACAACCCATACCTTGACGCTGTTCGTGACTATGCCACTGGTGAAGACTCTATCGTCATCGCGCTATGCAACCAGATCGAATCTGAAATCGCTCAGCTCGATGAAGACGATAAAAAAGACTTCCTAGCTGAAATGGACATGCTCGAGGCCGGTCTTGATCAAGTCATTCGCGGTGGCTATGACTTACTTGATATGCAGACTTACTTTACCGCTGGCGTAAAGGAAGTACGTGCTTGGACTGTCGCTATTGGTGCGACAGCGCCGCAAGCAGCTGGCGTGATTCATACTGATTTTGAGCGCGGATTTATTCGTGCTGAAGTCATTGCGTATGATGACTTTATCGAATATAACGGTGAGAAAGGTGCTGCTGCTGCTGGTAAATCACGTTTAGAAGGTAAAACTTACATTGTGCAAGATGGCGACGTGATGCACTTTAGATTTAACGTATAACTTTAAATAGTATAGCTTGTTTAAAGTTAATTAGCCGATGTTGGATATTCTCCATCATCGGCTTTATTTTACCTATTTATTGTTATATTATAACATATCTTTATCTTGCTTACTTGAGGACTTATATTTTGACTAATTATTTTTCTAAACTTGCAGGTATTACTATACTAGGTAGTGTGATGGCAGGCTCTCTACTAGGCTGTCAGCCGAACAACAATACCGATGCAGCGGTATCTGAAGAGGCGCCTGTAGATAATCATGCCGAACATGAACAAGGTCATGAGATGCATGATGATAAAGAGCATGAAGATCACGGC
This sequence comes from Psychrobacter sp. NPDC078631, assembly GCF_050268165.1. Lineage (NCBI taxonomy): Bacteria > Pseudomonadati > Pseudomonadota > Gammaproteobacteria > Moraxellales > Moraxellaceae > Psychrobacter > Psychrobacter sp. NPDC078631. Next base: position 355,160 of record NZ_JBNNGG010000001.1, on the reverse strand, counting down.
CACGAAGGGCATAATGATATGGAACACGGTCATGAAGGGCCTAATCATGAAGGATACGATCATGAGAGTCATAGCCACGAAGAACATACGCACGCAGGTCACGATCATGCCAGCAACAGCACTCCTTTCTCTTGTGAGCCTACTGCTACTATCGGCGTTTCTTATCATAGCGACAGTACACCACAGACAGCGCATTTGCTCATCGATGGTATCGAATACGATTTAACAGCTATTGCTAATAGTGAAACTGATGCTGATAAGGGAATCTATACCAGCGATATCGGATTAGACAATACCCACGGCATCATATGGCAAGTAAATGGAGACAAAGCGACATTGCTTAATAAGACACTGGACAGCGATGTAGCTATCGACAAGGAAGACCTACTTTTTGACTGTCAAAAGTCTTAATATAGTTTATTCAATATAATTTGGATACAAGCAAGGCGAGTGAAAGCAATACCAATAGCAGGCTAAGCAAGACTGACACCGTATCTAATTTATAGGGCATCAACTCTAGGCAAAGAAGTCTAAAACGAGTACAAGGCAGCCGATGGCAGATTGTACAAATATTAGCTCTAAGGAGGGGAACGCCGTAGCCGTTTAGTAGTTCTCTGACTATATAGCTGTACCAAGGGCGCTATTTTGCTATGCTAGAGGCTCCCTTGGTTCCGGATGTTTCAATATGCTAAGTACACCAACCTCTTTGTCGTCCCCTACCACACAATGGTCACATCTTCTCAACTCACAACGTCTTGGTGCTTCCAAAAAATTTAACGCCAATACCAGTACTCGTTCTCAGTTTCACAAAGACTATGACAGACTGGTATTTTCTCACTCTTTTCGCCAGTTAAATCAAAAAACCCAAGTCCATCCATTGACCAATCAGCTCGGTATTCATACGCGCCTGACTCACTCGCTAGAAGTGTCTTCTATTGGTCGCTCTTTGGGAATGATGGCTGCCGAAAAAATCCATGATGCATTAGGTAGCGGTTTACCAACAGGAGTCTCACCAGCAGATGTCGGCGTGATCGTACAAGCGGCTTGTCTCGCTCATGACATTGGTAATCCGCCTTTTGGCCATGCTGGAGAGTATGCGATTCGTGATTGGTTTAGACAACCTGAACCGCAAGCGATTTTGCAAAATTTAAGCAGCAATGAGCGACTAGACTTACTGGCATACGAGGGTAATGCTCAAGGCTTTCGCCTATTGGCACGTAATGAGCATCATCCTGACAAGGGTGGTATGCGGCTCACCTGTGCCACGCTAGGCGCCTTTATGAAATATCCGTGGTTGGCAACTCACAGTAACGATGTCAATGACAACCATTATAATGTGCAAAAATTTGGCTGCTTTTATAGTGAGGCGTCTCAATTAGAAGAGTTAGCGGCGTGCTTGCACTTACCACGCTCGGAGCAACACGATGGCTTTGCGCGCCATCCATTGGCTTACCTGTTAGAAGCGGCAGATGATATCTGTTATGCGCTAATCGATTTAGAAGATGGCATCAATCTGAATATGCTAACCTATAGCGAAGTTGCCACAATATTTTATGAGCTGATTGGTGAGCGTTCAAGCAGCGTAAACTTGCCAGCGCATATGTCTGTCAGACAAAGCCTCGCCTCCCTACGGGCACGAGCCATGATGCGGTTGGTCAATACCGTCACCGATGCTTTTGTAGCCAACAGTGATGCATTGCTAGCTGGTACATTACCAGGCAGCCTGTTTGCCCATTGCGATACCAGCGTACAAAATGGTATCAATCAAGCTAAGCAACTGGCACGCGAAAAAATATTTAATCATCCGAGCAAAGTAAGAATGGAGCTAATGGCCAATCAATGCCTGCATAGCCTATTAAATGCCTTTATGCCGCTCGCTTGGACAGGGTCTCAATCTGCTACTATGCAGCCGCCGATGTCTTTTGAGCAGCAACGTCTGTTAAGATTGCTACAGCCCCATCTTGACGAACATCGCCGCATCTTGTCTGACGATATCTATCATAATGTCTTAAATATTTTGGATTTTATTACAGGTATGAATGACCATGAAGCTTATCGACTGGCGCAAGAACTGCAGGGTCATTGGGGTACAGTGGTTTAAAAGACCAGTACAGGTTTAGTAAATTAACACGAATGGCGTATTTCAGTCGTATTTATGCGTTGAAATGAGTATGATAAACACCTACCGGACAATTTTGAAATATTATGAGCAGTCGCGAACAAAAGAAACTTCAAACTCGGCACGCCTTTTTTAATGCTGTGCTCGATTTATGTATGACAGGGCAATCTTTTAGCTCTATCAGTCTCAGACAAGTAACACGCGAGGTTGGCGTTGTGCCGACTGCGTTTTATCGCCATTTTGATGATATGGAGTCACTCGGGCGCGCTTTGGTCATTGAGGAATTGGGCGGCACGTTAGCCACGTTAAGTGATAGCCTGCAGATTGGGCGCAAACGTAGCTTTGATCGTCAAATCGCAAAAAGTATTCAGCTATTCTTGTATATGGTCAGCGATCAGCCTTATTACTGGCAGTTTTTGGTCAGTGAGCGTTATGGTGGGTCAGAAGCAGTACGCAAAGCCATTAATGAGTTGATTAAGATACACGCTCAAGGTTTGGCAGACGACTTAGCGTTGCAGCCAGCGTTTACCCATATCAATGCTTATGACCGTCGCTTATTGGCTGAGGCTGGCGTAAATATGTTCTTTTCTTGGATTATTGATTGGCTAGAGCTGACCTATACAGAAGATCATGATGATGAGATTGATCTAAACGAAATCGAAGAAAACAAACAGCTAATGCTACACAACTGCACTCGTCAAGCACAGATGCTTTTTTACGGGGCTTATAATTGGAAGTCTAGCGAAGAAACACGCCTCAAAGACTAGATACGATCTCTATACCCTCTGCTAAAAGCTCGGACGAAATGCCCATAGTCGCTGTGTTACTACTTTGACTTCCTTGGGCATTTTACCGTCTACCTCACTACTGTTACTCGCCTGATTATTACTAGCAGCCTCACTACTATTAACTACTTGATTATTATCAACGACAGTTTTACTAATCAAGACTGTGGCAAAACGCTCTCTCGCTTGACCGACAGTTGCGTTATCAGTCGCTGTGATAAGCGCCATAAATGCTTGGCTATCAACGGCGAGCATGGGTGTTAAAGCCTTTCGCTGCTCATCATTCACACTGCCAAATATCGGTAACTGCCATACTGCATCAATAGACGCCAGCGCCTGCTGCGCGCGCATATCGACCAGTGCTTGCATTTGTTGGCTGTTAGCACCATCAATTAGTGCGGCTAACAATACAGGACTGGCAGTATTGATATTAATAGGCACATAATAAGGCACTGCGGTAAGATAAGGCCGTAATACTGCTAATGTTTCAGCGCTCACCCCTGTCACTTCTAGTAGCTGATCGATACTGACAAAAGGCTGATTTGGCAGAGCATCTGTTGCTACAGCGCTTGGCTGCTGCACATATACCGTACTTTCATCACCGCCATCTTGATATACCTCGCCGTCTGCATCTTGCCAATCAAGTATAGCAATAGCAATATCAGGCTCTAGACTTAGTTGCGTGAGTAGTCGTTGGAATACTGCTAAAGCAGTGGTGTTGGCCGACCCATCTTGATACAAGTTATTAATGTTAAAACGACCAGACTCATCGCGTAGCTCGATGCTGACACTATGACTAGCCAATGTATAAGGTGGTATTGGCTGCGCCCAGATATCTTGCGCACTATCCGTATCATTGAGGTTGCTATCAGCGCGAATCATCGTCACTGCTAACTGTTGACCTGCATCGATATCTTGCAGCAACTGATTTTGATCGAACAACAGACCACTACGCCTAATTGCAATTTTTTGGCTAGCAAGCATCGACCCTGCAACCACAGTAATACTGACTACCAATAATAAGATAGTCAGCAGTGCAACACCGCGTTGAGAGTTTGCAGTCATCGACATACATAGCCTTTGTTGTTGAGCAATTGATGCATTTTAACCACTACCTTCTCAATTATTCGTTCTCGCACTGCTATTATTGTCACTACCATCATTACCACTGTTGTCATTATTGGCATTATCATTGCTACCACCACCTGTATCATTGGCTGTGCTTTGACTATTGCTATGCGATATCGGTTGCGGGGCGAATGCCCATTGCCAAGTGATTGGCATGTCTTGATATGTAAAGCTAACCGCGACTCCTTTCGGTAATAAACCAGATGTGGGCTTAGGACTCGCTGTATTCGCTGATCGTCTCACCGCTGTATTTATACTACCGCCACTGTTAGCGTCATCGCTCGGAAACTTGGTATTTAGCTCTGGTAGATAGGCTTGCCAACTCCCTGCTGTGACACCTTCGAGCAATACGCTGTCCAAGCTAACGCTGTCACGCCCGCCTTCCATACTGGTATACTGGCGACGTATCAAACGCTCATCCGCAAAAATATATTCGATACGTTGGAGGCTATTGCTACTCTGATATCGTGGATCAGAATCGGCAAAGCGTACAAAGCTGATATGCTCGCCATCTAAGCTCATAAAAGGCTCAGGCGCTATTTTGTTTATTTGTCCGTTTATTTGCTCGCTTGATTGGGGTTTGTTGTTCGCATTACCACTATCGTTTGGACTGTTATTCGCTGCACTGACACTTTGGGTCGCCGCTTGATAAGGGATAATTTGACCCATATCTTGCTGTAACTGTAAATAAGCGTACTGCAGGACAGCCAGATTGTCAGCATGAAATTGTGCACGCTCACGAGCACGATTGACCCCATCAAACACTTGCCAGCCTGCAACGGCTAACATCGCAAATATTGCCATTGCAACCATTAGCTCAAGCAGTGTAAAACCACGCTGATGCCTCACAGACCGCCCCCGGCCTGCTCGCTATTACCCATCATGTTTAGACCACTTAAATCCAAACTGCCCGTATCTTGCTCAGCATTACTTAGCATCACAGTGATATCAGTAACCGTTGTGCGAGTCTGTCCATCTATAATAGGCGCAACTGCGATATTTACTTCTTTTAAGGCAGGTGTGATAGCGTCACCGACTGTCATTGCTATTTGCCAATCACGCCCTTGAGCATTAACAGTTTGGGTGCGGTTGGCTGTCAGCCACGTCTCTTGAATACGTAAATCAGCGGCGGCATTTTGGGCAACGAAGTGAGCAAGCGTACGAGTACGCAATATATCAACCGAGCTCAGATACGCACTACTAGCACGGCTCGCCGCGACGGCTACCACTGCCAAAATAGCCAAAGCAACCATCACTTCGATAAGGGTAAAGCCGCTCTCGCGCCTAGGCTTGAGTGATATAGATTTTGGTGACATAGGCTGGCTTGTCATAGGAGGTTTATATAATTTAGTCACTATATTCCCTGTCCGATTCGCATGCTGCCATCTGGCATTATCGTAATCACCTCACCCACTAGACGCGAATCGTGAAGTACTTCAATGGTGACAGGCGTTGCTTGTCCCGTACCAAACCATAATACTTGGGGTACGTTTTGATCGCTAAACCAAGGCTGTAACGTTCGGGTTCGTCCCGTATTTTGTAAACTACTAGAATCCAAACTTTGAACTCTAATACTTACGCCAGTAGGCAGCTCAGGCAAGCTAACACCTGACTCAACCTCCCAACTTGGCATTGGTTTTTGCTCATCATTAGAGCTTGATAAACCAGCTACCTCTGCCGACAGCTCCATAGCATTCTTAGGCTGACTGTCGGTGCTATCTGACATCATCTCTGTTGTCTGGTACGCGACATATGGATTTGATAGGGTAACAATGACTGGCTCTACTTGACCTTGCTTATCTGCCTGCATACGCAAACCCATCGGCTGCATACGTTCAGCCGATAATAGGCGAACGTAGCTCAACGAATCAGTCAAATGCTCATAAAAAGCGCGGTTTTTGCGGGACTCACTACTACCGACAGACAAGCTCATTATGCCAGCAAATATAGATAAGATAACGACTACCACCACGATTTCCACCAATGTAAAACCAGCCTGTGTCCGACTGTTTATTGGTGAGACTGATGATAAGAGATGAGTATCAGTTGATATGCAGGCGCAGTTGTGACAATGGTCTGTCGGTCTTGTATCTAAGTATCTTGACTGAGACGTTTGACTAATTAAAGTAAAAGAGCAAGTAGCCGCTGAACTGGACTGCGTCTTAACACTGACCGGCATATTGCACCTATAAGCCCAATTTTAATTGTCGCAGAATGAGAAAAAGTTTTTGAAGAATATTAGAAGATATATGAATTCGTGCTGCAATAGTAAGCATTACAACACGATTTATCAAAGCCAAGAAAGGTTCAAAACCCAAAATTACTTGCTACTTTAGTAATTGGTATTGCGGTGCTCTTCTGATTCAGTATCGATTTGCTCTACCAGCTCTTGCATATCCTCATCCATGACCTCTTCATCGTCAGCAGGATAATGACTTGGCAACTCTAGCACTTGCTGAACAAAGGCATAACGCAGCGTATCACGGCGTCCTAAGTAGCGTTGGTAAAAGCTTGAATTTAATAGCCCTGCACCGCCCTGACCAATCGCCCAAATAGACGATAGATAATCACGAGTACTCAAATTACTGTGCTCATCTTTTAGATATGCGCTGATGATATCAATCAAACGCTTCATGCGCTGGCGACGGATATCGTATAACTCACCAAATAAACGATTGAGACCTGTCACTGATGCTGCCAGACGCTCTTCGATTTGGTTCAATAGCATGGCTTTTTGCGGGTTGAATAATTGCTGGAAAATCATACGGGCAACGCCTGCCGACGGGCAGTCATCGATACGGTTAATCTCAAACAATTGCTCTTCGTAACGAATAATAATACGCAGATAAAGCTCATCTTTACTGGAGAAATGCTTGTACAGGGTGCCTTTAGCCAAATCGAGCTGATCTGCCAAACTGTCTAAAGTGATATCACCATCGCCTGACTCAAGTAGCAATTGTTCTGCCATCGCTAAGATGTTCTCTTCTCGTGCCTTGAACTGGTGCTGACGACTCATAATCTCTCCTAAAACATGACAAGATTAAGCATATGACCATCAATTATGTGCGTACATTTGGCAATGAGCGTATAAAACTATACAAGAACTGCTGAAATACCATAAAAGGGATATGCTTAGATTTACAAATAGTCATTGATAATCATATAGTTACATTTAGTAAATCAAATACTAAAGGGGATTAAACTATAAGACTATCACATAAATGACTGACTGGTCATAGCATAACCATTTTAGCGATACTGTGCCAGTAAATTTTCAAAGTTTTTTGCGGTTAATGCTCCGACCTCGTTACTATCACAACCGTACATATCTGCGATAAAGCTCGCGACGTAAGGTACGTAGGCAGGCTCATTGGGGCGACCACGCTTAGGCACAGGCGCCAAATATGGACTGTCGGTCTCAATCAAGATTCTGTCTCTAGGCATGTGCCTTGCAGCATCTTGGATATTTTGGGCGCTTTTAAAACTGACAATGCCTGAGAAGGAGATATAAAATCCTAAATCTAAAGCACGTTTTGCGGTCTCCCAATCTTCAGTGAAGCAATGGATAATACCATGCTCAGCGCCTTCACTTTTTAAGATATCGATCGTATCTTCTTTTGCATCTCGCATATGTATGACAAGCGGTTTTCTTAGTTGCTGACTGGCATGGATATGGCGTGCAAGACTGGCTTGCTGCTCTTTTTTATTTTCTGTAGACCAGTAGTAATCTAGCCCCGTCTCGCCTATTGCCCATACATGCTCTTTATCAGCAGTCTCTATCAGACGCTCAATCGTCGCTGATTTCAGTACATCAATATCTTCACAAGGATGAATCCCTACACTCATCCCTAGATTTAGTGTCTCATCACCGTAAGTGCTTACAATATTAGCAATCTCGTCATATTCTGCAAAATCACACATGATTGCCATCGCACGAGTAACATTAGCAGTTTTCATGGCATCAATCGCGCCAGATAATTTACCATCGTATTTTGTTAGATCTAAACGGTTGAGGTGACAATGAGTATCTGTAAACATAAATAATCTCGTTGTTAAAAACTTATCAATTAAAAGTCTGGGAATTAAAAATTTGAATCTTGTTTGCATTGATTGCTGTGAAGGAAGCTGTTTTCAAGTATTGTTTAACGGTACACTACCTTAAATGGCTATCAAAAATACTCTAAATAGAATTTATTCTAAATAAATGGATGATACGAACTTAGTCGATACATCATGACAATCTTTTAAAAGCCTAAACTTCAAAACCTTTATTACCTCTCATAAGTGCCATACTATGAACCATAAAAAAACTATCACTTTACCCCCTATCTTCAAAACACTGTTACCGAAGCAACTATATAGACAACGGTTTTTACTACAAGATAAAGGCCATAGTAATTACATTGAAATAGCTAACGACGTACGTATCATTGGCAACTCCACAATTACTATTCGTAAAGGTGATAACAATCGAATTACCATTGGTAGTCATGGGAAACTTAATAAACTAAAAATCGACATTAATGGTAATCACAATCAAGTCACTATCGCAGAACATGTTAAATTCTCTGGTCAATTATTAGTCGTTGGTAATCATTTACGCATTCATATTGGTGAGCATACCACTGCCATTGATTGCTATATCTTGGCACGTGACAAGAGTGTGACTATTGGTAAGTCTTGCATGATATCGCGTGGTATTGAAATTCGCGCTACCGATGTGCACAAGGTCTACGATATAGATACTAACGTACGAGTGAACACAGCACATTCTGATGTCATTCTAGGAAATCATATTTGGATTGCGGCTAATGTAACTATTTCAAAAAACGTCTCTATCGCTGATGGATGTATCATCGCAGCAGGTGCCTTCGTCAATAAACCAGTCACTATACCAAACTGTATGGTAGCAGGCACACCAGCAAAAATCATTCGCCAAAACGTACGTTGGGAACGCTAAACACGACTTCAAATACAATAGTTAATTAAGAGGCACGACTCGCATCACCTCTTCTATGGTTGTCACACCTTCACTAATACGTTTTGCCCCTGATAAACGCAATGGCTGTAGACCTTCTCGATAGGCTTGTTGTTTGAGTACATCTAAGTTTGTATCGGCTGCGACCAGTTTTTTTAATTCGTTAGACAACGGCATAATCTCGTATAGGCCGACTCGTCCCTGATAACCAGTGTGTCGACAATGCTCGCAGCCTTGAGCCATATAAATTTGTGCTGGGGCAGGTGCGCGCCAAGGTTGTACCAACTCCTGCCATTGAATGGCAACCTCGCTGTCTGGCACAACGTCTACCGCTTTTTTGCAATGCGGGCATAGCGTACGTAACAAGCGCTGTGCCATTACACCTAAGATAGTCGCTGATGTCAAAAATGGCTGAATACCCAAATCATGCAAACGAGTGATTGAACTTGGCGCATCGTTAGTATGTAGTGTCGAGAGCACTAAATGCCCTGTCAATGAGGCTTGTACTGCCATATTGGCTGTTTCAGCATCACGAATCTCCCCCACCATAATAATATCAGGATCTTGACGCATCAAAGAGCGAATGCCGTCAGCAAAGTTTAAATCGACACCTGGATTCACTTGCATTTGGTTAAATGCAGGTTCAATCATTTCAATAGGATCTTCAATGGTACAGACATTGACTTGTTCAGTCGCTAACTGCTTGAGAGTACTATACAAGGTCGTGGTCTTACCCGAACCTGTAGGCCCAGTGACCAAAATAATCCCGTTTGGATGAGCAGTCAATTCATGCCACGTTTCAAGCTGCTTACCCGATAGACCAAGCTGAGCAAAGGAACGCACCAGTACTTCAGGATCAAACACCCGCATGACCAACTTTTCACCAAAAGCGGTTGGCATAGTCGATAAACGAAGTTCTGTCTCTAATCCCTTCGGCGTTCGCGTCTTTAAACGGCCATCCTGTGGTTTACGCTTTTCTGCCACGTTTAGTCGCCCTAGAATTTTGATACGTGCGGTCACCGCGACGATGATTGCCAATGGCATTTCATACACCGTATGGAGTACACCATCAATTCGGAAGCGAACCTTACCTGTCTCACGACGTGGCTCTAAATGGATATCACTAGCTCGTTGCTCAAAGGCATATTGCAACAGCCAATCAACAACTCTAACAATATGCTGGTCATTGGCATCAGGATTAGTATTATCACCCAATTGCAATAATGCTTCGACATTGGTCACATCGGCAGCTGCACGCTTATGGACACTATTTGCGCCTGCGATCGCTTGGGTGACTTGATAGAACTCCTGCCGGTAGCGTTTGATCTGCTCAGGGTTGATATAGACCGTACGATAGCTTTTTGATTTGATCAATTTTTCAATACTTGAGTGCCAGTCAGTATAAAAAGGCTGATCCGTTCCAATAATCACTTCGTCTACAGCGACCTCAATCGGTAAAATATGCTGTGAACGTGCATATTCAAATGACATCAATTGTGTGACCGCAGGGACATCAACTTTTAGAGGGTCAATACGAACGAGAGACATGTCTGCTTTAGCCGCCAACCATTGGTTGAGCCAAGCCAAAGTTAACTTATTTTCAGCGCTAATGTCCGTCGCATGGCCATTAGGCAAGCCAAATTCACTAATCGTTAGTAGAGGGTGCTGCGCTTTGTCGCGACGGCTAGTAATGACTAAGTTATAGCCGCGTTGGTCAATCACTTTATCTGCCAATAGCTCATCTAGACACCAACGCAAATCAATCACTATCGAGTACTGTTGAGCAGACATATCTCTCTTCTTCTATTATTTTAAAACGTGTTGTTAAAAACGATATCGATGCAAGCCAGCTACACCGTAACCACAGTGATTATCTGTAGCTGTCCTGATTCTATCAACTGAAAACTCACATCAACCGATTTATAACGCATAACAAATGGCGTGGCTATCTCTATCCGTCGATAAGCTGGACGCGGGTCTTGGGCAATTAATTCTTTAATAATACTCATATCTGAGGTTATCAATTGATTTTGTATACGATGAATCGTAGACGCAACTGTCGCATTAATTAATCCAGTGTTTACGTCTTTGATACTTGTATCATTATTATGAGTACTTCTAGTATATCCTGTGCTTACTAGCATCATAAACTGTTCGTTAGCAGCATCGGTCACGGTCACGTTTAATAATTCTGGAGCAGTTGGTGCAAAACCATTTTCCGTCTGAATCAGCGCATCACTATAGGCCACATACGGCTTTATATCGATGATTGGCGTGCCGTCTATCATATCAGCACCTTTGATAATCAATAATACACGACCTTGAACTATTTTGACTTGTTCGAGCTTGACGACAGATAGGCCTAGCCCTGAAGGCCGATACATACTTCGACTGGCAAACACCCCTATTTTTTGATTACCGCCCAATCTTGGTGGGCGTACTTGAGCGCGAAAGTCACTACTGGTTTCATTGTTGTTTTTATATCTATAATTATGATGAAACTGCCAACTCACCCATATATGACTAAACTTATCCAAACCATCAAATGCAGCTGGCGTATCATATGGCGCTAACATCTCAATGACACTAGTCAGGGCAACCAGGTTTGGCTGGCGCGGCGCACCGAATTTTTGTGAAAGCGGAGCACGGTGATAGCCAACAACAGGAGCTTGATGGTAGTTATCTAACAGGGAATTCTCATCAAGCATAGACTAACTCCAGTAATGCAAAACCACCTTGATAAGGCAGTTTTGCCAAATGATACAAAATTACTCACTAACGATATTCCATTTTATCATGCTAGACAATCACTGCTAGACGGATTTTTATTTTAAAGTTTGGTATTATGAGCAAGAAATTTGATGAGAGTCATTTACATTTGGATGATATGACCGGTAATACTGTCATCGTTGACGCAAATTTACTATGTCTAATGACGTAATAGTTGGTTGTATATAAGCTGATAAACCAGTTCTATTGCGCTTACTCATCATTTACTCGTTCATAAAAATAGCAGTTTCGACAACGATTAAAAGACTGATACGTTTTTATAATGTTCAATCTAACATTGAAAATTCTGATTTAATACTTATTCAAACTTAATACACAAATAACAACTTATTAACGAGGACTTTATGTCAAAACTTCGCACCGAAACGGTCACAGAGGTTCATCACTGGAATGACTCTCTATTTAGTATCAAAACCACTCGTGACGATGGCTTGCGCTTTCGTAATGGCGAATTTGCGATGATTGGACTTGTTGTTGATGGCAAGCCACTACTACGCGCTTATTCAATTGCCAGCCCTAACTATGAAGATCATTTAGAATTCTTCTCTATCAAAGTTCAAGATGGTCCATTAACTTCACGCTTACAGCATATCAAAGTAGGTGATGAGCTGTTAGTCAGTAAAAAGCCGACGGGCACACTAGTATTGGACGATCTGCTACCAGGTAAGAACCTTTACATGCTCTCTACTGGTACTGGTCTTGCTCCATTCTTATCACTAGCACGTGATCCTGAAGTGTATGAGCGTTTTGACAAAATTATCTTAGTACATGGCGTACGTCATGTTCATGATTTGGCTTATCGTGAGATGTTTGAAAACGAGCTGCCTAATGATGAAATCTTTGGTGAATGGTATCGCGAAAAATTCATCTATTATCCAACCGTTACGCGTGAAGAATTCAGAAACCAAGGTCGTGTCACTGATTTGATGAAATCTGGCAAATTGTTCGAAGATATTGGTTTACCGCCAATGAATAAGGACGACGACCGTGTCATGCTTTGTGGCAGTATGCCATTTAATGCTGAGGTTTCTGCTATTCTAGATGACTTCGGCCTGACTGTTTCACCACGTATGGGTGTGCAAGCAGATTACGCAGTTGAGCGTGCCTTTGTCGGTTAGAATGATGCTATTTAGCATCATTAGAATAAATGAAAAATTGTATAAAATAATACTTGACGCATGTAAATAGGCTGCTATAATACGCAGCCTATACAGTCAACACTGTAACCCAATTCGGTAATATTTAGTTAATAATTATTATCACCTAACATGCCAGTGTGATGGAATTGGTAGACATGACGGATTCAAAATCCGTTGCCTTTAAAAGCGTGTCGGTTCGAGTCCGACCACTGGTACCAATATTTAGTACAAACTAGCCTCCTTTATCGGAGGTTTTTTTGTGCTTATTATATTCGCCCTATCAAACTCTTAATTTATTTATATCGATACTTCAAATGGCATGACAGCGCTTATCTTAATCGGTACCGCATAACTCCATGGCATGCCAGCACTACAATAAAAATATCCATCATTAAATGACACAATATAGGCTGTAAAATCATTACCACACTGATCCATCATCGCTTGTTCATCGCTTTCATCACACACTGCGCACCATATTTTTTTATCACCCCGCGCTAGCATTGCTCGTGTCAAATCACTCCCTTTTAATTCATGACTCATCATCAGCTCCTTAATTATCTTGAACTTTCTCATTACTATTTTTTTAGAAAGTTAATTTACCAGTACTCAATTTATAAGTTTGGTATGAGCTATAAACAATGTCTTATCAGGTAAATACAACTCCTATAAAAGACCATTTATTACTTTCATAACTATTGATTATCGTGGTTAATATATTGTAAAACGATAGCATTAGAACTGTAACATATAACTATAATATTCATGATGGAAGGCAATAATATTCAGACAGGCGGTATAGAAAATCTGAAAAACTTAAGGTATACACCATACTGAATATCTATTAGTGAACATATGTTAACTATATTAAATTTGCTAGTGTTTTAACGCCATATATCTCTGACTATTAACCTTACACTATATTTAATTATTGATATATAGATTATTCACATATTGCCATATTTTTATGGTTCTATATTCGAAAAAAACCTTTACCGTTTAATAATCGATACTGAAATAAAAGTATTGAGTGATGTAAAATATTAATAATGAAAACGCCTACAGCATCCAGTCCACGTAAAATCATTCATATAGATATGGATGCGTTTTATGCCAGTGTAGAACAACGTGACTTCCCAGAATTACAGGGCAAGCCACTAGTGGTTGGCGGAGATCCAAGTGGTCGCGGTGTTGTAGCAGCAGCTAGCTATGAGGTACGTCAGTTTGGGGTGCGCTCAGCCATGTCTTGTTATGAGGCTCGCAAACGTTGTCCAGAAGTCATATTTGTCAGACCACGTTTTGAAGTATATCGAGCTGTTAGCAGCGATATTCGCAATATTATGTACAGCTTAACGCCTCATGTTGAGCCATTATCGCTAGATGAGGCTTATCTTGATGTCACTGGTCTCACGGTACATAAAGGCTCAGCGACATTGATGGCCAATTGGTTAAGAACACAAATATTGCAACATACAGGATTGACTGCTTCTGCTGGCGTGTCCTTCAACAAGATGTTGGCCAAGATTGCCTCTGACACCAATAAGCCTAACGGCACCGCTATTATCACGCCGAAAGACGCTGATGCTTTTATCAGCACACTACCTATTGAACGATTTCATGGAATAGGTAAAGCAACGGCAAGGCGATTACATGCGATGGGCGTGACTAACGGTGCTGATCTACGCCGTATGTCAGCCGAAGTATTGGTTAATGAGTTTGGTAAGCGAGGACAGTTTTATCATGATATCGCTCATGGTCGGGATGAACGCGCTGTCAAATCTGAGCGCCTGCATAAGTCTGTTGGTTCGGAGACTACTTTTAGAGAAAACCTAAACGATGACACGGCATTACGTGTACAAATCTATGAACAAAATGCGGATGCCTTCGCGCAACTGCACAAAAAAAGTCTCATCGCTCATACTATAACGCTCAAGGTTAAGTATGCCGATTTCACTCAGATTACCCGTACGCACACGCTAACCACCGCTTTTAGTAGCGCTGAATCTGCACATTACTGGTTAGATAAGTTATTCTTAGATATTCCTCGCCAGCTCCCTATCCGATTAGTCGGGGTCACTTTTTCGTCATTGACACCTGCAACCCAATTATTGCCTCAATTAAATTTATTTGAGTAAAATAAGTGAAGGCTAACGTAATAAACATTAGAACAGTTGAAAACTATTACTTTTGCTTAGGCTATTCAAATATGTTTTGTGCACGGTGACTACTTAGTAAAGCAACCTTTTATAGCAGTATTTCTGCTACAATTATGCCAAAATTTCTATCCATTTAAAGACTGATTATGACCAACGCTCACACTGCATCTTCCGATTCTAATGCCCTGCTTGATACCAATCACAACAGTGACGTCTTAGATTATCTAAGCGTGGAAGATTACGACTATGACCTACCAGATAGTTTGATTGCGCGATATCCATTAGCGCAGCGTTCTGCTTCAAAACTTTTATACTTGCCTGCTCACACTGACACAAATGCTACGCCTATAAAAGACTGTTTGTTTTCTGAATTGCCTGAATTATTAGACGCTGGAGACCTGATTGTATTTAATGATACAAAGGTGATGAAGGCACGCCTATTCGGTCAAAAAGACACTGGCGGTAAACTTGAGGTCTTGATTGAGCGATTGGTTAATGTCTCAGACTTAGATATAGCAACACTGCATTTAGAAGATTCAGATAATGAGTCAGTCAACCAAGAACATATTGCCCTTTGCCATGTAAAAGCCAGCAAAGCACTGAAACTTGGTCAACGTTTTCAACTTGCTGATGGTCATATGAGTGGCGCGATGATTGGTCGTCAGGACAACTTATTTATCTTAGCCTTTGATGCACCAATTTTGCCTGATTTAGAACTCTACGGCGAGCTACCTATTCCGCCTTACTTTGAACGTCATGCCGATGACACTGATAATACTCGTTATCAGACGGTGTTTCATGATCCTGCTAAGCTTGCAAGTGTCGCTGCACCGACAGCAAGTTTGCATTTCGATGAATTGGTGCTTAATAAACTTTCAGAAAAAGGCATCAATACTGCTTTTGTGACATTGCATGTTGGCGCTGGTACCTTTGCACCAGTTAAAACAGACAACCTACTCAATCATACTATGCACAGTGAGTATGCACATCTACCACAAGCAACTGCTGAGCTGATTAATAAAACGCATGCAAATGGTAATAAGGTCATCGCGATTGGTACCACAGTGACTCGCGTCCTTGAAACGGCGTATCAAAAAACGGCTATCAATGGGCAAGCACTCTCTAGCTGGTCAGGCGACACGGACATCTTTATTTATCCAGGATTTAAATTTGGTGTCATTGATCGACTGTTAACAAACTTTCATTTACCCAAATCGACGTTGCTAATGTTGGTATCAGCTTTTTCTGGCAAAGCATCGATTGAACATGCCTATCAACATGCTATTAAAAAAGAATATCGATTCTTTAGTTATGGTGATGCTATGTTACTTGACAAGAAAATAAGCTGAACATTAAATAAACATTTATGCATTGGACGCAACAGTTGTGAAATAAACTGGTAAACTAAACCGTACTTTGTTATAACAGCAAAGATAACTTATTTTGTAAAGGACTGCTCATGTCTTGTCATTTATCTCGTCGCTTGACTCCTGTACATCGCGCGGTATCGATAGCATTACTTTATTCTGTAGGTTTGGCCGCTATTATTCCAAGCGTACAAGCGGCAACTATCGGTAAGACAGTCGTTAGTTCAGCTCAGCATGAACCTTTGAGCGCAAGTATCGTGGTCACCGACATACGAGCGGCTGATTTTTCAGCGAGCTTGGCCAATCCAGTTATTTATCAACAGATGGGCTTGACACCGACTGACTCAATGCAGGTGCACTTTCAAGCAACTTCTGCGACCAGTGGTCAGGTATTAATCAGCACATCACAGCCTGTGTCCAAGCCTTTTGCTGATTTGGTGTTATCGATCAATGATAATGGGCAGCAAAATGTTGTACCAAAAACATTATTAATGCCGTTAAACGATAGTCTACCGATTAATAATGCTTCCAAAAATAGTGTCAAAGGCACTCAGAAACTTAATTTACCAAGTGTTTCTGCAAGTGCTGCAAAACCGTTAACCGTAAGAAAAGGTGCACCGCCGCCATTAATATCGGTATCTAACGCTGCTGCAAATAAACCAACTCTAGCAAACATAGCAACAGTTGATTCTTCTATTTCTAGAGCAGTGTCTAACATACAAGCACCGACAGTGACAGCTACTTCGCAGACTAGCAATCTTACTTACGCGCCTAGTCGTCTTGATAATGGGCGCTTAAATAGCGGCTCTGATATAAAAAATTCTAGCAGTAATGCAAAGAAGACTGATAACGGCCTTAGTTCAGCGAACCGTTTAGATAGTAGTTTTTTAAATGCAAATGATATCACTGAAACTAAGAAAGTTATTGCTAATGATAACGCCAAAGCAAGTATTAAAAACACTCCAATTTTAGGTAAAGTATTTATTGATAAACCACTCGATACTCTAAATATTCAAGTCACACGGCAGATACAGCCGAGTCGTAAAAAAACAGATACTGACACATCACCCGTATCTACTCCGACTACTAGCGTCGTGGCAACTTCTATTGGCAATACAACGTCGAAAACCCCTAATAGCGCTATTAACAATACGTCTTCAAATGACATAGCAATAGATAGTTCGTCAGTTAATCAATACCAAGTACAACGTAACGATAGTCTATGGATCATTGCCCAACAGATAGCGCAAGAAAATAACCTAGATACTTCAACTGTGATGAAGCAAATTCAAACACAAAACCCTGATGCATTTATCAATAGAGATGCAGACCAATTAAAAGCAGATGCTAAGCTCAGTCTACCCAGTTACGATGTCATACCGTCACAGAAAAATCTAGAAGCGGCCATCGATGCACAAAGACAATATATTCGTAGAGCAAATACAGCGGCGATGCAAAAAACCGTTCAAAAATCTATTAAGAAACCATCCAAAAGCACTCAAGCAGTCAAGGCCAAACGTCCTAAGAAAGTAGTGATTACTAAAACGCAAGTATTACCAAAAGCGCAGTTTTCTGTGCTTGCGCCCGGGCGAGATGGTAATGCAGACGGAACTCAAACGAAATCAGCTTCAAATACTGGGAGTGGTTTGAGTACCGACATACTGGCAACTCTTAAAGCCACAAGGCAGAAAACTGCAGCACAAGCCCAGCGTTTATCAAGTACGAGTAGCACTCTTAATAGTTATACTAAAAAGCTTCAACTACAGAATCAAAAACTGGCTGAGCTACAAGCTCGTCTTAAAAAATTACGTAATCAATAATTGTCTGGTTGATCAACACAATAGATTGTGATCACAGGCGTAGGAGTAACTATGGACAATATGCTATATATCATCGCTGGATTGGTACTTATTTTATTAGTAGCTGGTTTTTTATTACGCAAAAATAAAGCTCAAAAACCTTCAGAACAACTGCCTACAAATTCAGAAAAAAACACAATTACCCCAACGTCAAAAGTAGATTATGGTGCTCCTACCCAAAATATTACAAATGATGAGAACAAATTTGATCATGTTACCATTGCTCAGCGTTTTATGGATCAGCAACGCTATGATAAAGCAATTGAAACTCTCAAACGCGGTTTAAGTGACAAACCTAATGATGGAGCACTTTCTCTTAAGTTACTAAGCGTATACGCTACGATAAATCAGCCAGAAGACTTTGATAATGTTTATGCGTCTATAAAAACGTACAATGATGAGAGTACTATTACTCATGCTGATGAACTAAAGAGTTTATATTTCGAAGAACAGAATCCAGTAGTCGCTCAAGAACTACCAGTAGAAAATACGACTAACTTTGAAAGTATAGACTTTGATTTGCCGCCGAGTAAAGTTGATACCGATGTAATGTCTAGTCGTTCAGTTGTTGAAAGCACTAACAATACTGCAATAAATGAGCCTATCGACAGCTTAGAAGTGTCAGACGAAATTGACAGTTTTAATCCTATTACCGAAAATCTGAATGATAGCTTTGATCTGACGCTCAGCGATCTAGAGAATGATTTCGATGCGCCTAATACGACAAGTGAAACGCCTGTCATACCATTGGACAACGTAAACGACAACGTTTTAGAGACTTCTGCTAACGATAATATTAGTAATAATGAAGATGATGAACTCAGTGACTTTGAGTTTGACTTTGATTCATTTGATGATACTTCGAATGAATCAACTATAGACACTAATCTCTCACATAATGACAATGAGAAAGCAGTACTAGAAGAAGAAGATTTTATCTTAGACTTCGACGATCTATCAGCCGATTCAGACAAAGACAATGTCGTCACTAATGACGTATCTACGAATTCAGAACAACACTCTGTTGATACTATCCAAAGCGGTGAAGATGACTTTACCTTATCTTTGGGCAGTCTAGATACATTAGATGATATCGATACTATTTCCAATGATGACCTATCTACGACTGAAAACGACAATGATTTCGACAATTTTATTCTGGAAAATACTGATTTTGGAAACAATGCTTCTGAGAGCACGATCCTTGAAGAAGATAACTTTGTAAATATTAATCTTGAGGAACCATTACTCAATGATGATATCGAGGTTAATGATGTTAGCGTTGTCGAAGAATCGAATATCACACCTGCTGCGCCATTGAGATTCGATGACAATACGCTGATAGACGATGATTTTAATATTGATGATGCTAATTCTCTATTTGACGCTCCGTCGACCACTACCCCAGTCTCTACAGCTGCGCCAGTTGAGAGTGACACTTCTATCACGCCTCAAGAAACTGAATCAGCAGAAGATTTTTCATCACGTTTCGCAGCAGATTTTGATTTCGTAAAGTCATTAGACAGTAATCAAGTGACGTTAGACTTGGCAGATCAATATTTACAGCTGGGTGAATATGACAGTGCAAAGCGTCTACTCAATGAGGTGATAGCTCAAGGTAATAGTGAACAGAAACAACAAGCACAGTTACTACTTGAACGTACTGCGTAGCTAATAGTCTAGTCTCTTATCAGCAAGTACTTCCTAATCACGGGATGCTTGCTGATTTTTTTGCATTTAACTCTAATACTATCTATTATTGAACCCTTCAACCATCGTTGCTCAATCCTCTAGCGCCTCTTTTCTTCCATAATTGTTTACTGTGTTGATACTATGCCATCTTCTGTTATGCTCAAAAATCTATCCAATCCTATTCAACTGATTTATGCTGGCGGTACCTTTGGTAGCTATGGCAGACCTTTAGCGCCACTATCAGCAGAAGTGTTTTTGCCCACTCTACAAAAACTTTTATCTGCGCAAGACAGTACAAACAATTTACCAACAGTTTCATGGTTAGAAAACGCCCTGATCAAAGACAGTAGCCAGCTTACTCCTAGCGACTTTACGCATTTCTATCAACTACTACTAAATGCTTATGCCAAAGGTGATAGACGCTTTGTACTCATCACTGGCACGGATACGTTGAGTTACTTAGGCGCATTTTTAGCAGAAGCTTTTGCAGGTAGTGATATTTGTATTGTTCTGACCGCAAGTATGCGTCCATTATTAGACAGTGAGATATTACATTCCTATAACATCGATAAACATAGCGATGCTTGGGGCAATCTAAACGACTCATTAAAACTAGCCGCTGCTGGTGAATCAGGCGTGAAAATTAGTTTTGGCGGGGAAGCATGGCCTGCTCAAACGGTACAGAAAATTCACAGTCATGATCTGATGGCATTTACTGGTCATTCTCGCGCCGCTTACCCAGCCAATAGCTATATAAAAAATCTACCTGACACTCGTAGACAGCATTGGCTCGATGACCAACAAGACTTGCTACCCAGTATTAAAACACGCGCTGAAAACGCGAGTGTTCATGCGCTATATTGCCTACCTAACGATGTTTCGATGATAAACAACCAGCTACAAGCTTTATTGTCGCAGCCACCATGTGGCATCATTCTATTAGGGTTTGGCGCCGGTAACATCCCTTATTCAGCTGCACTAGCAGAAACACTGTCCCTTGCTCATGAGCGTGGACATATGGTGATATCAGCCAGTCAATGTCCGTTTGGCGGCGTCAGCGATAGCTATGCGGCGGGCAGTTGGCAGTACGAGCATCATGTCATTTCTGGTGGACGTTTGACCATACCTGCTATTTATGCCCGATTACTATGGTTGCTACTTCGCTATGACAGTCCTGCCAGACGTAGACAGCGTTGGTTGAATAATGTCAATCAAACTGGCACTAGCATCAAAAAGCGCTAAGCGACTTTTAATTAATTCCCATTTTATAAGTTTAGAAACCCTAATGTCTGAGACTGAAATTATTGAAACTGAACCAACCTACACTTTAGCGATTGCTATTGAGTTCTTAGGAACTCATTATCATGGCTGGCAACGGCAACGAGAGGTTTTGGGTGTACAAGAAGCCCTAGAAACAGCTATCGGCAAAGTTGCCAATGAGCCTGTAGAAGTCATCGCAGCTGGGCGTACTGATGCTAGTGTACATGCGAGCAATATGATTGCCCATTTTACAACTCATGCGTATCGCCCTACTCATAATTGGTTGCGCGGTGTGAACAGCCTACTTCCCGATGATATTGCTCTACGCTGGATACAACCCATGCCAGCTGATTTTCACGCGCGTTTTGGTGCTATTGCTCGTCGCTATCGTTATATTACGCTCAACCAAGCACAGCGCCCTGCCATACTAAATCATCAAGTAACTCATATCTATGAGCCGCTTGATTTGAAAGCCATGCAGCAAGCAGCAGATGATATCGTCGGTACACATGATTTTAGCAGTTATCGTGCTGCGGCCTGTCAGTCCAATCAGCCAGTGCGCACGATTAGCCATGCCAACCTTTTTGCTCATGGTCAATTTATCGTTTTTGATATACAAGCAGATGGGTTTTTGCATCATATGGTTCGCAATTTGATGGGCACATTGTATGCCATTGGTAGACATGAGCTAGAGCCAGCAGATTTTTTAAATATTCTGCATAAAAAAGACCGAACGATTGCACCACCTACTGCTTCAGGTGATGGATTGTATTTTATCAATGCTTATTATCCTGAGCGTTTTCAAAGCTTATTGCCAGATGCACCGCTAACACCTGTTTGGTTAAATCTACCTGATTAAACGTTATGGTTTGGCATACATATCACTTACATGCTGTCAAGTCAAAAGCAGGTTCGTATTGCTTTAATCCGCTAACTTACGTATAATATGGGCTTATTTTTTAATTGATTGATACAAATTATGGCAAAAGACGATATTATTGAATTTGAAGGCGAAGTCATTGATACCCTTCCTAATACTTTGTTCAAAGTTCGTTTAGAAAACGGGCACGAAATCATCGCGCATATCTCTGGTAAGATGCGTAAGCATTATATTCGTATCTTGACAGGTGATAAGGTTAAAGTTGAAATGACACCTTATGACTTATCTAAAGGCCGTATTACCTACCGTGGTAAAAACTAAATACTGACTGACCAATATGGTTATGAAAGTATTAGCATTGGTAAGATACAGCCAATAGCCGAATAGCTACGTTATCGCTGATAGCTGATATGACGCTTGGGTAGTGAAACTGATAATAATAATGAAAATGCTAATCTGCTCATTATTGCCTATCAATATTTTAGTTATTTAGTATTGACTGTTTCTACTTACCATAAAAAATACCGCTAGATTTTAGCGGTATTTTTTTGTCCATTTTTTATGATTTAGTACTGCTGCATTTAACTAAATTCAACAGTCGCACCGTTTTTTATGACTCCGAGCAAACTAAGCGCGTCCCAATTGGTCAAACGCACACAACCTGCTGATGCCTGACGACTGATACGAGAAGGATCTGGTGACCCATGAATACCATAAGTTGGTTTGCTAAGCCCAATCCATACCGAACCAACTGGATTGTTAGGACCTGGTGGAATGATAGACTTGCTACCGTCATTGGCCGTATAAGTATAGTTGGGCTCATGCACCTTTACCTTGACAGTATGCGTACCTGTTGGTGATGGTGTCGCTGTACTGCCCACTGTCGTCGGATAGCTAGCAATCAAATTGTTGTTCTCATCATATGCGTAGAGTGTTTCAGTGGCTTTATCAGCGACAACGCGATGCACCGGCTTGGTATTAGGGTTACCAGGGTTATATACCGTGATAATTTCACCAGCAGTAAAACTAGCATCAGGATTAAGCGACTTTAAATATTTTTCACTAATATGAAACTTCTCTGCCAACGCCTCAGTAAGACTTTCGTAGTACATTCCTTCAAGCTTGGATTTGGCAACAGAATCAGCAGGTATGGTTGTGGTTTTGACATTCACGTCTGCTTCAGTAAGCTGATAACTGACTAGTACTGGTTGAGTCGTGAGCTTCTCATTTTTAATCAGTGCTTGCCACGTCTCAGCGTTTAGCGTATCGGTTACGTCTAAACCATTCGCTTTTTGAAACGCTTGCATGGCCTTGCGAGTATTTTTGCCCCAGTAGCCATCGACAGGCCCTACTCCGTTATGATGCCAGTTTAATAGAGCCTGCAGCTTTGTTCCTATATTACGATCAATATCTGCATTTGCCGTCCAAGTGACATTGTTTATCTTTTTTGCATTGTCAGATAGGTTCTCAGTTGTGTATTTAATCGTAGGCAGTAGCTTATTCAATGAAGTCGCAGCTTTACTATCTCCTGTTAACTTTTGACTTACGCCATTAGTCACCGGACTGACTTCTGCCGGAACTTTGACGCTATTACTTGAGTTCACACTATCCGTTGTCTCTGCTGCGATGCTTTGCCCCATGAATAGTAAGCTAGAGAGACTAACCACTGTCAATGCTTTACTGATTCTTGTTAATTGATACATGTAACACTCCTCATTTAGTAAATTCTATTATTATTTTCAGTTTTCAAATACTACAGTTTTTAAATTCTATACAACTTGCTTTTGTTAATCTTGCGTTTACTATTATATTTCTGCTAAAAGCAAAATATTTTAGCTTCTTTATAAGCTATTAATATTGTCATATTACCCTGTGAGCATATAACAGCTTTGTGTTAAAAGGAGCTTCGTTGTACAGCGTCTCTGTTAATACAATGCTTATAAATAAGCTTGGCTAACAGATGAACGATAAAAAACCCATAAGCCGCTTGGTAGCTTATGGGTAGCTTATGGGTATATAACACGCAAAATAAGACTGTGGAAAATGCTATATAGGAATAGCCTTTAAGCGCAAGTTGACTTATATCAGTTTGGCCAAGACTGCTTGACCCATTTCCTTACAGCCTACCTGCTTAAGTCCAGCTTCACTGCTATCTAAAATATCTAACGTACGTAGACCATCATCAAGTACATCACTGACTGCCTGCTCAATTGCTTGTGCCGCTTCTTCTTGCTTGAAGGTGTAACGCAGCATCATAGCAACAGACAAGATAGTCGCTAATGGGTTGGCTTTATCCTGTCCTGCGATATCAGGTGCTGAACCATGACACGGCTCATACATGCCCTTACCTGACTCATCTAAGCTCGCTGATGGCAACATACCGATAGAGCCTGTCAACATCGCAGCTTCATCAGATAGGATATCGCCAAACATATTACCTGTCACCATGACATCGAACTGCTTAGGATCTTTAATCAACTGCATGCAAGCGTTGTCAGCATACATATGTGATAACATCACATCGCTATAGTCAGCTTGTTGCATTTCGATCATCGTCTGTTTCCACAGCTCGGTGACTTCTAATACATTGGCTTTATCAACTGAACATACCTTAGCTGCTGTGCCCGCTGCTTGCGCACGCGTTTTTGCCAATTCAAAGGCAACTTTACCAATACGCTGAATCTCACTTGTACTATACACCATCGTGTTATAGCCCTGCTGCTCACCGTTTTCTAGTGTGCGGATACCACGAGGCTCACCAAAATAGATACCGCCTGTCAGTTCACGAACGATCAATAAATCTAGGCCTGAGATAATTTCAGGTTTGATACTTGAGGCATTAGCCAACTGTGGATAGAGCTTGGCTACGCGTAGGTTAGCAAATAAACCAAGCTCACCGCGGATTTTCAATAGACCGCGCTCAGGGCGTTTACTACGCTCGATTGCATCCCATTTAGGACCACCAACTGCACCTAGTAATACGGCATCTGCGGCGCGAGCACGAGCCAATGTCTCATCTGGCAAAGGCTCACCAGTTGCATCAATAGCCACACCGCCAATCAATCCAGACTCAAGTGTTAAATCAAGTGAAAACTTATCATTGACAGCCTTGAGCACGTCAATGGCTTGGGTCATAATTTCAGGGCCAATACCATCACCCGCTAATGTTAAAATCGTTGCCATACTGATCCTTTTGGAATGTTTTTATTGGTTGGTTATATTTTTGAGCTTTTCAGTCTCATATTTTATGCTGCCATTTTTTTGGCTTTGGGTGCTGATGTTACTGCTTTATCCATACCCGTCTCTACAAACTCGCCTTGATGCTCAGCGTCTAGTTGCTTGCAGAATCGGCGCTGTACTTTCGTACCTTGCAATAGCTCAATGCATAAAGGCTCAGGTGATGCTGTGTCTAATAGACTGCCTGATTTTTCGCTGTTCTTCTTCTGATAAGCGCGCAGCTGATAGGTACCCGCTTCAGTAAAGTCATGAATCATCGCAAAACGCTCAACATAGCCCATGTTATTTTCTGGATAAAAATTAACATGTACCTCGTGTTTGGCAGGCATGACCCGTGCATAGTAGTTGGTCAATCCTGGCATACTCGAAGGCGCTAACGGCACAACTTTTATGGCATTTTTATTGACGAGTGGTGTCATATCCATGTTCATCGATGTTTTTGCCGTGCCTTCTTGACGTGGTAAAGCTGTCATAATCTGAGGACTGATTGGCTCGTGACTGTTGGGCGCGATAATGAGTGTTTTATCTATCTGCACAATTTCACAATGATATGTACCCACACATGCAATATTTACTTCACCAGCGATAGGTTTGATTTTACCCACCCATGCTTCAGCACTCTCTGCTTCATCTATTTTTTGATAGCCCGTCAATAGCTGACAGCCTGACAATAATAAGCTTGCAGCAACAATTGTACTTGTCCATAGAGCATAACGTTTTGTATTCATAATGGCGGCTACTATTCAAGAGAGATAATAAAATGTAGTGAAAAACTATTCTTCATTTTAGACAGTTCACCGCCATAACTCAACGCTGCGTCGCGACTACTCGCAGTTTTATAAGCAGTAGATTATAAAATGACCCTCTATGCTCTTACGTCGTTAAATATCCACGGTGTTTTTTGCATCATTTGTTGCTCATAATCTTTGATAGCATCACTTTGCTGCAAAGTTAGACCAATATCATCCAGTCCGTTTAACAAGCAATGTTTGCGAAAGGCATCTACTTCAAAGGCATACTCTTCGCCAGTTGGTGTAATAACGACTTGACGCTCAAGATCAGCGGTCAATTCATAGCCTTCATTATCGAACGTTGCTTTCATTAACGTATCTACAATCGCTTCATCCAACACAATCGGCAACATGCCATTTTTAAAGCAATTATTGTAGAAAATATCAGCAAAACTAGGCGCAATTACCGTACGGAAACCATACTCTGATAACGCCCAAGGTGCATGCTCACGGCTAGAGCCACAACCAAAATTTCTACGTGCTAGTAAGATAGTAGCACCTTGATAACGTGGTTTGTTTAATACAAAGTCTGGATTGATGACTCGTGTGCTGTTGTCTTGGCCAGGATAACCTTCGTCGAGATAGCGCCAATCGTCAAATAGATTCACGCCAAAACCTGTACGTTTAATAGACTTTAAAAACTGTTTTGCGATAATTTGGTCGGTATCGACGTTTGCGCGATCTAACGGGCAAACGATACCTGTTTGGATGTTATAAGCTTGCATAAAATTTCCTATCAATTATATTTTTGCTGGCTGATGATCTTGATAAGCATACTAAACAGTAAATAAGTTTTTACCATCTTTGACCGCATGCTCATATATTTATATTTCATACAAGCATGATGTCAGTTACTTATTATCAGACTTAAAACGTACGAACGTCTACAAAATGACCTGCCAACGCGGCAGCAGCTGCCATTGCTGGGCTTACCAAATGCGTACGACCACCATTACCCTGACGACCTTCAAAATTACGATTAGACGTTGAGGCACAGTGCTCTTGCGGCTCAAGTTTGTCTGCATTCATCGCAAGACACATCGAGCAGCCCGGCTCACGCCATTCAAAACCAGCTTCAGTAAATAACGTATCCAAACCTTCAGCCTCTGCTTGCAGCTTCACTTGGCCAGAACCTGCAACAACGATCGCTTCTTTTACGTTATCAGCAACTTTGCGACCTTTGATTACCGCTGCCGCATCACGTAAATCT
Organism: Psychrobacter sp. NPDC078631; assembly: GCF_050268165.1. Classification (NCBI taxonomy): domain Bacteria; kingdom Pseudomonadati; phylum Pseudomonadota; class Gammaproteobacteria; order Moraxellales; family Moraxellaceae; genus Psychrobacter; species Psychrobacter sp. NPDC078631. The sequence goes on along the minus strand of NZ_JBNNGG010000001.1, from coordinate 327,769 downwards.
TCGATTCGTGAATTGGTACATGAACCGATAAATATACGATCAAGTTGGATATCCGTAATTTTCTGACCAGCTTCTAGCCCCATGTAGGTATAAGCGCGTAACCAGCCCTCTTCTTGAGCTTCATCAATGGCTTGATCTGGTGTCGGTACAGATTGCGTGATATCTACCACCATCTCAGGCGATGTACCCCAAGACACCTGCGGTGCAATCTGACTACCGTCGATTTCTACTACAGTATCAAATACCGCGTCATCGTCTGAATACAGTGTACGCCAGTAGGCTTCCGCTTGTTCCCATTGTGCTTCGCTTGGCGCATATGGACGACCTTTAACATAGTCAATCGTCGTGTCATCTACCGCAACCATACCAACACGCGCACCTGCTTCGATCGCCATGTTACAGACGGTCATGCGACCTTCCATACTCATGTCTTCGAACACTTGACCTGCAAATTCAATCGCGTGTCCTGTTCCACCTGCTGTACCAATCTTCGCAATAATAGCTAATACCACATCTTTTGAAGTGACGCCAGCACCAAGTTGACCAGTGACACGGATTTGCATATTTTTTGATTTCTTCTGAATCAAACACTGCGTTGCCAATACATGCTCAACTTCGGAGGTTCCGATACCATGAGCCAAACAGCCAAGCGCCCCATGAGTCGCTGTATGCGAGTCACCGCAAACAACCGTCATACCTGGCAAGACCAAACCTTGCTCAGGACCGACCACGTGCAAAATTCCTTGACGGGCATCATTGATAGTAAATTCAGCAATATCAAACTTGGTGCAATTATCGTCCAAAGTGACAACCTGCAAGCGTGATACCTTGTCTTTAATCCCCGGCACCCCTTCTAGGCGCTCTTTGGTAACGGTCGGCACATTATGATCTGGACTGGCAATATTAGCCGATAAACGCCATGGCGCTCTGTTTGCTAATTCCAACCCTTCAAATGCTTGTGGACTCGTCACTTCGTGCAACAGGTGGCGGTCGATATAAATCAGGCTCGAACCATCGTCGCGCTTAGTGACTTCGTGAGCGTTCCAAAGTTTGTCATATAACGTTTGACCAGCCATGTTGCTATCCTTTATAGGTTACTAATTACTTAATTTTTTACTTACTTGCATACTGCCAAGCTAAGATTCTATGTAAATGCTATGTCTATCTATAATGTTTAATAATTACTGTCGTATCTAAGATTTAAATATTATTTCTTTATGAGACCCAACATATGACTAAAATTAACGCTTAAAATACGTTTTAAATGGCAAATAGCCAATTTTTTAGAATAAATATGTCACAATACGCCTCGATGTCTTGTGATTATAGCAGGCAAATCCTATAATAATAATTGATGATTTTTAACCAGACGCAAACTTTTATTTCTAATACGTTGTGATTGGGTCAGCCAACTTTTATTTATAGCTCGTAAAGTAGCTAAGGACATTCGTTTGAACACCACAAACTTGACGACATTCGTTACCGTTATGCACACTGGCAGTATTTCAGGCGCCGCAGAAAAGCTGTTTATCACGCAGCCTGCTGTCAGCAAACGTATCAAAAACTTAGAAGACGAGTTTAACATTACCTTGTTTGATACGGTAGGACGCGGGATTGTACCTACTCAAGCGGCTAGTGAAATGCTACCTCATGCCAAGCGTTGGCTAGAAGACTATGAAAATTTTAAAATCAACTTGCAGCATTCTCAGCACATTGTCTCTGGCAAATTAGTCATTGGTACTAGCCATCATATTGGCCTACATCATTTAGCACCTGTCCTGAAACACTTCATTCAAGCTTATCCAGCTGTTCAGTTAGAAGTACACTTCGTAGATTCTGAAAAAGCGCACAAAGCCGTATTGGATGGTGATTTATCTCTAGCCTTTGTTACGCTTCCACCTGTCTACGATAAGCGGCTAACCTACCATACGTTATGGTCAGACCCTCTCTACTTCATGACTGGTACGCTATCAGCGTTGGCAACCAAATCAAATGTCACTTTAGAGCAGCTAGCCCGATATCCTGCTATTCTACCGTCTGCCAATACCTTTACCAGTCAGATTACTTTGGCCGAATTTGCCAAGCACAACCTAAAGCCTTATGCCACGATGAGTACCAACCCGCTTGAGTCTATTCGGATGCTGGTGTCAGTCGGTCTTGGCTGGTCAGTACTGCCTCAAACGATGGTCAGTCAAGATTTGGAACGTATTGATATGGCAGACAATATTGAGCTACAGCGTTATCTAGGTGTAGTCATTAATCCAAAGCTTACGCAATCTAGCAGTGTCACCGCGCTCTTAGATTTACTGGCTCCTATTGAATAAGACTCGCTGACTATAATAATATATAAATTCAACCTATTCGCATTTGTATCTCTCATGCGTTATAATACGCTTGACGTTGTTTGTATAACAAAAATTTACCACAAGGACACTGATAGTCATATATTGAATACTTCTAGTAAGATATGATGGTTAACAGTAGGTTTAATGGTTTTGGTTGATTGTGTAGGTTGCTAATACTCATATACAAATAGCAGATGCGAGCAATAACAATAGATAAGTGGAATGCGAAATTCCCATTGTTCTCTATCTCTATATGAGTGCTAGCCATAGAACGACATCAATCATATATAACTACAGAAGATACTGAAAAAAGCCATTATGTCTTAATTAATGGCTTTTTTTGTCTTTAAATATTGTTTTGGACATCGCCTTGTAGGACAGAACTTTTATAGTTAAAAAATAATTACAGCCAACCATGTTGGTTAAGGACAATTTATATGAACGGAGTTTCTAGTGGCGTGCTGATATCACTCGGCGCCTATTTCTTAGTGATGATTGGGATTGGTGTTTACGCTTATTTTAAGCAAGCCAATGATACTGAAGGCTATATGTTAGGGGGTCGTAACTTAGGCCCAGCAGTAACCGCACTTTCTGCAGGTGCATCAGATATGTCAGGTTGGTTACTACTTGGCTTACCTGGTTATATGTTTGCCGATGGTGTGGTCAGTATTTGGATTGCGCTAGGTTTGACATTAGGTGCATTACTAAACTATCTCATCGTAGCACCTCGCCTTCGTGTTTATACCGAAGTGGCTGACAACGCTATCACCCTACCTGATTATTTCGCCAACCGCTTTGAAGACAAGTCGCACATGCTACGCGTCATCTCAGCAGTGGTCATCATTCTATTCTTTACCGTCTATACCGCTGCAAGTCTTGTAGGTGGTGGTAAACTCTTCGAAAGCTCGCTAAATCTATCGTATAGTACTGGCCTATGGGTTACTGCTGGTGTGGTTGTGGCTTATACGCTATTCGGTGGTTTCTTAGCAGTATCTATGACCGATTTCGTACAGGGCGTCATCATGCTGTTTGCCATGGTAATCGTACCTGTCGTTGCCTTTACTGATCTTGGTGGTATTTCAGCTACGACAGAAGCGGTTAGAAACATTGATCCAACCCTTTTAGATGTTACTAGCGGTATGAGTGTCATCGGTATTATTTCGTTAATGGCATGGGGCTTAGGTTACTTTGGCCAGCCGCATATTATCGTACGTTTTATGGCAATTCGTTCAGTTAGAGATGTACCAACCGCACGTAATATCGGTATGAGCTGGATGGTTGTGAGTCTTATTGGTTCACTAATGACTGGTTTTGCTGGTCGTGCCTACGTACAAAAAACTGCGATGACATTGGACGATCCTGAGACTATCTTCTTAGTATTCACTCAGTTCTTGTTTCATCCATTGGTTTCAGGTTTCCTATTAGCAGCTATTTTAGCGGCAATTATGAGTACTATCTCATCACAGCTATTGGTTGTATCAAGCTCTCTAACCAAAGATGTATACAAACTATTCTTTGATAAAGACGCACCAGAAGCTCGCCAGGTATTGGTTGGTCGTATCTCAGTTATTATCGTTGCTATCGTTGCCATTATGCTAGCATCTAACCCAGATAGTTCAGTATTGAACCTAGTTTCTAACGCATGGGCAGGATTCGGTGCAGCGTTTGGTCCATTGGTTATCTTCAGCCTAACATGGCGCGGCATGAACCGTAATGGTGCTGTTGCTGGTATGGTTGTCGGTGCTTTGACTGTTATCCTATGGATTTATGGTCCTTTCCAAGTAGATGGTATGGCACTAAATAGCTGGTTATATGCTATCGTTCCAGGCTTTATCTTAAGTACTATCGCCATCTTTGCCGTTAGTATCATGACTGGTGGCCCAAGACCTTCAGTTTCTGCTAAATACAAAGAGATGGAGCTAAACTTAAACAAATAAGTTTACGTAAAATCTTAAGATTATTGTTATAAAAAACCTCGTCATTATTGGCGAGGTTTTTTTATGAGTAACGATTTAGTATATTTAACCTATTACAGTATCGAACCAAGAGAACTTACGGCAAGTGAGACAGTGTATGGACAGCGATAGTAGTATCTAGCAGCTCTGTGATGGATATACTACGCTAGATTATCCTAGCCTATTTGGCAGTCCAACTGCTACCCACCCTTGAATGGTGGACCTTTATTAAGACAATTGTTTCTATTTAGCGCCGTATTTGGCTACCTGCTTATACATCGTTATATACCTCAAGTGTGCTAAGTTATTAGCAACTTACTTACTAGATGTTCGATCAGGTATAAGTGCATATCTACTCTTATGCAAAAAATATTCGTTGTGTATGGATAGGAAGCTAAACTAAGCAAATAAAATATAGTCCTGCTATATAAATTAATACTATAAAGATTATCTTTGCTGTTCTACCTATACTTGAGAACTAACAATCAAATATTTAATAGAAAGTTCATAAAAAAAGCGACCCATCATAGGTCGCTTTTTTAATACATAATAAGTATTAAACCAAATTACCTTGCTTGATAAGATACCTTCACACCAGCGATATAACCATCATTGTCTTCAAAATCGGCAACGATTTTGCCTGTTGGTAATTGACCTTGGGCATCACCGAACCACAGGTATTTACCACCTACAGATACTGCCCAGTTTTCCGTGACGTTATATTTGGCACCAAGACCAACACTATAATAGCCTTCGACCGGGCCTAACGAAGTTACAGGGTTACCAGCACCACTATCCCAACCAACGGTACCACTTACTGCCAATGCTGGCGCTAAACGTTTCGCTAAGCCTAGTTCCACTTGCCACTGGTCATCTTTGTATTCCACCAAGTTTAATCCATCAGGACCATAACTGATTTTACTAGTATCGTTATAAAGTGGTGGTGTAATGATGAAATCACTCCACGGTACCCAGCGTACTTTTGCTGTTGCTAGTGTTGTAGGGTTGATACCTGTTTGGAAATCAAAGTTGACTGATTTAGGAGTAGTAATTTCGTATTTGCTGTTTCTATTTGCTGCTGCAGCCGCTTGTTCTGGAGTAGCTCCTGCTGCTGTAGCTCTAATAGCGACTAACGGATATGACTCAGATATTTGTATATCATGATCGATTTCAGAACGATAAGTTAAAGCAGCTTTTAATGCGATTTCAGGCTTACTATAAGCAATACCTGCTATATAACCATAGTCCATATCAGGATTACTGTTTGACGTGTAACCGCTCGCAGGTCCATAAGCTAAACCGCGTAATTTGGTTTCAGACTGAGTACGCTGTGCAACTGGACCACCATAAATTTGGAAGTTTTTGTTGGCACCAAACTTCATACCCAAAATCCCTGTTAGGCTTTGGCTACGAACTTCTACATTAGTATTTTCGCCCGCGGTACCTGCTTCAGCTTGTGCTACTGCTACTGCTCCACGCAATCCATCTAACTGAGCCTGCTGTGCTGGAGTCAAAACACCCGCTGTTTCTCCTGCAGCCAGAGCACCAATTCCAGCCTGAGCCGCTGCAAGGCTTGGCGCTGCGCCATTAGTAATAGAAGCGATAGAAGCGTCAACATCTCCTTGTGACACGAAGTTACTTTGAGTGTATTCAGCAGCTGCACCGAAAGGCTCGTCATATAAGATACCTACACTAAAGGTATCGTTAATGTCAGCTTTTACGCCATAGCGGAAAAAATCATAAGACTCAGCGATATCACCTGTCTTATCACCACGTACGTAGTCATTTTGAGAAGGGTTAGTGTTAGCACTATCATAACCACTTACATCAGCATCAATATAAGTATAGACGGCTTCTGCATAGGTACCATCTTGAAAGAAAGCAGTGACATCTTGGCCTGAACGATCAAGACCAGCAGCATTAGTCATGCTAGCGACAGAGAGAGTAGCGATTGCTACTGCAAGGGTTTTCAAGTGAAAGGTAGTGCGCATTGTGTATCTCCAACGGTCCTTGTTGTATTACTACCTTGATAATCAATATATAGCATTGCTGCGCTTAACATTGAAAGTATCAAAGTCGTGTCCTAAGTTGAATACTAATAGCTTTTTGACACTAAAACAACAATTAAAGTGCTTTATTTCTCAATTATGACTGAACAGTACAAATAAGATATAAATAAAACAATTCCGTTTACTTCTACTTTTAAATATGAATTTCCTAAAAAATATTTTTTTATAGCAGAGTTTTTCATCAGGATAAAACGGGTTCACTATGACTATAATAATGCCTACAAAAAAAGCGACCCTTAAAGGATCGCTTTTTTATCAATAACATTTAAAATATTTGCTGTATAACTAAGCTATGAATTACTGAGCTTGGTAAGAAACTTTTACACCAAGTACAAATCCGTCGTTGCTCTCAAAATCACTCACAACTGTTTTACTTGGGATTTGACCATCAGCATCACCAAGCCATAAATATTTACCACCAGCTGAGATTGCCCAGTTTTCAGTAACGTTATATTTAGCGCCTAAGCCTGCACTGTAGTAGCCTTCCGTAGGCCCAAGTGAGGTAACAGGATTACCAGCACCACTATCCCAACCAACAGTTCCACTTACTGCTAGTGCTGGCGCTAGGCGCTTAGCAAGACCTAGCTCTACTTGCCATTGGTCATCATCATAGCTAACCAAATCTAAGCCTTCAGCAGGAATACCAGCGCCTTGAGGTAATGTTGCCAATACTTGACTAACATTGTTGTACGATGATGGAGTAATCGCAAAGTCACTCCATGGTACCCAACGTACTTTGGCAGTCGCTAAGGTTGTTGAGTTGATACCTGTCTGGAAATCGAAGTTTACTGACTTGGGTGTAGTAACCTCAATACTTTCACCGCTATTTGTTGGAAGTCCAAAAAGAACAGCGTTTGGATAAACTTCAGCTGATTGCGCATTATGTTCAATTTCTGAGCGGTAAGTTAAAGCAGCTTTCAATGCGATCTCAGGCTTGCTATATGCAATACCAGCAAGGTAACCATATTCTTGATCAGCACTGATGTGAGCGGTATAACCATTAGCAATACTATAAGCTGGACCACGTAGCTTTACATCAGCTTCAACGCGCTGAGCGACTGGGCCGCCATATACTTGGAAGTTCTTATTCTCGCCAAATTTAGCGCCTAGGATACCTGTAATGCTTTCAGTGCGTACTTCTACATTAGTACCTTCACCATTTCTAGGTGAAGCAGGATTTTGATCTACGAAATTGTTTTCGCCAACGTAGTCAGCGGCAGCACCAAAAGGCTCATCATATAAAACACCAATGCTAAAGGTTTCGTTGATATCTGCTTTTACACCGTAACGGAAAAAATCATAAGACTCTGCGATGTCATCGATTTTATTGCCTGAGGTATCTTTACCAGTAACATCAGCATCGATATAAGTGTAGACAGCTTCTGCATAAGTGCCGTCTTGTAGGAATGCGGTGATATCTTGGCCTGAGCGATCAAGACCAGCAGCACTAGCGATGCTAGCAACAGAAAGAGTAGCAACAGCTACTGCAAGAGTTTTTAAATGAAAGGTGTGGCGCATTTTATATCTCCAAACATCCGCATTGTTTTACTGTTTTACCAAGTATTAATTAATAGGTAATCAGCATCCGAGGTGGAAGATAGTAAAGACTTTTTAACACTAAAACAACTACAAAAACACATTATTTCTATGTTATGACCACATAGTCATCAGACAGTATCTATATATAAAAATACGTATATATTTTCCGCTATTAGATGCTTTCTTTCCAAATTCTACTTATTAATAATGTGGCGGTCTGTCTGCCATTACATCGAATGGTGCAATACCACTTTCTGTATCTTGACCTTCAATCTGTTTATAGATTAGCTGTAGTTGACGTTGCAGCGTATGAATATCTCTGTCTTGTCGCGTAATTACATCATCCAGTCGTTCGACAGTTACTTCAAGATGCGCAAGGCTCATTTGCAGATCGACTACTTGAGCTTGCAAATCATTTTGAATATCAGAAGTATCGTCTGTAGTTTTAGATTGGTTCATATTTTTCTCTAAATTATAGTAAGTATTAAATTGAAAGGAGTTTGAATAGTGCTATAGATTAGCGATAAATCTACAAACATAGTCATTGACTAGCAGCAGTTAGTAAAAGCAATAAATAGTACTGATAAAACTATTTACTCGCACTACAGTGACGCGGTGGCATGTTATACTGCAGGCAATTTTGCAACAACCCCTACCTCACTATTATATAAGCTTAAGATACTCTATGGCACTGATTCATTTAAAAGACATTCACTTAGCCTTTGGCGTCGCGCCTGTTCTTGATGGTATTGATTTTTCTATCAATACAGGCGAGCGTGTGTGCTTGATTGGCCGCAACGGCGAAGGTAAATCCACTTTGTTTAAACTGATCAATGGCTCATTGCAGCCTGACAGTGGCGAGATTATTACCAACAGTAGCATGCGTGTAGCGATGCTAGAGCAAGACGTTCCTGAGACCAGCGGTCGCATATTAGACATCGTTATGGGCGGCAGTCGTCGCACGGCTGATTTGCTCATTAACTATAATAAGCAAGTCGATATGTGCGCGAATGGTGATATGGATGCCTGTGAGCATATGGCGACCCTACAGCATGATATCGATGCGGTACATGGCTGGGACTTAGAACGCGATGCCATGCGTCTGATTACGACCATGGGCCTTAATCCAGAAGACGACTTATCATCCCTATCTGGTGGTCGTAAACGCCGCGTGTTACTTGCTCGTGCGCTAGTTACCAAGCCTGATGTGCTACTTCTAGATGAGCCAACCAACCATTTAGATGTTGAAAGTATCGAATGGTTAGAGCGCTTTTTGCTTGACTGGCAAGGTCTGACGTTGTTGTTCGTGACTCATGATAGAGCGTTCGTGAATAAATTATCGACTCGCATTATTGAGCTTGACCGTGGCCAATTGACCAGCTATGACGTGACGCAAGGCGAAGGTGGTTACGCGCGCTATCAAGAGCTAAAAGAACTACAGTTACAGGCTGAAGAAAAGAACAATGCCAACTTTGATAAAAAACTGGCACAAGAAGAAGTTTGGATTCGCCAAGGTATCAAAGCACGTCGTACCCGTAACGAAGGCCGTGTCCGTGAATTAAAAGCCTTACGTGAAGAGCGTAGCGATCGCCGTGAGCAAGTGGGCAATGTAAACATCACCATGGGTCAAGGCGAGAAAAGCGGTAAGCTTGTCTGTAAAGTTAAAAACTTACATCTTGAATATGACGGTAACGTACTAGTAGATGATTTTACGACCACTATTATGCGTGGCGATAAGATTGGTATTGTCGGCCCTAACGGTGCTGGCAAAACGACGCTTATTAAAGCCCTACTCGATATGTCTGATGATGAAGTGACCAAGTCTGGTAGTGTCGAATTAGGTACCAATCTGAAAATTGCCTTTTTCGATCAGCTGCGTGATCAATTGGATCTTGAAGCAAGCGTTGCGCAAAACGTTTCGGAAGGTTCTGACTTTGTAGAAGTTGGCGGCCGTAAGACGCATATCATGAGCTACTTGCAAGATTTCTTATTTGCCCCAGAGCGTGCACGTACACCAGTGAAAGCATTGTCTGGTGGTGAGCGTAACCGAGTACTACTGGCCAAGCAGTTATTGAAACCTGCCAATATTTTGGTACTCGATGAGCCGACCAACGATTTGGATATGGCAACACTTGAGCTATTAGAAGAATCAGTCGCCAGCTTTGGTGGTACGATTTTGCTAATCAGTCATGATCGCTCATTCATGGACAACGTCGTCACCTCTACGTGGGTGTTTGGCGAAGATGAAAATGGCAAAGGAGTGGTCAGTGAGTATGTAGGTGGTTATCAAGAGTACCTCGTACAAAAGAACCGTGAAGAAGCATCCCGTGCTGCCAAAGCACCTGCCAACAATGCAGCAAGCAATAAAGCGACAAACAAGTCTGGCACAGCAGCGAAACCAAATAAGGCAGCCAAAAAGCTAAATTATAATGATCAACGTGAACTGGATAACTTGCCAAAAGAAATCGCTGCACTCGAAGCCGAACAAGTTCAATTGCAAGAAAAGCTGGCCGATGGCTCTTGGTTTAATACTGACTTTGATGCGGCGACAGCTGCTAGTGAGCGTCTCTTAACCATCGAAGATGAGATGATGCATAAGCTTGAACGTTGGAGTGAGCTTGAAGGCTAGTATTAGCAACTCTCTAGCTGAGTTTATTGGAATATCGCACATGTACTGTGCATTGCGTATTTCGATAAACAAGTTTCTGATAGCCTGACAAAATATTATTAATTATTATAAAGACATCACCACTTTATTATATAGAGTGGTGATATTTGTTTTACAGCAACTTACAAAGTAGTTAGATGGTGAAAGTTAGTGAACATTACCTTAATTTCAAGTATCATTCGCTATTGCTGAAAATCCTTATTATTTATAAGGTCATCACATCATAATCCTTTTTAAAGCAAAGTTAGCGTTAAACGTTGATAATCCAACTGTTTTGGTTTGATTGTCATATTCAACCTTCTAATATGTCCTATTGAGGTTGCTTTATTTTTAACGCAATAATTTATTTTATCACCGAAATAGCTTAGAATAGCAACAATTAGCAAAATTAGGCACAGCTAAAGTGGCTTGATATTGTATATTTTCTAAGCCACAAACCCAGTGTGGGATAATCCCATTTCATTCACCTGGAGGAAGTATTAATGAGCCAAGCCGAAGGCGTTAATGTACAACGCCGTAGAGTTCTTATTGCCTCAACTGCCGCGATTGGTGCAGCTGGGGTAGCTGCCGTGGCGACACCTTTTGTCCGTTCTTGGTACCCAAGCGCTAAAGCTGAGGCTGCAGGGGCTGCAGTGACCCAAGACATTGGTTCTATCGAAGATGGACAAATGATCGTCGTCAAATACCGTGGTAAACCTATTTATGTGGTTAAGCGTACCGAAGACATGGTTGCAGGACTAGAGTCAGTCAAACCTCTATTATCTGATCCTGAGTCTGATGCGTCTCTACAACCTGAATATTGCAAAAATCCTACTCGCTCTTTAGATCCAACCGTATTGGTTGTCGAAGGCGTTTGCACACATTTGGGCTGTGCACCAAACTACCGTCCTGATGTGGGCGCGGTGGATTTAGGTGGTAATGATTGGTACGGCGGATTTTTCTGTCCGTGTCACGGGTCAAAATATGACTTAGCAGGTCGCGTGTATAGCGGCGTCCCTGCACCACTTAATTTACCCGTTCCAGAATATGGTATGGATGGTACCATCTTGACGGTTGGGGAGGCTTAATATGAGTATGGGTAAAAAGTTAATGCATTGGGTGGACGCGCGTTTTCCAGCGACCGAAACCTATGAATACCATATGTCAAAGTACTACGCACCAAAGAACTTTAACTTTTGGTACTTCTTTGGCGTGCTATCAATGATTGTACTGGTTAACCAATTGGTGACTGGTATATGGCTTACGATGATGTACAACCCAAGTGCCGAAGGGGCATTTGCGTCTGTTGAATATATCATGCGTGACGTAAAAGGTGGTTGGCTCATTCGCTATATGCACTCAACCGGCGCATCTGCGTTTTTCGTCGTTGTATATCTGCATATGTTTAGAGCCTTGCTATACGGTTCATACCAAAAACCTCGTGAGCTTATCTGGCTCATCGGTATGGGTATCTACCTAGCACTTATGGCAGAAGGTTTCTTCGGTTACCTACTCCCTTGGGGCAACATGTCATTCTGGGGTGCACAGGTTATCTTGAACTTACCTGCGGCGTTACCAGTGATTGGTGATGGCCTTGCTGAATGGGTACGTGGTGACTATATCATCTCTGGTATTACCCTAAACCGCTTCTTTGCTCTACACGTTGTTGCTATTCCATTAGTACTCGTGGGCCTAGTATTTATGCATATTGTGGCGTTGCACCATGTGGGTTCGAACAACCCTGATGGTATCGACATCAAAAAGCTAAAAGACAAAAATGGTGTGCCTTTAGACGGTATCGAATTCCATCCGTACTACACTGTGCATGACATGGTTGGTATCGTAGTATTCTTTATCTGTTTCTTTGCAGTGGTATTCTTCTTCCCAGAAGGCGGCGGTTTCTTCCTTGAGCCACCAAACTTTGAGACAGCGAACTCACTGAAAACACCAGCGCATATTGCACCAGTATGGTACTACACGCCTTTCTACGCTATCTTGCGTGCTGTTCCTGATAAGCTTGGTGGTGTTATCGCAATGGGTGCTGCAATTGCTGTATTGTTCTTGATTCCATGGCTTGATAGATCGCCTGTACGCTCTATGCGTTACAAAGGTATCTTGTCTAAAATCGCGCTTACTGTATTTGCTATTAGCTTTGTTGTATTGGGCTACTTAGGTGCGACGCCTGCGACACCAACGGCAACTATCATGGCTCGTGTATTCACGATTCTATATTTCTTGTTCTTCTTACTGATGCCGTTCTACACTGCCATTGAGAAGTGTAAACAGCCACCAGAACGCGTTACCGGAGGTCACTAATGAGCACGCTAATTAAATCCCTAGCTGGTCTAGGCTTAGGCGCGGCATTGACGTTGACTGCTGGTACGGCAATGGCGGCTGGTGGTCACGGATGTGGCACATTTACTAACGCTGAAGGTGTTGAAGAGCATTTGGCTTGTAGCACTGCCCCTATTGATTTTACCAATAAGGGCTCGCTACAAAACGGTGCAAAAATCTTTATGAACTACTGTGCTGGGTGTCACTCAGCCAAGTATGTTCGTCACTCACGCATTGCGAAAGATTTAGAGATACCGCCTGAGTTGGTTGAAAAGTATTTGATGGTTACCACTGATCAAATTGGTGACCACATTACTGCTGAAATCGATCCTGAGATTCAAGCGTCTTGGTTTGGCGCAGCGCCGCCTGATCTATCACTTGAGACACGTCTACGTGGCGATGATTGGGTATATACTTACCTACTGTCGTTCTATGAAGATCCAAGCCGTCCTTGGGGTGCAAACAACTTAGTACTGGCCAATGCAGCGATGCCTCACGTATTGCATAATATGCAAGAAGAGTTGAGCCAAGAAGAGTTTGAATCTGAAGTTGGTGACTTGGTTAACTTTATGGCGTGGATGGGTGAACCTGCTCGTCACGACCGTCAAGTAATTGGTTTCTTTGTAATTCTATTCTTATTAGTACTGCTCATCCCAGTTTACTTATTGAATAAAGAATTCTGGAAAGATGTCAAATAAGTCATAGTCAGCAGTTAGTTTTTAGAAATAAAAAAGGCACTACTTCGGTAGTGCTTTTTTGTACCTTGATATAGAGCATAAATACTAGATATGCCGGAAAATAAGTCGCTCAGCGCTAATGTTTACGTACTCTACCTTGATAAACGTTGCGAGTTTGTTTACGATGACAACCTTCACTATTAACATTAGGCTTTCATGATTGATGCGAATGACATTCCAAGTAGTCAGCTAATTTTGTATGCTGATGACGGCTACGACAGTCATGTGGTACGCCTATTACTTGAAGAAAAAAAGCTCGCTTACTATTTGTCTCGCTTACATTCTGAGCGCCCTGAAGATTTGACTGAGCTAAACCCTTATCATACCTTGCCTGTATTACAGCAGCGTGAGATTGCGCTTTATGAGATTAACGTCATTTTTGAGTACCTTGAAGAGCGTTATCACACAAATAAATTGCTCCCTGAAACACCGCAAGAGCGTGCACAGTTTCGCCAATTGGCTTGGCGCATTCAGCGTGATTGGCTAGTACTTGGCAAGCGCTTGTTGACGCATCCAGATAGCTTTAATAAAGCACAGGCTGCCGTTGCCAAAAAACAGCTCAGTGATTCGTTAATTACTCTGTCACCGCTGTTTGCTCATAAGCCTTATTTTATGGCTGATGAGTTTGGTTGGTGTGACGTGTTATTAGCACCATTATTATGGCGATTAGATGAGATGGGTATTGAGCTGCCACGTGCAATCAGCCGTCCATTGTTTGAATACCAAACGAGAGTGTTTGAGCGCAGTAGCTTCCAAAAAAGTGTGCGTTGATTAGACAAGTATCAAAAGCTGTCCTAAAATAAAGTATAAATAAGATAGACGTTAATTAGCATCTGTCATTTGATAAATTGCTGAACGAGATATTTTTCATTATCAAAAATTATTAGTATAGGAAATCATTAAATGAGCGAAACCACCTCTATTACACCTACCCGCCCTTATATGGTACGTGCACTATATCAATGGATAGAAGACAACGCTCTGACGCCATACTTGATGGTTGATGCCACTGCTGACAATGTGCAAATACCAATCGAGCATGTACAAGACGGTCGTATCGTATTAAATATCGCCAGCCGTGCTACTGGTAACATGAGCATGGAAAACGACTATATTCACTTTAGTGCGCGCTTCGGTGGTGTATCACAAGAAATCTGGGTGCCACTTACTGCGGTGATGGGTATCTACGCTAAAGAGAACTCGCAAGGGATGTTCTTTGATCCAAAAGAATATGATAACTATCAGCCAGAAGACGACTCAGCGCCAACGTCTAACAATAGCCCTGCTAAAGCGCCTAAGCCAAAGCGCGATAATAAAGCGGGTTTAAAGGTTTTAAAGTAGAAAGTCTTGAAATAAATAGAACCTTAGACCAGTTCTCTTTAACACAATAAAAAAGCTAGCCATATTTAATATGACTAGCTTTTTTATTAACTATTTAAAGGCTTATTAACTTTCTATAATTGATAAGCTTTTAAACGGACGCCTACTGATTAGGTTCTTGGCAGTGTCACACCGCGTTGACCTTGGTATTTACCACCGCGATCTTTATAACTGGTCTCACAGACATCATCAGCATCACTTTGGAAAAACAACATTTGCGCAACGCCTTCACCAGCATAGATACGGGCTGGTAAATTAGTCGTATTACTAAACTCTAAAGTGACGTGCCCTTCCCACTCAGGCTCAAGCGGCGTTACGTTGACAATAATACCGCAGCGCGCGTAAGTTGACTTACCTAGGCAAATAGTCAATACATCACGTGGAATACGGAAGTACTCCATAGTACGTGCTAAAGCAAACGAGTTAGGTGGAATGATGCACTCATCACCAACGATATCGATAAAGCTTTTATCATCGAAGTTTTTGGGATCAACGACGACTGAGTGTACGTTGGTGAATACTTTAAACTCAGGGGCACAGCGCACGTCATAACCATAGCTTGAGGTGCCGTAGCTCACCAAACGCTCGCCTGCATCGTTGAAGCGCACTTGACCCGCCTCAAATGGTTCAATCATGCCATGCTCTTCGGCCATTTTACGAATCCAGCGGTCAGACTTGATAGACATTGTTGTTCCTTAGCAAATATTTAATAGCGGTTATGATAACAGTATTTTGATAGCGACGATTATACGGAATTGACAGCAAAATTTATAGAGGAGCGGCTACTTAAAACTGAATACAACCAATAATCTCATTTACTCCCATGTTATATCTTAGAAGCTACCATTTGGCAAAATGATCTTCTGCGAGCCCCATGACATTATCAAGCCTAATGACTTCATCTCTTATTCGAATTTCACCATTATAAAACCCTATCCACTGCTCAAAGATACTGGCTATCACACCAAAATCATCAGTCTTTTTATAGACGGTAATCGGTGTGAAGCTCAAATCAATATCGACATTGCTCCACCCTAGATTTTGATGATAGATACGCCATGGCTTTGATATGCTAGCATCACTTTCTACACTTCCTATAATTGGCTCAAGACTGTCTGGCTGACTTGATCGAATATTTGAATCCTCACGAGCAAACATAACGGGTGGTAAATAAAATATCTGCCCATCAAACCAGCAAGCATTTTCACTGGCTCCTGTCTCATTGACACCCATAGACAGATTGAGCAAAAAGTGACGGCCATCTGACAAATAGCTAGTGATACAGCTCCAAAACCAATTGGTCTCATGACGCATATAGCCGAGCGTCCAATCTAGATTGGCAATAGTAGCATCGGTGAAAGTTATTTTTTGAGGTTGAGCGTCAGGAGTATTAAATGCTGAGTTGGCTTTAATGAGTAAATGCCCAGATAGTGCGGTCAACGGCTCTTTTTGCGTAAACGTCCAGCCACGCCTACCAGTCGGCGTACATATGGCTAACGGTTGTGCGCTTCGTGCTAACGCTGCCGTTATTGCAACATACTGACTGTCGAGCGCAATATTCATCTGAGCAGGACTAAAATCCAAGGTGACGCTGAGCTTTGTATGTGTAAATGCCATCTGCCCTTGATAACCATCACCGTCTAAGTGCGTATGATGCGTCAAAGGCTGTAGCGCCTCACAGACTTCCAGCTGCTGAGTATCCTCATTATAAATGTAAACGAAAGCACTAGTCGCAAGCTTAATCGTTGCGAGCGCGAGGCACACTCGATAAGGGGGCTGGAGTATCTGAATGAAGCAGAATTGGTTGGCTTTTAGTTCTTTACGCCAGTTAGGTAAGGATTTTTGTGAAATGAGATGACTATGATAGTCTAAGTAATTGATACTTTTGACTTGGGAGAAAACACCAAAGGTAGGCTGACCATTTTGGATAAGATATTCGAGATTTTCCAGTTTTAAGTTGGCGGCAGTATACAGTTTGTCGTGGCTTTTATTCATGATATCGGCATCCTAGCCAAATTTTTCTAAAGGTACTATCTGTCCTTGATAGCTCACGGTGCTATGTGAAATTCTTCTTTCTGCCTGTACAGCACCCACAAAAAACGCTTCAGTTATCACCTTAACTTCAATATTGGTTAATCCATCTGCTAGTGTTTCTGTAACATTGATTGATGCAAGCGCACTCACCCATAAAAAGTGTCTTGGAAACTTTTTTAACAGCTCAGCGAGAGCCTTTGCGAATTTGTTAAAATCGGCAATTACCATTCGGCGATTGCTAAAGTCAGCATTAATCTGATAGCGTTTGCTACTACCATCTTTATAGTAGCAAACGGCAATCAACTGATTGTTTGAGAGTTCAATGATGTATATCGGCGGTCGAAATAATCGTAAGACTCTATACTGCTTGAGAGTATTGTCTAAATGGCTTTGATAAGTAGATAAGTTCAAGATATTCTCTTTTTAGACGATACATTCACTTTAAAAGTCGCCAGCTTAGGCTACTTCTCCATCATCAAAAAATCCGCTTATCATCGACAGGCTTTGCGAATTTATTAATATTGGTTTCGATATTTTTGGCAATATCTAGATAATACTGTGCAAACTCATCATCAGCCAATACGCTTGGCACGCCTTTATCAACTTGTGCACGAATACCACTGGCAAGTGGTAGCTGACCCAATAGTGGTACATGATACTGCTCAGCGATAAACTCACCGCCACCCGTACCAAAGATTGCTTCGGTGTGGTTACAGTTGCTACAAGTGTGTAGCGCCATGTTTTCAACCACACCAAGCACAGGTATATTGGTTTTATTGAACATCTCAACGCCTTTTTGCGCATCGAGCAAGGCAACATGCTGCGGTGTCGTGACAATGACAGCACCCGTGACTGGAATACGCTGTGCCAATGTCAGCTGTATATCACCCGTACCTGGCGGCATATCAATTACTAGATAGTCTAGCTGCGGCCAGTTGGTTTGATTATATAGCTGCATCAATGCACCCGTGGCTTTTGGTCCACGCCATGCAACCGGCGTATTATCTCCATCGAGTAAGCTACCGATAGAGAGCATTGCCATACCATGCGCATCAACTGGCACAAATTGCTCGTTTTCTAGTTGCGGCTTCACATCAGCAACGCCCAACATCGTTGGCATACTAGGACCATAGATATCGGCATCTAGCACACCAACGCGATTGCCAAGCTTCTGTAACGCTAAAGCGATATTGACCGTGGTGGTTGATTTGCCAACACCGCCCTTACCTGATGCCACGACAATAATATGACGGATACGAGGATGCGCGGCCAACGATGCTTGCGTAGGTGCAGCTTTCGTAATCGGTGGCTCAGCGTTAGTGTTACTAGCATTGTTATCAGTGCCAGATGAAGACTGAGATTCCATCGCATTGGTTGTCTTTGGCATCTGCTTTGGTAAGCTCGAGCCTGAACCTTTTTCTGGCGCAGGCAGACGCACATTCATATGAATCGTGGTAATACCATGCGGATGTAGCAACTGTCCAAGCTCCTGCTGGATAACTTCAGGATTGCTATCTTTTGGCAAACGTAGGTCTAAGGTAAGTGCTTCGCCATCACGCTCAAGCCCTGTGACCATCGTGGCAATACTGACAGCACCTATTTCATATCCAAGTAGGACTTTGTCGACGGCACTATCACGCTCTGCCTGCTGCTGAGGCGTTTCGGTTTTTGTGGTTTTTTTCTTCATAAAGTTAAACATAGCTACTATTATGGCCTATACAAGTGGGTAGATCTGGCAAATTGCTCAAGCCGTCTCATTGCGCATATTACAACCGATAGCGTTAATAAGTACATTTGCCAAACCTTCTATCGTGACAGTGTAGCTGAATTGGACGTATAAAAAAACCACAACGCCAGTAGGTCTGACGTTGTGGTATATGCAAATTGTATATATATTAATTCATAAACCAACCATGACTGGCCACGATAGATTGTCCAGTGAATACATTGGTTGGGAACGCCGCTAAAAATAGCGCCAATTGGGCAATATCTTCTACTGTCGTAAATTCTTTATCTACGGTATTGACCAGCATGATATCGTTAATAACCGACTCTTCACTGATGCCTTTTTCAGCTGCTTGCTCTGGGATTTGTTTTTCTACCAATGGCGTTTTGACAAACCCTGGACAAATCACATGCGAGCGTACTTTGTGCGCTGCACCTTCTTTGGCCAATACACGGCACAGTCCTAGTAGTCCATGCTTAGCAGTCACGTAAGGGGCTTTATATAATGAGGCCTCATGTGAGTGCGCAGAGCCCATATAAATAACTGTGCCGCCCTTATCACCTTTATACATGTGCTTAATCGCGGCTTTAGTGGTCAAAAAAGCGCCATCTAAGTGGATGTTCAGCATTTTTTTCCAATCGCTAAACGCCATTTTATCGATAGGGTCAATGATCTGAATACCAGCATTAGAAACCAAAATATCAATACTACCAAAAGTATCGACTAGCTGCTGTACACCATCGTTTACCGCCTCTTCTGAGGTAACATCCATAGCAATCGCCAGAGCACGTCCACCAGCAGCTTCAATAGCATCAACGGTTTTTTGTGCCGCTTCAAGGTTGATATCGGCAATACCAACCGCTGCGCCTGCTTTTGCATAAGTTTCAGCGATGTCACGTCCGATACCACTTGCAGAGCCAGTGACCAATGCTACTTTGCCTGTCAAATCTTGTTCTAATTGGGTCGCCATACATATTCCTTATCATGGTCTAAAATATTATTAGTTTTTATGAAATTGAACTGAACAAATACGCCACTATAATCATAGTGGCGTATTTATTTACGGGATAAAACATATTAATCTTACGACAGTCACTTTACTGTACAAAGTTTACTGAATAATACTTACTGGTGTTTTTTCTTGTAGTTCGTCAAAGCTTACACCATCTGCTAACTCAACCAGTTTGAGGCCTTCATCAGTAACATCTAATACAGCAAGCTCAGTAATGATACGATCAACCACGCCTTTACCCGTCAATGGTAGCTCACAGTTTGCCAAGATTTTTGGATCGCCGTGTTTATTAACTTGCTCCATCAATACAATCACGCGCTGCACGCCTGCGACCAAATCCATCGCCCCGCCCATACCTTTGACCATCTTTTTGGGAATCATCCAGTTAGCAAGGTCGCCTTTTTCTGAGACTTCCATTGCGCCCAATATGGCCAAGTTGACATGACCACCACGAATCATTGAAAAAGACTCTGAGCTACTAAAATAACTGGCTCCTGCCTCTGCGGTTACTGTTTGCTTGCCCGCATTAATCAAGTCGGCATCGACGTTTTCTGCTGTAGGGAACTCACCAATACCTAGCAAGCCATTCTCTGATTGTAGCCATACGTCTACGCCTTCAGGAATGTAGTTGGCGACCAACGTTGGGAGACCGATGCCTAGGTTCACATAGTAGCCATCTTGTAGCTCTTTTGCAGCGCGTTGCGCCATTTGCTCTCTTGTCCATGCCATGCTGATTTCCTTATTTTTTGCGATATTCTATTTTTATTCATTTAGACAGCCAGTTATTTAATCAATTGGCTGTCTAAACTGTTATCAATCTAAAATTGACTATTGATTTCACGTACGATTAAGTATCGACCACGTGTTTATTTATGCGCCTTCTACGGCTTTGGTCGTGGTTTTTTCGATACGTTTTTCAGGGCTAGCATTCAATACAATACGCTGAACAAAAATACCTGGTAGATGCACTTCATCTGGATCAAACGTACCTGTCTCGACGATTTCTTCGACTTCGACGATCGTGGTTTTACCGGCCATCGCGCAGTCTGGGTTGAAGTTACGAGCGGTTTTATTAAAGATTAGGTTGCCCGCTTTGTCAGCTTTTTGCGCTTTAATTAGAGCGACATCAGCACGTAACGAATGCTCTAGCACATAAGTACGACCATCAAAATCACGAGTTTCTTTACCTTCAGCAACTAATGTACCTACGCCTGTTGCAGTATAAAACGCAGGGATACCAGCACCGCCTGAGCGCAGTTTTTCAGCCAATGTCCCTTGCGGTGTCAACTCAACCTCTAGCTCGCCTGCCAAATACTGGCGCTCAAACTCTTTGTTTTCACCCACATAAGATGAAATCATTTTTTTGATTTGACGTGTCTGTAGCAATAGCCCTAGACCGAAGTCATCGACACCAGCGTTATTACTAATACAGGTCAGCTCTTTAACTTTGCTATCGCGCAATGCTGCAATTAATGCTTCTGGAATACCGCATAGACCGAAGCCACCGATCGCGAGCGTTTGCCCATCACTGACGACGCCTTTTAGCGCTTCTTCGGCACTGCTATATACTTTTGATTGACTCATGCTTGTCTCCTATGACTGTTATTTGTATTTTTAATCCTTGCATAAACTAATGCTGAATTAAGTGTCTCAATTATCCGTTTGATTGTTGCTTTTAATAAAACCTAACAGTGAAAATTCATCATGCTTGTTTTTCTTTTGCGCGTTATAACCTTGTATAGTCAATTCAATTTAAAAATAGTACAAGGCAACCGAATGTAGATGTATATTAAATACTTCAAGCGAGGTTAACGCAGTAATACTTTTATAGTGGAATGACTATACCAATAGCCAAAACACGCTCATGATAATAGCACCAGAGACTGCCAGTACTATCAGACAGTAACCCATAATGGCGCGCGCATCCAAACCTGCGATACCCAGCAATGGCAAGGCCCAAAACGGTTGAATCATATTGGTCCATGCATCACCCCACGCGATTGCCATCGCAGTAATGGCTGGACTAACACCTAGCTCAATGCCAGCAGGAATCATAACAGGGCCCTGTACCGCAAACTGTCCACCGCCAGACGGTACAAAGACGTTGACCAAGCCAGCACTTAAAAATGCAAAAATCGGAAAACTGTCTGCGGAAGCGGAATTGACAAAAAACTCGGTCACTTGCGTACTGATAGAGATACCATCCGCATTTGCACCCGTCATGATACCCATGATGCCGCCATAGAACGGGAACAATAGCACAATACCTGTGATGCCACCTATTCCTGAGTGTACGGCACGATAATAACGCTCTAGCGTACCATGCGATAGCAAACCTATGAACAAGAATAGCCCAATGACGATGTTTAGCCCTAGGTTAAAACCGTTACTACCAAACTCGCTAATATAGTACATCAGTGCTAAGGCCAATAAGATAACAGCGATAATACGGCTATCATCTAGCTTTTGTGCAGGCGTATCTCTTTGGGGTGCGACGTAGATCTCTTCTTTGATCAGTTTAGGATCAATAACCGTAGGATTTTTAGGATGCATAAAGCGATTGACGAGTGGCAAAATAATGATGAGCAAACCTACTAGCAGCATGTTGTAGCCTGCAAATACCGTTTGCGATAAAGGCACTGCTTCTGTCATAGTGTTGCCTGACAACGTCAGTAGCGTATCACCGCCCGAGCTAAGTGTCAGGGGTATCGAACCTGAAAACCCACCATGCCAAATTACAAAGCCTGAATAGGCAGCCGCGACAAGCAAAGGATAGTCGACGTTAGCGACTTTTCTGGCCAGTGCCTTTGCAAAGATTGCCCCGATGATTAAACCAAAGCCCCAGTTTATCCATGAGCCGACCAGCCCAACCAAGGTTGATACGATAATGGCGGTCGTAGGAGAGTGTACTCTACTAGCGAGATTGTCCAATAAGCGCTGAATAAATGGAGCGCTAGCAAAGGCATAACCGGTCACTAGAACCAACGCCATTTGCATGGCAAAGCTATGTAATGACCACAGTCCATTGCCCCAGTGCCCTGCCATAGCAATCATGTTTTGGCCAGTAGTAGCCAGTCCTACAGCAAACGCGATAAGGGTCAAAACGATCGAAAATACGAATGGGGATGGTAGATAGCGATTGACTAACTGCACGCTCATATTAGTGATGGCACTAAACATATTCACATTCCTTGTAAATTTGATGTTTGGTTTTAAGAGTTGTTATTAGCGCCTTGTTAAACGCTTATCAGATTTAAGGGCGGTTATTGCCACCACATCTGAATAGGGCAAGCATTATATTTTATATTAGCATTCATAACAATACATTCTATCTCGCTATATCATGCGTGAAACACTTGTGCTAACTTAACATATTATTTTCGTAGCGACTAGAAAATAACCATCAGCGCATGTGAGTCAAGGCTGTGTAGGAGTTAAATTGTCGAGATATTAATGGTTAGCAGTCTATAAGTCTAGATTTATGTTTGATAAAACAGACGAAATAGGCTTATTTTGATTAATTTTATTGACCTACATCGACAAGCACGGCATACTCGCTGCCTTATTTTTTTGCCAAGGAGGGCCGTCATGTTTAGTACACTTGCTATTGTCATTACCCTATTATTACTCATGTTCTTTGCTTATCGCGGTTATTCTGTGCTGATCCTAGCACCGATTATGGCGACACTAGCAGTCTTACTGTCAGGTGACTTCTTAAGCACCATTCCCGCTTATACCGATGTCTTTATGGGCGCGTTGAGTGGATTCTTACTTAAATTCTTCCCGATATTCTTGCTAGGCGCACTATTTGGACGCCTAATGGCAGATTCTGGCGCAGCAACTGCCATTGCCAATACGGTCGTCGAAAAACTCGGTGCTAGCAAAGCCATCCTTGCGGTGATTTTGGTCTGTGCTATTTTGACCTATGGCGGCGTATCGTTATTCGTTGTAGCTTTTGCCATCTATCCAATCGCTAAGGACTTGTTTAGAGCAGCAGATATTCCAAAACGTTTGATTCCAGCAGCGATTGCCTTAGGGTCATTTACGTTTACGATGACTGCACTGCCAGGCACGCCAGCTATCCAGAACGCTATTCCAATTCCTTACTACAACACCAACGTATTTGCCGCGCCTATTTTGGGCATCATCGGTGGTACGATCATGTTTGTCTGTGGTTGGATGTGGCTTCAGTCACGCGCCAGAAAAGCCAATGCAGCGGGCGAAGGTTATGGTCAGCATGACGAAGAGGATGTAGGCGGCGTTGGCGCAACGGCAAAAGAAGCTGAGGTATTAAACACTCACCATACTTCTTTTACCATTGCAATGATTCCACTTGTATTGGTCATTGGCTTGAACGCTCTATTGACCTATGTGGTATTCCCATCGATAGATTTCAGCAGTCTACAAACTCAGTTCCCAGACTTGAATATCGCAGGCTCACTTGGGTTATGGTCAATTATTATCTCGTTGGTCGTGGCTTGTGTGGTGTTAATCCTGCTGCGTATCGGACATTGGAATAATCTACAAAAAACCATTAACCGTGGTACTTATGATTCTATGTTGCCGATTTTTAATACTGCATCAGAAGTGGGTTACGGTGCGGTTATCGCGTCGCTCGCAGGCTTCCTTATCATTCGTGATAGCATCCTAAACCTAAACCCTGACAACCCTTTGATCTCGGAAGCGGTCGCTATGACCACGCTCGCTGGTATCACAGGTTCATCTTCTGGTGGTTTGAGTATTGCGCTGTCGACATTAGGTGAAGATTATCTAAGAATGGCGGTCAATGCCGGTATCGACCCTGAGCTTATGCACCGCGTAGCCGTCATGGCGGCAGGTGGTCTCGATACGCTTCCGCACAGTGGCGCTGTCATCACCTTGCTAGCGATTTGTGGTCTGACCCATAAGCAGTCTTATTTGAACTTGGCGATGGTTACAATGGTCATTCCATTGGTCGCTGTGGTCGCTGTTATTATTTTAGGTACGATGTTCGGTTCATTCTAAGTTAGCTTAGTCATTTAATCATTTAATCATTTAGTCACTTAGCTATTTATTATGACTAACTACTGGTATCTAAGCGAATAATGGATAAGTAAAAAACCCACTCGGCATACTGCTTGGTGGGTTTTTTCATGGTCGATTGATAACCATTCTATAACCATCAGATTTAATGTAAGGCTATTGTTTATGGTTAATAAATGCCTGCCAAATGAGAAGTAATTACCAAGGAATATCACAAATTTATTTGATTTACGGTATCATAGGCACACTTTTTGAATTTTTATTATTTTTAGAAGTTTTTAGCATTAACGATGTCGCATCGATGAGCGATGAACCGCTTGCGATATTCGATAACTAACCCGTTTATATAAAAATATAGGTGATTTTGTGCGTGAGATTCTAGTAACCAGTGCGCTGCCCTACGCCAATGGCTATATCCATTTGGGGCATCTTGTAGAGTATATTCAGACCGACATTTGGGTGCGTGCGATGAAAGCGCAAGGCCATCAGGTCACCTATGTCTGCGCGGATGATGCACACGGTACGGCAATCATGCTCAAAGCAGAGGCCAATGGCGTAACACCAGAGGAACAAATTGCCTCAGTTAAAGCCTCACATGAAGCGGATTTCTCAAAATTCCTTATCAACTTTGATAATTACCACAGCACTCATTCAGAAGAAAACAAACAGTTTTCTGAGCTGATTTATCGTCGTCTAAATGATGCTGGTCATATCAGCACAAAAGATGTCGAGCAGCTGTTTGATCCTGAAAAGCAATTATTCTTAGCGGATCGCTTTGTCAAAGGGACTTGCCCAGAGTGTGATTCACCAGACCAGTACGGCGATAACTGTGAAGTATGTGGCACCACTTACGATGCAACGGATCTAAAAGACCCGCACTCGACACTGTCTAATGCAACGCCTGTGCTCAAAACCTCTAAGCATTATTTCTTTAATTTGCCAGAGTTTGAACAGTTCCTAAAAGACTGGACGCGCAGTGACAACCGTTTGCAAACCTCAGTCGCTAATAAACTGCAAGAATGGTTTGAGGCAGGACTTGCCAGCTGGGATATCTCGCGTGACGCCCCCTACTTCGGTTTCCAAATTCCAGATACCCCAAGTGATGAGCCAGACAAATACTTTTATGTGTGGCTAGATGCGCCAGTTGGCTACATGGCAAGCTTTAAAAACCTATGTGATAAGCGTGCAGGGACAGACCAAGCGCTTGATTTTGACCGCTACTGGGCACAAGAAAACGAGCACAAAACCGAAGTTTATCACTTTATCGGTAAAGACATCGTTTACTTCCATGCCTTGTTTTGGCCAGCTATGCTAGCTGGTAGCGAATACCGTACACCGACTGGCGTCTTTGCCCATGGCTTCTTGATGGTCAATGGTGAAAAAATGAGTAAGTCACGCGGTACTTTCATTAAGGCCGAGACGTATGCTGAGCACTTACATCCTGAATACCTGCGTTATTATTTCGCCAGTAAACTGTCTGATAAAGTTGAAGACATCAACTTAGATTTAGAAGACTTTATGCAAAAGGTCAACTCTGACTTGGTTGGCAAAGTCGTCAATATCGCCAGTCGTAGTGCAGGATTCTTGGTTAAGAAGTACGACGGTATGCTGTCAGAAGTTTGCGTCGAGTCAGAGCTGTTAGAAGACATCACCAAAACGGGCGATGAGATTGCTGCTGCTTATGAGAATCGTGAATTCTCGCGTGCTATGCGCCTAATCATGCAATGTGCGGACAAAGCTAACGAATATATCGATGCCAAAAAACCATGGTCACTAGCGAAATTGGAGGGTACTGAGCAAGAAGTTCAAGACGTCTGCTCGGTCGCTATCAATATTTTCCGTCAATTGATGGTCTATCTTGCGCCAGTATTACCTGAGCTGACTAATAATGCTAAAGAGTTTTTGAACCTTGATGATTTAAGTTTTGCCAGTCGTAATGAGTGGTTACTAGGTCATAAAATCAATAAGTTCAAACCACTGATGCAGCGTATCGAAGAAAAAGATATTGAAGCAATGGTAGAAGATTCTAAAGCATCCTTAACTCAAGCAGATGCTCCTGCTGTGCCTGACAATAGCAAGCCTGCCGCAAAAGAAAAAGCACCTGCAACAAATGCGGATGCTGAGCAAACTGACTATATTGGTATCGAAGACTTTGCCAAAGTCGAGATGAAAGTCGCACACGTTTTAGAGTGTAACCATGTAGAAGGTGCTGATAAGTTACTACAGTTCACGCTAGATGTTGGTGAAGACAAACCACGCAACGTGTTTAGCGGTATTCGTAAGTTTTATGAGCCTGAGCAATTGATTAATAAGAAAGTCATTTGCGTGACCAACCTTGCCCCGCGTAAGATGAAATTTGGCATATCAGAAGGTATGGTATTGTCAACTGGCGAGCCAAAGACAGGCTTAACAGTCGTTACCTTACCGGATGCTTGTGTTGTTGGCAACGTATTGGCTTAACGGTTATTTTTAACATTAAAAAATAAAAGAAAGATGCCCTAAGTGGCATCTTTTTTTATGATTGATTTAGCAAATGACTAAAAACCAAGCCTTGTATTTATCTGCTCAAAATCCTTATCTACTCAAAATATCGATAATCTGCAACGTATCATTAATCACCGTCACAATGTTATTTTCTGGCGTACGAATACGAACGTAACGGTCATCATAACGGTCTAAAACGACAGAACGGTCATAATCCCTTCTATCAATCTTGCCGACTACTCTATAACCGTATCTATCAAGATCACGCTTGAACGAAGCATTCGGGCTAGCATTGCGATAAGCGTTGATACTTGGGTGGGCATTACCATTATGCTTATAATTTTTACTGACATGCGCAGAGTTACCTTTGCTATTACCATGTCCGTTACCGTGCCCGTTTCCATGACCATCTTTTGCCATAGCAGGCAATCCAATCAAAGAAGTAGCAGTGATACCGGCGATGGTTAATAATTTGAGATTAGCAGTGTTCATAATATTATCCTTAAAATAGTCATTCGAAAAAGTTAGATAAGTTATAGGACTATTTCATATCCACTATGGCAGCACAATGTCACCAAAATGACTGGATTATCCTTAGAATTATCATGTTTCTCGTATGAAAATTAGCTTACGTTAATTATGAAGTGAGTACGTAATAGATGCGTTGCTAGGATGTAAGCCTTTTGCATATGGTTTGAGCAAACAAAAGTACCCTAGTGGCATCCGTTATATTCAGATCTACATAAGAGCTTCAATGCCTCACGCGTCTTGATAAGATAAAAAGAAGTGATGATTTTTTTATTATCCATCACCATGACCGCTACACATTAATTTCTTATTGCGATAACTTACATTACTGTCATAATATGAACATAATAATCGATGGAACGATTACTTTATTTAATTGTTAGCCTGCTATCTCAGCATCAACATAGCATTGACTTGGCTAATCTGCATTCTTCAATATCATGGTAAAAAACCAAAGTACACCAGACAGATGAGCAAAATCACTACTATATAAGTTAGTAGGCTTAGTCAGTCTGGCCGTATCTACTTGGTTTTCGCGATTGATATAACCTATGAGTTAACCTAATAATGACTATCGCTTCTACTCTACGCTTAAGCCTATATGGCGTTGCTCTTAGTGCCATTAGCACACTTGGACTAATCGGCTGCTCAAACTCCTCTACTGAGACCGCAGCGACTGCTGAAAATAGCACGGCTACAGACAAACCTGCCAAATCTATTGCCATTACTCAAATCGTTGAGCATCCATCATTAGATGATATGCGCCGTGGTATTATTGATGAGTTGGCTGATAACGGTTATGTCGAAGGTCAAAACCTAACTGTTAACTTTCAAAGTGCGCAAGGAAACACAGCGACTGCAGGACAGATTGCCAAGCAATTTGCAGGAGACAATCCTGATGCGATCGTAGCAATCTCAACACCTTCTGCGCAGTCAGTGGTAGCCGCGACCACCACTATCCCTATTATTTACACCGCTGTATCAGATCCGCTAGGTGCCAAGCTCATCACAGCAGATGGCAAGCCTTTTCAAAGCAATTTGACTGGACTATCAAGCCAGCTGCCATTAGAGCCGCAATTGGATTTGTTACAGCAGATAAAGCCTGACTTAAAGACCATCGGTTATGTCTATAGCCCAGGCGAAGCAAACTCAGTGTCATTGCGTGAGAACCTAAAACAAGCTCTGCCAGCACGAGGTCTGTCACTATTAGACATTCCTGCCAATCGTCCAACGGACATCGGTATGGCGACGCGCAGTTTGCAAGGACGTGCCGATATCATCTACACCTCATTTGACAACAATGTTGCCTCTGCCTTTGAGGCCATGACCCAAGCAGCAAATGAGCTCAAGTTACCGATTATCGCGTCTGATGAATTCAGTGTAAAACGCGGCGCGACTGCTGCGCTTGGTGTTAATGACTATGATTTTGGTCGTACTACTGGCAAGATGGTATATCGCGTGTTAAATGGCGAAGCGGTTAACACCATCAAACCTGAAGTCATGAATGATCTGACCTTATATGTCAGTCCTAAGCATGCCAAAACACAAGGTGTCAGTTTGCCAGCAGAGTTACTAAAAAACGCCATCAATGTTGATATTGATGCCGAAACCAAATAAAAAGTAGTAAGCTATCTATTAGCTCGTCAATTATTTATATAGTGTACGGACACACTATTATTTTAGGAGTAAGACCCATGTTGTCTCAAAATCGTTTTGGTCGTTTTAATTTCGGTAAGGCTTTATTATTAGGCGGTGTATGTACGGCTATCTTGACTGGTTGTAACCAATCAGCGCAAGATGATGGCTCCACTGATGCTGCCGCTAGTGGTGATGCAGCGACAGCTATGAAGACCGTTGCTATTACCGCTATCGTTGAACATCCAGCGCTTGATGATGTACGTAAAGGTGTCATCGACGAGCTAAACGAAGCAGGATTTAAAGACGGTGAAAACTTAACGGTTAACTTCCAAAGCGCGCAAGGAAACACTGCTACTGCTGGTCAGATTGCCAAGCAATTTGTCGCTGATGCGCCAGACGTTATCGTCGCTATTGCAACACCGTCTGCGCAGTCTGTTGCCGCTTCTACTAGCAGCATTCCATTGGTATTCTCAGCAGTTACTGATCCAGTAGCCGCAAAACTGGTACCTAAGTTAGATGGTTCTGGCACCAATGTGACAGGCGCATCAGATGCCCTACCGTATGAGCCACAGATTGATTTGATGCGTCAAATCATTCCATCACTAAAGAACGTCGGCTATGTCTATAGCCCAGGTGAAGTCAACTCAACGATTATCTTAAAAAATCTAAAAGAGAAGCTAACACCACTCGGTATCAATGTATTAGAAGCGCCTGCACAGCGTAGTAATGATATTGCGATGGCAGCGCGTAGTCTCGAAGGTAAGGTCGATATGATCTACACTTCAACTGACAACAACGTGGTATCAGCGTACGAGTCACTTTATCAAATCGCTAAACAAAGTAAGATTCCTCTCATTGCCTCAGACACTAGCTCAGTTGAGCGCGGTGCTGTTGCTGCCTTAGGCGTGAACTACTATGAGCTTGGCCGCGAAACTGGTAAAATTGTCGTACGTATCTTAAACGGTGAAAAAGCAGGCGCTATCCCTGTTTATACTCCACAAGCGCTTGATCTATACGTCAGTCCAAAACACGCTAAAGAAGAAGGCATCACATTGCCACAAGCGGTTATCGATAAAGCTAAAGAAGTGGTAGAATAACGCACCTTTGTATTTGGCTCACAATAGCAGGTATAAATAGGAAAGCGACACTACTTAATACTGTGTTGCATACCTTAAATATACGGCTAATGATTAAATAAGAAACCCAGCTATGAGTCATTAGGCTGGGCTTCTTGTCTAAACAGAGTCTTTTTTGCAAGCATGTTTAATAGTGCTGTATTTGTCTGGCCATTTATCTGATACTTGTTAAGTAGAGGATAGGTCTATTGGTTGCATTGCAGTGCCTTTAACCATCGCTTCAAACCAAGGTAGCTTATGATCGCTGTTAATCGTGATATGTTTTGGTTTACCCTAACCGCAGATTGCTTAATCTGTTAAATTCACCGCTTAGCTGTTTAGCAGGTAGATGATTTTGGCAATTGCCATTTACTTATCTTGGTACCATACGCTAGACACTTGGTTATGACTTACTGATCTCTTATGTCTTTAATTGCTTTTTTTGGTGCGCTTGAAAGTGGTCTGATTTATGGCCTAGTAGCACTCGGTGTGCTTATCTCATTTCGTACGCTCGACTTCCCTGATTTGACCGCTGACGGTAGTTTTCCGTTAGGTGGCGCAGTCGCTGGTATTTCTATCATCGCTGGTATCAACCCATGGTTGGCCTGTGCTTTTGGGATGTTAGCAGGTTCAGTCGCTGGTATCGTCACTGCATGGCTACATGTCAAACTTGGCATCTTGCAACTGCTTGCCAGTATTTTGGTCATGGTTGCCTTATATTCTGTCAACCTACGCATTATGGGCGCGCCAAACCTACCACTCCTTGGTGAAACCACAGTGTTTAGCACCTTGGTGACTGATGGTAATGGTTATTGGATGCGTTGCCTGATTATCGGTGTCGTTGTCGCAGCTGCTATGTTATTTTTGAACTGGTTCTATAGCACCGAGACAGGTCTGTCGATGCGCGCTACTGGCTCAAACCTAAGAATGGCACAGGCGCAAGGTATCAATACTTCTTGGATGACCATCATCGGTATGGCTATTTCTAACGGTTTGATTGCTCTAGCAGGTGCGCTGTTTGTTCAGACTCAGGGTGGCGCAGATATCTCGATTGGTATCGGCACGATTGTTATCGGTCTAGCAGCAGTCATCATCGGTGAGACCATCATTCCTGCCAAGCGTATTTGGCTGATTACCTTTGCCGTTGTTGTCGGCGCGGTATTGTACAAACTGTTTATTCAGGTCGCATTATCAAGCGATACGCTACGTAGTATCGGCTTTGGACCACAAGATTTGAACTTGATTACCGCATTGCTCGTGGTACTAGCCTTAGTATTGCCAAAAGCGAAAACCAAGTTTTTATCACGTAAGGTTCGCGCCTAATGACAGTTAAAGCAGGTATTTATAACACTTGCGACGCTTGAAGAGACAATAAGGAATAACGATTATGATGCAAGCCACTGATTTACGGTTGACCTTTAACCCAGGCACACCTATCGAAAACCCTGCCCTACGTGGTATCAGCTTAAACATTGCTGACGGTGAATTTGTCACTGTCATTGGTACCAATGGCGCAGGTAAATCTACTTTTTTGAATGCAGTAAGCGGTACGACGCGCGTCGATAGTGGCTCAATCTTGCTAAATGGCATTGATGTAACTAAGAAATCTGCTCATCAACGTGCGCATTGGGTTGCTCGTGTCTTTCAGGATCCGATGGCCGGTACTTGTGAAGCGCTCACGATTGAAGAAAATATGGCTTTGGCCTACAAACGTGGCGGTAATCGCGGTCTGAAGTTTGCATTGAACCAGAACAACCGTGATTTGTTCCGAGAAAAACTATCCGTTTTAAAATTAGGTTTAGAAAATCGTCTAACCGATCGTATGGGTCTGCTCTCTGGTGGTCAACGTCAGGCAGTAAGTCTGCTAATGGCATCATTGCAGCCATCTAAGATTTTGCTGCTTGATGAGCATACTGCAGCTCTCGATCCTAAGACTGCAGCGTTTGTCTTAGAATTGACTGATAAGATTGTCACGGACAATAAGCTAACCACGATGATGGTCACCCACTCAATGCAACAAGCATTGGCACATGGCACACGCACCGTTATGCTGCATCAGGGTCAAGTCGTATTAGATGTGGCTGGTGACATACGTAAAGGCATGACCGTACATGATCTACTCGATATGTTTGAGCAAACACGTGGCGAAAAAGTTGAAGACGATAGCCTGATTTTAAGCTAAGTTTTGAGCTTATACTGCTAATAACTTACGACTTATAAATTTGTACCTGTCGAATATAACCATGTCCGACAACTTCTAAGACCTTCAAGAGAATTGATTTTTCTTGGAGGTTTTTTGTTATCTATAGTTAATGATCATATGAACTTTTCACTGACCATTATATAGTTATCGTCTATTAAAGCTTCGCTATTGTCATCTATCTATGAGGTCTGTCATGCGCAAAATCCCTATTTACTCCCACCCTGCTGCTGGTTGGCCTGCGCTGATCTCATCTACCCAAAAGCTAATGGACTATAAGACATTTTTGCGCGGCGGTATAAGTGTATTTAAAAGCAATCAGCCGCAAGGCGGATTTGACTGCCCAGGTTGTGCTTGGCCTGACCATAAGTCACACAAAGCCATCGATGTCTGTGAAAACGGCATTAAAGTCATTGCCAGTGAGACCATGACCCACAAAGCAGATGCCGAGTTTTTTGCAAGACATACTGTCACTGAACTACAGGGATGGACTGGTTACGAGCTGGAACACAGTGGACGTTTATCAGAGCCGATGTATTACGATGCGGCGCAAGATCGCTATGTTCCTATCCCTTGGGAAGCTGCTTACAGCTTAATCGCTGAGCAGTTAGGACAGCTTGATTCACCTGATGAGGCGCTATTTTATACATCAGGCCGTGTGACTAACGAGCCTGCCTTCTTATTTCAATTGTTCGTACGCTGCTTTGGTACCAATAATTTGCCTGATTGCTCAAACATGTGTCACGAGCCAACCTCAGTAATGCTAAGCAGACAACTAGGTATTGGTAAAGCGACCGTGATGCTAGAAGATTTCGAGCAAGCCAAGCTGATATTAATGTTTGGGCAAAACCCAGCGACTAACCATCCACGTATGTTAGAGATGCTCGCCCATGCTCATGAGCAAGGCTGTCGAATCATCTCAATTAACCCGATGCGTGAGCAAGGCC
This sequence comes from Psychrobacter sp. NPDC078631, assembly GCF_050268165.1. Classification (NCBI taxonomy): domain Bacteria; kingdom Pseudomonadati; phylum Pseudomonadota; class Gammaproteobacteria; order Moraxellales; family Moraxellaceae; genus Psychrobacter; species Psychrobacter sp. NPDC078631. The sequence goes on along the minus strand of NZ_JBNNGG010000001.1, from coordinate 294,057 downwards.
TGAGTAAATTTAGAAATCCACAAAAACCAACGCACATGGCAGCTGGTCAAAGTGCTGATATGGTCGATGACGTTATTCAAATTCAAATCGGCGGTGATGCAGCGTTATTGACGGGCATTGCCAAGTGGTTAATTGAAAACGATAAAATCAATCATGATTTTATTACTACTCATACCTCAGGCTTTGAACCTCTCACACAGTGGCTAACAGAGCAATCATGGTCAGATATCACACTTGGCTGCGGTATTTCTCAGACAGATATTATCAATCTCGCTGAGCTAGTGGCTGATAGTCCAGCAACGATTTGCACGTGGGGCATGGGCATTACTCAGCATGTGCAAGGTGATGACAATGTCGCGATGATTACCAACTTGCTCCTGCTGATGGGCATGATTGGTATCGACGGTGCTGGTGCATCTCCAGTGCGTGGGCACTCCAACGTACAGGGCGATCGCACCATGGGTATCCATGAACGCCCTAGCAAAAGCTTACTAGACAGTTTAGAGCACGTGTTTGAGCATCCTATGCCGCAAGAGCATGGCTACGATGTCGTCACAGGTGCCAAGGCTCTTATCGCAGGTAAGTTAAAAGTCTTTATGGGCATGGGTGGTAACTATGCAGTGGCCGCCCCTGATACCAGCGCTATTGAGCAAGCCTTAACCACTACTCAGCTTAATATATTTGTCGGTACTAAGCTCAATGAAACTATGCTATACCCCGGTGCAAACAATTTGATCCTACCTTGCTTAGGCCGTACCGAACGTATTGTCACAACAAAGGGTGAGCAGTTTGCCACTATCGAAGACTCTATGTGTCAGATCGTACCTACTCAAGGTAAGCTCAAACCTGTTAGCGACACTTTAAAATCTGAAGCGCAAATCGTAGCGGATATTGCGACCCATGTACTCGGCGCCGATACGTCTATTCCTTGGCTTGCGATGAGTGAGGATTTCGATATTATTCGAAACTATATCGCTCAAGCCATTAATGGATTTGAAGACTTTAATCAGCGTATTCGCACCTCTGAGCGTGGCTTTCATTTGTATCATGCGGCGCGTCATCGTGTATGGAATACCGAGAGCGGCAAAGCTCAGTTTGAAGTACCACAATATCCGATTACTTTTGTCGCCGCACAAATGGCAGCTGCAAACGATATCGATGATATCGAAAATACAGCGCAAAAGGTTTGGCAATTGACCAGTGTCCGTAGCCACGATCAATTCAACACTATGATTTTTGGGTTTAAAGACCGCTATCGTCAAACGGATCGCCGTGACGTGCTATTCATGCATCCTGATGAAATAAGTCGTTTAGGTTGGCAAAAAGGTGACCGTGTTATGGTCACTCGCCAGCGTGCTAAAGATAGCCTAGAGCAACCACGCGTATTAGGCCCATTGGTATTAAGCGAGATGGATATTGCCTCTAACGCTGTTGCCGCTTACTATCCTGAGTGCAATGATCTCTTTGATTTAGAGACACATGCGCCAGATTCTCATATCCCAGCGTACAAATCGACCACTGTCATTTTAGAGCGCGTAGAGGCAAATACGTCGATCACTACGCCTGCGTAAATCATACTGCGAAGAGCCAATGAGAATGACTTTTTTATTGGCTACTCCTCTAAATGACCATAAGCACGCTCATAATTTTAGGCCATAATAAATCGTGATAACCATTGAAGATAACGCTGAGCAAAGTGATGCTTTTATTGACCCTACTATGATAGATAATTCAACTAGCACTAAGATAGTTACACCTGAGCTGTCTAACGATGATATGTTGTCAGAGACACCACTCGCTCGTGGTCATTTTGCACACAAGCATCATTATTCGTCAATTAACAATAATCCTAATCATGACTCTCACCTTCAAATTGAACCTCAGAACACTAGCTTAGTAGTCGAAGCTGCGGTCTCTATCATCATTAATGGGATTCATTATGCTGTGCTGATGGCCAGTCCTCATCAGTTAGAGTATTTAGCGGTTGGGTTCTTATTTAGCGAAGGATTAATTCAGTACAGTCACGAGCTACTCGACTGGGAAGTGACTCATCTTGCAGATATCGCTAGCTATCAGCAGTTTGCTCAAGAATCGAATGATGAAAGCCTTGACTCAGTATCAATTGAGCAAAGCTTAGAACAATTTCAAGATTACGATATCTATGTCGTGGAGTTGGTATTGAGCCAACGCTGCCATCAACGTATCCAATCGCAGAAACGTCAGCTAGCAGGGCGTACAGGCTGCGGTATGTGCGGTATTACTGGATTAACACAAGCTTTGCCTGATTTAAGTGCTTACTCTCAAAGCAGTCTACAGTCCGACCATAATCAATCGACAAGCAACGATAGTGCTAAGACGACTGTTCCAAGTCTTGACTACCTATTGGCACTGCGTCAACAAGTGGATGCTGCGCAGCATACACATCAACTGACAGGTGCAGTACACGCCGCAGCAACGATACATAATCAGCAGCTATACTTATTTGAGGATGTAGGCCGCCATAATGCACTCGATAAACTTATCGGTTGGCAATTACGCCAGAAAGCAGACGTTAGCTGTGTGCTTATGACCTCGCGTCTCTCTATTGAGCTGGTTCAAAAGTCCATTCGAAGTCAAATCCCGTGGCTAGTTGGCATGTCAGCACCTACCAGTACAGCGGTGCGCGTGGCTGAGCGTTACGGACTTGGATTGGCTGGATTTTTACGTGATAACCGAGTCACTTACTATACAAAACAAGATAATATATAAAAATTCACTTCTATTTGTTCATTGAGAGCACCCATCTATCGCTCATTATCTATTTTTTTCTAATGAAAGTTTCAGTTACTTACTCATACTTATAACTTAGCTCATAGCGATATATCATTCGATTCTGCTCATAATAAAGCCCTATCTTTCAATGCTTTATTAAATATCTTATTAAATCTCTTTAAATAACTACTTATATATCATCTTCGGTCATTGTCTGGTAAATATCGGATAATGTTTGAGGTTGGTGACATAATAGGTTACTCTTACCGCGCAAATATGTTACAGGTACTTAACAAATATGTAGTTTTATTTATTAATGTCACTTAGTAACACATCAATCGCAATAGATAAGTAGAGATTTCCTACCTATTGCTTATTACAGCTGATAAGGCTGTCTAAATCGAGTTCGGGTCATGCAATCATGGCTTAGTGCTTATTCGTAATTCCGCTATAGACACTCATCACATGAGTTTTCTTTAGCATGTAGCTACCTTTGTGTATGCCTATTAATAGCCTGACGGTTTACCCATTAACTGACGCCTATTGAAAGTAGTCCCTGTCTTTTTGATTTGACACTATTTGTCTCATTAAGATTTGGGCGTGACACTTAGCATTTGCTTACCACTACAGTTGGTATTTTCGCTATTCATATTAGCCACATACGTTCGGTATGAGGGCTGTGTAGGCTATGCTGTATTCCTAATGGTTTGGTATCTTTCATTTTTACCGAACTTTATTCATCAATTAACAATTGCGAGGTCTGAGTTTGAAAACTGAGTCATTGTTCCAATTTTCATCATTAACGATTATTTTATTATTATTAGCATTTTATGGCGGCACCTATTTGCTGTCCTTATTAATCAAAAAAGATAAAGAGACAACTTCTGGGTTTATGGTCGCAGGTCACGGTGTTGGCTTCGGTATGGGTGCAGCCAGCATGACCGCCACTTGGATTTGGGCGGCCTCATTTTATGCTGCTGCTACCTCTGGCTATAAATACGGCGTATCAGGGCCTATACACTATGGGTTTTGGGGTGCATTGATGATTTTGTTCATCTACCCTTTCGGTATGCGCTTTCGTGAATTGGCACCAGACGGTCATACACTAGGTGAACTGATTCATGCCCGCCACGGTTCATCAAGCCAATTAATCTTAGCCATATCCAATATTATGGGCAGTTTAATTAGCTTGATGGTCAACTTTACCGCTGCTGGAGCATTGGTGTCAGTCCTGTCGCCATTATCGTTCCAAACAGGGGTAATGATCGCAGGTATCGGTGTACTGAGCTATACATTGACATCAGGGTTTAGAGCTTCCGTCTTTACGGATTTTGCCCAATTGGTCGCTCTAATGGCCATTGGTATTGTTATTATCCCCGCCGTGTTATTTGCCATGGGTGGCCCTGAGGTTATGGTTAGCGGGCTGTCGAACCTGACGTTAGAACAGCAGAACTTCTTCTCCTCTGAGGCATTTTTTCAACAAGGTGCGCCTTACTTTGTCGCTGTATTAGCATATGCTATCGGTAACCAAACCATCACTCAGCGCCTATTTGCGATTGATAAAACCAAGATTAAAGCGACGTTTATCACTGCTACAGTAGGCTACGCTGGTATCGTTATTGGTCTTGGTATGATTGGACTAATGGCTGTGACGATAGGCGTCGAGCCACTCGATGGCAATATGAATAACCTCATCCCTCAAATGGTCAGTACTTATCTGCATCCCGTCTTTATCGCCTTATTCTTTATTTTAGTGATTGGGTCATTGTCCTCGACCGCTGACTCAGATTTATCAGCGCTATCGACCATTATGATGGCAGATGTCTACGGTAAAAACATCGCCAAAAAAGGCCATGTTAAACCTAAAACGATGATGCTAATTGGTCGCAGCACGATGATTGTTGCGACAGCAGCTGGACTAATTTTTGCGAGCTTTAAGCTTGATATTCTCGTCATGCTAGTGTTCGTTGGGGCACTATGGGGTGCTATTGTCTTCCCTGTAATTGCCAGTGTGTTTTGGAATCGCGTCACCAATACTGCCTTTACCTCAGCAGTGATCATCGGACTGCTCTTATTTTGCGTTGCCCGTTTCGAATTACTTCCAATCACTGGTGTCACTGCCCTATTCTTTGAAATACTGGCCAGTGTCGGTGCAGCGGTTGTTATTGGGCTAATGGTCTTTGGGTTCTTAGGTCGTAAGATTGGCATGGTCGCCGCAGCTATCACGCTTGTGCTGATGCTTATCTTCGCTACTGGCTTCTTACGTCAATATATGGTTCTACTAGCCTCTCTAACCGCTTATGGCGCTAGTACCGTCGTCTGTGTGATTATCAGCCTGATGGGAGACGAACACTTCGACTTCGATTTAATTAAGCAGCGTGTGGGCAATTACGATAAAAAATCGGAAATACCATCGTCACTTAAATCTTAAACCAAAGTCGCTTTATCCGAGTGCCGATTGGCCAGTAGTATTTGGCTAATCGCTACTTACTTAGCAATATTATAAGGAGATATCATGGACAACGTTTTTATTTATGGCTTATATATCTTAATTTGGCCTGCCATTACTCTTGGCGTACTCGTATTAATTTGCACGGCCACTTATCGAGATGTGAAAAGTGCCAAACGTGACAATAGAGATATTGTTTAGCGCACTATATTTTAAACCATCATCATTAAACGCTGGTTTGCTGATGGTTTGAAAAAGCTTATTAACAGTATAAACGCTCCTAAATTGGGGCTAAATATAGACAAGATAGTAAATAAGCTGTTTTTAATGAAAAAAGGACTTGTAATTTACTATATTTTTGCTAATATAGGCGACCTTGATTGGCTGGATGGCAGAGTGGTCATGCAGCGGACTGCAACTCCGTTAACGCCGGTTCGATTCCGACTCCAGCCTCCAATTATTTATTAATTTTACGTTAATTTTGGCTTGCATTATTATCACAACCGATTATAATAGCGACCACTTATCTAGTAACTAGATGGTCTATCAGCTAGTTTACATTTTAGATAAAACAAGTTTTGCCCGGGTGGTGAAATTGGTAGACACAAGGGATTTAAAATCCCTCGCTAGCAATAGCGTGCCGGTTCAAGTCCGGCTCCGGGTACCATTACATAGTCCTATACTATCTTATAGAACAGCTAAAGCCCCTGATATCAGGGGCTTTGTTGTATCTGAAATATAGATAAATAAGAGTGACTAGTTTACACTCAAAATATAGCATTAAGCTTTCTTTAGCTAGCTAATACGACTAGTTAAATTCAGTCGATACAATATATAGAATCACTAAACCTTATAAAAAAGATAGCCGCATTACTTAAAAGTAATACGGCTATCTTTTTTGCTCAGCCTACCTTATCTCAATCTTAATACTAAACCTATCTTCTAATTCACTCCACACTACCCTCACCTTCGTAAACTGTACTTTTTTAAGTAAAACTGGCTCGCTACGATCTGAATTTCCATTAATTATTTTATAAATTGCACAGCGACTAAGATGAGTATGACAGCTAATACCCTTAATATTTAACATCTACAGAATATGATTGATATACAGACCGACAGACTATGTTCTATTGACTCAAGTTTTTCACAATTATCTATTTTGTAAGTTAATAAAGTTTTCCGTCCTCTACAGTTACTACATCCTATGTTCTTATCGCTCCCCCATACACTCCAACTATTGGCCCTAGTAGCAGTTATAAAAAGTGCTAAATAAATAGTTACTTTTCTAGGTCAGCTATATACCTTAAATGCTTTGATAAAACATTATTATCTTTTCTTGAAGATTTATTCTAAACCAATTGCACTATGCATTATGTAAAGCTTTTTATTGACTGCTATTAATATTTATCGTTTTCAACTGTTAAGAATATTTAGCCAACTAGCACTCATTTAGATACAACTAAAATCTATATTCAGGTACTAGGATGTAATATAGAAATTTTGTTTGTAATTACTATAATTCTAAAGGATAAGTTTAGATAAAATTAAGTAAGGTCAGTATGAAGGTAAAATTAATTGCATATTGGTAAAATCTGATAAATTATAATGTTAATCAAACATTTAACGTGCATTATTATGAGAACTGTATTACAATGCGATTACAAAAAATGACAGGTGGTATATATTTAGAGATAAACGGTTTATATTTTTATTGGCTATTGTTGAGTAAGTTCCTATAAAAACCTAACTTTAGTAAATTGTGAAGGTTTATAACTTCCAATACTTTATGAAATATAAGCTATATATCTATTTGGTATTACCCCTGACTTATTGAAGTACTAAAAGCACTTATATTTTCTGGAGAATTACCATGCAATTTAATAAAACCCTAATGACTGCTGCGCTACTTACCGTTGGTGGATTTGCTGCTGTTTCTGCGAATGCTGAAACTGCTGGCAGCACTTTTGAAGTTGGAATGACAGTTCAGAAACTCTGTACAGTAACGACAGCAGGTAACATTAGCTTAAACCCTACTGCTACTAATGTAAACGCAACTGCTAAGTCCACCACTTTTAACGTAGCTTGCTCTCAAGGTACGCCTTATAGTATTACAATGTCGCCAACAAGCGGCACATCTGACTCTGGAGCTGGCGTATTGACAGGAGCAGGTCACACTGCAGAAGATGAACGGAAATTAGCGTATACCTTGTCTGACACTGCAGGTGGCGCAGTTTGGGATGCCACGTATAAGACTGGAATGCTAGGAGCAGGTTTCGAAGCTGCTGCCACACCATATACTGTATTCGTAAATCTAACAGCAGATTCTAGAAATGCTAAACCGGATACTTATACCGATACCGTTGCCGTTTCTGTAGGCTACTAATATATATGTTAAGTCTCTGGTTACGCCGTGTTGCGAGACCTGCAGTTTTTGCCAGCTTGCTACTGTCTTCTGGGGTAGCGATGGCGAGTGGCTTGCAAGTTTCTCCCATCTCCTTAAGCTTACAAGCGAGAGAAAATGCCAGTGGCCTGACGCTCAGTAACTCCGGTGACAATGTGGTACATGCGCAAGTGCGCGTGTATCAGTGGCTACAGGATGAACAGGGCGATCGGCTCACGCCGTCGCGAGGACTGTTGGCCAGTCCACCAATGATTGAGCTAAAACCGGGTGAAAACCAACTTATCCGAGTCATCCGCGCAAAGGCACCACCGCAAGGTACAGGCGCAGTCGAAGACACTTATCGTATTGTGGTTAATGAGCTGCCGATTAAATCTGCCACTCAACAGAGTGGCATACAATTTTCACTCACCTACTCTCTACCAGTATTTGTGCAGCCGCTTAATGTCGCCAAAACCAGTCCACAGTTGCAGTGGAGTACACATCTGCAACCAGATGGCAAAGCGATAAAACTCCGCGTCAGCAACAGTGGCAATGGTCATGCCCAATTGGCCGGACTCAGCTTTGTGGATACAGCCGGTAATAGCACGGTGATCAATCCAGGGCTGCTAGGGTATGTCTTACCCGGTGCGACTATGAACTGGACGCTGAAAATACCGCCCTCTGTAATAACGACAGGTGGTAAATTCAAGGTTATGATGAATGGCACTCAGACGACACCAAACGTCACGATGGACACATCCATTCGCTAAAGCAGTTTTTCTACAGTGCGTGGCAGTATCAGCCAGTCACGCCGTAGAACTCAGTGGCATCACTCCTACAGACGCTGGGGACACCGAACTTGCCAATCTAAATCTAGACAGCTACACCTCCGACGATGCTGAATCGGGGTTAGATCTGTATCTGGATACTACTTTAAATGGTGCCGGTGCAGGCTTGACGCATTTCTACTACCGTGACGAACAACTCTGGGCTAGTAAGACCATTCTACAACAGCTTGGCTTTATAGTACCTGCCGATACGACTGACGCCATACTCCTGAATAGCTTACTTGATCTCAATATTGATTATGATGCTCGGCAGCAATCCTTGCGACTTATCGCGCCTCTAAGTATGCTCAATTTAGACACCACTGTCCGTAACACGCGTACCAACAAGCGCCCTCAGCCCACATCATCTTCTGGCATGTTGCTAAACTATAATGTTTACGGCACCCAAACTCAAAATAGCGCGAGAAATTTAAGCGTTTATACTGAACTGCGCGCGTTTAACACGCTTGGTGTACTCAGCTCTACTGCTTTGACTAACGCGAATAGTTATACTGATAGCAATGACTGGGATAGTCGTAGCGTACGTTTGGATACTAGCTGGAGTCAGTCATTTCCAGATAAGCTAATTACGGTTCGTGCAGGCGATATTCTCACGGGTGCGTTGTCATGGACACGACCTACGCGCTTCGGTGGTCTACAAATTGGTACCAATTTCTCCCTTCAACCGTATAGATCAACCACACCATTGCCTTCATTTTTTGGCACAGCCACCCTACCCTCAGCGGTAGAGCTTTATGTCAATGGTCTCAAACAATACAGTGGTGATGTACCTGCTGGACCATTCGAGCTTGATACAGCGCCAAGCTTCAGTGGTTCAGGCACTGCCCAGCTGGTAATAACCGATGTATTAGGGCAAAGCACGACACTTAATTTTTCTTTATATGATGCGCATCGGTTACTACAGCCCGGCCTGTCTGACTGGTCCATAGAGCTTGGCGCAGTGCGAGAAAACTATGGCATTCATTCTTTTCATTATGGTAGCAATGTTGCTGCTAGTGGAACGTGGCGTTATGGCATGAATGACCGCTTTACTGTAGAAGCTCATGCTGAAGTCACCAATGGCCTCAGTAATGCGGGTGTTGGTGGCACGTTGCTGCTTGGTAGATCAGGCGGTATATTATTCGCCTCATTAGCAGGTAGCGAGAGCCAAGGTCAAGATGGCATACAATACAGTACAAACTACTCATGGAATAACAGTCGCTTCAATATTGGTATCAATGCCATGGGTACTATTGACGATTACCGCGATGTAGGCACACAATACGGCTCTGCCCCTGCTCGTCGAAGTGAGCAAGTCTCAACAGGTTATAGTACAAAGTCTTTAGGCCGTTTTGGTGTGAGTTATAATCAGGTATCGCAGGCTGAGCATGAAACCACACAATTTGCTAGCGCCTACTGGTCTAAATCCTTTGGTCGCAGATTAAGTTTAAGCGCCAACTACAATCATGACATTAATGATTCTGCTAATAACAGCGCCTCTCTTAGCGCATCCTTATCACTGGATCGCAATATTTCGCTGAGCAACAGTGTACAGCACACCGATAATAGTACCGTTTTCTCATCTGATGTTTCGCGACCTGCTTCGAATGCAGGTGGTATTGGGTGGCGGGCGCAAGCACGTCATAGCCTAGAAGGTAGTATGGATAGAAAGGATGACACTAGCGGTCTTGCCGAGCTGAATTACCTTGGGCGCTACGGTCAAATACGAGCGGGTATCAGTAGCAACAATGGTGACTACGCAAGCTATGCAAGTGCTACAGGCGCCGTAGTTGCGATGGGCGGTGGCTTGTTTGCTGCTCGACAGATAAACAATGGCTTTGCCGTAGTTTCTACAAATGGTATCGCCGATATACCTGTCTCTTTACAGAACAGTCCCATCGGCACGACCAATAGTAAAGGTCTATTGTTGGTAACACCATTGAATGCCTATCAAGAAAATAAGATTGGCATTGACCCTATGCAACTGCCAGCAGACCTGCGTATTGACAAAGTAGACATAAATGCCACACCGACCGAGCTTGCTGGTATTCTTGTCGGTTTTGATATCACGCCCGTACGTTCGGCGTCAGTTATCCTAACAGATAGTAATAAACAACCGCTCTCGCTTGGCAGTCAAGTACGTCAGCTTAGTAATAAGGAAGTGCCATCGACCATCATTGGCTTTGATGGTGAGGTATATCTCGACACGCTTGATGAACACAATACGCTTGAGGTAACTACTCCCTCGGGTGAGGTTTGCACGGTTAGCTTTGATTATTCCAAGCAGGGTGATGAGATTCCACTCATCGGCCCCCTCATTTGTCAAAAGGTACAACCATGATGAAATTACTTCAATGGCGTTACGGTTTGTTATTGCTGCCAGTTGCGTTGTGGCTCCCATCAAATGCGCAAGCACTTACTTGCCAAGTAGACAGCTTTGTCTCACCCAATCTTGGTACGATTACTCTTGGCAATGCCAACAATGCAAGCGTCGAGCAAACACTGACTTACAGTTGCACTAATACGTCTGATGTCACCCAGTGGGCATCCGTCTGTATTGGTGTTGATGGTGGTACCAATAATACTTCTCAAATCAGTCCACGTCATATGACTGGGCGTGATGGTTCAAATTTAAATTTTGACATGACACTTAATGATATGAGTAATGCTACTTGGGGCAATCGCATCGTGGGTGATACGGAGTTTATTGATTTCTTCAGCGTAGCGCCAGGTACTACTACACCAACCATTAAAACAACCGTTGTTAGGGTATCTCTGCTATATAACAATAATGCTGCCAAAGCAGATGACTACACTGCCGCTTTTACGGGTAGTAATGCAGCATTGACATACGTAACCGTTGATTCTAGTAGTGACACAAAACAATGCTTATCAGAACCCCAAGGAACCAGTTCCTTCTCATTTACCGTTGAAGCCAATGTTGTTAATGAATGTAAAATCACTACCCCTCCCGCCAATGTCAACTTGGGAAATGTCCCAGCAAACAAGCTTAATATCGAGGGTAGTAGTAGTATCGGTGTGACCTGTACAAATACTGCTCCCTATACAATCGGCTTGACTCTTTTCAACGCTGCCGGAAATAATGATGGGAGGAGCTTCATGAGTGGCACCGGTAACAATCCCGACCAAGTACCCTATCAACTGCAGCGGGATAGTGAAAGTGGACGCATACCTTGGGGCGATGGAAAAGGAAATTGGGCAGTAGATGTTGGTACTGGCGAAGTTAAAACAAAAAACATATACGTTATTGTGCCTAGCGCCGACTTCATCCCAGATAGCTACTCTGATACGGTAACGGTTCATGTAAACTATTAATATTTGTGTTTTCAATGTTTAGCAGTCAATTAGATTAGCTGTTCTATAGTATGCTGCATGGGTAATTTTGAGGCATACTTCAAGCGAAGAATAAAGGCAACCTAGTTACACTTGTGAAGCAATTAAATCCTGACAAAAAAACAAACTGCCTTACTCTGTACAGTCCAAACTGTTAGATAGCTTCAGTCTATACAAGCAGCTATCTGACTGTCGATCCATTATTCGATCCTGATAATTTTTTATATCACTCTTATTTTTGTCACTCCTATCTACTTAAAGTGACATTACATAATATTATGCGAGTTTGTAAAACAGCACAGCCCCTAATATTAGAGGCTGTGTAATATTTAAGACCATATGCTAACTTTAAGAAATTTATCTAACTTATATACCAAGCTCTTCAAATGGTATTATCAGTCTTCACTTTTAACAGCTAAATCAGCTATCCAACAATACGTTGCCATAGTCATCACGCAAATCCTTTTTGACCATTTTCCCAGCGCCATTTAGGACGATATTATCTACAAATATGACTTTGTCGGGTATTTGCCAGCTGGCGATTTTACCTTCGTAAAAGCTCAGTACTTGCGACTCGTCGATTTCTGAGTCTGGTTCTTTCACCACAATTAGTACTGGACGTTCGCTCCATTTTTTATGCTTTGCAGCAATAGCGGCCGCCATTCTTATCTGCGGATGGGCGACTGCGATGTTTTCCAGCTCTACTGACGATATCCATTCTCCACCAGACTTGATCAAATCTTTTGAGCGATCCCGAATATTCATATAGCCATCGGCATCAATGGTTGCAATATCGCCTGTGTCGAACCAACCATCTTCAGTTATCGCGTCAGGATTTTCTGTGTAATAATCATTGATGATCCAATGCCCTTTGATCTGTAAACGACCTTGAGACATACCATCTTCTTCGACTCGCTGTAGCGGCTCGTCAGTATCTATGAGACGTAGCTGAACGCCGTAGGGCGGACGACCTTGAGAGTTACGCAACTCATTAATCTCATCTTTACTCAGCGATTTATGCTTGGCTTTTATCTGATTCATCGTTCCAAGTGGGCTGGTTTCTGTCATGCCCCAACCATGTACTGCATCACAATTAAAATCCTCTCTAAACGTTTTGATGACCGATGGTGGACATGCGGCTCCTCCAACGATGGTACGCGTCATGCTATCAAGCTTGCTACCTCTGGCTTTGGCAGCAGTCAATAGACTTTGCCAAATCGTTGGAACCCCTAGAGCAACTGTGACATGACAATCATCGATGAGAGATACCAGACTATCACCATCGAGATTTGGACCAGGAAGTATGAGAGAGCAACCAGTCAAGGCAGCCGCGTAAGGTGTGCCCCACGCATTGACATGGAACATCGGTACCACGGGTAACAAAACATCTTGTGCAGAGAGCGCGGAGACATCAGGCATGCACAATGCCATAGCATGCAGCACAGAAGAGCGATGTGTATATAAAATCCCTTTAGGGTTACCGGTAGTTCCGGATGTATAGCATAAAGAGCTAGCTGTTGCTTCATCGAATTGAGGCCAGTCAAAGTCAGTCGAGTTTTCTGCTAATAGCTCATCAAAGAACAGTACATTAGGCAGTTTTTCTACAATACTATCATCTCGATCACCGAGACAAATGAAGTGTTCAACACCTTTGATATGCTCTTTAATTGCCATAATTAGCGGTAGGAAAGTAGTATCAAAAAATAGCACACGATCATCAGCGTCATTGATAATGTAGCTAAGCTGCTCGGGGAACAAACGTGGATTGATAGTATGGCAAACCATGCCACTACCTGAAATCGCATACCAAGCTTCTAAATGACGACGATTATTCCAAGCCAAAGTTGCTATACGTTCTGATGATTTAAGTCCCAGTGTAGCCAACGCATTGGCCAATCGTTTTGAGTTATCTGAGACAGTACGCCAATTGGTATGAGTCATCTGTCCATCGACTTCTTTGGACAAAACCGCCGTATCACCATGATAACGGGCAGCGTGTTCGATTAGACCACTGATCAGCAATGGCTGATACATCATTTTTCCTAACATAATACATTCCCTGTAGTTATTTGAAAGTCCGCTTATTCTTGCTACTGCATCGTCTGATACTAAGAATAGACCTCAACTAAGAATAATCAGAATTATTCTTTAAGACAAGTTAATATTATGTTCTCCATAGGCAACAAAAAATTGCGATTCAACTTTAAAGACCTGATGATTAATCCATATAGATAGTTTTTACTTTCTCATCAAAAGTTCATTGGTATCATTGTTTCTTTAATTAACCATAAAATTTAGACAAAAAAAATCCGACCACCTAAGTGATCGGATTTTTAATGTTTGGTGGAGATGGCGGAAACTAAACTATATATATAAGTACCTGATAATAAATAAAATTATTAATTTAAAAATAGACAATACCAACCATAATACCAACAATCGTTTTTGATAATACTCTTTTTTGGCTGGCTGATAATTAATTGAGTATTATTTGTAATTAATGATTATTATACTATTAAAGGATATTTTAACTATCGGTACAATTATGATGAATAAGCTTTTTATCGTACTTACTGCAATATTTCTAACTGCATGCAGCGACTCTAATAGTAAGCCCGAATATGGCGCAGATTCTAACCTACCTATTAACTGCCGTGCTTATATAGAAGAAGCTATAAGTTACTATGAGCTCGAGACTGAACCCTATGAGTACGAAACATTAGATGTAAATTATTACTGCTCGCCTGATGATTGGTATAGCAGCTCATGCCAAGAACACATAGGTAATGTAGGAGAGGCTTTAGAGGTGAAAACCGAACAAGTTAAAATATTAAAAGACTCTCTTAGAAGTCATTGCGGCTTAGGGGGTGATTTGTGGTGAAATTAAAAGTTTAGCTCATTGACTTTTTACATACCGCTTTCTGATCTAAGTTTATCTAATTGCTGTTGTACCTGCTTGCACCTATCTAGCCCCATTCTAATAGCTTCGGACAAATCAGCATTAGGCTTTATGGCGTTTGGTACGGTTGCTGTTATACCGCTTTCATCTTGTCTTTGTTGAGCTAGTTTGTTCAATGGCAAGCCTACTTGCGACTCATCATTGATCGTATCATCAGGATAATATGTTACTTCGTTTAAGCTGCAAGCAATATGACCATACTCAGTAGTAAACGGGTATGGCTCAACATTGCCATAACCTGACCAATATAAATCATGAACAGTTATAGCATCATCAACATTATCAATCGTATTTTTACTGGGCTGGCAAGCTGTCAGTGATAATAAGATTATAGGGATTAACTTGTTCATCTATTCGTCCACTGGTGTCCATTCAATACACTATACCTTAGCATGACTGACAAACAGTGTGCTTTAACTTTTAACATGGCTTTAACCTGATAATTATCGCTGTAAGTCATACGCTTACGATACTTGTCGCAAAACTACCTTTAACCTCTTTTTGAAACGGTTTTTATTTTGTGCGTGTGAATGGTGGCGGTGTCCTTTGTCGATACGCTCAACACTCAAAACAATACCCCCCTCGATACCTGTCCAGAAAGCCCCCCTTTTTATGGACTCAAAGTATTATTTTGATTGCCCTCTAAGATGTCCGAAAACTAGCCAGCATTGACATAAGCTGCACCTGTGCGCGTACTCTGCCCATAACTCTAACGTGTCCAACAACCTACCTCGTACTTGTTAAGAAACTACCCCTTTTATATCGCGCAAAAACCCTGTAACTGGTGTTTGCTTCGCGCGTGTGCGTACTGTTCCATAAACTCCTTTTCAACCCTGCTTATGATGTCCGTAAATTGCCCCTTTTATGGACTCCGAAAACTAGGTAAAGGCAAGGTTCAAGCCAGCATTGCGCGGTGTGTGATTTGGTTTTCAATGTAAGGTTTTATGAGGTTCTCAATGTTAAGTTTTATTAAGTCGGTACTGTCTGCCAATGTTAACAAATGACAACATGCAAATTGGTTTTGAATGTAAGGTTTTGTCAGGTTTTAACGAGTTCGAAAATTATACATATCTCATTGCTACGATGCGTGCCAATACTGATTCAGACATAACAATTCTCATATTGAGATAATATCAGCTCAAAATTTAGAAAAACTAATGATAAAACCAATATTGTAATAGTTTATTAAGTATCAATACTTCGTATTTTTACATATAGTAGAATCTATATTAATCAACTATAGTGGGATAATTTTATGAAAAAGCTACTAGTAGTACTTTTCACAGTAACATTCGCTTCAGCTGCTTTCGCTCATGGTGGTGGAACTGATGCATCAGGTTGCCACAATGACACCAAACGAGGTACTTATCACTGTCATTAAGTAAGAAGTTTAATTTAGTCTTTTTGAGTCGCAAAGGTCTTTTAAGAACCTTGCGACTTTTCTATATTTTTATAATGTAAGAAAATTAGGGAAACCTTAGTTTTTTTACATTATAAAAAAGGCTTGGCAGTAATCGCCTAACGTGTCTAAGACTGTTTTTAGCAAGTGATAGTCTCAAAACTGATTTTATCTATAATCCGCTATTGATTATATTAAATTATTTGTCAGCTATATTTCTTTTTTATTAGGGAGAATAAACTTTGAAAAAAATACTTCTAACGATTGGCTTATCAGTTGTTTCTATTTTTGCACAAGCTGAAGATGATATTTGTGAAACTGTTTCAGAAAGTGCAGGGTTTATAATGGCTGCAAGACAAAATGGTATGGCTGCATCGACTTTAATAAATGCAGCAGAAAAGGCATTCGGAGATGAAGATGCCCTCGCAATTGAATTAATTAGCTTAGCTTTCAATGAGCCTCGTTACAGTAGTGAAGACGATAAGCAACAAGCGGTAGAAGAGTTTACTTCAATGAATTACCTAGCATGCTATAAAGAACTTAATTCAATGAATTAAACTGACTTCGATATCTTTAGTACTTCCTATTTGAGCTGCTCACGTTAGCATGGAGTACTTAATACAGGTTAGTCATTAACCTGATCTCACGATAAACATTTATAAATATCAGGCACAAAAAAAGGCAGACGATAAATGCCCACCTTAGAATATTTTTGTCTGCATCTGCTTTTTTGCTTGGGACACTTGGGACAATGGGACAGCGCCCGTACTTACTGGCTTTTAGCTGTCCCAGCCCTTTTTTAGTCTTTGGGACACTTGGGACAGATTAACAAATTGAGCTATTTTGTCCCAGCTGTCCCAGTGGTGTTTTAATGATTGGGACAGGTTCTAGACCTTGCGATGTATGGGTTGTCCCAGTTGTCCCAGCTGTCCCAGTGCTTTTTGTAGTTTCACAACTTAATATCTCACCTTTGACCGCATAAACACGCTGGCGGTTCTTTTTGAATGGTAAAGGGACTCTACACGTTTTACGGTCATTCTCAGTCACATTCAACAATCCAGCTTCATCTAACACTTGTAGGACTTTGCTTTTGTTAAATGGTGAACAGACTTCATCAAAGGTACTGGTAGAGAAATAATATTCCCCTGTGTCGTAATTGTGATAGCCAGCACGGTTGGTTATCTTGGGTTCAAAGTCTTGGTACGTGTGAATATGACAAGGTTGAAAACGACTTGATCCGTGCTGTTCAATAAATGCCTTGATATGATCTATGATTTGGCGCTGCTCATGTTCACCATCACGCCCATAGTTATCAAGCCAATTATCTAAGCATGTCATAACGGCTGTGGTTGCTTGTCCTACTTGCCAGCCTGTTATACCTGCCTGTGTTGCTAGCTCTCCAGCTGCGCTCACGATAGCGAACCTTTTAGCCACTCTATGCGCTTGTGCTGTTAGGTCGCTGTACTCACTCATAAAGTCACTGACAAGCTGCCCAGCGGTGACGGTGGTTGCTGCCTTGTCACTGGTGATATGTTCTAGCCATGCAATGCCAGCTGATCCATAGTAAGCGTGTGACAGCTCTTTGATCCTATCGGCTTGTGCTTCGCTTGTTTTTGCCAGTACCAAACTATCAAAGGTCTTTAACCCTTTGCCAGCGTCAGCATCTATATGCGCCACTCGAACCTCAATACCTGCATTCGTTTTCTGTCCTGCTTGCGCCATAAAGTTTTGTAGCGACTCCTCACCATTAGACAAAAAGATAATGCGCCATGTTTTGGCTATACGATTGTGTCCCGTGGTGGTGCTGCGCCCTTTACCTTGACCATTAGCCAGCATGTAAACGGTTTTACCGACTATTTTTGGATCACACTCGCTGATCTCATCAAGTGGCAGAAAACTGTCGTTGTGCTCGCTTGCTGTGCCCTCTAGGGCGTTATCAGTGCTGCGCCATGTCTTAACGTACCTGTCAGGGTTGCCCCATACACTAGCAGCCAATTTAAGCGATAGGGACTTACCCATGCTTGATGATCCTAAGAGGTGAAAACCGCCCCCGTCATACTCTAATAACTCCAGTAATTGACCTGCGAACGCGCAAGCAATAGAGAAAACAAAACGGCTTTGCTCTGCTAGTGGTTTGCATAAGTTATCACGCCACTGGGCTAGCTCTCCTTGCTGGTCTAGTGTGCTATTAATGCTATTTGCAGACTGATAGACGATAAGCTGCTTACCATCGCTGCCTATGGCTCTATCAGGTAATATATATTGCTTATCGTGCCAGCCCAACTTATCCACGCATAACGCCCGTTTGTGAATAGGGTAGTTTTGAATATAGGTGTCTAAGTAATTGCGCTGTTTGGGGTTGGTGGTAATGTTCAAGCCTTGACTGGCAAGCTCTTTGCGGTATTCTCTTGCATCGCCTTGCAGTAGTGATAACGGCATTGACCACGTATGCAACACACCATCATCATCGCGCCACTGTAATAATCGCCCCCATGTACCGCTACTTGTGTCCCTTGTCTTAGCGATAACTTCTATAGGTGAACAAACAAACGCCTTAAACTTGAAAGTAATGTTTGCTGGGTCATCATCGTTATACTTCACGAAAAACAGCCCATCGTGGTAAAGCTCAAAACGCCCATCACTGTAGGTCATCGGTTCATTCAGCTGGGGATCATCGCGCCATTCAGGATAATAGGCAGTATCTTGTAAATTAACTAGCTGGGTGTCATCAGCGGATATTATGGCTTCATAGCTATCATGTTGTAGCATAGTGACGATATGAGCCACTGTAACTAATGCTTGCGCCCTCACACCTGCCAATAGGTTTATCAAGCCCTTGTCATCAAGCGTCATAGGTACAGTTACTTGTGATCCGCTGCTCCAGTGTTGCACCATCTTTTTAAGACATTGCTTTGTTTTGTGAGAGCTAACAATGATTGTTTTATCGCTGCCCATCAGGTAGCTGTAAACATCAATACCGCTATCAAGGTCATTAAAAGCTATTATCTCATTGGCTTTGTTTGGCTCACCAATGACGATAGCGCCATACCCTGTAGGATCAATGACAATGGGCTTTGCTTTGCTGTTTGGTGTGTAGAATACCGCGCCTACTATATCGCCTTGCTTATCGGTCAAACGTAAGGCTATCGTGCCAGCGGTTGCTACTATTTGCGCGTCATCTGTAGTAAGATCATCTGTAATATTTATTAGACTGTTAGGCGGTAATAGCTGCAATAGTTTAATCAATAGATAATCATCTGCTAGCCCTTGCCGTGTGGCTGCATCAAAACTATTCAGCAATTCCTTAAAGCCTGTGCTAAATGCACGGGCTTTTTCATGGGTGGCTGTTGGTGTAGTGGTCATCTGTTCCCCCTTGCTTGTGACTGTTTAGGCTGGCGCGTGGCTCTATACTTCTTGTAGTAGCTTTTGCGCTTGGCGTGCTTACGGCTCTGTTTTGGAGGGTAGGTTTTCACTGTACTACCTCCTTACCGTAACGAGTCACTGCTAAAGGTTCATTGATGATATTTAACTGACTGCATAGTAGGTTTGCCCATGTGTCGGCTGCATCATGTGACAGACGCGCCATTGATATAGCTTGATGGGGTGTTATTTTTTGCTCATAGATCAGGTGTAACAGTGCACCAATATCATTTAATGTAGTGATAGCGCCTGTAAGATCACAAGCAATATCAGACAACATAATAGACGGTATCAAGATAGCTTCTTTGTCGTCTGCTTCGGTTATATCTATAACTTTATGGTGTTTGTTTTTAACAATAGACAAGCCGTCATCATGCGAGCCGTTAAGGACTTGATGCGCTAATGTACTGTTAGTAGTGGTTTGAGTGTTTGAGGTCGTACGGATTGAATTACCCATGATGGATAGCTCCTAGTAAGTTTTGAGTTAATGCCACGCTATACAGTAAAGATATAGGGTGACGGGTCTTACTCTCGGTCTTACTAGAAACCGCCCTGCATATTCGCCTTTCGGCTATTTTATTTTGCAACGTCAACCCGTCATAGTCGGTTAGCAAGTGATTTGCTATAGATATGATGGTTTGCCCCCTTGTGGCGCTTGAGTACGCTTGTGGGGCTGTGTCTGTTTGTTTGGTTGAGGATTGAGAGTCCATACCAATGACAGGCACAAAAAAAGCCAAGATGTCACGGCTGGCTTGTCCGCTAGTAAGTTTTGAGAGGTCTATATAGTAACCATTGTTAGTATTGGTTGCAATCGGTTTTGATTGTACTGGCTGGCACGCGATTAGTGACAGTAGCAAGCCAATGCCTGCTACCCATGCCATGAATGTGATAAAGCTAAGTAGTAAGCCGCGCTTATGTGGCTGCTTGCGTTTGTGCGCACCGTCATGGGCTTTTAAATTGGTTTTGGTATGATTATCACTCATAGCGCGTAACCTCCATTTCAGGCATTGATAAAACTCTATCCATATGTGCGCTGGCATCGGCGGCAAAAAATGAGTCATTAGACAATGCATCAATGACTGCTTGAATAACGCCTTGAGATACGGGGTCATCTGTCTTCACCGCCTGCAATGCCATTGCATAGCGTTCAGTGTCAATTGATAATGAAATTAGCTCATCGTTGATATGCTCGAGCGTGTCCGCTATATGTAATAGTCTATCGTTTGATTGGCTCATGATTGCACCTCACTAGCGTTATTGTTGTTATTTGTCGGCTGATCTATCCAGTAGCGTTTAAAGCGTTTACCGTTATTCTTTACCCATTCATCTTGAATAGTTATGCCTTGATCTCTTAACTCACTGATACGCTGTAAAAAGCACGTTATGTTGTACAGATCGTATGCTTCATAGGTGGATAGAGTCTTGCCTGCTAACAGGTGATTGAGAATGATTTGCTTATACTTCTGCTTTGTTTGCCGTGTGTTCATGATCTACACCTCGCTTGTGTTTGAGGTGTGAGAGTTAAGCCATTCGTGAACGTCTGCATAGCTCCATGCTGTCATGGTAGGGCTTAGCTTTCTACCAGCTGGGAAACGTCCATCTTTTGACCATTCAAACAAGGTGGTTTTACTAAATGGTAGAAACGGCAAAATGTCCTTTGCTCTGCCCATGCCGGTAGTAGGCAGTTGCATAGCTGGACTGTTTGCGTTGGCTGGTTCGGTATCGTTCGAGGTATCACCAGTAAAAGGAATTACTGGCGTGTTTTGGGTTGGGTGTGCCATGTTCATAGCTCCATGTATTGTATAGAGCCGTAACAGTACGCTACGGCTTACAAGGGCTATCTTATGGGGTAGTAGTAAAGTGTAGAATAGTTGTGCAGCGTAACCACCATTGCTTACGCTGCAAATAGTAGTGTATGCAATGCAAACCATACTTTTAATTGTTAGTAAATTCTCCTTTGCGTGCTTTACTTAGATGATCTCTAATCGTTTCATACTCTACTTCAAACTCGTTACGGTTGTTATAAATCCACATTGCTACGTCTTTGATGCTCAGCTTTTTGCTTAGTTCACTTTGACGCTGCTTATCCAACTCTAAATATTTTCGTCTTTGCTGCTCCACATGACCTTGCCATCTAGCCTCATTAGCTTTTTGAGTTCGTCTGCTAATATCAATTTCAATTAAGCTTTGTGCTTGCTGTTCTGTTATTGGCGCACTGAATTGTATATTAGCACCATAGAAAAATGATGCATTCATTAGGCTGCTAAGAGCATCGTTTTCTCTGTCAGCTAATATATAAAGCTGAGCCAATATCGAGTTATACAACGCCTTAAATATAATAATTGGTTGAAAAGAAACATTCTTATTTTCAGCTAACACACCTAAAAAATTCTTATCTTTATTGACTTTGTATAGTTGTTCACATAGTGCAAATCTATCCATTATTTTGTAATTTTCTATAAAAAAGCTTGTGACAAATAACCTAGCCTTGTGGAAATCTACTAGGCGTGGCTGAGAATATGTGAAGCCATAATCCCGTGCTATACAGCTGTGGAATATTGCGCCTTCTACCTCCGAAGCTCTTCCTAGCAGATTTCGGATTTCAGGTGGATAACCTGTAGATATGTGATGCATTCCAAGCATATTAATTTTAGTACTAACTTCAAGCGCCTTTAAATAGAAACTTAACCTTTCATCTATATTTAAAATGGTATCAGCATTGCTTTCGGCATACTCTATTATCTCATGGAGTTCTGTAAATGATGAACTAGCTTGCATACTCACACCCCTACACCCTTTATTCAAAATAGGTGCAAGGCAGTGACAGCACAAGGGTGTGTAAATAGCTGTCGTTCGGGTAATTAGTCCTAGCCTTGCATAGTCGTTACAGCATGATGTTAGCCATGCTTTTGTTTGTGTTGTTTGAAGTCTGCACGGATCACGTTGTCTAATTTGCCAGCGTAAGCATCATCAATGAAATTTGCCCACTGGTTCATCATGTCTATTCTGTATGGTAGGTGCTGCGCTCCGTTGTATGCTGCGCTTATCTTGTTTTCTCTGTCATGTGCTAGCTGTAGCTCTATTGCTTCGTGCATAAACTCTTTTTCATGTAGCGTGGTACTGGCAAGCCCACGGAAACCGTGACCAGTCATCTTACCTTTATAGCCCATATTCCATAGGGCATTAATAAATGCGCTTTGACTGTATGGCTTACGAGTTGAGGTATTAAAGAAAACGTACTGATCCGAAAAACCTAGCTCTTTGATCTGTTCCAGTATCGCCATTGCTTGTGGTGCTAGTGGCACAATGTGCAAACGCTTGGCTTTCATCTTATCGGCTGGTATTCGCCATAAGCCGTGTTTGTAGTCAATCTCTGACCATTCCATAAAGCGTAATTCATTGGTACGCACAAACGTATAGCATAAAAACCATAAGCCTAGCTTCACCAGTACATCACCTTGATAAGCATTGATGTCTGTTAGTAGCTTTGGCAGTTGCTGGCTAGTAATGCGGTGGTGGTTGATCGTTTTGTGTGGTTTGATTGCTTCGGCTAGGTCGGTGGCTGGGTTATGCGTGGCTAGTCCATTGCGGATAGCGTGCTTAAATATTTGTCCTATTTCTCTAATGGTACGCCTTGCCATTTCATTAGCACCACGGTTTTCTACTGCTTTGCCAATGGCTAATATATCAGGCGCGGTTATGTCGTTGATGTTCTTTTGACCAATGGAGGGCTTAACATCGCGCATGTAGGCGGAATAGTTACGGGTAAAGGTGCTGTCTGCTAGGTAGGTTTTGCGTTCTGCATACCATGACTGGGCTATGTTATCGAAAACATTTAAACCGTCTTGGCTGGCTTGCTGCTCTTTTTTATGATCTTTAGGATTCACACCATCAGCTATTAAGCGTTTGATCTCAATATTGCGCTGCCTTGCGTTCTGCAAGCTCATAACTGGATAAGTGCCAATAGTGAGGGTTTGCTGTTTACCTTGCCAACGGTATGCGCTGATCCATGACTTAACGCCCGTATAACGCACCCATAATTGCAGCCCGTTACCGTCACTATGCTTGTCAGGTCGCTTTGTATCAATTGAGGTGCTACTAGGCTGTAGCTTATTGATGACGGTATGAGTTAAGGGCATTGGGCTATCCTTTGTTGGTATTGAGAGTGTGTATAAACTCTAATACCAACAATAATACCAACATTCTATATGGTTCGCCATACCCCTACGAGGTAGTGAAAACCCAAAAAACGCCCAAAATAAAGGGCTAACAGTCTATGACGGTCAGCCCTTTATCAGTGTTTGGTGGAGATGGCGGGAGTTGAACCCGCGTCCGCCAGCATTACGCTCATGAATCTACATGTTTAGTTTCTGTCTTTAAATTTAATCCGCACCGATCCGACAGTCAGGATGGATTGGACGATTCTCTACTTTTGAACCCAAGCAATTGAGACAATCACTTGTGGCGAGCCTACATGCGGACGCTTCAACTTAGTTAACCAACTGTAGGTGATCAGCAACTAAGTAAGCAGGGTTTAAGCTGCTAGAGCGTAAGTTTCGTCGTTTGCGACTATAACAATATATGTTTGATTAACGAGAGGACATACACTCTCGACATGCATCATTGAGTTTCATCACCAGCGTCGAAGCCAGAACATCCCCAATAAGACTGGCTATTATATAGGAGATATCGGTTATGTTTCAACCTATAAGTAGCCTGCATTACATTACGTTACAGCTTAATAGATTATGCCAAAACAGTGTTTAACCATTTGCCGATATTTTGGATCTGCGGCATGCAGACTTGATGTGCCATCGGATACGTATTGTAAGACACATTATAGTCCTTTGCTGACAATAATTGCTGTGCTTGCTCACCTAGGATGACAGGCACGACTGGATCATGAGAACCATGCTCAATCAAAATCGGCATGTCTTTATTAGCAGCACTATACTCAATATTATCGTTGGTCGCTAAGTAGGTAGAGAGCGTCATCAAGCCAGCCAAACGTTTTGGATAGCCAAGTGCCACATGATACGCAACTGCCCCGCCCTGCGAAAACCCTGCGATGACGATATGCTCTGGTAAGACACCGCGCTCTATCTCACGACTGATCAAATCTTGTATTTGCTGAGCAGACTCTTCAATCTGAGCCACATCTACTTTACGCTCCAGACTCATCTCTATGATGTCGTACCATGCTGGCATCACCATGCCGCCATTTACCGTGACTGGGCGTTTAGGTGCATGTGGGAAGATAAAACGTACTGCCATATCATCAGCCAAGCCAAGTTGCGGTACCACTGGCTCAAAATCATGACCGCTAGCACCTAAACCGTGAAGCCAAATCACCGCGCGATCTATCTTTTTTTGAGAGGGATTGTGCTCAACGACGACTGCGTCTAAATAGTTACTCATAGTTATCCTTAATAATGTAATGAGATATGCCCTAAGCATTTCTATATTTTTTGCCAAAATAATGTATGTGTCATTATATGGTCAATATCATCTGTTAGTTTGAGAGTATGGTCAATAGTGAGATACTAAAGGGACAATAGCAAAAATGAGAATAGTATAAGAAGACACGTATGATGTTACGACCGATAAGCTCAATACTATTAAGCTTAAAACTATCAATCTCAAATACTGTCAGCTGTCTATTCTTTAGTACATGTGCCTACAACTGTATCCGCATTAATGCTAAGTTCTTACAAGGCTAAATTCTTACAAGGCTAAGCTTTTACAAGAATGCACGACCCTTAGCTTCTTTTGGCAAGTAGCAACCAATAGTCAAACGTTAATTTTTCAATTCCTATCCATACGTCCGATGGGATTTTTTTATAATTTTGCAGGAACATTTTACATGACAATTTCTAATAAATCAGCGCTTGAGCTGAGTAAGCAGACGCTGGCTAAAGTTAATAAGATTAATCTCGCCTTACCTTTAACGCTGATCAGCTCATTATTGATAGTAGGCTGCACTACCGATAGCCGCTCAATGCTCACATCAAAAGCTCCTTTATCGACAGCGCAACCGCAATCACAGCCACAACTTTCCTCACCTGTCGCATATACCTATGGAGTGCGTCCGTTTTATTTGATAAATGATATGGATGAGGGACCACTAAAAGAAGAGCTACAGGCATGCAGAGGACAACTGCCAAGTAAGACAGACTTCTCTATTGCGCATCGAGGTGCGCCATTACAGCTGCCTGAACATACTTATGATAGCTACGTGGCGTCAGCACAAATGGGCGCTGGCATCTTAGAATGTGATGTCGCTTTTACCAATGACGGTGAGCTTGTCTGTCGTCATGCCCAAAACGACTTGCACACCACTACTAATATATTAACCACGCCGCTCGCCAAGCAATGCACTGTACCGCCCATGTTGGATGCTAAAGGCAAACTTACCAATGCCGACAGTATCGAATGTCGCACCTCAGATATCAGTGCTGCTCAGTTTAAAACCTTGACGGGTAAGATGGATGCTGCCAATAAAAATGCAACCAGCATTAGTGAATATATGAATGCAACCGCGCCTTGGCGAACGGATTTGTATTCACAAAATGGTCAGGTAATGACGTTAAAAGAGCATATCGCGTTGGCACGCAAGCTAGGTATGAAGCACACGCCTGAGCTAAAAGCACCTGCAGTGACCATGCCGTTTAACGACTATCGTTTGGACGATTACCGCCAACAGCTGATAGATACTTATAAGGCAGCAGATGTACCTGCAAGCGATGTATTTGCCCAGTCATTTAATATAGAAGATCTGGATTACTGGATCAAAAACGAGCCAGCTTATGGGGCTAATGCCGTTTATCTTATTGATGACAGCAATGAGACCGCTAAGGATAAAACATTTGATAAAGATGACGCAAGCACATGGAAGCACTCATTGGCTGATATCAAAGCACGTGGCATCAACACCATTGCCCCAGCACTTTGGTTGTTAGTCACTACTGATGATAAGGGGAATATGCAACCATCAGAATACGCAAAACAAGCCAAAGCCAATGGTCTAAAAATCATTACTTGGTCGATAGAGCGTTCAGGGCCATTAACCGATGGTGGCGATTGGTACTATAGCGGTCTTGGTGATGCTATCAACAATGATGGTGATATGATGAATTATATTGACGTACTAGCGCAGGACGTCGGTGTTCAAGGTATTTTTTCAGATTGGCCCGCTACAGTGAGCTACTATGCCAACTGCAAAGGTCTTAAATAGATTTTCGCTTAGTCTATTAATAAACAATCATGCTTAATCTTCGTTACCAAGGCCAGCTTATTTATTGAGCTGGCCTTTTTGTTAAATGTATCAAAATAACTACATCGCACACTATCTACTGAGCATCTTACTTTTCCATTAACTTTTCACACCATTTAACTCGTGGCAGCAAAAGCAGTCTGCTGTTTTGTGCTACGATAATTTACTAAGCTTATAAGACGATGTAGAGACTATGACCCATATTTTACTGGTAGAAGATGATCCTGCGATCGCGATGTCGCTTAAGGTTACCTGCAAGCGCGAAGGTTGGCAGATAACTTGGTTGGATAATGCCAGTAGTGTGTTACCCATGCTGCATAGTCATGAAGCACAAGATCTATCGGCGATCATTATGGATGTCGGTCTGCCAGACGGTGACGGCTTAAGCCTATGTCAACAAATACGTCATACACCTGATATCGACGCTTTAAAAGATTTGCCTATCGTGTTTTTGACCGCACGTAGCGATGAGGTCGATCGTATTCTAGGATTGGAGATGGGCGGTGATGATTATTGCGCCAAACCCTTTAGTCCACGTGAATTGGTCGCACGTTTAAAAGCCATTTGGCGACGTGAGCAGCTAATTCAACAGTCAGGCTCTCATACCATAAACTCAGATAACAGTACTGAAAGTGCTTCCTCGAATAATCTATCAGGACAAGCATTAACGTTTGAAAACCAATCTGGCGTTTGGCATTATCAACCGCTCAACTATTCATTAACGTGGCAAGAGCAAAAGCTTGAGCTTAGCAATACAGAACGCAAAATTTTGCTGACGTTATTACAAGCACCGCATCAAGTCTTTAGCCGTGAGCAATTGCTTAGCGCAGTAAGCGACTATCCTGATCACCGCTTGGCGCGAACGATAGATAGCCATATCAAATCAATTCGTAAACAGCTCGCTATGGTAGATGCTAATGTCGATGTCATCCATACGCATCGTGGACTGGGTTATGCACTATGTCCAGCTTAATAGTGGCTGCTAGTTTATGAATAATAAAACCAATCCTGCTGAAAATGATATTCATAATGACCAAAGCAATTGGTATGCCAAACTGCACCCTATTGGTACTGCTCAGCAAGCTCCTAAACGTAAACGACTGCTCAATTTAAGTATATTTTTTAGAATTTGGCTAGCCGTTGCGTTGGTGCTCGTCATATGCGGCGTGGTCGTGTTTACTCAGTTATTTGGCTACGTCAAGCCAACCGCGCAGCAAGTCATCGAAGACACGCTCCTAGACACCAGTAAATTACTCGCGGCCAGTCTACAGGTGCCGTTATCTACAGGACAGTTATATGACGAGGAATATCAAGCGCAACTTGATGCTGCATTTGTCGGCATGCCAGCGATGGATGAAATACTCAGTCCTGTCGATCAAACCAAAAGCTACAGTAGCTTTCGCGTATATGTGACAGACAGTAGCGGCATAGTCATTTACGACTCCCTGCCCAAACCTGAGAATAACGAAGGGCAGAACTATGGACGCTGGAATGATGTCTATCTCACCTTAAAGGGACAATACGGCGCAAGAAGCACACTGCGAGATTATCAGCGACGTGATGGTTCAGTCATGTATGTGGCTCAGCCCATCAAAAATCCGTCTGGAGATATCATTGGCGTAGTCAGTGTCGGTAAGCCTGTCGCTAGCGTATTGCCTTATTTAGATGATACGCGTAACCGCATGCTTATCACCGCACTACTTATCAGTATCGCCGCCCTTATACTGGCAGGTCTAGTAGCATGGTGGCTTAAGCAGAGCATTACCTTGGTGACTCAATATACCAGTGCGTTGGCAGAAGACACCAAAAAGCCCTATTTCTATCTAGGTCATGAATTAAATAGCCTGACAGATACTATCGAGACCATGAAGCATCGACTCGAAAACCGTGCTTACGTCACTGATTATGTCCATACTTTGACCCATGAGCTAAAAAGCCCTTTAACAGCCATTCGCGCCAGTAGTGAGCTGTTAGAAGATGATGGATTAGATGACAATAAACTGGATAATGAAGATCGGCAGATACTTATTGAGACGGTTGGTGAGCAAAGCGTAAAGATGCAACAGCTCATCGACCGACTTCTGTTGCTGGCGAAAGTTGAACAGCCTACTTTTAAGCTCAATCGTCAGCTAACGCCGCTACTGCCATTATTACAGAGTCTAATAAAAGACAATACTGCCAAGCAGCAACAGCAGAATCTACAACCTATCGATATATACATCGATGATCAGCACATGACAAACACTACAAACTTGCCAGCAGAATTGTTGACCTCTACCAGTGTGTTTGCTGACCAATTTTGGTTAATACAAGTCCTACAAAACGTGCTGGATAATGCCATTCATTTCGCTGATAGCACTGTTGACATCTCCTTGCATAGCACAGCGCGAACGGTAATCATCGATATATTTAATGATGGAAAGCTATTGCCTGATTATGCTATTGAAAAAGCTTTTGAGCGTTATTTTAGCCTATCTCATCAAAGTCAGTCTGTTCACCAAGTGAAAAATCAGAGTACAACCTATGCGCTAGATACAGGTTCAGCACATCACAAAGCTGAATCCAAACAGTCCGATAGTATTCTCAAAAAAGGTACTGGTCTTGGACTCACCTTAGTGAAGCAAGTCATTGAGCACCATGGCGGTCAGGTAACTATTGATAATGTCCATGCTAATGATAATAAAATTGGCGCTGATAAAACTGATACTGGTAAAAATCAGCGTTCTGGTGTGATGGTTAGTATTACCCTGCCACTAGCTTGAGAATAAACATTTATAACAGTTCATCAATTTTCCATCATGGCTGCACAGGATTTCTACTTCTTTATTTTACGATAGCACTAGGATCTGTTAAACCGTCAAATTCGTAAAGCACATTAGGAGTAGAAAATCCATGTCACATCAATTAACTGATAACCCTATCATCAAGAATCTAATCGGCCTGAGCCGTCATCACTGCGCACAAACTTTATTGAACCAAGGTGTCGATAGTATTGAGTTTGGACATTGGCTAGCGATTCCTAGTCAGCGGTTATTGTTGGTGTTTCGGCATCAGCAGTGTGTGGCTATCGATGAGTATCAACTGGCAGCCTAAAACCTTGCTAGCTCAACGCGTTGATTGTTTTTAGGTGATACCTGTATTTTATTGGGATATAAAAAGCCCTTTATCATTTCTAGTATTAAACTACTGGAAACGATAAAGGGCTAATTACGTTAAAAAATGCTAAGTAATCGATTGTACTGGCGGCTTCACATCAGCGTTTTGACCACGGTGACGCAGATAGTGATCAAGCACTACAATCGCTAGCATCGCTTCGGCAATGGGCGTAGCACGCACACCAACGCAAGGATCATGACGACCCTTAGTCAGCATATCGACTGCTTTACCATGAGTATTGATGCTCTTGCCAGCAGTGGTAATGCTAGAGGTTGGTTTTAGCGCAATACTCACACGGATATCTTGACCTGATGAGATACCACCCAAGACACCGCCAGCATGGTTGGCTGCAAACCCATCTGGGGTCAGCTCGTCACGAGCGCTATGTCCGAATTGACCTGCTACCGCCATCCCATCGCCAATCTCGACGCCTTTGACCGCATTGATACTCATCATCGCATGAGCGATATCCGCATCTAAACGATCAAACACTGGCTCACCTAAACCTACGGGTACACCGCTTGCGATAACTTCAAGGCGCGCGCCGCAACTAGTCCCTTCACGGCGCAAGTTATCAATCAAGGTTTCAAAACGGCCAATCGCTTCTTTGTCTGCACAAAAGAACGGATTACTGTTTACAAACTCCCAGTCAATTTGGCTTGGGTCTAAGACATTACTATGCTCATTGCCGATTTGAGTCACGTGACCACGAATTTGTACGCCCAGACGTTCTTGCAAGTATTTCTTGGCGATAGCACCAGCCGCCACTCGCATGGCCGTTTCACGCGCTGAAGAACGACCACCACCACGATAGTCACGGAAGCCATATTTCATACTATAAGTATAGTCAGCGTGTCCAGGACGGAAAGTGTCTTTGATATCGCTATAGTCTTTGGATTTTTGATTGGTATTGCGAATCAATAAACCGATAGACGTACCTGTGGTTTTGCCTTCAAATACGCCAGAGATAATCTCAACTTCATCAGATTCACGGCGCTGGGTTGAATACTTAGACGTACCCGGTTTGCGACGATCCAAATCTACTTGTAGGTCGTCTGCAGATAATGCTAAACCTGGTGGTACGCCATCAACGATGGCCATAAGGCCTGCCCCATGCGACTCACCGCAGGTGGTGACTGTAAAAACCTGCCCAATACTATTGCCTGCCATAACTGTCCTTAAACAAGTAAACGCTACTGATGACTATTTGACCAATCACTCATGCCACTTATGATGATTGCTTGTGTTGCTTATAATGAGTGATTGTATTGTTGCTTATAGTTTCGGCTCATGAAGCCGACGTCTATTTAACCTAATATCTGTCTATTGAAGGCTATCTAATAGCTGAACATAAGAGGCAAACAATTGACGGTTTGAAATTAGCTCATCATAGGTAATCGCAAAGACACCATGCCCGCCATGTGCAAACTTCAACCAATCAAATTGGATTTCAGGATAGGCTTGTTTTAGGGCCCATTCGCTGTCACCTACTTCACAGATCAGCAAACCATCTGGGCTAAGGTAATCTGGCGCTTCAAATAAGATACGATGTACCAAATCTAAGCCGTCTTGGCCAGCTGCAAGTGCATGCTCAGGCTCATATAAGAACTCAGGCGGCAAATCTGCCATGATAGCAGCGTCTACATATGGTGGATTGGTGACGATAAGCTCATACTGGTTCTCAGCAGGTATCTTGGCAAACAAATCAGACTCGATTACGTTTACTTGATGGCCAAGGTCATGATGATCTACGTTGACCATTGCCACTTCCAATGCGCCTTTATCAATATCAACGGCATCGACCAACGCATCAACGAAACGGGTAGCAAGCGCGATCGCGATACAACCAGAGCCAGTACACAAATCTAAAATACGCTCAGGCTGCGACAACTGCTTCACATCTAGGCCGTGGTCATAAAATACCGCTGACTTTTCGTTCGGACTGATACCCAGTGGTTTAGCCAATTCGGTAACTTCAAAGTACGGATGGAACTGCTGACGAATCAATTCTGCGATCGGTGAACGAGGAATAAGCACACGCTCATCGACATAAAAAGGCAAATCGCAGAAGTACGACAAGTTAATCAAATAACTGAGTGGCTTACGTTCAGCGATACGTTCTTCTAACAGTCCTAGCACTAACTGCTTCTCAGACGTGGTCAAACGACAATCAAGAATCTGCTCATTAGCAGACCAATCGAGAGACAAAGAATGCAGGACAATGGCTGACGCTTCTGCAAACTCATCGGTCGTGCCTTGTGCGACAACGACGTCATAATTACGCAGCTGCGTGACTGAAAAACGAATAAAGTCGCGAATACTGACGAGCTGCTCACGTGCTTCGTTTAGCTCTGCATGTAAGTTAGCAAATTCATCGTGCTCACCAAGAAGTCCAGTCTCTAAATCATACTCCATCTCACCGTCTAAGCCCTCAGACTCATCATTGAAGTATTGGTTTTGAAACTCTTCTGCACTCATTGTTTGGTCTTCTGACATATCGCACCTTGTGGATTAACTGCTAGCGGGTTAAATTGCTTTTTGCTAAAAATCGTTATATTAAATAAAATTCAGTCATACATTATAGACGTAAACCTCTAGTAGCGCCAATAACTGTCATTTTTACTTGCACAAAAAATAGTGCGAATAATAAACAGTTTGCGTAAGAATCGAGCACGACGCCATACACACCTTGGTTAAATTATTACCCAACTGTAGCGAATACGTCAGCAGTTGACGTTTGGCAAGTCTTAAATGCAAAAAGATGTGTCAAAAGTTTGCGATGCAATCAAATTATGCGCATAATAGCCGCATTAGTAGCAACCACAAGTGACTCAATATGATGAAAATAAAGCCAATTATTACTGCCATATCTATCGCAGCTGTAAGTGCCAGTGTAGCCGCAATTGCTGCACCTGCCGATAGTACTCGCACATTGCCAGTACGCACGGCTGACGCTATGCCGGGTCTTGCCAAAAAGGTTAGCCTTAATGTGCAAGAGAACCGTAGTCGCTCAGATGGCGCTGCTACTGTACAGTTAAATACAGAGAAAGCGAAACCAGTCGACAGCATGAACCAGCTTATCAATAACAAGCAAGAAGCCAACCAAAACGTGCCAGCCCCAGCTGCTGACAATATGAGTGCAGCAGAACTGACGCGCAAAGATGAGCAAGCTGACCGCAATGATGACATTAGTGAAGGTCAAGCTGTTGCTGCGCCTAGCGACCTATCATCTATCGACTCGTCTGATCCACTCGCTTTTGAGTTACCAGAGAGTGAGAAGCGTCAAGACTTTAGCGATGATCCAACCATCAAAAACATCGAAGACAAAGATGGTAAGAAGCACACAACGTTGAACTTGTCGAACTATGCTAAGCAAGTGAATGGTGCTGTCTGGTCACCTAATATGAAAGTCAACTCAGCGATGACGATCAAAATGCAGGCGCTGCTCGATTGGAACCATGCTTCTCCTGGCCCTATCGATGGCGGTTGGGGTATGAACAGCAAAAAAGCCCTTGTTAACTTCCAAACGATGAAAGGATTGCCAGCGACTGGTAAAATGGACCAAAAAACTTGGGATGCCTTGGTTAAAAATATCCCTGCGAATAAACCTGTCCTTGTCACTTATACGTTGACCGCAGACGATATCAATACCAATTTTGCGACTACTCCTTCTGGTTCAGAAGCGAAGTCAAAAATGAAAGGTCTTTATTATCAAGATATCAAAGAGATGCTAGGTGAACGTTTCCATATGGATGTACGTTACTTAGACAAACTCAACAAAAATAAAAAGTACGCTGTTGGCGAGACTATCACAGTACTAAATACTCGTGACAAGCTGAACCAACGTATCAATCGCGTGGTTGCCAACAAAGCCGACAAAACATTGTATGCCTACAATGGTGACAAATTGGTTGCTACTTATCCGACGACCGTCGGTAGCGATGCCACACCATCTCCAAAAGGCACGTTCAAAATCATCAATAAAGTGAAAATGCCTTGGTATAAATCAACCGTTGGTGAAGGCGCTCAAAAGAAAGTTCATATGATAGCACCAGGACCAAACAACCCAGTCGGTGTCGTTTGGATGGGATTATCTAAGCCTTCTTACGGTTTACATGGCTCACCAGTACCTGAAGGTATCAGCCGTCAAGGCTCAGCAGGTTGTGTTCGTTTGACCAACTGGGATGTGTTAGAAGTATATGCCAATATCGAAAATGGCGCGGTTGTCGAACTTCAATAAATGGAACTGTATTAAATCTAGCTTCGATGCTAGTTAGTAAATAATTCTAACGATGATAAAAAAGACCTCAATATTGAGGTCTTTTTTTGTTTGTTGATGGGCGGTTCCACTTCACATCGATAACACTGCTTGTCTTTATGTTTTACTGTTCGCCTTTATGTCTTATAACCTTCCTCATTCCCAGTAATACTGCCAATTTTTTTGGTAAAGAATAACCCTGCAGGTATCGAAGCTAGAACGCCCAATCCAACCGCTATCTGAATATGCAATATCTCATCGAACCCTGTAATGAGAGCGCCGATCATAAAAAGTCCGATAGTCACGGTGGCTGTCATTGAGTAGATGACAGAAAATAATGGCCAGTTCATAAGTTATTCCTTATCTTTATTGTGGATATAATATATTTAACCTTAATTCCACAAAAAAAGTAAGTATTTACCGTGAACCCTTGTAGCATCTATATTGAATGACTTTAGAATAAAAACCATGCTATTATTAAGGTTTTAGACTTAATCATAAGAAACACCAGTTCCTACTTCCATCTCCTCTCTACTCTTTTTTATATTTTCAAGAATCTCCTATATCTTTATCTATTTATCATTACAATAATGACTTTCTTTATCTACTAAGAACGCTATCTGCTATGTCCTCATCTGAAAAAAACACTGCGTCTAATTCAATGGATCAAAACGATTCGTCAGCCACTACTGACGCTTCTCACAATCAAGACGTGACAATTGAACCAGTAGTTGATGATGCTTTAGACAGTGATGAAAGCGAAGACAATCAACACAAGCAATCGAC
Source organism: Psychrobacter sp. NPDC078631 (assembly GCF_050268165.1). Lineage (NCBI taxonomy): Bacteria > Pseudomonadati > Pseudomonadota > Gammaproteobacteria > Moraxellales > Moraxellaceae > Psychrobacter > Psychrobacter sp. NPDC078631. The sequence goes on along the minus strand of NZ_JBNNGG010000001.1, from coordinate 259,042 downwards.
TGATACAAATGACGAAATAGACTCCGAAGTAGACACTGAGTGTGCGCAGCCACCTGACGCCGAAATAACGATGGAAACCATCAGTGACGATGTGGTTGTAGCAACATTGGAGTCGACAGAACCTGAGTCACAGTCAAATACTGAAGCATCTGAGGTTGCAGAATCAGAATCTATAGAAGCGAAAGAAAAATCCGATTTCTTTCAGTCTGATACGGCAGAAACAACAGAAAAAAGTGTTCAAGACGATAGTGATGCTGAAGTAACGGTAAAAGCAGAAGACGACCCTGCCGATGACACAAACATCGCAGCACAGTCATCAGATAATAAAACAGCCAATCAACAAAAAACAAAAAATGCATCTAGTCGCAATAATGACCATCAAAATAATGACTCAGAAGATAAAAGCCAAAATAAAGACACCGATGTAGAAGACAGCGACGCTCAAAAGGCTCAAGATGAAAGTGACGAGGATGAGGTTCAAGAGGAAAAAGAAGCCAAACTTGAGTCTTATAAGCAGTTTGTCGCCGAGCAATTTAGCAATCAAAAAGTAGATTACCCAGAAGTACGGGTTAGGATTGAGGCGAACGCACTGCCTAGCAAGATGTACTTCATCATGAACATCTTATCTGCCATCATTGCCAGTTATGGGCTAGTTACCAATTCAGCAGCCGTAGTCATCGGAGCCATGTTGGTTGCGATGATGCTAGGCCCTATCACGGGTATAGCGCTAGCAATTATCGATCACCGTATGCCCTTACTGCGTAAGTCGCTCTTGACCGTCATTATCGGTGTCTCATTGGTGGTGCTGGTCGGCTTTATCGTTGGTTGGCTACATAAAGACCAACCGCTAACGGCAGAAATCCTATCACGTACCCAGCCTACTTCCATGGATCTGATGATTGCCTTAGCAGGTGGTACAGCTGGCGCGTACGCGATGGTATCTCCGCATCTCTCGGTTGCCGTTGTCGGCGTTGCGGTTGCCACAGCCTTAGTACCACCACTGGCAGCTAGTGGTATCTTGCTCGCCAATGGTGAGATGCAACTTGGGCTTGGTGCGCTGTTATTGGCAGCGACCAACATTCTTGCTATTCAGTTTACCAATGCGCTTGTCTTGTGGGTTTTAGGGTTCCGTCGTTTGGTCGATGACGACTATAAATCTAATACGTATCTGACTTTTTTGCAGCGGAACGCCGTGACTTTATTACTACTTGGTGGCTTAGGTGCCTACTTAACCATCAACCTACAGACCAATGCCAAGCAGCAAGTATTTGAGAGTAGTGTCAAAGAAGCCATCAACAACTACTTTATCGATCAAGGCAATGTATTGACCAATACGCAGTTTGATACCTCAGAAGAGAACCAAGTGGTGCGAGCAATCGTGCGTGGAGAGACTTTACCGAGCTCATATGACGTACGCCAGATTGAGACACTCATCACTAATGATATGGCAGAGAATTTCCCAGAGTACTTGCCAATCAAGCTTCAACTACGTTATTTGCCTGTGCAAGTAATCGAGTCCAATCCAACCACACAAGACAAATTAGATGAAACGGATGCGGCCATTTTGACCAATTAATCTTAATACTCTACAAATTAGGCGATGACTAGCACACGTATAATAACCTAGTAGTTATAACTCTTGTACCAAGAGCTTGGGCGTTTGTGCTAAAATCGCTTGCAAAATTATTTTATGTCATTTACTCAATTCTATCCGTCAGTAAGGAGCCGCTGTGAGCCAGCCATTTCGCTCAGCCGATATTCGCCAAGCCTTTATCGATTTTTTCATAAGCAAGCAGCACACCCAAGTTTCATCGTCTAGCTTGATTCCACACAATGATCCGACATTGCTATTTACCAATGCCGGTATGAATCAGTTTAAAGAAACCTTTTTGGGTATGGAACCACGTGACTATACACGTGCGGTAACCTCGCAAAAGTGCGTACGTGCTGGCGGCAAACATAATGATTTGGATAATGTCGGCTATACCGCACGTCATCATACTTTCTTTGAAATGCTTGGTAACTTTTCATTCGGTGATTACTTCAAGCAAGCAGGCATCGAGTATATCTGGGAGTTTTTGACCTCAGATAAGTGGTTAGCGATTGATAAAAATCGTCTTTATGTGACTATCTATGAGACTGATGATGAAGCTTTTGAGATTTGGAATAAAAACATCGGCATTCCAAGTGAGCGCATCATTCGTATTGGTGATAACAAAGGTGCTCCTTACGCTTCTGATAACTTTTGGACAATGGGTGACACTGGTCCTTGTGGTCCTTGCACCGAAGTCTTTTATGACCATGGCGCCGATATCGAAGGCGGTTTGCCAGGTACGCCAGAAGAAGACGGCGATCGCTATATTGAGATTTGGAACTGCGTATTCATGCAGTTCAATCGTCAAAAGGACGGCACACTATTACCACTGCCTGCACCTAGCGTCGATACAGGCATGGGGCTTGAGCGTATTAGTGCCATCATGCAAGGCGTTCATGGCAACTACGAGATCGATTTGTTTGTCCATTTGATGGATGCAGCAGCTGACATCTTAGAGATCAATAATGAGCAACAATCATCACTAAAAGTCATCGCCGACCATATTCGTGCGGTAGCATTTTTGATTGCTGATGGTGTCACGCCAAGTAATGAAGGTCGCGGCTATGTATTGCGCCGTGTCATTCGTCGTGCCGTACGCCATGGCAACAAGCTTGGCGCTGATAGTGAGTTTTTCTATAAGATGGTTGCGCCGCTTGTCGCTGAAATGGGCAGTGCCTATCCTGAGCTACAAGACAAACAAAGCGTCATCGAAAGTGCCATTCAAAAAGAAGAAGCACAGTTTGCTAAAACATTGGCCCAAGGCTTACGTTTACTTGCCAGCGAACTTGAAGGCTTACAAGATGGCGATACGCTATCTGGTGAAGCGGCATTTAAGCTTTATGATACCTATGGTTTCCCACTTGATTTGACCGCCGATATCACTCGTGAGCGTGGTATTGCTATTGATGAAGCCGAATTTGATGAGCATATGCAGGCACAACGTGAGCGTGCGCGTGATGCTGGCAAGTTTGACGTCGATTACAGCAGTGTCATCCAAGTAGAAACGCCAACGACATTTATCGGCTATGAGCAGCTTGAAGAAGACGGCGTAACTATTGATGCACTTTATCAAGACGGCAACCCGGCAGACAGCTTAACAGAAGGTATGGAAGGCGTTGTGGTATTAGATCGCACCCCATTTTATGCTGAAGGCGGCGGTCAAGTTGGTGAGCTTGGTGAAATCCGTACGGCATCTGGCGTCTTTGAAGTACAAGATACCAAAAAATCTGGTCAAGCGATTATCCATTATGGTGTTGTCACCATGGGCGATATCAGCACTAAGCAAACCGCTGAAGCGCAAGTACTGTCCAGCATACGTGCAGCCAGTGCCAAAAACCACTCAGCCACTCACCTATTGCATGCAGCGCTAAGAGAAGTGCTAGGCGATACGGTCACGCAAAAAGGCTCACTAGTCTCAAGCGAAGTGCTACGTTTTGACTTTGCTTATGACAAACCTGTCAGCGCCGCTGAAATCATGCGTGTCGAACGTCTCGTTAATGAGCAAATCCAAGCCAACACTCCTGCCCGCATCGAGCACATGTCGATTGACGAAGCGATGAATCAAGGCGCTATGGCACTGTTTGGCGAAAAGTACGGTAGTGACGTTCGAGTCCTGACCATGGGTACAGACCGTATCGTCGATGGTCAGCGCAAGCCTTTTTCTATCGAGCTATGTGGTGGCTTGCATGTACAGCGTACGGGCGATATCGGTGTGCTAAAAATCACCAGTGAGTCTGGTATTGCGGCTGGTATCCGCCGAGTTGAAGCTGTCACTGGCATGAACGCGGTTAAAAATATTCAGCAAAGCGAGCAACAACTGAGCGAGCTCGCAAGTCAGCTAAAAGTAAAACGTCCTGAAGTGGCGCAGCGTGTCCGTACTATGGCTGATAAGCAACGCGACCTAGAAAAACAACTAGAGCGCTTGCAACAAAAAATCGCCAGTGCTCAAGCAGCCAATTTGCTTGACGATGTACAAACGATCGCAGGTACCCCAGTTCTTATCAGTACTTTAAGCGGTATCGATGGTAAATCTATCCGTACGCTGATGGACGATATCAAATCAAAACTGCCTGATAGCGTGATTGTATTGATTGGTGATAAAGATGACCAATTAGCACTCGCAGCGAGCGTCGCAAAATCTGTCACTGCCAAAGTGAAGGCTGGTGATATTATTCGTCATTTGGCAGGTGAGCTTGGTGGTAAAGGTGGCGGTAAGCCTGACTACGCACAAGGCGGCGCACCGAAGTCTGGTAACAGTGCAGCGGTTATCAGCGCTCTACCTGCTTGGATTGAAACCCAGCTTAGCTAAGCTAGCGCATATTAAACTCGCGAATACATTGGTTTAGCGCGTCACAATGTCCCTTATATTTATCGCATAGCTTTACTCCACTACGCATAGAATACGTGATTGGTTATAACTACTATAACCAATCGCCATACATCTAAGCGCTCCTGAGGCTTAAAGTTATGCGGTAGATATGGTATAAAGGTCAACGTTTGGGCATATTGTTCATTCCATCAGGTTGATATATACCATTAGAAGAATGAAAGACCTAAAGGCATAACTCTTATCATCTGGCTTTATCTATACAAGCATTGACGAGCATCACATTGACTCTCATCAATGACAATAAAAAGTCATTATTGAATAAATAGGTAGATTTTTATGGCGTTAATAGTACAGAAATACGGCGGCACCTCGATGGGCAGTATCGACCGCATCAAAAACGTCGCCAAACGAGTCAAACGCTGGCATGACAATGGTCATCAAGTGGTCGTCGTGGTCTCAGCCATGAGCGGCGAAACCAACCGTTTGATTGATCTAGCTCGCCAAATTAGCACACAGCCTGATCCTCGCGAATACGATCAGATGGTCTCAACAGGTGAGCAGGTTTCTATCTCACTACTCGCTATGGCGATTAAAGAGCTTGGTATTGGTGCCCGTTCAATGACTGGTCGCCAAGTCGCGATTAAAACCGACAACGCCCATAATAAAGCCCGTATCGAAAGCATCGATGACAAAAACATACGTGAGCAATTAGATGCTGGCAATATCGTTATTGTGGCAGGTTTCCAAGGTATCGATGAAGAAGGCAACGCGACCACATTAGGGCGCGGCGGTTCTGATACCACAGGTGTGGCGATTGCTGCGGCCTTAGGCGCTGACGAGTGTCAAATTTATACCGATGTCGATGGCGTTTATACCACTGACCCTCGTGTGACCTCAAAAGCCAAAAAGCTTGAAAAAATTACGTTTGAAGAAATGCTTGAAATGGCAAGTCTTGGTTCTAAAATTCTACAGATTCGCTCAGTAGAATTCGCTGGTAAATATGGCGTGCCGCTGCGTGTACTTTCTAGCTTTGATGAAAACACAGACGGTAGCTTTGACCAAGAATTTCAAGACAACGTGGGTACCCTAATTACGATAGACGAAGGAGACAATATGGAACAGGCAATCATCTCAGGTATCGCGTTCAACAGAGACGAAGCAAAAATCTTAGTACGCGGCGTGCCTGACCATCCTGGTATCGCCTCTGCTATCTTAAGCCCAATTGGTCGTGCCAATATCGAAATCGATATGATTGTACAAAACCTTTCGGATAACGGTACTACTGACTTTACTTTTACGGTTAACCGCACTGATTTAGATAAAACGCTAAAAGTGCTTAACGAAGAAGTAAAAGATGAAATTGGCGCCAAAGAAATATTGGGTAACAGTGAAGTTGTTAAAGTTTCATTGGTTGGTGTTGGCATGCGCTCACACGCAGGTGTTGCGAGTCTTATGTTCCAAACACTGGCTGAAAACAATATCAATATCCAAATGATTTCAACCAGCGAAATCAAAGTGTCGGTTCTGATTCAAGATCAACACTTAGAAAAAGCCGTCAAGTCATTACACACGGCATTTGGCCTAGATCGTGAAGACGGTGAAAGCAAAATCGCTGGGCTATAAGACATAAAAACTGTTAAAATATAGCATTAGCATTGATGGTTATCTATTAACTGCTATTAATGCCTTTATATAGTATGTAGATAAACAGCATTTAAATTAATAGGTTTGAATTAATAGTATCTAAATAAAAACAGTACTTAAATAAAATAGGATCTTTTTAGGTCCTATTTTTATTTTTTAGCATAGTTGAAATGAGCATTTACCTAATAGTTTTGTGAAAAACCGTGACAGTATCTGTTATGCCGCCTATAATGGGGCTTTCATTTGGGCTAAATGAATCTACCTATCATTACCGCTATTGGCACGATATCGAGCATCGTGATAATGGTTATATTACATGTTTGGTGCTGCGGTAATGTTCTGCAATTGAGAAGTAATCTGATGAGTAATAATTTGTTGATGCGACATAAGGAGTGTGACGCATGTTAATTTTGACACGCCGCGTGGGCGAAACGCTAATGATTGGCGACGAAGTAAGTGTGACGGTTCTAGGCGTCAAAGGCAATCAAGTACGTATCGGTGTAAACGCACCTAAAGATATTGCAGTACACCGCGAAGAGATTTATCAACGTATTCAGCATGAGCGTTCTGTACAGTCGCAAATGCAGCATCTTGAGCAAGGCAACTTTTCGCCTTCGTTTGATGACGAAGATTACTTTAATCGCTAAGCTAGCTAAATTATAATGCTGAACGCTCAACGGCTACTATCATCATTGAGCACACATAAATATTATATTGTTTTTTTTAATCTGCTCTGAGGTCATTTATTTATGAGTATCCGCCAATCAGATGTATCGGCATTACTTAATGGTTTGAACAAAAAAGCCATTGGATTCAATGATGTCATCAGCTTTATCGATGATTTTTATCGCTATGCGCCTGCCCCTTTCGTAAATGGAATGGTACATAATGCAGCCGGTGAGAACGAAGGTAGCGCAAAGATTTTTGGTTTTGCTAAGCACCATGGCCTGAACCAATTGGACACGCTTAAACTATTTGGCGAACATTATGCCAAGGTACAAGCAACGCCTAACGGTACCGATCATGCCAATATCCGCAATTTTTTACATTGGGGCTGGCAAGGATTTTTGATGCAAAAGAACCCGCTAACGGTTCGTCCTAGTGTCGATACGACTGCTATTTAATCATTTATAATGATTAAGCTATTTCTGATAATTTAATTATCGGTAAAGTAAAAAAAGCCACGCTATATAGCGTGGCTTTTTTATGATAATTTTTTTTATAACAACTATTATAGACTTTTTATAGATCTATTTATCACGAAACTTAACAGGCTGTACCGCGCCTTTAGGATTTGGCATATTAGGATAGTGATGCTCGTGCTCGACGTCACATTCAGCACCAACGACAGAGCCATCATCTTTTACGGGTTTATGAATATAACCTGTACGCTCGGCTGGCGGTAGGTGCTCATGCTCCCATACCATCACTGCTTGCATACAAGTCTCTCGCTGCTCAGCGGTAATCTTACGACCGTCAGGCCATTTGCCTAGTTCAATCGCCATACGAAATTTATCAACCACTTCGGGCGTTAGACTTGCTAGTATTGTTTGTTTATCCATCTTGCCTACTCTCCACTACTATTTTTTGTATCATATTTGGGTCTAATAGATACGCTTATTCATCGTCTATAATATCATCATCGACATCAAGACTGAATTCTTCGGCATGTACGTTCCAGTGCAGCTTTGTACGGCATGCCTCATAAAAGTCAAACCCAGGTGGGTGCAACAAGGTAAGCTTATCCGGATGCTTACGAATATGTAAGCGTTGCTCTTGCTCAAGTGGCACGCTTGGCTTACCGTCCGCACTCACCATCGGCTGAGTACGATTGTCTTCATGAATACGAATACAGACCTCACTATTACCGCTGACCACAATCGGTCTGCTAGATAATGTATGAGGATGCATCGGCACCAGACAAATAGCGTCCATACTCGGATGAATAATTGGACCGCCACCTGATAAGGCATAAGCGGTAGAGCCAGTCGGTGTTGCTGCTATCAAGCCATCACTATGCTGTCTATAAACGTCGTGACCATCAATTTTCATCTGAAAATCAATCATATGTACCGATTTACCAGCATGCAGTACGATGTCGTTCAGCGCCATATCTTCATGGATAATTTTGCGCCCTTCTCGTATCTCCATCGTCAATAAAAACCGATGGTCCAGTTGATAGTCTCCCATCAATACTTGGCGCAACTTGAAGGCAGCTTCATCAGGTTTTACATCTGCTAAAAATCCTAAACGACCACGGTTTACCCCTAGTACAGGTACACGGTAGCGTGCTAACGCCTCAGCGGCATGTAGTATCGAACCATCACCGCCAACCACAATAACCAAATCACAAATCTCACCAATCAAACCACGTTTGACGATTTTGACTCTTTCTATGTCTGTGAGGTCAAGCGTTGGTAAATTGGCCGTTTGTACATCCATTATTAACGTCAAATTCATATCATTGACGGTTTGGGCAATCTGTACCAAGCTTTGAGTAACACTACGTTTACCAGCACGGCCCATTAGACCAATACGCCTAAAGGCGGGGTTTTTAATAGCGTGGAATAGCTCTGATTCATGTAAGTGTGGCAATCTTGCTGACTGCGCTGAGTTTTCCATAAAACGACTCGGTATAACGGTGAAGTACAAGGTAATGATAGCGATAAATGCGCGCTTAGACTAGCATGTTTATGAATTATCGTTGTTAACTGTCGTAACTGACCCCATATAAAAGCTATCGAATGTTTTACTTAGTCAGATCTTTCTGTTCAGTTTTTCAATTAGCGTATTGAGCGATACTGTAGCCCGATGCGCTAGCCAATGAGCAGCCTGAGGTTGCACCGCAGCAGTTGTCACGCAAACACAGTTGACAATAATGGCGGTTTTGCTAAAGTAACTAACATCACTATTTTTATATTTTATTATTAAGGACTTATGTATGGCCAATCCTATTGTCAGTCGCGCAGAACTTGCGATCGGCGGTAATCCAATGACGGTCAAGGGCGTAATTCAAAAGACCAGCTTGTTACTTGGTTTATCAGCCATTACTGGTGTGGGCTTTTTCTTTTATGCGCTTATGGCAGGTTTATCGCAAGGTTTTATTACGATGGCAGCCTTTGGTAGCATGATTGCTGCGTTTGTTCTGGCTCTTTTTATTACCTTCAAGCCGCAAAAAGCCAAGACTTTGGCAGTTCCTTATGCCTTGTTAGAAGGTATCTTTTTGGGCGGTATCTCATTATTTTTCATGAGAATGTATCCAACGGTACCAGTTACTGCAATGTGCGCAACTTTTGTCACAGCTGCAGTTATGCTTGGTCTATATCGTTCAGGTCTAGTTAAGGTTACTGAAAAGTTCCGCTCTATCGTGACCTCGGCGGTTATTGCCATTATGCTTGTTTATGTAGCACAGTGGGTACTTTCTCTAGCGTTTGGCTCATCATTGCCGTTCCTATTTGAAGGTGGCGCTATCGCTATTGGCTTTAGCTTATTTGTCATCGTTATCGCTTCTTTCACTCTACTATTAGATTTCGATAATATTGATCGCGGTGTTGCGATGGGTGTTTCTGAAGATTACGAGTGGTTGTTCAGTATTGGTATTCTTGCGACCTTAGTTTGGATGTATATCGAATTTATGCGTCTATTAAGCTATCTACAAGACTAATTGTAAGAGCGACCTAACAGTATCTCTGTATAGAAAAAACCGCCTTCCATTTGATGGAAGGCGGTTTTTTTATGGGCAAACTTTACAGACCTATTTGTATTAAATGCTTTTTAAAGAGGCTAAGCGCGTTTTAAGCGCAATGCATTTAATACGACAAATAGCGAACTGAGCGACATACCAATTGCAGCAAGCCAAGGTGGTACATAGCCTAAAGCCGCTGGTATCAGGACGATACTATTATAAGCGAGTGCCCAGCGGAAGTTTTGCTTGATAATACGTTCCGTCTTATCAGAGATGCGTTTAGCCGCAGTGATAGCTTCGATTTGTCCATTTAAGATAATACTATCACTAGATACTTGTGCTAAGTCTGCCGCACCTGCAATCGAAGTCGAGACGTCTGCGGCTGCTAATACTGGTGCATCGTTGATACCATCACCTACCATCAATACCACGGCACCGTTGGCTTGCAGCTGCTGAATATGATTGACCTTATCAGTCGGTGATAGTCCGTTGTATGCTGCTTGCATACCTAAACTCTCAGCCATGACTAGCGCTTGTGGGCTTGGATCACCTGTCAACATAACAGACTCGATACCTAGCTCTTTGAGCGTATCGAGCATCGACTGCGCACTATCACGTACCTTGTCATTGAAATAAAAACATGCCAGTGCCTGCCATGTTTTGCTATCAGTGTTTTGATAAGACAATACCACTGCTGAGCTGGCTCGCTGAGCTACTAGATCGATGGTTAAATCATCGTTTGTATCTATATCATTGGCGCTATTATCTGTTTTATCTAGCGCAAAGTCCTTATGACCGATTCGATATACAGTACCATCAATTATCGCTTCTACACCACCCGCTGGGTAATGTTGTACGGCTTGTGTCGATGGCAAGTGTAACTGATAGGCTGCCGTCAGTAACGCATGGGCAATTGGATGACGACTCCCTACTTCTAGTGCAGCTGCAATTGCCAACAGCGTATCTTTTTGCGCTATTAATGACAAATCGTCAGTTTCGGTCTGGCTTTTTGGTGTGATTAACTCAATATTTAACAAATTTGGTTTGCCATAAGTCAGCGTGCCAGTCTTATCAAAAGCAACATGCGTGATTTCAGCCAACGTCTGTAGTGTATGCCCACGGGTCGTTAAAAAACCATAACTTGCCAAACGATTGGTTGAGACGGTTAAGGCAATCGGCGTCGCTAACGACAGAGCACAAGGACAAGTAGCGACCAAGACTGCCACGGTTGCCCAAATCGCTTGGCTTGGATCAACGATATACCAGCCGACAAATACCAAGACGGATAAAACCAAAATGCGCGCGACAAACCAACGTGCTAGCTTATCTGCTTGCTGCGCCAATTTGGGTTTTTCGCTCATGGCACGATTCATCAATCGATCAATTAAGCCTATCTGGCTGTCTTTTGGCAATGCTGTGACTAGCATCTCAAACGGCTGGCTGTCATTTTGCGCACCGCCGACGATGTAATCACCCTGGGATTTGATGATTAAATCACCTTCACCGGTCAGTAGACTTTGTGACACCGTTGCAGTAGAACTTAGCAAGATGCCATCACTGATAATCTCAGAACCCGCTTCAACCAAAATGATGTCGCCCACTTGTAAACTATGAGCGGTGACCATTTGCTTTGACTCTATATCGCCTTCGGGCTGTGATTGCGCATTCTGTTGGTTGCGTGACTGCTGCCAGTCTTGAGCAATACGTGATGTGAGCTGATAAACATTGGCATCCATACGCTGCATAAAATCAGGCATCGGCTCTACTGTAGCCGACTCACCTTTAGTAGTTTCATTTTCAGTAAGCTCACTTTTAATAAGCTCATCTTGTTGAGACGTATTTTCTTTTAGCAGTTGTAAAATATGCTCGGCAGCTGATTTGTCTTCAGCGACTTTTTGTACCAATACCGGCTCAACCACGACCAAATCATTAGCCATAGTTGCGGCTTTTAGACGTGCATTGTGCTCGATATAACGCCCTGCCAGCAAAAAGAAAATAAACATGCTGACCGAGTCATAGTATGTCTCCCCTTGTCCAGTAATGGTGGCGTATAGACTGGCAAAGAAGGTGATAATCAAGGCAAGACTAACAGGCACATCCATATTGACTTGGCGCGCACGAATTGCTGACCATGCAGAGGTAAAAAAAGGAATACCAGCATAGAAAAAAACAGGCGTGCTCACAAATAAAGACACCCAACGCAAAAAGTCACGTTGGAATATCAACATGTCGCTATATTCACCAAAATAAAGCGCAACGGCATACATCATCGCTTGCATCGAACCTAGTGCAGCGATGCCGAGACGCAATAGCATTTGATTATTATGACGTGCCAGCATGGCTTCATGAGTATCTTGCCGATAAGGCTTGGCTTCATAGCCGATTTCATTGATGACCGCTAAAATGCGACTGATGGGTAATTTGTTCTCATCCCAAATGACCCGCATACGTTGGTTGGTCAAATTTACCTGACACTTACCAATACCCTCTAGCTCATCGAGACGCGACTCAATCAGCCAAGTACAGGCAGCACAGCGTAAGTTATTAACAGACAGCTCTGCTACTGACATGCCATCTTGCGCGTAAACGAACTGTGATTTTATCTCGTCATGATCATAGACTTCGAGACGCGTCAGCTGAGTTGGCAAACTTGCCGTACGGTTAATCTCTGAACGGTCAAGATAGTATTGCTCAAGACCAGCCTCTACAATGCTTTGGACAGCTAACTGACAGCCCATACAACACATCTCTCGTGACTGACCTAATATCTCAGCATGAAACGGTGGCTGAGGTACGGGGTCACCACAGTGAAAACAGTGGTCAGCCAGCGGGAGCACTAATCCTTCGATGATAGAATTGTCTTCATAAGAATGATTGGTAGCAGATGATACTGATGATGGGATACTAGACATAGTCGCGCTTACTTCCTTTGACAGGCTTGCTTAAAATGCATTCACTTAAAGCAAGCTTGCTCTTATTGACTGTACTGTACGTGGTGCAGCAAAGCCGTTTTTAATCACATGAATATCACCACCGCTAGTGGCACAGTATTCATAACAAACGGCTAATAGCAAATAATTGGCAACAGCGAATTCATACAAAATACATCGTGAGGGTAATCGTAAATTGTTATCTTATATGGCGTTTATCTACCAGATTGAAAGTGACTGACGCTTTATTACAAGTATCGGTATTTTAATAGAGATTATACTATAAGCCATCGCTATGAGCAGTACCATCGCTCATGGTCTACGACCAATAAATGCCCGCGTTGACGATGATAGATTGAAAAATTTGTCAATTTGCGTCATTATGAGGCAGTTTTTTATCTAAAAATGGTGCGACATCCGTGCAAAAACCTAATTACAAGTTACCAAATACCAAGTTATCAGCGTCATCTAAGTCTGCTATGCACACGCTACCCTCGCAGCAGCGCGGATTGGTTTTTAGTAGTCTGCTATTAATTATTATCATCGCAGGCATGGTGCTGTTGGCGCTATATTTGATCAAGCTTGATCGCACCATTACTCATAAGTTTGAGGGTAAGCGCTGGGACATTCCAGCCAAAGTGTATTCGCAGCCGCTTGAGCTGTATCAAGGCGCTAATGTCGATAGAGATACAATGAAGACATGGCTAGAGTTGCTTAACTATCAAAGCAACAAAGCTTATGATCGCACGGGTACCTATCATCGGACAGGTAATACTTACTTTATTCACACGCGCGGCTTTACGTATAGCGCCAATGATAAAGATGCCGAGCAAGTCATCAAAATGACGATTTCTGGCAATAAAGTAGAATCTATCCAGAGTACTCTGCCTGCCAAAAGCGGCATCATTCGTTTAGAGCCTGTCAATATCGGTGGTATCTATCCAGACAGTAATGAAGATCGGATGGTTGTGTCTTTGGACGAAGTGCCTCAGCCGTTGATTGATGCCCTTATCGCTACCGAAGATCGCGCGTTTTATGAGCATAAAGGGGTATCGGTACGTGGTATCGCCCGTGCCGTAATCAATAACTTTACTGGTGGTGCCAGACAAGGTGGCTCGACCATCACCCAGCAGCTGATCAAAAACTTTTATCTCAACTCAGATCGCACTATCAAACGTAAAGCCAATGAAGCATTGATGGCCGTGCTACTTGAGCTGCATTACAGCAAAGATGAGATTTTACAGACCTATTTGAATGAGATTTATCTGGGTCAAAACGGCAACCGCTCTATCAATGGTTTTGGTTTGGCATCACAGTTTTATTTTGACAAACCTCTTAATGAGCTGCGCTTAGATCAGCAAGCGATGCTGGTTGGTATGGCAAAAGGTCCAAGTATCTATAACCCACGTCGCAATCCAAACGATTCAAAAGCACGCCGTGACGTGGTACTTAACAACATGCTGACCATGGGTACACTGAGCCAGGAAGACTACGACAAAGCCTTAAAGCAACCGCTTGGCATTGTGGATAAGCCTGCTGAAGGCAAAAGTCAGTTCCCTGACTTCTTAGATATTGTTAAACGTGAGCTAAATACCGTTTATTATTCTGACGACCTCAAAAACGAAGGTCTGATTATTATCAGTACTCTAGACCCTATCGCTCAATTGGCAGCAGATAAAGCCGTTGATAGAAAACTTGGTGAGCTGCGTCGTAATAGTAGCAAAACTAAGGATTTACAAGGCGCATTAGTGAGTGCCAATCCTGAGACTGGCGAGCTAGTGTCTGTGGTCGGTAGTGGCAGTGAATTTACAGGGTTTAACCGCGCGGTCGATGCCAAACGCCAAGTTGGCTCGTTGCTGAAGCCTATCATTTATATGACTGCGCTTGAGAGCGGTCGTTATAACTTGGCCAGTTCAGTAGATGACTCCCCTATTACGGTCAATCTAAACGACGGTACTGACTGGAACCCTAAAAACTACGACAATCGTGATCATGGTTATGTACCATTTACCACGGCATTGTCTCAATCCTACAACCAAGCGGCAGTACGCTTAGGTATGGAGTTCGGTGTTAATACCTTTGCTAAGCAATTACAGCGCATGGGTATCAAAGAAAAAATTCCACCTTACCCATCAGCGTTACTAGGCTCGGTTAATTTGAGTCCGATGGATATGCTTGGCATTTATCAAGTATTTGCCACTGGTGGCTTCCGTACGCCTATTCATAGTATCCGTACGGTCATTGATGATCGCGGCCGTATTTTACAGCGTACTGGGCTTAACACTCAGCGTAGCATTCCGCCTGAAACCAACTTTTTGACCAACTATGCATTACAGCAAGTCGTCTCAAATGGTACGGCCAGACGCGCCCAATCACTCGGCAGTAATTTAAACCTAGCTGGAAAAACAGGTACAACAAACGACTACCGCGATGCTTGGTTTGCAGGCTATAGTGGCAACTATGTGAGTGTCGTTTGGGTTGGCCGTGATGATAATAAACCGATTGGTTTGAGTGGTGGTACTGGTGCCTTACCAGTTTGGGTAGATTATATGAAACGTCTAAAACTGACTCCGGTTGCTCTACCAGAGCCAGAAGGTATCGAGTGGTTATGGCTAGAGAACAACTCAGGCAAACTGTCTAATGAACGCTGTGCAAACGCTCGCTACTTACCAGTAATGTCAGCTCATCTACCAGAAGAAGCCAGCAGTTGTGCGCTAAGCCTGTATCAGCAAGATCGTGCTCGTGAACAGACACAGTTTCAGAACCAGCAAGGTGATATCAATCAACAACGTCGCCGCGAAGGTTTAGAGATTCCAAATGGTGAAGCTGTTGAATCTGATGATGCAGCAGGTAGCAGCGAGCAAAGTGAAGGTGATGAAGACCGTGCTGATACTTGGTATGACCGTGCTGTTGAATGGTTCTAGCTATTGAGTGGTTCTAGCTGTTGAATGGCTCTAATAGTGTTTTTGATATTTAGCTTTTAATATTTAAAAAAGGTTTTAACATGATGGTGTCATCTTTACGGACAACTACTTCAGTAAAACAAACCATAGTGCTATGGCGTAATAAAATTACGTCAAGCAATACCTTACTTGCAGGTAGCGCGATCATTGGCATGCTAAGCCTAAGTGCTTGTCAAACGGCACCTAGCACGTCGACTACAGTGCAAACTACGCCTGCTCAAACATTACCAACGGCACAATCGACCGTGCCATCAACGACAACTGCTCCAGCACCTATCACGGAAGCAAATGATCAAAGCAACTATCCAACCGAGCCTTACGATGCAGTTGAACAGTCCGAAACACCAAATCCATTAACGCAAGAGACACCTGTATTTACGGCTCCTGTTCCAGAAATAACGCAGCCTGATCCTGTTGTCATTGCGCCTTCTCGTAACGACTATATAATCTCTGAGCCATCGGTACCGTCGCATAATGAGCTACTTGAACATGCTCGAAGAAACTCGCAGCAACGTACTCAACAATCTGCCAGCAATAATAGCAATCTGCCTGCATTTCGCAATTTGATGCAAGTAGGTATCAGTCAGTTGAAAGCGGGTAATCTCACCAATGCCGAGAGCAGCTTTACCCGTGCGCAGCGTCTAGCGCCCAAATCATCGGCGGTATATTTTTATTTGGCACAAGTAGCATTAAAAAAGAACCAGCCTCGTAAGGCAGAAGCGATGGCACGCCGTGGTCTTAGCGTCTCTCAAGACAGCAATCGTAGACGAGCACTATGGCAGGTTATATTGCAATCAGGACAAGCTCAAGGTAACTCACGCGTGGTCAATGAAGCAAAACAAGCACTACGCTAATAACTGAGTATTTATACATTTTAGACTCATTAGTTAAAACATCTATATACATTATGCATTTCATTGTATGTAGACTTATCTAGGGCAACCCCTAGCACCTACACTTATTTTTATTCCCGCTTAAGGTTATCTTTATGGCATGGCAACAACTGCATTTACAATGTGAAAAATCAAACGTCGACTTGGCTGAAGCGCTTCTATTAGAGGCAGGTGCATTATCAATAGCTTTAGACGATGCTGGCGATCAACCTCTGTTTGAGCCACTTCCAGGTGAATCACCGCTTTGGGATGAGGTGATACTAACAGGGCTATTTGATGCGACTACTGATGCAGGCAGTCGTCAAGCGGTTGAGCAATTAAGTCATGAAATTGCTGCACAAGTACAGGCTACTCGTATTTGGCTAACGGCTGTTGATGATAAGGATTGGGAGCGCGAGTGGATGAGCAACTATCATCCTATCGAATGTGCTAATGACTTATGGATTGTGCCTGACTGGCTAACGCCGCCTAACCCTGAAGCCACCAATATCATTATGGATCCAGGCTTGGCATTTGGTACTGGCTATCATGCTACGACTCGCCTGTGCCTAGACTGGCTAACAGAGCAAGACTTAACGGACAAAGTGGTTATCGATTATGGTTGTGGTTCAGGCATTCTAGGGATTGCTGCTTTGCTTTTAGATGCACATCAGGTATATGCAGTCGACATCGACCCGCAGGCGGTACTTGCTACCAATCAGAATGCGGTACGTAACAATGTGGGCGATCGTTTACAGGCATTTCTACCAGAAGAATTTACAGAGTACTGCTCGCAAAATGATGTGTTGCCTGTAGAAGTGATTGTTGCCAATATTTTAGCAAAGCCGCTTATTGGTTTAGCACCTTACTTTGCGACACTCATTGCGCCAAAGGGCCGTATCGTATTAGCAGGTTTGATTGAGTCGCAAACCGAGCAAGTCACTGAAGCTTATCAGCCATATTTTGCACTCGATCCTAAGCATGCTTTTACTGCGCAAGAAGACCAACATTGGCAACGTTTATCAGGTACATTTACTAGCTAGCAACATTTAATTACATCTGTTACGATAGAGGGCAGTCAAATGTTATGTGTTTGACGCCACTCTGTCTTTGCCCATAATTCATCGAAATTAAATAAGTAAAATGAGTATTGTGGGCAGCTATTGGTGAGTGGCTAAGCGGTATTGATAACCATACTTTTTTGGATTCGCCTCTATGACCACGCCAATAAAAACCCAATGCCCCCATTGCCAAGCTTGCTATAGCGTTAAACAAACTCAACTAAATCAAGTCAATGCTACCATCAGCTGTGAGCGGTGCCAGCAAAGTTTTTTGGTCAATAAACATCTTGTGGTAAATTCTGAGGTCATTCAGAAACCAACACCACAAAAAAATATTCCTGCTCAACAAAAAGCTCAAACTCAACCAATATCAAATGAGCAAAAAGCGAATACTAGTAGCAATCAGCATAAACTTCAGAATGTGCCAAATCGCCCTACATCTTCAACCAATAAGAAAAAATCATCTGATACTTTGATTCATGACGACTTAATCTATGATGATATGGATATAGACGATCCAGAAGAAGACGTTCAAGAGTATGACTCTTTAGATAGCATGGATGCATGGTTAACCCAAGCCAGTAATACCAGTCCTAGCGTAGCTACCACAGAAAAACCAAAAGCGCCCCTTTCTAAAGAAACTATCAAAAGCTCTAATTCATCAACCAAGAAACCATCTACTAGTACAATATCAACATCAACATCAACATCAACATCAACACAGGACATGCTCAGCTCGGCAGTGGCCAATGATATTCATGCCAATGTTGAGAGTACTCATAACAATTCATGGCTGCAAAAACTATTAGAAGAACAAAATCAAGACGAAGAAACACCACCAGATGATACAGACTTATCACAGCTTCTCTCTGATATGGGAGTACCCGTTAAAGATGAAGACCCTGCTGCCGACGATCGCTTAAGAAAAACACAGCTACCATTTGCACCAACCCAAACGACACGTTCCATTGCATCACTATTATGGATATTAGGTTGTTTGGTCTTAGCACTCCTACTCGCGGCTCAGTATGTTATTTTTAACTTAGAAAACTTAGTCAAAAGCCCAGCTTATGCTCAGCGTCTCCAGTCAATATGCTCTGTCGCTGCCTGCAGCTTGCCCAGTGCAGACTTATCAGCGCTTACCATCAACAATACCTTTCATAGAAGCAGTCAGATTAAAACTACTGGTACATTTAGCGATATAGGCGCTACTCTAAGTAATGGAAGCTCGCAAGCACAACTATATCCAAATATAAAAATAAATGTTTACGGTAGAGACGAGCTTATTGGAGAGTTCATTGCAGATCCAAACGATTACTTATTAGGAAAGCAAAGTCAGTTAGCTGCCAGTACAGATAGACAGCTATTATTTACTATCCCTGTGGCTAACGCGCAGATCCTCGACATTACTATGACCGCTCTTTATTAGATTAGAGTGTCATATATAGGTAAGTGTGAGTAGAAAACACACCGTAAATTCATTTTCAATTAAACCGTGATAGCCAAGATAACGATGAATCTATCAGCGCTAGGCGATATTAATTTGATATACTATGGTTCTGACCCCTTACAATCAGAATTCTTCTTCATCTCAAGGATATTATTTTATGGCACCTCATGCACAGCATAATGCCAATCATTTTGCTAAAAGCTCTGAGTACCCTGCCGATTATAATAAAGACGAATACCAACCGCCTACGCAGGGCTTTGATTTTGCTAGTCAAAACTATATAAGTAGTGCGCAGCAACCTCTACGGGTTCATGTAGAGCGTGTGGTACGTCAGTACTTTGCGATGCTAGGAGATGAGATGCCCACTGATTTATATGAGCTGATTTTAAAGCAAGTCGAAGAACCTCTCTTATCTGTCGTCCTAGAAAAAACAAGAGGTAACCAAACCAAATGTGCTCAGATATTAGGCCTAAATCGAGGCACCTTGCGCAAAAAAATGAAAACCTATGATTTAATGTAGCATTGTTATATGAGTTTACCCATCATCATTGACTATCATTATGTATGGCAATTAAATGTTCCCCGCTTTATCTATCATGATACGGCATACCGTTGTCATCATCACCTTGCCAGACGTTTACGTCAGGCTTTTTTTATGGAAAATTTCTTATGAGTACAACCCCACTTGCCCTACTATCGGTCTCCGATAAGTCTAATATCGTCGAGTTTGCTCAAGGCCTTCTCAAAGCAGGTTTTGGTTTATTATCTACTGGCGGTACTTATCGTCTGCTCACAGAAAACAATGTCGACGTGACTGAAGTATCAGATTACACAGGCTTTCCTGAAATGATGGATGGCCGTGTTAAAACGCTACATCCTAAGATTCATGGTGGCATCCTAGGACGCCGTGGTACAGATGATGCAGTAATGAGTGATCATGCGATCGAACGTATCGACTTGGTCGTCGTGAACTTATATCCGTTTGCTGAAACGATTGCACGTGCTGACGTGACTATGAACGACGCTATCGAAAACATCGATATTGGCGGCCCTACCATGGTGCGTTCAGCGGCGAAAAACCATGCTCATGTGGGTATCGTCACTGATCCAGCTGATTATGACCGTGTACTTAACGCGTTAGACGGTGGTACTGAACTGACGACTGCTTTACGTTATGATTTGGCAGTAAAGGCGTTTGAGCATACTGCACAGTACGATGGTATGATTGCAAACTTCTTAGGTAGCCGTGTCAACGAAACTCAAGAACCAGAAAACTTCCCACGTACATTCAATGTACAGCTCGAAAAAGCACAAGACCTACGCTACGGTGAAAACCCGCATCAACACGCGGCTTTCTATACTGAAAACCAGCCTTTGAAAAGCAAACAAGCTTCAATTGCGACGGCTAAACAGTTACAAGGCAAAGCATTGTCTTACAACAACATCGCTGATACCGATGCTGCGCTTGAGTGTGTTAAAGCTTTCAGCGCGCCTGCTTGCGTTATCGTTAAGCATGCCAACCCTTGTGGTGTCGCGGTTGATAATGATCAAGTAGCTGCTTATCGTACTGCTTTTAGCACCGATCCTGAATCGTCTTTTGGCGGTATCATCGCATTCAACCGTCCGTTGACGCTTGCTGCGGCAAAAGCCATTATCGACAATCAGTTCGTGGAAGTAATCATTGCACCTAGTATCGAAAACGGTGTACTTGAAGCAACAGCTACTAAGAAAAACGTACGCGTATTAGTATGCGGCGAGCTACCAGCACCAGATCAGCGCGATATCCAACTTGACTATAAGCGCGTTAACGGTGGCCTACTGGTACAAGAGCAAGATCTAGGCTTAATCACTGCTAACGACCTAAAAATCGTCACTGATGTACAACCAACTGAAGCGCAAGTGGCAGATCTACTGTTCAGCTGGAACGTGGCAAAATACGTCAAATCTAATGCCATTGTCTATGCAAAAGGCCAACGTACTATCGGTGTTGGCGCAGGCCAAATGAGCCGCGTTAACTCAGCACGTATTGCTGCTATCAAAGCAGAACATGCTGGACTAGCAACTGAAGGTGCTGTTATGGCATCAGATGCGTTCTTCCCTTTCCGTGATGGCATCGACAATGCTGCTGAAGTAGGTATCTCTGCTATCATTCAGCCAGGTGGTTCTATGCGTGATGATGAAACTATTGCTGCTGCTAATGAGCATGGTATCGCGATGGTATTCACGGGCATGCGCCATTTCCGTCATTAAACAACCACCTATTAATTTAAGACTGGAATTAGTCGCAGCAGCTGTATTTATTAATGCGACTAACTTTCAGTCTATATAATATTCGTGATAATTATCGTTAAAGCATCTCCCAAAAAAAAGCCACTGTATCAATTGATACGGTGGCTTTTTTACGTCTAAAAATAAGAATAAAAATAAGAATCTAGCAAATACTTAGCGTCCTTGCGCGTTTGCCATATTGCTTTCATTAATCTCAACTGTGTACACCATACGTAGATAGTCCAAATAGTCTTGCAACTGGTCTTGGCCTAAATTGTCACGAATGATACTGGCTGTTTGCGCTCTTTGCATATCAGACAGTGGTGACTGCTGCTCAGTTTTAATACGGTCTCCAACCAGTAGCGTTGCACCCATTTCAGTCTCACTAGCAATCGCTACGACACCATTATCAGCAGCTTGTTGGCTAAAGGCTAACCCACGCTCTTTGTCCGTTAGCTGCGTCGTTTGACGATTAATCTCACCCAGTGCTTGGAAACTAACCGATTGCTTACTGATATCAGCTGGCGTCTTGATACCAGCAGCCAATGCTTTAGCATCTTTTAAAGCTAATGCTGTCGCTTTCTGCTGACGAAGTATTTGAGTGATTCTTGGAGTTGCATTTGCCAAAGCAAGCGTCTTAGTAGGACGATAATTGCTTGGCTGTAACCATACGGTACCATTACCAACTTCCACGCCCGCCGTTACCGCTTGATCTTGAATAGTAAACTCATCAAATGCCTGTTTAACCACTGCTGGTTGCGGCAGTGCAGACTTGTTATTCACTTTACGATAATCTTTGATACGCTTTAGACTGACGTTTTCTTGCTGTGCAATATCTTCAATACTGAAACCATCTGCTGCCAAATCATTGATTGATGTTACTTTATCAGCATAGATTTCCTGACGTTTATACTCTTTTGCTTTCGCAGTCAACTCTTCACGCATACTGTCTAGACTTGGAGTCTTTTTGCCATTGTCTTCAGTAACCGTAAATATCTGATAACCAAAGCTAGTTTTAATAGGTGCAGTCACATCACCAACACTCAACCCTTCTAGTGCCTCTTGTACAGTATCTGCATCACTGCCAAACACTGACGGATTAAAGCGTCCGATATCACCACCTGTTTCACCTGATGGATCGTCCGACTCTGCTTTAGCAAGCGCAGCAAACGCTTCACCTTTATTCAGACGTGCTTTCACTTTATCGGCTCGTGTCTTAGCGTCTTTACCAGTAAACAGAATCTGACTGACTTTACGCTCATCAGTAGCCGCAATGCTCTGCTTATATGCTTCATACTGCTGCTGCAACTCTTCTGCCGTTACTTCATCAACCTTGATAGTTTGCGGGCTGAGCTGAATATAAGCCAAGTCAACCATCGCTGCACTTTTCAATGTGTCTTTGTTGGCATCATAGTAGGACTGAATATCTGCTTTGCTAAGCTTAACTTTGTCAGCATAATCTTGCCAATTAAAACGATGCACCCAAACGTTGCGCGACTCAAGTTGCAAGTCAATCAATTGACTAACAGCTTGCATAGGATAGACAGCCGTACCAACGATACTAGCGTTTAGTTGATCCAGGCTTAACTGATTGCGAAATTCTGCAAATAGCTGATTTTTGGTCATGCCGCGCTGACGCAAGAAGTTTGAGAACTGATCGTTTGAAAAGTTACCTTCTGCATCTTGGAATATTTCTTCTTGACGCAGCAGACGATTGATCGTGTCATCAGAGACTGTCATACCAAGCTTGCCTGCTTGCTGCTCTAACAACGTACGGTCGATTAGACCCTTTAATACTTGCTCATGAAGCACATCTTCATTCAATAAGCTGGCATCTTCGACTTGCTCTAGTACTTCAGAACGACGGCTATTGACAGCAGCTTGATACTCGGACAGTCCTACGCTTGCCTCACCTACCTGCGCAATCTGGTTAGGATCGACGTTGCCGCCAAAATAGCTTTCGACACCCAAGAGAGCGAGCGGCGATAGGCATAAAATCAATAAAATGCGACCTGGCCAGCTTTTTAAGAAATCGCGCAATTTATCCATAGTTATCTCTGCTTTATTAACCTATATTGATGAAAAACCATTGTAATACTGTTGGGAGCTGTTGAGTGCAACCTGCCAATATCAGTGCTATCTAAGCTCGCAATGGTAAGAGTAAGAGCGTATGCATTTTATAGTAAAAAACAAAATTTACTAAAGAAATCTGACTTAAATGACACACCTATCGCGCGCCCTATGATACGTGATTTTTCATGCAGACTCAAAATATTCACGACGCATGATAAAAACTATAGCGATAAAAAAAGCACCTAAATATTAGGTGCTCTCTTCGATGGTTAGCTCATTACTTCAGCTATAGACCACCGACTATCATTTTATGCTTAAAAAATCGGCTTAGTTCAAGCGCTCTTTTAAGTTTTTACCAGCTTTGAAGCTTGGTACTTTGCTTGCTGGAATGCTTAGCTCTTCGCCAGTCTTAGGGTTGCGACCAGTGCGTGCTTTACGGTCTTTCACACTGAAAGTACCAAAGCCAACTAATGAGATGCTATCGCCAGCTTCTAGCGCTTCGCCAACACTTTCCATAACAGCGTTTAGTGCATCACCAGCTTGGGTTTTATTTAGACCACTTTTGTCTGCGATGCTATCAATTAATTCTGACTTATTCATAAAATTTCCTTCAAGTTTAAGGGGGTAATAAATGCTCACGCCAAGTATTGTAACGCTCTCATGGTGCTTACGCAATAAAAACTACCTAACTGGCGCATTAACAGGTTCTTCTTTGTTATCGTCTTTATATCAAGGCAGCATAAGGAGCGCAAGCGATTTTACATATTTTTGTGCTCTACACTACGTATTTGACACCTAATGTTACGCAAAGCGTTAGGAATTTATATATAAGTGGCTCTGCATAACTGAGACGATTGGCTTTCCTATTTTCTACGCTTTGACAGATTTGTCAATTGCCGTCTGTGCATTGCTATACATTAAGTTTGTATATTGCTAGTCATAAATAAGAGTGTCTTTATTGACTGCTAAATTGTAATGTAATAGTTTAGCCACTACAGAAACTAGCGTTACTTTTTATTATAAAGACGTTACTATAAGCAAAATATCACTGCAAGTCTTGGGCAAATACAGACTTCTGTTTGCTCAATATCTAAAACTTGCTAAATAAAAAACGGATTACTTACATGAAGCGTTCTACGTTGTCTCACTCTTTTCTTAATATCATTTTAGTATTTATCGAGTCGGCGCTGACATTACTGTTACGTTTGGATCCTGAACTGCGTAAGGCCGCTTATCCGCTCGCCAAGCAAGGCACCGTGGTGGCGCTTCGCCTGTATTTACCGCATGTAGAAGTATTTGCCACCTTTAGTACCAAAGGCGTGTTACTAGATGCTCAGCTGCCGATTGGTCGTAGTGAGCCTGACGTGGTTATCAATGCCTACAGCATTCAAGTTATTAACGCCATCACCACTCATGATAGCGAAACCACTGAAAAGCTACAGATGCGCGGTGAGTCGATTCAAGTACAACTGGTTAAACAGTTTATTATGCAACTTGGGCTTGGCAGCTTGATTCAGGGGCTGATCAAAAAGATAAAGGGTGGTAAAGCCAAAACCAAACCTACAGAAGCTGATCTGGAAGAAAAAAAGAACAACTACAAACTTCGTATTAAAGAACAGCAAACACAGATTAATACCTTGACCATTAAAAACCGTGAACTTGAAACAACCGTAAGAGAGCTTCAGAGCAAGCAAAAAACGTTGATGATTATCACTGTTGTCGCCCTTGTCATTATGATCGGCTCAGTCATCGCACTACTGATGAATTAGTTTTGGTTCGTTGGGTTACCTATAAATAAGCGTTCAATGTCTTCTATAGATATTGAACGCTTATTTTTTTACTTCGTTAAATATATCTGTAGCAGACAAACTAAGCTGCTTATGTCTCACACATATATCTCTTCTAAACATCATTGTTTTTATCAATTACAGCAATAAGCTTGATTAACCATTGAACCACACTTTAATCTTGACTAAATTACTCAGGATTAAGTATAATTACCTTAATCGTTGCACACATCGGGTTAATCATCTGTTGTTCAATAACGATAAGACAAAACTTAGCTGACGTATTATTAGTTGCTCTTTTTATCTTATGAGTACTTATTAAAACTTTTGGCTAAGATCGTTGTTAAACATAAATGACATCAAGTTTGGAGATAACACATGCGTTTGACTACTCGGGGCAGATACGCTGTTACCGCATTATTAGATTTGGCATTACAGACCAGCCAACAAGACAGTGCTGTATCATTATCCGATATCGCCAAACGGCAATCGATTTCAATCTCGTATCTTGAACAGTTATTTTCTAAACTCCGCAAACGCGGCCTTGTCACGAGTATTCGCGGTGCGGCAGGTGGTTACCATCTAGCTAAGCCATTGAATGAGATAGATGTGATGAGCATCATATCTGCAGTTGATGAGTCAGTAAACGCGATGCAGTGTGAAGGACGCGGTGACTGTCAAGGTGGTACAATGTGCCTAACTCACGATCTGTGGTGTGCACTATCAAATCATATCGAACAGTACTTGAAAAATATAACATTAGCGCAATTATTAGATATGGAAAACGTGCAGTCAGTCTCAGAGCGTCAGCACACCTCTACAAAAGATATTTCTATAAAAGACATTAATACTATTACTCTATCGAACAGCGAGGCAAACCCAGCATGAGCCAACATAACAACCTTATATACTTAGATTATGCCGCCACTACCCCAGTTGCTAAATCAGTAGCTGCTAAAATGAGCGAGTATTTGACTGTAGATGGTGTCTTTGGTAACCCAGCTTCACGCTCACATGGTTACGGCTGGCAAGCGGAAGAAGCAGTAGAAACTGCTCGCGGTCAAGTTGCTGAAGTTATCAAAGCTGATCCACGCGAAATCGTATTTACTTCTGGCGCGACTGAGTCTGACAACCTAGCCATTAAAGGTGCAGCACATTTTTATCAGTCTCGTGGTAAACATATCATTACCAGTAAAATTGAGCACAAAGCTGTATTAGATACCTGCCGTGAGCTTGAGCAAGAAGGTTTTGAGATTACGTATCTTGAGCCACAGCCAAGCACAGGCCTTATCTTGCCAGAGCAAGTAAAAGAAGCACTACGTGATGATACGATTTTAGTATCACTTATGATGGTAAACAATGAGCTTGGTACTATTACTGATGTTGCAGCGATTGGTGAAATCACTCGCGAAGCTGGCGTAGTTTTCCATGTTGATGGCGCACAGTCTGTTGGTAAAGTAAAAATCAATCTTGAAGAAATGAAAATTGATTTGATGAGCTTCTCAGGTCATAAAGCATACGGCCCTAAAGGTATCGGCGCATTGTTTGTTCGTCGTAAGCCACGTATCCGCTTGAAAGCTGAGCAACACGGCGGTGGTCATGAGCGCGGTATGCGTTCAGGTACACTACCAACGCATCAGATTGTTGGCTTAGGCGCAGCATTTGCTTTAGCTAATGAAAGCTATGAAGCCGACCATGCACATGCAGCCAAACTACGTCAAAAACTTTGGAATGGTCTACAAGATATCGAAGAGATTTACTTAAATGGTGACCTTGAGAATAGCGTACCAAACATTGTAAACATCAGCTTTAACTTCGTTGAAGGCGAGTCATTGATGATGTCACTTAAAGATTTAGCGGTATCATCAGGTTCAGCCTGTACGTCAGCAACGCTTGAGCCATCGTATGTACTACGTGCAATCGGTCGTCCAGATGAATTGGCACATAGCTCAATCCGCTTTAGCTTCGGCCGTTATACTACTGACGAAGATATCGATACCGTTATCAAACAGATGCATGAAGCTGTTGATAAACTACGTGCCCTATCACCACTTTGGGATATGTACCAAGAAGGTGTCGATTTGAATTCAGTCGAATGGGCTGAACACTAAAATCAAGCACAGACAGTAATATAGCTTCAAATATATTTATTAAACAATTGATCAGACAATTAAATTAAGCGTTTGACCCCAATTATCGATGAGTAGTTAGACATTTAAAGTTGATAAACGACTACTCATCATCTAACTAGGAGAAAACCCCATGGCCTATAGTGACCAAGTTATTGATCATTACGAAAACCCACGCAACGTTGGTAATCTTGACAAAAACGCCAAGAACGTTGGTACCGGCATGGTCGGTGCCCCAGCATGTGGCGATGTAATGCGTCTACAAATCCAAGTCGACGATAATGGTATTATCGAAGATGCACGTTTCAAGACTTATGGCTGCGGTTCAGCGATCGCTTCAAGCTCGCTTGTTACTGAGTGGCTAAAAGGCAAAAGCTTGGATCAAGCTGGCGAAATCAAAAACAACGATATCGCTCAAGAGCTAGCATTACCACCAGTAAAAGTGCATTGCTCTGTACTTGCAGAAGACGCTATTAAAGCCGCTATTAGCGACTATAAAGGTAAACATGGCGTAGCCGCTCCAGCAGAAGAAGCTGCGATCTAAGTTAAGCTAGGCTAAGCCTGCTAGCGTATGCGCTACGTTGTACTAGCAACGCTAAAGTAGCAATGTGTAATCGCTACTGACGCTAAAGAGGTGACAATGACACTTATGTAATTGTCACCTTTTGTTTTCTAATAGTTGTAAGCCTATTGTTTTGGCAATCTTGTAATTCTGATTGTCAGTTTATCTAGATTTTTTTATTGATATTTATGATTAATAGTCAATGGGAGTTGGCATGATTGAAATGACAGAACGCGCCGCTCAGCATGTTCGAGACTTTTTGGACAATCGCGGCAAAGGCGAAGGCATTCGAGTTGGTATCCGTACGGCGGGTTGTTCGGGCTTGGCTTACGTTTTAGAGTTTGTAGATACCCCTGATGAAAACGACACGCGTTATGAAAGTCGCGGCGTTAGCATCTTTATTGATCCTAAAAGCCTCGTATATTTAGACGGCTTGTTGATGGATTATGAAAAAGAAGGTTTAAACGAAGGCTTTAAATTCACCAACCCTAACCAGAAAGGTGAATGTGGTTGCGGTGAGTCGTTTACAGTTTAATTGTTTAATAGCTGAAAACTGATAGATTTATGCTTCAATAAACTTTCATAAGAATAATACGGTATCTCTGCTATAGCTATGAAAAATGGCTAATGTAATTAAGTACCCAAGCGATTCAGATATTCTTAGCTAGGTCGTGACTTCAAAAATAAATAAAAAAGCAAGGCATCAGATTATGACAGATATTACTTCAGAACCACAGTTTGATAACTTCTTTGCCCTATTTGAGCAGCCTGTACAATTTGAAATCAACCAAAGTAATCTAGAGCAACGTTTGCGATTGCTGCAGAAACGCTTTCATCCTGATAATGTCACCAAAAATCAGACCGATATGGTTCAAGCACAGTTGCAGTCTGAAAAAGCATCGGCTTTAATCAATCAAGCGTATCAAACGCTAAGCGCTCCTGATAGTCGTGCTGGTTATTTACTAGACATGGCGGATCAAGCACAAAACATAGAGCATTCAATCGCAGATTTAGACTTTTTGGAAGATGCGATGCAGATGCGTATGGATCTAGATGATGCTATCGAAGACAAAAATCTTGCAGCCTTGCAGCAATTACATCCTCAAATTACAGAGCGTCTAGCAAATCAATCTGAACGCTTTAGCAACGCTTATCAAAATCAAGATTGGCAAACAGCGATTGATGCGACACAGAAACTAAAATTTTTGGTTAAGCTAAATGCTGATGTGACGACTGGGCTTGATGATGTCGCAAATTCATCGCATTCAGATGACGATGACCTATACGTCTAAACGTCTGTGGTTATGGCTCTCACTAATAAGCTAAATTCTATATATTTGGTTAAAATAGTGACCGTGATACCGTATAATCTTTGAGCCTAAGCGCGTCAAACTGTCAGAATCTGTATTCCATGGAGTGAGATTACCGACGTTAAGCTTTCGTACTACATATGCTATATTTGCTCCATTTCACTTATTCATTTTATTTCTGAGTTATCCTTATGTCTTTAATGCAAATTGCTGAACCCAATCAAAGCGCTCAACCTCACCAACATAAATTTGGCTTGGGCATTGACCTTGGCACTACACGCTCGTTGGTTGCTGTGGTGCGTTCAGGTAAGGCACAAGTCTTAGAGGCAGGGTCAGAGACAGATACATTATTACCGTCTGTTGTCTATTATCCAGCGACTGGTACGCCATTGGTTGGCTATGATGCCCTAGCGCATTTAGCGGATGATCCAAAAAATACGATCGTCTCGGCTAAGCGTTTTATGGGTCGTAGTCAAGCTGATATCAAATTCTCTCATCCTTATGAGTTATCTGGTAATAAAGATGATATGCCTGCCTTTGTAACGGCTCAAGGTGAGGTTTCCCCTGTTGCAGTATCAGCGCGTATCTTAGCCGCTCTTGAGCAACGTGCAGCGAGTGCCTTACCTGCAGATAGCATTGAAGGCGCCGTGATTACCGTGCCAGCTTATTTTGATGAGGCACAGCGTCAAGCAACCAAAGATGCCGCTCAAGCAGCGGGTATCAACGTACTGCGTTTACTCAATGAACCAACGGCCGCTGCGGTCGCTTATGGGCTTGACCAATCATCAGAAGACAGTAAAAAAGAAAGCTATTACTTAATCTATGATTTGGGCGGTGGTACTTTTGACGTCTCTATCTTAAAACTTACCGATGGTGTCTTTGAAGTATTGGCAACTGGTGGTAATAGCGCCCTAGGCGGCGATGATATTGATCGTCTTATTACCAATTGGATCATTAAACAATTAAATATCGATCCAAAAGACGTAAGCCTACATGACAAATCAATACTAGCTCAACAAGCCAAAGCTTATAAGCAAGCGCTGACTGATGCTGAACAAGTAGATATCAATGTGGTTGTCAATGGTCAGTCTTATCAAGGCGTATTAAGCCGTACAGATGTGCTAACTATCGTAGAACCTGTCAGTCGCCGTACGCTAAGCGTGTGCGAACAAGTCCTACGTGATGCCAAGCTGTCTACTACAGATCTAGATGAAGTTATCTTAGTGGGCGGCTCGACTCGTATGCCTGCAGTGCAGCAAGTCGTGACTGAATTTTTTGCTAAGCAGCCACTTTGCCGTCTGAATCCAGATGAAGTTGTTGCTTTAGGTGCTGCTCAGACTGCTCATCAATTGGTTAATGGTGATAGTGACAACAATTTATTATTATTGGATGTGACGCCATTATCATTAGGTCTTGAAACCATGGGTGGTTTGGTTGAAGTACTGATACCACGTAATACGCCTATCCCTGTGAAGAAACGTCAGGTGTTTACTACTTATCAAGATGGTCAAACTGGCATGGTGATTCACGTGGTACAAGGTGAGCGTGAGACGGTAGAAAACTGTCGTTCTCTTGGACGTTTTGAGTTGTATGGTATCCCGCCAATGAAAGCTGGGTTTGCTCGTATTGAAGTCACCTTTAGTATTGATGCCAACGGTCAGCTTACTGTCAGTGCACAAGAAACTACGACCAAAACAGAAAGCAAAATCGAGATTGTGCCTTCTTATGGTCTATCAGATGAGCAAAAAGAACAGTTGCTTGTTGCAGGGTTTAAACACGCAGAAGAAGACAAAAATGCGCGTTCTTTAATTGAGACAAAAGTAGAAGCGGAACGTGAAGTACTTGCCCTAGAGTCGGCACTTAAAGAATTTGCGGCGTTGCTTTCTACTGAAGAACAACAGTCACTAGCAGAGCATATACAAGCGTTACGTAACTCTCTTAGCACTAATGATTTAGCGCTTATTGAAACGCAACAAGCACAGCTTAAGCCACATAGTGATGCCTTTGCTGCACGTATTATGAATCAAAGCGTCAAGACCAGTATGGCCGGTACTAGTGCCAAAGACTGGTAATAAATACATCGACAAATATAGCTTAGTTAATATATTAAGCTAATTTCTAATATTTTTTAAATTGATTAGCATCGGACAGATAATTTATGCCAAAAGTTACCGTACTACCCCACCACGAAATTTGCCCTGAAGGCGCAGAAGTTGAGTTGCAAGCTGGTGAAAACTTATGCAAAGCACTATTAGAAAAAGGCATTAAAATTGAGCATGCTTGTGAGATGTCAAAAGCTTGTACCACTTGTCATGTTGTAGTACGCAAGGGTTTCAACAGTCTAGATGAGATGGATGATATCGAGGCGGATCTACTTGATCGTGCTTGGGGACTAGAGCCTGACTCACGTTTATCTTGTCAGGTCATGCTTGATGACGAGGATTTGACCATCGAAGTCCCTAAATATACCCTCAATCACGCTAAAGAAAACCATTAAACGCTGATGATACTTTCTAGTTAAGATTAAAAAAGGCCAGCTATGTGATAGCTGGCCTTTTTCTATATATGAATTTGAGATATTAAACTTGAAACGCTTACTTGCGATTGGCATTCTCACGTTTACTTTCTGCAGCTATGCCCTTTGCTACTTTTTCTTCCTCTTGCTCGATGCGTTCCAACGCAAAATTTAAACGAGCTCTAATATCTTGATAATCATTGTCTTTCATATCTTTAAAATTTAAATGCAAATTGAAACCAGGCAATGTGTGGTCGACCCATTTAGATAAATGACCTGTACTGGCACTAGGGTCAAGTACTTGCCATGCATCGACCTTTTCATCAATACCCTTCACGCAAAATGCGGCAACGTGCTCACATTCATAGTTATGGCAAATATAATCGTAAGTGCTTTCACTGACCAATATCTGATCTTTCCCCGCGCAGGACTCAAGCCTAGAAGCTAGGTTGGCTTCTTTGCCAATGATGGTATAGCTTAATCGACTATTACTACCAAAATTACCAACGTGACAGTAGCCAGTGGTGATACCAACACGTATATACAAGCCTTCAAACCCCATTAACCGCCATTTCTGACGTAAGGTGCGCATTTCTCGGCGCATATCAATTGCCATCGCCACACAATCTAGTGCATCTTGACGCGAGCCGCGGCTATTCGGTTCACCAAAGAAACATACCATGCCGTCACCAATAAACTTATCAAGCACTGCACCATGCTTATCAGCGATTGACGTCATGCAATGCATATAAGTATTGAGAATGTCTGACAAGTTGTCAGAGCTTAAACTATCAGACAGTTCGGTAAAGCCGACAATATCTGAAAACATAATAGTTATTTTCGCGCGTTTATTAGAAACACTAACGGGGCTATCCGATTTGACAATAGGCTCCCAAATTTGTGGTGGTACAAAACGGGTTAGCTTATTGATCACCGATACCATTGTACTTAGGCGTCCCCCTGCCTTATGTGCAGAAACCTTATAACCAATGTATTCTTGATATATACGCCAGAACTGATACAAAATAACGCCTAAACTTGCCACCATTACTATCAATGGTAATAAGCCTTCATCAAAGCCCATACTATTCGCATCTAGGACTATGCTAACGTAAAAAAACGCAATTATCGTCACAACAGATACAGATAACAGTCTGAGGTGATTCTCAGGTCGGCTAAGAATGATACGCACACCAATCAAAGCAGCCAAGCTGATTGATATCACCGTACAGCATTGTAGTGAGCCGATGACAACCGATAATAGAATAATAACGATATTAGACGTCCAAAAGCTGGTCTGGCGTCGGTAGTTATATATCAGGATCATGAGGCTTGGCAATGTAATAATAACCAATAGTGCCATTGAGATAGAGCGGAAGTCGTAGTATATAGCACGCAATACAACCGTCAGTATTAACACGAACACTTCTGGATAGTCAAAACGACATGCCCCGGTGTCCTTTAACGGCGTCATTGGTTTGAATGTCTCTGAGAAGGTCATATGAGTTTCACTTAAATAAGGTGAGCTATCTGAGAGACAAAGGCATACTACACTAGCACATGTGCATCATTTGCCCTTATGACGATTTATCATAAGATATATCTAATAATATATTATACTTTTGAAATAAGGTAAAACAAGGTTACTGATGATTAAAAGGCGACCTTTTGTCTAGTTTATTCCCTCCATTACACTTTTATTCAAATTTAAATAAAAAGAGAGACCAGATACATTTAAGTATCTGGCCTCTCTTTTTACATATAGAATTTAAATTCAATCTACTCTTATTAAATGCAGGATAGAATGATAATTACATTTGCCAATCAAACGGCATTTGGTGATGACCACGTAATGCCATCATCAATGTTTGCTGCATTTGCGCCAACACTTCTTTAGTATATGGAACAGCTGGCACTCCCCATACTGGGTTTGGCCATTGCATGTCATTTTGATAACGGACAATGTGATGAAAATGAAGCTGTGGCACTTGATTACCAAGAGCGGCTACATTCATTTTATCGGCTTGAAAGGTTTTAGCTAACTGGCTCGATAACCAGCTGGACTCTCGTAAGAACTGTGTTTGGTCTGCCTCAGACAATTCATATAACTCTTTGATACCTGAGACACGCGGCACTAATATCAGCCAAGGAAATTGGCAGTCATTGATTAAACGACAAGTGGATAATGGGAAATCCCCCACTAAAAAACTATCAGCAGCAAGTTTATGATGAAGTTGGAACATAATGACGGTTCTCTTGTTGTTTAATGCAAATAAAATACAGAAGGTTAAAAAATTAGTTCGGCTATTTTATCAGTTATCGGGTTGATAAAATAGCACCATGATTTATTGTCTTGGAGTGACTACCTAATCTACTTGATATCCAGCTATGTACTAAGCAGGCTCTGTCACCATGTGCTCGCTAAAATAGCGCAGCAGTTCTTGTATAACTGTCACTCGCTGTTGCGGTGTGGCCAGTTTATCGCTATTTTGGTAACGGATGCCAGATGCGCCATTCATACGATAATGCTGACCATTTGATTGGATCAATTTAATAATCGCTAACGCATCAACTGGAGTATCAGGCGCAAATTCCAGCGTCATACTACTACTATTGGCATCGATTTTATTGATTTTGAGCGGCTCTGCTTGTAAGCGTAATCCATGAATAGCGAATAGCTGCTTGGTTTGATCTGGCAGTGCCCCAAAGCGATCTATCATTTCCGTACGAATATCCGTCAACGCCTCTTTATCATCGGTATTACTAATACGCTTATAGAACAATAAGCGCTGATGCACGTCATGTAGATACTCTTCTGGAATAAGAGCAGAGCTATGTAGGTTGATTTCACTGGTCAACGACAATGGTGTATTTAAATCAGGCTCCTTGCCAGCTTTGATGGCTTTAGTCGCACGCTCAAGCATATCCATATACAAGCTAAAGCCAATCGCCTGCATATTACCACTTTGCTGCTTGCCTAGTATCTCACCTGCACCGCGAATCTCTAAATCTTCACTTGCCAGCATAAAACCTGCACCTAACGTATTGGCGCGCTCAATCGCATGCAAACGGCGTTTGGCATCACCTTTGAGGCCTTTCAGAGAAGGCACTAGTAAGTAGCAATATGCTTGATGATGACTACGTCCTACTCGGCCACGCAGCTGATGTAATTGCGCAAGACCAAACTTATCTGCACGCTCAATGATGATCGTATTGGCATTGGGCACATCAATGCCCGTCTCGATAATGGTAGAGCAAACCAACACATTGAATTTTTTATGATAAAACTGCTGCATGATCTGCTCAAGTTGGCGTTCTTGCATTTGCCCATGAGCTACTCCTACTCGTGCTTCTGGCACTAGGTCACGAATAGTCTCTGCCATACGCTCAATACTGGCAACATCATTATGTAGAAGATAGACCTGCCCACCACGCAGAAGCTCACGCAATATGGCTTCTTTCATCAATGCTTCTGTCTTTTGCATCACAAAGGTCTTGATGGCAAGACGACGGGCAGGCGGTGTGGCGATAATCGACATATCGCGCATACCTGAGAGCGCCATATTTAGCGTTCTAGGGATCGGAGTCGCCGTCATAGACATGCTATCGACATCTGTCTGAATGGCCTTGATACGCTCTTTATGACGCACTCCAAAGCGATGCTCTTCATCAACAATCATCAGTCCAAGGTTGGCAAATTTCACATCTGGTTGTAGCAGTTTATGAGTACCAATCACAATGTCCACTTTGCCAGCAGCCAAATCAGCCAATACCATTTCTTGATGTTTTTTGCCGCCAAAGCGCGACAAGCTTTCAATGCGAACTGGCCAATCGGCAAAACGATCGCGGAAGTTGTCTTCATGCTGACCAGCAAGCAATGTGGTAGGAACCAGTACGGCAACCTGATAGCCAGCACTAACGGCAATAAAGGCGGCTCGCATCGCGACTTCTGTTTTACCAAAACCAACGTCACCGCAAATAAGACGATCCATCGGCTGGTTTTGTCTCATGTCTTCCATTACCGCATGAATGGCATTAGCTTGGTCAGCGGTTTCTTCAAAGGCAAACTGACTGGCAAATAGCTCATACTGCGATGGGTCTATCTTAAAATGAATGCCAACTTTGGCCTCACGTCTTGCCTGCATATTGAGCAATTCAGCAGCGACATCATGAATTTGCTCCAATGCTTTTTGCTTGGCTCGATCCCATTTGCCACTACCAATCTTATGTAACGGGGCTAACGCTGGATCGCCGCCGCTATAACGACTAATCATTTGCAGATTGGCTACTGGCACATAGATACTAGCGTCATCAGAATATTTTAAATGGATAAATTCTTGCTCACCATCGCCCACATCTAAGGTAATCAAGCCATTATAACGACCGATACCATGCTCGATATGCACTACTGGACTGCCATCTGTTATTTCAGTGACGCTCTTAACCAAGAACTCTTCTGACACACCGCTTTGGCGACGACGGCGCGTCTGTAAGACTTGACGACCGAACAGCTGTGTCTCACTAATCAACACCAAACGTTCAGGCACATAGACACCGCGCTCAATTGGCGCTACGGTCAGACCGACATGTGGTAAATGACTATTATTAATAGCGCTGGTTTTATCTGCGGCTAAAAATGCCTCAAAGCTATCATACGCTTTGATACCAATCTTGCCTTTGAACAGTTCAATGAGAATCTCGCGACGGCCTGCGGTTTCTGCAACGATTAGTACGGGTGTCGAAGTCTTTGATTGCGTATCCAAGAAGTCGAGCAATTCGGATAATGGTTCAGATTTTTGATGATTGACTGCTAATTGTGGCGGTTCTTGAGCACTTAATGTCACCAGTCCTTGTTGTTTAGTGACACTCAATGGCAATGGTATTTGTGAGGCATCTATACTTTCTGGCACTCCCACATCATTCATCGTAGCCAGTTCATCACGAGCACTTAATATTACTCTTGGATACTGGTTTAGCTGTTCGTTAAGCGCGTTAGATAATAGATACAGCATTGCTGGCTCTACGATAGGCTTATCAATGTCATGGCGACGCTCTTCGTAGCGGCGCTGGATTTGTGACCAGTAATCGGCTTGTTTTTCATTAATTAATTCATCGGTGATAAACAACGCATCGCTTGGTAAATAGGAAAATAAACTACTCTCCGCCTCCCAGTCTTTTAAGTCAAAAAATAGCGGTTGATAATACTCTAATCCGCTACTAGCAATTCCTGCCATTACGTCTTTGTGCAGCTCAGACTTTCGGCTGCTGGTATTAGGGAACAGCGCAGCAAAGTTCGTGCGGAAGGTCTCACGCCCTTCATCGAGCGGAAACTCTTTGGCAGGCAAGATTTGAAATTGTTCGATAGGTTTAGAGATATCTGGCATCTTATGCAGTAGTGACAATGACTCTTTCGCCATACTGGTATCGTTGCCCGTTAACATCGCCTTCAAATCATCAGCAGTCAATGTACGCTGCGTTTGAGGATGAAAAAATCGAATGGTTTCAATTTCGTCATCGAACAAGTCTAAACGTAGCGGAAAAGGCTGACCCATGGCAAAAATATCAATGATACTGCCACGTACTGCAAACTCACCTGGCTCAAAAACGTTTTCAACCGCTCGGTAACCTGCTTTTGCCAAAAGCCCACGTTGGGTATTGATATCAAACCGATCACCAACACTTAAATCAAAATGCTGACCAATTAACCAGCTTGGCGGTGCGACGCGATGCATGAGGGCTTGTATCGAAATAAGCAGCACGCCCGATTTCGGCATATCCGTCAACAGATTGATACGCTCACTGACGATGTCTTGATGCGGAGATAGCTCATCATAAGTCAGTGTCTCCCAGTCAGGGAACACATAAGCATCGACTCCACAAAATGCCAGCTCAGTCTCTATTTGATTGAGTTGGTTTTGGTCACGTGCCACCACAACTTTTAGGCGCTCGGCAACATTCCACATAGGTGTTTGCACCAAGCTTGCCAACCATAAACTGCTGACCGCACCATGGACAGGCGCTAGCCAACGCCGCTCAGCATTTTGGATAGGAAACAACTGCTGGTTAATAGGGTCAAACGCGTCAGTCAAAGCAGTAATAGGCATAAAGAATAGGATCAAAGTTAAGGAGTCAGAAAGCTATTATACGAATATTTGAGCAATTACCAAAACTTATGCCGTAACGGTTTGTCACTTAAGAGTTTACTCATTAACGATTGAGGGTTAACAACGATTATTGCGCTTTAACTGTCATTACACAATAAAAAACCCCAACTTATCAGCTGAGGTTTTCGTTTTTGCTAATCAAGCCAAGCCTAAAACTTCAGCTGATAAGTGGTTTATCGCTAGCAATAATGCCATTGTTATCAGCATAAATGAACATACCAGAATTCAACGTCAAATCACCGAAGCTGATTTCGATATCCGTTTGACCTTCATCACGGCGGGTCGATTTACGCGGGATACAACCAAGCGCCATCACCCCAAGATCCATCTCTGCCATGTCATCAACATCGCGGACACAACCATATACAATAACTCCAGCCCAGCCGTTGTCGATAGCTGATTGTGCAATCATATCGCCTAGTAATGCACAGCGCATAGAGCCGCCGCCATCAACGACCAATACTTTGCCATTGCCTTCTTTGTCTTTGCCATCGCTATTCAATAGAGATTTGACACGACTATTGTCTTCAAAGCATTTAACCGTCACGATTTCACCGCAGAATTTGTCTTTTGCACCAAACTGACGGAATGACTTACCTTCGATATTTGGTAAGCATACTTGAGACTCAGGATTGGCATCCAATAGATCACAAGTGACAAAATTCCCTCTATCCATTCGTATCGATTCTGACATTGCTCATGCTCCTTGTTTTAGTGATTCAACTGACTGGTGTTTCAATACTTATTGATGCTTTGATAATAGTTAATAGTTAATAGTTAATAGTTATTGTATTTTTTACTCTTATATTCTTGTTCTAATGCAATTTTGTCCCAATGCAATTAACAATCGGTATCTGTAGCTTTCCAGTTGTGAGACTGAGACTGTCACTAGAAAAAATGTACTTTATTTTTTGACACGGGTCATCGCTAGCATCTGTTTGTTTTCGATAATGTCGATATGCTTAATTTGAGGTTCAGTACGATATTTACTACGATGGTAGATATCATGAGCATTCATGGCCATAGCACTGGCAACGCGTTTAGCAGAAATAGGATGTAACGATAGTGACTCTGACACGAGCGGCGAAATGAGTTTAAAGGCTTTTTGACCAAGGCTCTCAAGCGGACGACCTTTATGCTTACCAAGTAATAATGACGGACGGAAGACGACCAATTGGCCAAAATCTAATGCCATAATAGCCTGCTCTGTCTCAGCCTTAACTCGATTGTATAAAAAACGACTGTCAATATCTGCATTCATTGAAGAGAGTAAAAAGAAATTCTCTACCCCTTTATCACGACACAACTTAGCAAAGTTTACGTTGTAGTCTCGATCTACCTTGCGAAAAGCCTCATCACTACCAGCCTGCTTTTTTGTCGTACCTAAACAACTAAAAGCATCCGTGGTTCGATCGGCACCAACACTTGCAAACACTTCAGAGAGATTATCAAAATCATTGATTTGATAAAAACGCATGCTGGCATTAATGTAGCGTGGCGGGCGACGAGCAATCACAATCAATGTGTCATAAAGCTCACTCAGTTGCTTTACCAAATGCTGCCCTACTAACCCCGTTGCGCCAATCACAATTGCTTTTCGCTGCATACCCTATCCACTTATATAACATTAGATGAACTATATTGATGAGAAAATACCTATATCAAGGCCTATCGTTAGAATATCATACCTAAATTCCTCAATAACTGACGCTATTATATAGGATATATTGTAAGAGATTTTATCAACCCTCTATGTCTGTCAGCGCTTACTATTGATTTAGTTACTAGAATGACCCAAATTCGATGATATTACGTAACTTCTTTGAGCATTAATCATCAAATATATTGTCCTTAGTTCAATAATTTGCTAAGATAATCGGCTTTACACGTCAACGCTGTTTAATTATTCCAAACAGCTCTGGCGCTTACGATGATCTATTCATATTAGATACTTTAATATCAGACATCGACATCATATTTGACGAGACGGCTGCTCGTCACCGATGATTGTTAAACCCATTATTGCAATCAACATTCATATTTTTATCTATCTTTATCAAGGAGATACGCGTGGCTAATACTGCACAAGCTCGTAAACGCGCCCGTCAAAACACCAAACGTCGTCAGAACTCTGCGTCACAACGCTCTATGGTTCGTACTTACTTAAAACGTGTTGATGCGGCTATCGCAGCTAAAGATTATGACGCGGCTACCGAAGCTTACAAAAAAGCGGTACCAGTTCTTGATCGTATGGCTGACAAAGGTATTATTCATAAGAATAAAGCTGCTCGTCGTAAGAGCCGCCTAAACAAAACAATCAAAGGCCTACAAGCTTAAGATTTGTATTGGTTAGACCGCATTTCGCTTTTATAGCGTAATGACTAAAACCTTGTCACTGGTTCTAATACCGTGGCAAGGTTTTTTTATGCCTATTCAAAACGTATTCAACGAATAGTTGCTATATCAACTCATTCAATGTTTGAACAAAACATCAATTCCACTGCACTTCTGGCGGCAATAGCAACTTGCTAGGATGGTAACCAGCTGCACGGTAGCCGTCTAATAATGAACTGATCGGCCGGGTATATACCTGACCCCTCCAAATAAAATGCGCGCTTGCTTGATCAAATGGCTTATCATCAAACCATAAGAACACGCCTTCCATCATCTTTGGCCAATCATTCCAATCAATCTCTACTACATCGAACATAACGGCTAAGAACGCAGATAGCAACGTATCATGACTCACAGCGAGCATCAGATGGCCATGCTGCGGCTGATTCTGATAAAAAAGCGACAGAATATCCAAACCGCCTTGATAGGTGTTTTTGGTCCCTTCGAGATTGCCTTGCAAAAAGCGATTGATAAAGTTCAGCACGCCAATTTCTTTGAACACAGGGTTGGCTATTTCAGGCTCAGTGACGAGACTGCCAGGCTCAACCAACAGCGACTGATGTGCAATATCACGTTTTAGTCCAGCTCCCTCTTGCATCAACTGCGCGGTATCAATACAACGCCCAATCGGGCTGGAGATACTATCGACGTCGAGCGAATATGGTAGATGACCTGATAACCAACGACCCCAAGACTTTGCCAGTATACGGCCTTTAGGAGTCAACGATAGCTGATAGCTAGCAAAGCCATTACCATCAGAACGCTCGCGTAAAGAGTGCCTAGTAAATAGAATCAGCCGCTTATTTTCAGGCAATAGGCTAACGGAGGAAATCATACTATCTGGTAGGTGCGAAGGTGCAGGCGCGCTTGGTGTGTGACTCGCAAGCTTGTCAGCAGATATTTTGGACAGGGTATTATTCAGATATTTACTCATGACAGCAAGCCTAGCAGATTTCTTATCAGGAATGAACCACAGACAAATCTAGTTGCAATATATCTTATAAATACTCTGCACTTTTTTAAAAAAATGCTTTATTCAAAAGAGTCTATGCCTACAATAAATGAAGATTTACAAGATATTTACACACGGTCCTAGTCAATATCAATGACTTTGTCCCACGCGAACTCTAATGCGGTACTACTGACCTCATTAGGATAGGCTCGTGGATTGACAATCACTCGCGTATTACCAATTTTATAATCAAATGCTTCATGAGTATGTCCGTGTACCCATAGCATCGGAGCCCAATCTTCGTGCATCCATCCTGACAAGTCACTGACGAAAGCCGCATTACTCGGTAGATTGGCATATTTTTCAGATACCGATAGTGCACTGACGCTGTGATGACTCATGACTACTGTTTTTTTACCAAGTTTATGAGATTCAATCAATGCTTGCTGTAGCCATTGACGATGCTTGGCATGAATCTGCATAGATACTTCAGGTGAAAACAATTCATTGCCTGCATAGATTTGCTTGTAGTCACGCATAAAATGACGAGCAGCGGCCATAGTGTCTTCATTGGCATGATACTGATAATCAGTCCAAAGCGTACAACCTAAAAGGCGTATATCACCAATATCGATATGCTGACATTGTAATACGCGAATACCTTTTTTAGACGCAGCATCATAATTATCCCAAGTTGCCAGTTTATGGTCAAAGCTCAACACATCTTCATCAAAGTATTCATGATTACCAGCGATAGTAATCAGGGGAACTTCTAAGCGCGCCGCTTGTTCTTGCAGCCACGGCATACCTTTATCGCTATTAGCAGTATCCCCTGCTACTAATACTAAATCTGCATCGGTTTTAGGAATATGTCCAACGGGGTGCGATTGACGTGCATAACTATCAATATGTAAGTCACTCAATATCTGTAATTTCATATTATCCAACATCACTTAGTGGCGTTATTATTAAAAATCTAATTAGCGATAAACGCTCATAGCAGTACTACTGATATTTAGCTACATGAGCGTTGTCAATATAGTTATTATATTTTAGAAAGGTTGTAAGAATAAATTTAAGTAGTGTAGCAGCTTTTTCTATACCATCAAAAAGTAAAAAGACAGCCATTTAGGCTGTCTCTTTTTCTTAACATCTATTCAAACTTAAATACTTTGAAGTATTGTCTGTAGTTTAGCAGCAGGGTCTGAAGCTTGAGTGATCGAACGACCAATGACTAAATAATCAGAACCGTCTATTAATGCCTGACTTGGTGTACAGATACGTTTTTGATCATCTGCATTGTCTTCAGCTAGGCGAATACCAGGCGTCACCAGTTTAAAGTCTTGACCACATAATGCTTTAAGTGCCTTTGCTTCTTGAGCCGAGCAAACCACGCCATCGAGACCAGCTTGCTTAGTCAGTTGTGCTAGTCGGCTCACTTGGGTATCTAAGCTATCAGTGATGCCTGTTTGCATCAACGCTTCACTATCCATAGAGGTCAATACGGTAACTGCGATGAGCAAGGTATCAAGATCTCTATCTAGCAAGCGCTGTTTCGCCAACGACATGGCCTCTAGACCTGCGCTTGCATGGACATTCACCATCCATACACCAAGTTCAGCGGCAGCCAATACTGCTTGAGCAGTAGTATTAGGAATGTCATGGAATTTTAAGTCTAAGAACACTTCAAAATCACGTTGATGTAATGCCTTGATGATATCAGGGCCACAACGCGTAAACAGCTCTTTACCGACTTTCAATCGACATTGGGTTGGATCTAACTGGTCAGCTAACGCTAAAGAAGCCTCTACCGTCATATTGTCTAGAGCGACGATAACTGGAGAGTTAATTACATTATTCATGGTTTTACCATATATTTTGAAGTTATCAAAGTATTGTATTTGAGGTCAGTACTGCGATCGTTAAGCTATCACCTAGCAGATCACATAAAAAATCACTTAACGACTTAATCTCGTCTACGCTTAGACAGAGTAGAGCCTTCAGTTAGGCTAGTTGCGTCAGTACTTTGCACATTGGTAGCAGAAGCACCATAAACAGCTTCATCTACTGTCGGCGCGCTTGCTTGACGATCGATAACTGTATTGGCTTGAGTCAATTGCTCTTGTAGATTTGCGTTTGCTTTTTGCAGACGTGAGATTTCCCACTTATTTTGCAGCACACGAAAGATAAGCAATGCCAGTAAAATACCAATAACAATACCTAGCATCAAACACAAAATAAGTAGCAACCCTAGATTCATCGTAGGCGCTTGTGAAAACAGCAGATTGACTCCGACCTCAGTATTATTTGCCAATACCAAACCAAGTGAATAGGCAAAGCTCAAAAACAGCAATACAAATAGTAGAAAGCGCATGAGACAGTTACCTCTGTTTGGAATGATAAATTTTGACGGTTCGATAGTCAGTGCTGATTTAACTAACTGTTTGCTACCGTATCATTTACTGCTTCGCGTAGAGCCTTACCTGGCTTAAAATGCGGAATCGCTTTAGCCGGTACAGGTACGCTTTCACCTGTCTTAGGATTACGTCCCATACGGGCACGGCGATGATGTAGACAAAAACTACCGAATCCGCGAACTTCGACTCGGCCATCATTGGCTAAAGTATGGGTCATCAAGTTTAAGATTTCACGCACTGCGTCATCAACCACGGTATCTGCCATGTTGTCACAGTTTGCACTCAAATTACTAATAAATTCGGATTTGTTAATCGCTTGCTGCATTATTACGCTTGCCTTATTGATTGATGGATAAGCTGATGATAAGTCAACGCTCTATAGTACGTAAATGCGTTTGGATAATTAAACTATATATACTGAATCTTTGAAAACTAACATTCAGAATCGTATTATGACTATAAAAAGCTTATAACTATCATCTCGTTACTCAATGGTGCAAATGATAGCGGATATTAGCGTAAATGGGAATAAGAGTTTGCCCATTTGGCTAAAAACCTCTATTACTAACTGTGTTAATAAAATCTAATCATAAAAAAAAGCGACCGAAGTCGCTTTTTTTATATTACTTTTATATCAATAGTTTGCAGCTTACTGCATTTGCTCTTTGATCAAATCACCAATAGTTTTTGGCTGTGCATCAGAACCTGGAGCAGCAGTAGTGTTCGTGCTACCAAGATCTTTAATCGCTTGACGCTCTTCAGCTTCGTCTTTCGCTTTGATAGACAAGTTGATGTTGCGTGTTTTACGATCAACACTGATGATTTTCGCTTCAACGTCATCACCAACAGTCAGATGCTTAGTTGCATCTTCAACGCGGTCACGTTGGATTTCAGAAGCACGTAGATAAGCTTCAACTTCGTCAGCAAGTTCGATAGTAGCGCCTTTAGCGTCTACTTCTTTTACTTTACCATTAACGATAGCACCACGGTCATTGTTGACTAGGTATTCGTTGAATGGATCAGAGCTTAACTGCTTAACGCCTAGGCTGATACGGTTGGCTTCTGCATCTACAGACAATACCATTGCTTCAACGGTGTCACCTTTGTTGTA
Source organism: Psychrobacter sp. NPDC078631 (assembly GCF_050268165.1). Lineage (NCBI taxonomy): Bacteria > Pseudomonadati > Pseudomonadota > Gammaproteobacteria > Moraxellales > Moraxellaceae > Psychrobacter > Psychrobacter sp. NPDC078631. The sequence goes on along the minus strand of NZ_JBNNGG010000001.1, from coordinate 214,331 downwards.
GTTACGGATAGCATCTTCGCCAGTTTCGTTCCAAGAGATATCAGATAGATGAACAAGACCATCAATACCACCGTCTAGACCGATAAAGATACCGAAGTCAGTGATTGATTTGATAGTACCAGTGATTTTATCACCGCGCTCATGTTTCTTATCAAACTCATCCCATGGGTTAGCTAGAGTTTGTTTGATACCTAAGCTGATACGACGACGTTCTTCATCGATATCAAGAATCATTACTTCAACTTCATCGCCCACTTGAACCACTTTAGATGGGTGGATGTTTTTGTTGGTATGATCCATTTCTGATACGTGTACTAGACCTTCGATACCTTCAGAAATCTCAGCGAAACAACCATAGTCAGTCAAGTTGGTTACGCGAGCTTTTACAACACTACCTACTGGGTAAGTGCCGCCAACGTTATCCCAAGGATCAGTACCAAGTTGTTTTAGACCTAGGCTAACGCGGTTGCGTTCACGGTCAAACTTCAATACTTTAACTTTTAGGTCTTGGCCAACTTCAACAACTTCAGATGGGTGCTTGATACGGCGCCATGCCATGTCAGTGATGTGCAATAGACCATCGATACCACCTAGATCAACGAACGCACCGTAATCAGTAAGGTTCTTAACGATACCTTCGATCTCGATGCCTTCTTCAAGCTTGTTCAATAGCTCTTCGCGCTCAGCTGAGTTTTCAGCTTCCATAACCGCACGACGGCTAACAACAACGTTGTTGCGTTTCTGGTCAAGTTTGATGACTTTGAATTCTAGCTCTTTGCCTTCAAGATGCGTTGTATCACGGATAGGACGTACATCTACCAATGAACCTGGTAAGAACGCGCGTACTGAACCGATATCTACAGTGAAACCGCCTTTAACTTTGCTTGAGATAATACCTTTAACGATTTCATCGTTATCAGCGATTTTTTCAAGGAAGTTCCAAGTTTCAACACGTTTAGCTTTCTCACGTGACAGCAAGGTTTGACCCATGCCGTTATCAACCGCTTCAACTACGACATCAACGCTATCGCCAACTTCAACTTCAAGTTCGCCTTCTTCGCTTAAAAACTCTTCACGAGCGACGATACCTTCAGATTTAAGACCAGTATCTACTGTGATCCAATCGCTATCGATGGCCACAACAGCACCTGTAATAACCGAGCCACGCTCGATATCTAGGCCCTGCTCTTCAATGCTCGCTTCAAATAGTTCAGCAAATGATTCCATTATGTCTACCTTTGTATAGCCGTATCCTGTCCAGCACAGTACGGATCAAATTTATGATTGTATAGAACGAAATACTGGTTTTATATCCCATGCAATCATATAAAAAAACGTTTGTTGATAGCGAGCTCATCGTAATTAAAACTGACTAACAACAACTGTCTTATATCGAATGCAATATCTTGAATAAACTAAGTTTTTCTTACTGCTTTAATAAAATTTAACTTAACCGTATTATTTTATACTAAAACAATGATTAATAGGAAACTTTTTAGTACTTAGTATGTTGTTTTTACTAGCTATTAAATGACTAACTAGTGAAAAACACACCTTTATCTTGGCAATGCTTTTTGACTTGCTCATATACTGCATCAGCATTCAGCGCTGAACTATCAAGTAATAATGCATCTGCCGCAGGCTTAGATGGCGCTGTACTACGATTTTCATCACGGTCATCACGCTCTTTTATTGTCGCTAAAATCGCCTCAAAATCTGCTGTCTGACCAGCGTCTAACAACTGAGTCACACGGCGCTCTGCACGTGCTTCAGCACTAGCCGTCAAAAACACCTTAACATCAGCATCTGGAAAAACGACCGTACCCATATCGCGACCATCAGCAACCAAACCTGAACGAGTGGCCATATCTTGTTGTAGCTTTAGCAACGCTTGGCGAACCTGTGGAAAGACCGCTATCTGTGATGCATAGCCTCCAACCGTTTCATTGCGTACTTGCTCACCTACTGCTTGTCCATTAACAATGATATCTACACGCCCTGAGTCATTGTTTGGTACAAACGCTATCTCTAAGCTTTCAGTCAATGCTAATACAGCATTTTCATCAATTGGTTGGCTAGCATCTGCGCTGATTAAACCCGCTTCAAAGGCTTTTAACCCAACAATCCTATAAAGCGCACCAGAGTCTAACAACTGATAGCCTAACACTTGTGCTAGACGCCATGTGACCGTACCTTTACCAGCGCCACTGGGACCATCGATACAAACAACAGGATAGCGCACTGATGAGGTGTGGCTATTCTCTGTATTGAGTAAAACATTATCAGGTGTAGAACTAGTCATAATACTTACTCAATAATATGCGTTACTTATATCGCTTATCGTATGTCATTAATAAAACGATATTTATTCGTATGTTAAGTCTTTAATAGCCTATTAAGATGGGTGCTATCAAATAGGGCAATATTATAGCAAAAAATCATCGTGACCACTAGCACCAAGACTGATATCTTGTTTATTAGTATTTTGAGTTTACATAGTGGCCTTATTCTTTTTCGCCGCTTGCCTACGCTCACGAAAAAATGTCTTTAGTATTTGACTACTATGCTCGCTGCATAGTCCACTATACGCCTGTATACTATGGTTGTAGAAAGGTTGTAATGATAAGTCCATTTGACTACCAACCATCCCAGCACGCGGTTCGCTCGCTGCGTACACCAACTTGTTTACACGCGCATGGATTAGAGCACCGATACACATCGTACAAGGCTCTAGAGTGACGTATAAAATAGTCTGTAGCGGCAGTCGATAATTTTCTAAACGCGTACAAGCGTCTCTTAATGCAACTATCTCTGCATGAGCAGTAGCATCATGGCTACTAATAGGTTGATTAAACCCTTGGCCGATAACTTGCTGATCATGTACCAATACCGCACCTACCGGCACCTCTCCACGCTCAGCACCTTGCTTAGCAAGTTGAATTGCTTGTTGCATCCACTTAGCATCTTCAGCTAACCAAAAGGTGCTGGCCTGCATATTTAAGGGTTGATACGGCATTAAGCTTATATTCTGTATATTTTGCATTTATTGTGGTAATTGCCAGTCAATTGGAGTTTGGCCATACTGCACCAAGTAATCATTTGTTTTAGAAAAAGGTTTAGTGCCAAAGAAACCGCCACGATTTGCCGCCAGTGGTGATGGATGTACCGCTGTCAGAATCAAATGCTTATCGGTATCGATATACTTACCTTTCTTCTGGGCTTTACTACCCCACAAAATAAACACGGTATGCTTTGTCTGTTCATTGACGGCATCGATGACAGCGTCAGTAAACTGCTCCCAACCTTTATTCTGATGACTGTTTGGCTCGCCTTCTCGCACAGTTAGTGAGCTATTAAGCAGTAGAACGCCTTGCTGCGCCCAGTATGTCAAATCGCCATGCGCTGAAGGGCGAATACCAATGTCATCTGCCATTTCTTTGAGCAAGTTATTTAGTGATGGGGGCTTAGGAATGGCTTTAGGAACAGAAAATGATAATCCCATAGCCTGACCTGGACGATGATAAGGATCTTGGCCTAAGATTACCACTTTGACTTGTGATAATGGCGTAAGATTAAGCGCATTGAACATCAATGGTGCAGGCGGATAAATACTATCATCGGACTGATAGGCTTCCTTTAAAAATGCGCGTAGATTGTCCATATTCTCAGACGTTAATTCATCTGCTAACGCTGTTTTCCAATCTTCTGGTAAACGGACATTGTCTAAAATTGCTTGTTTTTGTTCTGGAGTCTTGGTTGTCGGTTCATCAAACAGTTCCATAGTGTGTCCTTTTTATACTTTTTATCTTGTTATAAGTTCAATAGTTTTGTTAAAGCCAGCTTACTGTAAATAATCATACTAACAAAAAATGATATGAGCTTTGTTGATGAATTATAGCAATAAAAAAACGGCTACCGCAGTAATACAGTAGCCGTTTTTGTCATATTAACACCAACAACTTAGCTGGCTAGAGACTCAGAATCAGGATGTGGTTCGTGAGTTTCAACGACTGTCAGAATAATACGACTATCAGCTGAGCCTTTGTCTGACACCTTATCGAGCTTCATCGTATCATTATCTTGAGAATCATCGACTTTAGGCTCTAAAGTCAGATGTACGACACCGCCATTAACCAAATCACCAAACAAAATCATACTTGCCAATGGTTTTTTGATTTCATCTTGAATCAGACGCTGCATTGGACGTGCACCCATTAGACGGTCATAGCCTTTATCCGCCAAGTAATCACGTACATCATCATCAATCTCTAACGTTACTTGCTTATCATCAAGCTGTACTTGTAATTCAACCAAGAACTTATCGACAACTGATACAACAACTGACGTATCTAGAGGGTTGAACTGAATTATAGCGTCTAAGCGATTACGGAACTCTGGCGTGAAGACACGTTTCAGTGATTCTGTATTATCACGACTATGGTCTTGTTGAGTAAAGCCCATTGACGAGCGACTGATACTATCAGCACCAACGTTCGTTGTCATAATAACGATGACTTGCTTAAAGATTGCTACACGACCATTGTTATCGGTCAATGTACCATGATCCATTACTTGTAGTAACAAGTTGAAGACATCTGGATGCGCCTTTTCAATCTCATCAAGCAACAACACACAATGTGGATGCTGATTGATTTTTTCGGTGAGCAAACCACCTTGATCATAGCCAACATAACCTGGAGGCGCGCCAATCAAGCGTGATGCCGTGTGCGCTTCCATGTACTCTGACATATCAAAGCGTACCAATTCTACACCTAACAGGTTCGCTAGCTGACGTGATACTTCTGTTTTACCCACACCAGTTGGACCTGCAAACATAAATGAACCGATTGGCTTATCTGGCGCTTTTAATCCTGCACGTGATAGCTTGATAGCATCGGCCAACGTAGCAATCGCCTCATCTTGACCAAATACCAAGTGCTTTAGATCTCGATCTAAGTGTTCAAGGATACTCTTGTCATCACTCGATACAGATTTGGGTGGAATACGTGCTAGTTTAGCAATAATAGCTTCAATATCAGCCACATCGATTTTCATCGGTGGCTTTTGACCTTTTGATAATTTCACACCATCTGCTGATTTGGCACTATCGCTTGCTTTCGCAGTCGCTGCTTCATCCTGCATTTCATTATCTGTATCACCATCGATATCAGCATCAATCTGCGCATCAAAATCTTGCTCTAAATCAGCAATGAAACTTTCTTCCGCTTCGATATCATCGACATCAGGTACCACACCTAAGCGCTTATACGCACCTGCTTCGTCAATCACGTCAATGGCTTTGTCAGGTAAAAAACGCTCATGAATATGTTTGGCTGACAACTGTACCGCTGTGACCAACGCTTCATCCGTATACTCAACATTATGGAATTCTTCATAACGAGGTTTCAGACCGCGTAGGATATCGATGGTGTCATCCACGCTTGGTTCTTTGACATCGATTTTTTGGAAACGACGCGACAATGCATGGTCTTTTTCAAATACTTGGCGATACTCAGTAAATGTGGTTGAACCGATACAACGTAGCTCACCGTTGGCAAGTGCAGGCTTAATCAAATTAGACACATCCATATTGCTGCTCATAGACGAACCAGCACCAATAATCATATGAATCTCATCGATGAAAAGAATAGCATTTGGTTTTTTCTTTAGTGCATCAAGCAATGACTTCATGCGTTTTTCAAAGTCACCGCGATACTTAGTTCCCGCAATCAGTGAACCGATATCAAGGCTATAAATCACGCAACCGTTAAGTGGCTTCGGTGCTTTGTCGTTAATGATTAACCATGCCAAACCTTCAGCAATAGAGGTTTTACCGACACCAGGCTCACCTACTAGCAATGGGTTGTTTTTACGACGGCGGCACAGTACTTGGGCAGCACGTTCAATTTCAGAAGCACGACCAATCAAAGGATCGGTTTTACCTTCGGCAGCTCGCTGGTTTAGATTGGTCGCAAATTCAACCAATGGATCTTTGCTGGTCTTTTCAGAGGCACTACGGCGCTCAGTACCTGCAGAACCGCGTGATTCAGAAGGCTCTTCTTTATCTTGGCCGTGTGATAAATACTGGGTTAGCTCAAGGCGACTGATACCTTGTTTTTTAAGCAGGTAGACAGCATAGGTATCATGTTCTGAAAACATAGAGACCAAAATATCAGACCCTTCTACCAAACGACCACCACCGATCGACTGCACGTGAAAAATAGCACGCTGCAAAATACGATCAAAGCTTTGAGTCGGCTGCGGTGACTGTTCTGTATCAGCATCGATGGTTGGCGTGTGTTTATTAATATAAACCTCAAGCTCAGTACGCAACGCCGAGACATTAGCATTACAAGCAGTCAACGTATTGGCAGCATGAGTGTTTTCTAATAAGGCCAAAAGCAAGTGTTCAACAGTGAGATACTCATGCGATTTTTGGCGCGCAAGCGTCATTGCTAAACGTAGAGAAACTTCAAGATGACGACTTAACATAACAACTTCCTACGGTTATATCTATCTTTATAATTGATAGTTTTATGAATGAGTTAGTAAGTAAATCAGGGCGGTAGATGTATTGTTCAAGGGCTATATTCGTATTATTAGAAGTCATGAATAAATGAGGTGAGCGGTAGACTATTTATTAGATACTATAATCTCGCTATCAGCCAACAGTAATCACAACTATCCATGGCCGCTTTTCTTTATATCAACACGATACTTCGACGGAGTCAATCCATTAACACAGACTAAAATGTATCAAAGCGTGCTACAAGCTAGTAGCGACAACCTTAATAACGAATATTAAATGTTGAAAAACTGGTTAAATAGAAGGAGAAGTTGATATCTTAGAAGCTAGAAATAACAGAGTTTTAGCAAGTTTAACTTAGATACTTAGTCTAAGCCTATTGGACAGGCTATTTTAATAGATAGGGTTATTTATTATAAAAATCAAGACTCTATGGATAATAAAACTATTTTAAGAGGCAAAGTTCATATATAAGAGAGGTGACTGAAAAGTCGAAAAAGCTCACTATACAGGTGAGCTTTGAGAAGGATTACTTAGAAATAAAGAACAGTAGGTAAAGCTTTAATAGAGCCATATATCAGTATAAGAAATTAATAAATTGCTTTACTCGCCTTGATGCGGTTCGATTTGAGTTAATAACGGATAACCTTCACGATGTGCCAGACTATTTACTTTTTTGGCCTTAGTCTCGGCGATATCTTTGGGATAAATGCCAGCAATACCTTTGCTGCTATTATGAATAGTCAGCATAATCTCGACCGCAGAATCCATACTATGACGAAATTCTGACTGCAATATGTATACAACAAACTCCATCGGCGTGTAGTTGTCATTGTACATAACGACCGCATACATGGGCGGTTTGGCTACTTCAGGCTCTGCGACCAATACATCTGCTTGCGGTGGGGTTTCACCATCGGTATCACCGTCTTGTGCACGATAAGCAGGCATATTGGGAAAGTGCCAATCAGCAACCGTTGGCGTGGCTTGTGATATCATTTTTTTCATCATAATCAAAATATAATTATAAGGTAAGTTTAAGATAGAGGTTGTTAAGGCAGGCGATGAGGCATGGTATAAAGCACAACCACTGATTAAGGTCATTGTGCTTTGATTTCAACCACAGCATCGTCACTGAGTATTTCATTAAGACATGAGGTAATTAAGGTACGATAGGACTTTCATCAACTTCTGGTAAATCTAGGAGCGATGGTAGCATGTTATCCACACTATCACCGAGCTTCCAGTCATACAACTGCTCTACTTTCTGACCACCAGCTTGCAAAGTCAGTTTGGCTTGCAATGGTCTAAAGCCTGATGGCATTACAAAGCGGCCACGTATCCGAACGATACCTTCGATCATATGGTATGCAGGGTCAAGTGGCACCTCTACAAGGTCATCATTGTTAAGTAGCGTCAATACAGGCCTTAAGCGTTTGGCTTGACCATCGCTACTGAGCATCCCAATATCAAAACCATACTCAAAAGCATTTTCAGGTAGTGGCGAAATTTTGGCACCTAATACCTGTAAAGGCATACCACCTTTCTCACGGATGACATCTGAATATAGCTCATTGAGCTGTGACACTTGCTTATTTTCTACTGTTAATTCTTGCTGGCTCTCACGCAGTTCTTTTAAATTAGCCAAACTGATAGCCAGTTCTTGTTTGGCAGTTGCCGCTTGGTTAGTGGCTATCTTATTGCTAAGGCGCAAATCTTCTAGTACTTGTGTCGCTTCAGTGCTATCGATGATTGCTTGCTTGGCTTCTGTTTCCATCGAATGGAGGCCACGTTGGTAACCAAGTTTATGACCGAATACCAGCCCAACCACCGCTGTCACTAATACGGCTACAACGAACAGTGCCAATACCAATGTAGAAGCGCCGCGTTGTGAGCTAGCAATACCACTTATAGGGACATTATTATTTCTAAAGGAATGCTGTTTGCGCTCCAAGCTATCTATAACCGAGTCTTTGCACGATAGACGTGCTGGCTGTGAGCAAAAGCGTAGTACGAGCTGAACACGCATTTAGACAGTATCTCTTAAGGGTAAGGGCAAGTCATTATAGCCGAATTTATAATCAATACCTAGCACCGTAAATGTGAATGATTGGAATATGAAGTCGTTGATATTAAGGAACAATCGGTGCAAAGTTCAGCCCCATTGACTCATCAAAACCAAACATCACATTCATGTTTTGCACAGCCTGCCCAGCAGCACCTTTGACTAAATTATCTTGAACGACAATAACCGTTAGCTCAGCGTGCTCATTGTCCTGATGTACCGCAATGCGTAGACGGTTACTAGCGCGAACACTACGCGTATCGGGATAAAGCCCCTTTGGCATGACATCAACAAACAACTCTGACGCATAGCTATTTTCAAACGCTTGCTGCCAATCGATAGCAGCACCAGCATCGGTCAGCTCCATATGAATAGAGCTTAGCATGCCACGAATCATCGGTACTAAATGCGGCAAAAAACGAATACGATGCGTGAACTGACTGTCTAATAACTGTGCAACACCCTGCTCAATCTCAGGTAAATGACGATGGCCTTCGACGCTATAAGCTTTAAAGCTATCCGTTGTCTCAGCATAGTTAAGTGCAAGTGATGCTTGACGACCTGCGCCAGATACACCAGATTTTGCGTCAATTACAATACGAGATTCGATCAAACGCTCTGCTTGCTTATTCTGAGCTTCGATAATTGGTTTTAAACCCAAAATCGCAGTGGTTGGATAACAGCCTGGGTTGCCTACTAGTAACGCATTCGCAAGCTTGTCACGATTGATTTCTGGTAGGCCGTAGACTGCTGTTTTCAACAATTCAGGACAAGTATGTGACTGTTTGTACCAGTGCTCAAAGTCAGTCAATGACTGCAAACGAAAGTCAGCAGCCAAATCGATGACCTTAACGCCAGCTTGGGTAAGCGCTTCAGCTTGCTTCATTGCTACGCCATGTGGCGTCGCAAAAAACACAACATCACATTTTTGCAGTGCAGCAAGCGTATTATCACCCAAGTCGCTAAAAACGATGTCAGACACACCGCGTAAGCTTGGGAAGATTTCATCAGCACGAGTGCCAGCTTCGCTACGAGAAGTTAATAAATCAATAGAAACCTCAGGATGAGCAGATAATAAGCGAATGAGCTCAATACCCGTATAGCCTGTACCACCGACGATCGCTGCTGAAATCATAAAACACCCTTTTCTTGGTAAATACTAAATATGCACTGATAGATTCTATATTTGCTTGTAACTCATGCAGTTCTACAAATCTTTCAACTCCACAAATACAGAATCAGTCTCTAAATATTCTGACTGTTAAATTTTATAATCGTGTACTGCATCCACAAACACTTTGGCATTGTCAGGATTAACCCATTGGGTGATACCATGACCTAAGTTTGCTATGTAACCAGTCTTTTCACCATCAGCGTAAGCACGGTCAAGCATGGCGTTCACTTCCGAACGAATAGTTGCAGGCGACCCGTATAACGTCGCTGGATCTAAGTTACCCTGAATGGCTTTGCTGCTTTGCAATTTTTTATGCTTTTTGGTCAACTGACGCTGACTCTCAGTCAATATTTGACGCGCACGATCAATCGGCATCGTCCAGTCTAGACCTAGCACATCTGCTTCGCTGTCAGCCTGAATATCAAGCCATAACCCACCACCTTTAGTGAATAGCACTACAGGTACTTGTGGATGACGTTCCTTTAGTTCGGCGACAATACGTTTATTATAAATATGTGAAAATTCGATAAATTGACGATGACCTAACGCCCCACCCCAACTATCAAATATCTGAACAATTTGAGCGCCAGCGACGATTTGGGCATCTAAATAGTCAATAACTGACGTCGCAAGCTTATCTAATAACTGATGTAAAAAATCAGGGTTACTATATAAGAAGCCTTTGGTATAACGATAATCCTTCGAGCTACCGCCTTCTATCATATAAGTAGCCAATGTCCACGGACTACCAGAAAAACCGAATAGTGGAACTTGACCGTTCAATGCTTTACGAATGCTGGTTACAGCACGCATGACATAATCTAGAGAGTCGTTTGGCTCAAGCACTGGCAATCTATCAAGATCAGCCTGCTCACGAATAGGATGTTTGAACTTAGGGCCTTCACCTGTTTCGAAATACAAGCCTAGTCCCATCGCATCAGGGATAGTTAGAATATCACTAAACAAAATAGCAGCATCTAAGTCATAGCGACGCAATGGCTGTAGAGTCACTTCAGTAGCACGGTCTGTATCTTTGCACAGGCTCATAAAGTCACCCGCTTCAGCACGAGTGGCCTTATATTCTGGCAAATAGCGACCAGCTTGGCGCATCATCCATACCGGTGTGGTATCGATGGGCTCAAAACGTAATGCACGTAGCAATCTATCATTTTTTAAAGGTGCAAACTGTTGCTGAACCGAGTTACTACCGTCTGAAGCACTCATGTACAAATCTCCAAAACAGCATAATATCCATATTTATAAATGGATATTATGCTGGATAAAATAAGTTGAATAAAAAAGGTTATATGAAAGCGCTATACAGTTAATGCAAGATTGTCGCGATGTACCATGACGACACGTTCTTCGCTACTGCCAAAAATCTTATCGAACTGTTCAGTACGCTCACGAGCGACGCGGCGCGCATCATTCGATGAGAAGTTTACCTGCCCAACGGCAATACGTTCGCCAGTATCTTGATGGATGATTTCTACCACATCACCTTCATCAAATCCGCCCTGCACTTCTACAACACCCACTGGCAATAAACTTCTATTGTGCTCAGTCAATGCTCTTGCAGCACCTGCATCGACGACTAAGCTACCTGACATACGTAGATGCGCTGCTAGCCACTGTTTACGTGCGATGATTTTATCTTCGTCATTAGTCGTTAGCAATGTACCTACGGCTTCGCCTGATACCACACGAGTAATAACATCATCGATAGCACCACTGACGATAACGGTAGGACAGCCACCCATTGCAGCAAGGCGTCCAGCACGGATTTTGGTCAACATACCACCGCGTCCAAGCTTACCGCCGTCTCCTGCAATATCAAATAAATAATCCGCCATTGCACGCTCTTGACGAATCATCTTAGCATCAGGATTATCACGTGGGTTATCAGTGAAGACACCTTCTTGATCGGTTAAGATAATGTACAAATCAGCATTAACCATCGCGGCTGCCATCGCACCCAAGGTATCGTTATCGCCAAATTTAATCTCATCAATCGTGATGGTATCGTTTTCGTTGATAACAGGTAGTACGCGCCACTCTAATAACTGTGTCAGCGCACCAGTGGTATTAAGATAACGGCTACGATTAGACAAATCATCGTGAGTTAGCAGTAGCTGCGAGCTTTGAATGCCATGCTGAATCAAAGCTGACCACCATGTTTCAATCAAGCCCATTTGACCAATAGAAGCACAGGCTTGTAGTGCTGCTAGTTTCTTAGGACGTTCCTCAAGGTTCATACGTACCACACCTTCAGCAACGGCACCTGATGATACTAGCAGTACCTCAACGCCTTTTTTGTGTAGCTTAGCAATTTGCTTTGCCCACTCATATATGGCAGTACGATCCAGCCCTCGACCGTTATTGGTTAATAATGATGAACCAATTTTGACAATAACGCGCTGAATATCAAAGTTTCGAGTTTGCTTAACAAATCTTGCTTCTTCCATCGTGTTTGCTATGTCATCTGCCATATAAACTCCTTTTTTTCATATAAATTGATTGTAGGGATTAAATTCACAATTCAAGTATAACTGCTCAAGCATACTAGCTTAAGGAACGTACATTACCTCAACGCCATCGTCATCGTCGTCAAAATCAGACGCATCCAAGCCTTCACGTGCTGCTTTACGAGCTGCACGATATGCTTCACGCTGTGCTTCAGTGTTAAGACGTACTTCAGCTTCTAAACGCTCGAAACGTTCTTTTTGTGCTTCAGCGAAGATAGGATCTTCTATTTCACGCTCACGCTCAAGTTCGATATCATTCATTAGATGATATTTGACCGCATCAACGCCTTCACCAGTTAGCGTTGCCGTACGGAAGACCATACCAGTCCAACCAAGCTCTGCGACAATATGAGTACAAAGCGCATTCAAATCTTCATCATTGACCTGATCGATTTTGTTTAATACCAAAATCTGCGGTAAGTTGGCTAATTCAGGAGAAAAACGCTCAAGCTCGTTTAAGATAACGCGAGCATTTTCGACTGGATCGCTACCATCGACAGGCTTGACATCAACTAAGTGTAGCAGACGACGTGTACGCGCAACATGTTTTAAGAAGCGAATACCAAGTCCGGCACCTTCTGATGCACCTTCAATAAGACCAGGAATATCTGCCATCACAAATGAGCGATGACGACCAATATCGACCACACCCAAGTTTGGTACTAGCGTGGTAAACGGATAATCAGCCACTTTTGGTCTAGCAGCAGAGACTTGACGGATAAAGGTCGATTTACCAGCATTCGGCAAACCAATCAAACCAACATCAGCGACTACTTTTAGCTCAAACTTAAGAACTTTTAGCTCACCTTCAAAACCTGACGTCGCTTTACGCGGCGCTTGGTTGGTCGAGCTTTTGAAATGGGTATTACCCAGGCCACCGTCACCACCTTTGGCAATCAGTAGTGTCTGGCCAATCTCAATCAAATCGCCCAATACTTCGTCTGTCTCGGTATCAACTACCGTCGTACCAACCGGTACTGGTAAATAAAGATCATCAGACCCTTTACCTGAACAGTTTCTACTATGGCCGTTCTCAGCACGCATGGCGTCATGACGACGCGTATAACGATAGTCAACTAAGGTGTTGGTGTTGTCTTCTGCAATGACATACACATCTCCGCCCTTGCCGCCATCACCACCATCAGGTCCACCACGTGGGACATACTTCTCTCGGCGAAAACTGGCGATTCCGTTACCACCGTCACCTGCTTTTACCGTTACGACGGCTTCATCAATAAATCGCATCTTACGTTCCTTAATTCACAATCCAGTCTATAAACTGGTTACAACCAACGGTTGTATTTTGGGGTTTTGCTATGTTGTTGCGTCAAAATGAACACTGTATAAAGACTACTTTTACTTAGTACCCATTATGACAATAACACCCGATAATCAATCGGACTATCGGGTGTTTAAGTATGACAGTTAAAGTCCTACCAAGCTATTTAAAGTAGCATCTGCTACAGTGCCATTTTTATGACACGATAGCGCTACTATACTTGGTATGACGTTATTGCTCTACTGTATTTAGTAATCTATGCTGGAATCTGAGCGTAGCTGATTCCAGCCATTTGCGTCGCCAAACGCAATACCTGAGTACTATAACCTACTTCGTTGTCATACCAAACATATACGATAGCTTGGTTGTCAGTCAAAATAGTGGCTTGAGCATCGATAATACCAACATGAGTCGTACCAACGAAATCCGTTGACACCGCTTCTGTAGAATCTGTATAAGCAATCTGCGACTGCCAAGTACTGCTGTTAGCCATTTTACGCAAGAACTCATTTAACGCATCAGCGCTTGCTGGAGCAGTTTTCAGATTCACGTTCAATATTGCTAGGCTGACGTTTGGTGTTGGTACACGAATAGCGTTACCCGTTAGCTTACCATTTAATTCTGGCAATGCTTTACCAACGGCTTTTGCAGCACCAGTACTGGTAATAACCATGTTCATCACAGCACTACGACCACGGCGATCAGCTTTATGATAGTTATCAACCAAGTTCTGATCATTGGTAAATGAGTGAATAGTCTCTACATGACCATTTACAATACCGTACTCATCATTCAGTACATTCAGCGTTGGCGTAATTGCATTGGTCGTACAGCTAGCAGCACTAACGATCGTATCATCACCAACGGTGTCATTGTTCACGCCATAAACGACGTTTTTGATATCACCACCAGCAGGTGCTGTTAGTAGCACTTTTTTCACGCCAGTAGACTGTAAGTGCTTACCAAGGCCCGCTTCATCTTTCCAGATACCTGTGTTATCAATAACAAGAGCATTGTCGATACCATAAGCAGTATAGTCGATTTCGCTTGGGTCTTTGGCATAGATAACTTGTACAAAACGACCATTAACGATCATGCCGTTATTATCATCATCGATGCTGATGCCGCCTAAGAATCTACCATGGATTGAGTCACGCTCAAGCAATGAAATACGTTTAGCCAAGTCACCAGCAGCGGCTGGACGTACAACGATCGCTTTTAGTTGTAGACCTTTCGCACTTGACGTTTGTGACAATAGCAGACGAGTCAAAATACGACCGATACGGCCAAAACCATACAGCACAACATCTGTCGCGCCATTTACAGCACCAGCGCTGTTGATAGACTGTAGAGCGGTTTGTAAGTCCGTATCATTAGCAATCAATTGACCAACATCGATACGAGTGGCTTGGATATCAGTGTTTTCTGAGATAACTTTTACCATTGCTAGAGTATCAGCGATATCGATAGCTTTGGCACCATGGTCGCGTAGCGCTACTTTTTGATGTAAAGCAAGTATTTGACCAACTGAGGTAGAGTCTAGCGTTTCGCCAAACAAAGTCACTTGTACGTCTTGCTTGTTATAGAGCTTGTTTAGTAGCCCCATAAGCTCAATCGCTTGTTGCTCTTGATTGTTGTAGTTGTTCAAGTGGTCTTGATGTAATTGGCGTAAGGTATCAGCGTTGCTCACGAGAAACATCCTTATGGTCAGTAATGTATGATCAATAAAATATGAAGAAGTGTAAAATAGATAGGTCGTGTATGCTCTAAATGGTGACTCTAATATGATAATCAACCACTATCAATATGGGTCATTAAAGCTAGAGTATTTGAATCGCCTAGATTTTAGCCTAAAACGCCTCATTTTGCCAGTAGTAACCGATTAGCTAGCGTGCATAATAGGTTTTACTCTCGTATATAGCTCTTATATATAGTTCTCATGTACAGCTAGTAATAAAAATAAAGGCAGCTATATATGCTGCCTTATTCGAGACGTAATAAAATACTAATCGCTATATGGTTTAATTAAAGCAGTAAATTCAGTTACATCTATTATGGTGCTAGATTCACCGTTTGATTACTCTGCGACGTCAATGTAAACTCTTTTAAGTCATAACCTTGCTGCTGAGCAATTTGACGATACTTAGTATACGTTTCCTGACTGATATTTGGCGAGCGTGCTAGTAACCATAAGTATTTTTTATCAGGTGTCCCTACTAGCGCGGTTTTGTAATCTGCATCACGTGCCAGCACCCAATAATCAGCACGGCCGACTGGAATCCAGCGAATCCACTTCGGTAAGAACGTCACTTTTAGTTTGCTGCCGCTTTCATCGACTGGCTTAGCCAAACCTTCTGCGACAATAGTTGAACCGTCCTCGCTCACACATTTGTTAGTCACCGTGATTCCTGAGCCGTCATCTTTTTGAGCATAATTGGCTGTCACATCACCAGCACACTTGCGCTGGAAATACATCGGCAAACGGCCAATTTCATACCAAGTACCTGCATAGGTATTTAGATCTACGCTATCTACAGTAGTTGGCGTACTTGCAGATTTATGAATAATATCATTTGGCTTAACCGATAGCATATCGGTCGTGGTCTTCTCACTCATCGCATCATCAGACATTTCATTAGTTGCCGTGTTGTTGGTTGCCATGTTCACTGGCGGCGTGGCCGCATAGGCTGAGAACGCTGCTAACGGTATAATAATCGCTAAGGCAATGCCTGTATGTTTGATCAGTCCATTCATAAATATGCGCTCCGGTATTTCTTTGTAGGATGAATTATTTGCTGATGTATCATTGATTTTCTCAGCGTCGACAGCCTGTTCAGAACCACTGTTTAGATTATCTATTTGATCCTCTAACAGTCCCGACATTAATGGTTCATCTTCATTTAGCTTTTGTGGCTGCTTATTTCGCGCTGACTTATAGCCAGATGATCTGTAGCCACCAGCCACGTCATGATTGTCCTCATTGCTATTTTTTAGATCTTTGCTTATCTCATTGTTACTCATAGCTGACTCTTTTGCCCTAAGGCTTTTGTCGGCGCTTTTGTATCCAAAATAGCTGTCTTGCGAAGACGTGTTTTTTGCCAGATGGTGCGAATATTCGCCATTCGAGCTGTCGTGATTATAGCTAGCATCGTTACTAGCTTGGTTTGTCTGTTGTGTATCATCGCCATATTCATTGTCATTGAGCGATTGCTTAGGCTGCTGAAGTTGAGAACCAGCTGCCTGTGAATCAGTCCATGCTGACTCAGGTAACTTATTGGTTTTCATAGGAGTACCATTCTTAAATAGTGATTGTTAAAAAGGCTGTATGTACGGCATCTATTTGGTCTCGTTTTCTAAAAGCCATTTGCTTTGGTATAAGTTATTTATGCAAAACTTGACTCTACAAAAGCTTTTTTATTATTGTATTTTGAGCATTACTTTTGATCAGTCACTCGTCTATAGAAATAAGATCAACGTATCGTAGATATGCAATATATATTAAGGACAACTGGACTATTAAAACAGTAGTGCAATGTAGGAAAACGCAACGGTTTGTAAGTAACTATGGGGTTTGAGTGTTGTTTGAACACATCATAACCACACAGTTACTTGCTGGATAACTAAGTTAAAAATCAGTTATTTGAACTTACTAAGCTTAATACGCACGTCTAATACGGGTCACATTCAGGCAAATGAAACTATAGATTGTAGATAGACTCCTTGAGTCATGCGGATTATATAAACTGACGAATGCCTGCCACACTGATACCGCCATACTGTAATGCTTGATTGAGCATAGCAGGCTCCAGACCACCTAACCCAATGACAGGCATATCCGCTAACTCTGCTAATGCTGACCATGCTTCCCAACCAAGCGGTGTATCGTCAGGATGCGTTTGGGTAGCGAGCACAGGCGATACGAAAGTACCAATCACTGGTGGTAATGCATTCTGTATGCGCATGCTAGCAAGTTTGTTGGCTGCCGTTATACTCGCGATGTCATGGCAGCTGACGATAAGCGGATAGTCTTTAGATAACGACTGTATAAGAGCTGTAGAACTGCCATCCTCATCAAAGCATTGCATCAGTGCCGTTTGTGTTAAATGCTTAGCAACTATTTGCTGGCTAATCTCTGTCTCATTAGCGGTTAGTGAGCCCTCAACATCTAAAAGTTGCTCATTACCATTAGGTAAAATCGCTAAAATATCTGGACGTGTCGTTATCAATTGTTCAGCAAGATGCTTAGAATTTATGTCCTTCAAGCGGATATATACCCACGACTCTGATGCTAAATTTTCTTGGTGATACTGTAGCCATGCCGCTGCTGCATCAGTGTATGTGCCAAAATGTGCTAGAGGATAAGTAATCGTTATCTTCGATGGGAGCTTCAACCATTCAAGTATTGTCTTATTAGCAGCGGGCAGATGATACGCTCCTGCTAAAAGCTGTGATTTGCTTACCCAAGTTAATGCCTGCCCTTCTAAACCTTGTTCACAGTGTCTATGCTGCTCGTACTGCTCTGCTGTCAGCTCAATCTTATAAACCTGTAAGCTGACCTGCTTATCGCCATAATCATGATGCAAACGCCCAAGCTTAACGATAGTATTATCATCAAACAGGATACCCGTCTCTTCCGCCACTTCTCTTATCAACGCCTGCGCTGCTGACTCATTCGCCTCTATCTTTCCGCCGACGAACTCATAACGATTTCCCTGATGCTGAGTAGCATCTCGAAACCCAAGCAAATACTGATTTTTATAATGAATGACAGCCACTGCAACATTTACAATGCTAGGTTTGTTAGTTTTCTCCTTACTATTTGTCTTACTTTCCGGCTTCGTCTCTGATTGTTGATTTGACCCATTCAACATACTTATATCCTTTATTTCGGTATTTACTCTGATTATTTTTGATAATTTAATAGTTTTTATAGGCTAGATGATTTATTTAAATTTATTACCTAACTTATTAATTTATATAGATAAAATACTCATTCGAGATGATTTATGACAGTGAACTTAGATAAGTTTACATAATAACTGCATTTTATTTTATCAATTGCCTTGCAAATTTATCAAATCTAAATGATAATTATTATCGTTAAAAACAATTACGCTATGGTTAGCCAATTTTTTAAGCCACTTTTTTTCAAAAGGAATTTACTATGAGCATGGTCATCTCTCGTTATTTAAACTGTCGTGAAAACCGTCTACCTACTTTGCAATCACAACATCTATTTGCACTAACCAAAGAGGTACGTATCGAGCATGAAGGCGAAGAGTATCGACTACGCCTAACTCGCAACAATCGCTTGATTCTAACCAAGTAACGTCTATTTCAGTGACACCTTTTTCAATCCTTCTATAAAAAAACGCCTCATAATGAAGGCGTTTTTTTATAGGTTATACAACTTAAAAATAATTTCAAAAGCTCTCTCAGCTGACATCAATTAGAAAACAGTCGTCCTCTAAATAAACAATTTAGAACTGCCAACTATAGACCACATCTACTGCATTTTCAGCTGCTGAGCTTGCTTCCACATAGATGCGGCGTGTCAATTGATAACGAACAGAAAGGCTGTTTTGCGCATTGAAAACACCCACACCATAGCGAATGTATAAATCAGGGGTCACATAACCTGTGACGTTGACATTAGTATCTTCGCTGCTACCTGAGGCATCGACTGTCAGGCTCTGCAAACCGAACGCTTGCCCGATTTGATTGGTCAGGCTACGAGTGCCACTCAGACCGAAGCTTAAACCAGCAGCAGCCAGATTATTGGTCACTTGCGACTTAAACCCTTGCTCACTGATTTGCGTCGCACTCTTATTATCGATGCGACCTGTCACCAACGCGTTCATAGCTTGTTGTTGGGTCAGTCCTGCATTGTTAAAGACGATAATATTGGGGCTTTCAGTCGTTCCTTTGACACGCAGACCAACTGTTTTGCCATTAATTGTTTTTGCCGCTTCAATACTCAAGCTCGGCTTCATCACATCGCCATTGAAACGCACTTGACCATAATTCAGCTCTAGGCTTTGGCCAAAGGCATTGATATTGGTACGGCGTGAGACCTGTACAACACCTCTGGCACGCATGATACCTGTACCATTCTGCGTAACATTAATCGCACCTGCCAATGGAATGACGGCGCCAAAACCACGGAAGTTGATATCATCGCCCAAATCAACACCGATATCAGCATTGATTGACCAAGGTTTTGAGATAGCCAGTACTTCATCGATATTACCAATCAAACGACGATCTAGTACCACTGCATCTTCAGTTTGAGTGATGATATCTTCGCTGGCTTCAGGCGGACGAATGGTCGCAGACGGCACACTGATCGCCCCTTTTATATCAACATAACGGTCGCCTGGGCGCACGATAATATCGATATCAGGATCAATTTCAGCAACCAGTAATGGCGGCTGAGTAATGACTAGGCCTTCACCGACGATACTTAATTTGGCCTGCAGTTTTTGCTGCCAATTGACTGTCCCTGACAATTCACCTTCACCTGTACCACTATTGAATGTGCCATCAATGGTCGCTTGCGTGCCGCGGATTTTGGCTGCCGCATTTACTTTGGACAGATTTACTGGCAAATCAAGCATGGCTATACGGCCGTCAGAGAGTTTTACGTCGCCATAGAACTGTGGTTTGGTTAAGGTGCCACCTAGGCCACCCGCCATTGTGACGTTACCTCTTAGGACGCGCATACCAGGGAAGAATGGCTTAAATATCGCAAGATCAAGCTCGTTCAGTACCAATGCACCGGAGATTGGTTTAGGGTCTTTATAAGGATCAACGATCACTTCAGCATAGCCACGCGCACCGCGTCCAGTATTGATATCGGTACGCAGCTTGATACCCTCAGGTACAGACAGAGCAATGAGAGAGACACGCTTGTATGGCAAAGTCATTGATGTGCTCTCGCCATCTTGAACGAGGCCAATCTTGCCGTTATCTGAATATAGCGTGGTATTGATAGTTGGCGGACGACCACGTTGCCATCCGACGATTGCTTTACCATTAATCTTACCATTCCAGTCAATATCTTCTGGCAAGAACACTGAGAATAACGACGTATCTAAATTCTGCAACGCTACATTGACTTCACCTTGGTCCGGCGATGCTACTAGTTTTTCACGTAGACAAAGCTTGCCGGTTTGATCCGTGGCCTGCCAGCAGTGAGCGGCAAGCTGTACTTTTAGATCACGGTTCTCACCACCCTGATTGTAAGGTAAATTCACAATCAGCTGTGCAGGTTGCAATTGATTCAAAGTCGCATATTTAGATTTAATGCGGCCTTTTCCAATGACACCTGACCAGCTTAGCCTGTCTCGATCAAAACCACCTTTTAGCCTAGCACCAACATCGAGTTGCTTATTGGCCACATTTAGATCGACCACATGAGACTTTTCGGTACCATTAAAAGACGCTTTAACACTATCGAAACTTTGACCAGCAGCATCTAGACCTTCAGCCGTCACGATTAACTGGCTTGGGCTATTGGCTAAGTTGACTAACTTGCCGCGTACACGGCCTTGACGCAATATAAAGCCAGGTAGCGCGAGTCTTTCACCGACCAAATCAATATAAATAGTAGGCAGTGCTTGTCCAGCCGGTTGAGACAGCGTGGCACCGCCAGTGACTTTACCAGCCAGTTGGCTAGATAGTTGGTCTAGACTGGTGATATTAATTTTGGTTTGTAGCTGCTTGGCATTGCCGTTAGCTGTGACATAGTTGTCACCCCAACGCAGCACAAGGTTATTAGCATTTAGGCTATCAATCAAAGCATTTACTTGCTTGTATTGCGCTTGGGCATCTTGGGTCTGAAGTTGTTTGAAGTAACTTGCTAAATCTTTAGGCAAACGCATCTTCGCTGATAGGCTGCCTTTGGCACTCAGTTGCTGACCTTTTAGCATGCCATTCAGATTGACTTGTTTAATATTGACAATCTGCTGTGTGTCACTCCAGCGGCCATCTGTATCAATCGTACCAGTGATAAGGCTTGGGGTATCTTTTAGGAAATAACCAATGTTAAAACGATCCATCACTGCCTTGATATCCCACGCAATGCCTTGACGCACATCAACGGTACCGCTGGCATCGATACTACCTGCCGCACCCACATGACGGAAACGATTGATACGGATCAGCTGACTGTCACCACTGGCTTCTATATTCAGCTTACCTGCTGGCAATTGCTCAGCATCCAATATGCCGTTGAAATTTACGGCAAAGCGTTGCAATGTCCCTGCGGTGTTTTTGCTGTTTTTTGGCGCATTTTGCCACTCGCCACTGGTTTTTAGATCGCCTGCGATTATCGCTGGATTATTGGGTAAAAAATAACCCAAGTTGAACTGGTCAAAACGACCATCTATATTCCAGCCGATATTTTTGCGTAAGTCTATGACCCCTTTCGCATCAACTGCGCCCGCTTCACCTTTATAGTTTAGCTTACGAATACTAATCAGCTTTGGCGTACCCGCAGCATCGATAGACAGACGGCCTTGTGGTACATCTGCTGTATCAATCCGACCATCAAAACGCGCATCGAACACCGACAGCTCACCACCTACGATATCGACACTGGCATCGCCAGCACCAGTAATACCGATAGCACGATCTGCTTGCGTCGCATCGAGCTGCGCTTGCATATCTGTATTGTTTAAAGTAATCACATGACGCTGTCCGCTGACACCATTTTTAGTGATGTTTAGCAGTCGACCACGCGCACTTATACTACCTGTTAGGCGCTCAAGCGGTAAATCGCTACGATATTTCTTAGGGAGTAGACCTTTGGTACTGGCATCAATCTGCCATGTCAGTGGACGCTGTTTGCTCGCTAACTGAATCTGTCCTGTGCCGGATAAGTCTCCTACAATGCCGTTATAATTAAGACGATTGATATCTATGACATCACCAGCCTTACGTATACGTAGATCATAGTTGCCCTTGGGGGCAGCATTTAGCTCATTAATAACGGCATTGGCATCGACTGATAAGGTCGAACCACGAACGATAACGTCTGCCTGCCCACTAGGACTGTCGATATTGCCAATATTGGGTACGTTGCGGCGGGTTAAGTTTTTCCAGTTAGTATCGATATACCAAGGCGCGACTTGCTTAGATTTAGCAGAGGTTTTACCACGGACCATATTGGCATTGATATGCTCACCATCGCGCTGACGCAAATCTGCATCGATCTGCGTATTACCAGTAGCATTCTGCTGCTGATAACGCAATGACAGCCTACCGTTTAGAGTTTGCGGGGCATAAGCTTTAAAGTCAGTATACTCAGCCGGAATAGCTTGGCGAATATTAAAGTTGCTACCCGTCGCACGCACTGTGGCCTCAAAGCTGTCTTTCCAATCTAAAATACCTTGTAATGCCAAACGTCCCGCTGGCACGTCAGCATCTAGGCGATCTATACGTAGCTGACTGTTGGCGATAACAGCGCGGCCTTGGTAATGACCTGATGGAATATCTTTGGCGGTCAATTCAGTATTGATACGCAGCCGTATCTCAGAGATGACACCAGAAGCTGTGGCTGTACCGCTTTGTAGGCGAATGTTTTGACTATCAGCGTAAGGGATAAGAATATCATCCCACTGTAGCTTTGCATCAAACGGCGCACCCGCATCCAACCCTTGCACTACAAAGTCGCCTCTCACATCGCTATCGTTATAACGACTGCGTACTTTACCAACAGTACGTTTAAGCGTTCCCGTTGCAGAGATATTCAACGGGTCGATATAGGCTTTTTCAAGGGCGCTGACTTCCGCAATCGCACTCAAATCTAATGGATAGTCGCCCTGTAGGTCAATCTCTCCTTGTAAGGCACTGACTTTCACGATATCAGCATACTGCAAGTCACCACGGCCAACGGTTACCGTACTACCTACCCACGTTAGATCACGTGCCGTTATATCTTGAATAACGATAGGATCTTTGGTTACTTGCTTATAAGTAATTTTCTTAATTTTTGCTTGATCAAAACGCAAGTTTACTGGCAACTTTAAAGTTTTATAATCAAACGGTTCACCAGTAGGCGGTTTTTTATTGATGATCTCTATGGTTTGAATGTCTGCATCGCTTAAATGCACTTCTTTTGCAAATACTGCACGCCAGCCTATTTTTACATAGGCTTTATCTACCAATATTTCAAGATCTTCAGTCGCTTCAATATCGATATCAGTGACCCAAATACCATCGCGCAAGTTACCGCGTCCGTATTTGAAATCAATACCTGTCTCAACACTGATTTTTTCTAATATAAACTTCGTACCAGCGTCAGTCCCTGCTGCATAAAAGAATATGGCAAACATAATTGCTAGTACGATAAGCACCAACACCAGCAGTTTGAGCAGAAATGACAACGGATACCAACGCCTAACGGCACGGGCATCACGCTGTGCTGGATCTTCATCTGGGGCATTATTAGGCGGGGTATTTTCTGTCAGCATGACACTCAACTACGTTAAAAAATGAAGACCAGCAATCGGTACGATAAGTGATAATTAGAACATTTGGAGCTACTAAACATTTGGAACTACTACATTAAGCGATTATAACGGTGAACCAATAAAGAAGTGTAGTCGTACTGGAATGCTTTCCTCGGTTACGCCAGCAGCCACATCGACGCGCACCATTCCTACAGGCGATGCCCAGCGGATACCGACACCAACGCCGACTTTTGTCTCAGTATCAAAATCTTTGTCATAGGCATTACCGACATCAGTGAAGAATGCGCCACGGAAACCTGGTTTAAATTCATAGTTATACTCAGCACTACCGACCGCTAGCACCTGCCCGCCCGTTAGATAGCCTTTGTCTAATGGTGACAAGCTCTCGTAGTCATAACCGCGGATACTCTGATCGCCACCTGCAAAGAAACGCAACTTATAAGGCACATCGTAAAAATCATCCGCCCAGATATAACCTGCATTGGCACTACCTAAGACTTGATGTTTTTTGTCTTCGCCAAAGCTATAGATACCACTAACGCCTGCGCGAATAATCGCCATATCGGTATCACTGAATGCGCTATCAGTGCCAGCCTCGATTGAGTAGTACTGGCGCATACCTTGCGTTGGATTGGTAGCATTGTCAGTATCTGTTTTATTCATACCATAGCCAAACAATAGCGCGCGCTGTTTCGGACTTGAAGAGGTAAAGCGGATAGGCAGATCATCTAGTGCTGCTCCATCAACCCCCGTCTCAAGCTCATCCAAGCGGTAACGCACAGAGTAGCTGCGATTCCAACCAGTGTCACTACGAATGTTACGTGCCAAAGCCGCTTTTAGCGTTGTGGTCGACAGATCAAAGTTGCCTTCGCCTTGGTCAATCACTTCCTCTTCATAAGTAAGACGTGCATCTAATTTATCATTGAGCGGATGATTCCATGGTCGACTGGCATACACAGCCACGTTTTTGCTGATTCTCGATACTTCTGTTTCTGCCCCTGCTTGGTAGCCTTGGCGATTGAGCAAGTTATAGTCTATTTTTGCGGTGGCGCGAACGCCTGTATCTGTTCCATAACCCAGACCAACTTGAGCATCACGTGGTTTATCCGCGTATACAAACACATATAAAGGTACTTTTTTGCTTTCTGCAACGTCTTGCGGCGTTTTACGTCCTGCTAGCGTTGGCGGTACAAAGTTTTCATCAGCAATCAGACTCTTTTCGTCGGGGAATATCTTTTGTGCAACATTGCTAATTGAATCACTAATTTTGCCCAATAAATTATCAGCTTCCTGATCTTTTTCATCGAGCACGCGATCATTTGGCAAGCGACTTAGTCGTTCTGCTTTTTGTCTGATAGCTTGCAGCTTATCAAGGGTGGCTTCATCAGCTTCGAAATCAATAGCAGCGATATCCGCTTCATTGACCGTCTCGCCACTATTAGCAGTCAGAGCATTATCGCTCTCTGCACCTATGTCGCTATTATCATTGACCGTATCTTCAGTGCTAGCAGTTACATTTAAGGCAGCTGCGCCATCATTGCTACTCAGATCTGCGACGCTATCATTGTCTACATTGTTAATGTCGTCATCTAATGTGTCGTTACCCTCGGTAGCAGCATTGTCAAACGCTAAGGTGCCAGCTTCACTACTATCAGTTGGTGGTAGTATCGACTCGACGTTGACCGTATTAAAGTAACGAGTTGCCGATAAGTCGTTACTAAACTTCGTAACTGCTGGACGATAAAACGGCTCACCCGGCGTAAAGCCATAGAGCTGTTGTAATAATGAAAGCTCTACTGGTAGCTTGTCGGGGTCTTGGGTCAGCGTATTGGTTTCTTTGTCGTAGGTAAAAAACACCACATCGTCAAACTCGTAACGATCACCCGTGTTATAAACCAACGAGACATCTGCTTTATTGTCCGGCAAGATGATATCAACAGATTTGTTCAGCCAATACTGGTCAAAGTAGCCGTAGGTATTACTCAAGGCCTCTAAAGCCGCTTTACTGCTCTTGTAGACACGGTGATTAAAAATATCACCTTCTTGCGGCAGCAAGTCTGCCTCAAGCGATGCAAACTCTTCCTGCTCACTGCCCTCACCGCGAATCTCAATAATACGGCTATCTACCAGTACCGGCTCGCCTAGCTCTTCAATCACCACATTGACTGTATCGCGATCAGGCTGGGTCAAACGCAGCTCGACCTCATAGTAACCAACGGCTTTAGCAGCATTCTGTGCTGTTTCGCGCAAACGTGGCAATGCCGCAGTAAAGTCAATAACCGACTGAACGGAAGTATCATCCAGTGCTGCTTTGATGTTTTTCATCGGCTGAATATCATTATCAGCTTCAATCAGTTGAGCCTTACCGTTAGGAGAGTCTTCAGCGGATACTTGCTCTAGATAAATAGTTGTTTCTACATTTGGCAAAGCAACCACGCCACCGTCGTTGAAAAAACGATTGTAAAGACGCGTCACGATATTACCTCTATTGCGCGCGCGTGGCCGTGGTCTATTGGCTTGTTCGATACTTTGATCGACGGCCTGAGTATCATTCTGATAACCTGGTAGATAGTCATTAGGATTGATAATATCTGTTGTCGCACCTTCTATATTGGCAGGCGCATTCGTACCAGCTATCACCTCATCACTACTATCGTCAGTCGTCAGGCTATTTTCATTCTTAACAGTAGCTTCATTCCTAGCGACATCTTCATTGCTAACAGCGCCACTTACCTCAATCGGACGTGACATCCCTTCAGCTGTGCTCGCCTGTTCTTGCGTTGTTTCATTTCTACCCAACGTATCAAGATTGCTAGGCGCGGGCAAGTTTGTCGCATCTAGCTCTACATCGAGACCAATTGGTGATGTTGTGTCATCTAACGTAGCGATTGGCGCATCAAAGTCACTGTCATTATTGCTAATATTGATACTATCAATATCTTGAGCATTCTGCGCATCCATTGCCGCTAGCTCACGATCGATCTGCTCAGGCGTCATCATTTGATAGCCTTGCTGCTGTATCTCGGTTGCTTGTTGCAACAGGTCATCATTGGAAGCGATTGATTGAGCGTTATTTGGATTATATGAAGTACTTGGACTATCAGGGAAACTCTCTAGATTTTGAGTATTTTTGTTTTGAGAAGTTGCGTTTTGAGAGCCCGATTTTGTCGAGTTAGGCTTTTTAATGCCCAAGCTCTGTTCGCTATAGTCGTCCAATACTGACTGATCGATGATGCCTTGCTCTACTGCTTTTTTTAGACGTAGCGCATCTAAAGCCATATCTAGCTGAGTGTCGTCATCGGACAATGTAGCTGACTGCTTGATAGATGCCTGATCATTCGCAGTTTGACTATTGTTAGTCTGGTTACTAAGCGTTTGATTACCGTCAGTTTGCTCAGTAGCAGATGAGTTGGTGACAGCCGTATCGTTTACATTATTAATGGTATCTGCCATTGCCGCAGGTGCCATACCGAACAAACTGGTCGCAAGCGCAGTGCACAGTGCTGAACGTCTAAAATTTTTACGCGGCGTTGCTGGATATGTACTTGGGTTATTACTATCGTTTTGGATTATGGCTGTGTCACGCTGCATCATGAGACCCTTGAATGCTCGAGTTGAAGGCTGCTTTATCATCTTTACGTCCTATCAGCTCACGCGGCACAATCTTATCAACGATAACGATCGTCAAGTCTGACCGGTGAATAAACTTATAGCAGTTATCTGCAATTAATGGTTTACTACTTTAATTTTATGACTGGTTATCTATAGTGTCGGCTTTAGCACTCTGTGTCTACAGCCTTATAGGTCTACTAGCTTAGAAAAGACTACTAGCTTATAGATAGCATTGATGGGTAGCAGCCTTTGTTTTCACTACTATTTATACCCTAAAATGCAATCACATAAAATTTATAAATCATAACTTAGTTAAATATCGAATCATAGCATTGACTACATGTATTTTCACCGAAGCCTTGCTATTATACGGCTTAATATTGATAAAACCTATGCTATATCTTGATATAGTTTTTAATAAAATTTACGATTATTATCATAAAAAAATTGTCGTTCAGCGCCGCTCTTTTCTCTATCAGTCGCGATTTATCTGTAGGAATGTCCATGTCCAACCAGTTTCAGTTATTCAAGCGTCGTCGTTTTAGCGCTATGTTTTTCACCCAGTTTTTGGGCGCATTCAATGACAATATTTTTAAGCAGGCGCTCATACTGGTGCTGACTTATACTGCCGCCAGTAAATTGGGCGTAGAGGTCAGCATCCTTAATAACTTGGCAGCCATGTTATTCATCCTGCCCTACTTTTTGTTTTCTGCTTTGGCAGGCCAGATTGCTGATAAGTATGAAAAGTCAAAGCTCACGCAGTTTATTAAACTCCTTGAGCTGGTCATTATGGCGGTTGCCGCGGTAGGCTTTGTCTTTGAATGGTATGCACTACTATTTGTCGCGTTGTTTTTGATGGGCACACATTCGACCTTCTTTGGACCGATTAAATACGCTTATCTGCCACAAGCGATGAAAGAGGATGAACTGGTCGGCGCCAACGGCCTTTTTCAGATGGGTACTTCGCTGGCTATTTTGGTCGGGATGATTGTCGCTGGTATTTTGACTCAGCTATCACAATCATTATATTGGATTAGTGCCACAGTGTTGGTTGTCGCTGTTTTAGGATATCTAGCTGCGCGCTATATCCCTAATATGCCAGCGATGCAGCCTGACCTGAAGATTAACTGGAATATTATTACAACCAGCTTAGCCACGGTTCGTTACTTATACTCTCTGCCTTTTTTATTCTTTATCATTCTTGGTAACAGCTGGTTTTGGTTTTATGGGGCGACGTTTTTGACCCAAGTTCCAGAGTTCAGCAAGGTGATTTTGCTTGGTGATGAGTCAGTCGTTATTTTCTTACTCACATTGTTTTCTGTTGGTGTGTCGATCGGTTCAGTGCTGTGCAAAACGTTGACCAAAAATAAAGTCAGCTTGCGTCTATTGCCTTTTGGTATTGCTGGATTAAGTATCTTTGCTATTGATTTGTATTTTTCACTTTCAGGTTTAGATATAAATGTGAATAATGACACATTACTTGGCATTGGTGATTTGTTTAATATAAGTGGTAGCTGGCGGGTATTTGCAGATTTATTCTTATTAGGGTTCAGTGGTGGTTTGTATATCGTACCGCTATATGCTTCTATGCAAGCCTACGCCCCTAAGAGTCATCGAGCACGCATCGTCGGCGCAAATAACATTTTTAACGCGATATTTATGGTTACTTCAGCGATTTTTGCGATTGTTATCTTAAATGTTTTAGGGTTTACGCTACCGCAGCTATTTTTGGTGACAGGGCTATTGAATATAGTTTTTGGTGCGTTTTTATACATCAAACTCAATAAACATATTAAGCATGCCGTTATCCAAACCAACGATGGTATAGCGCCTTAAATAAGTTTGGCTCCATAGATGTAGTCTAATGTTGGGCTGATGACTTCGTTGCTTTTATTGCTATAGCAACCTACGAACTATCTACAAGTTATTTATGAGCTACCTAGACAGTAATATTCGAGCCGATAATTTAGATTGTTTGCTATAGTAATACGCATTATGCCGTTGCGTTTAAACGGTAATACATTTTATTTTATTGACAGTTTTTAACACCATCAGGAGTGAGTTATGACCCTGCGTCCTTTATCTAAAATTGACCAGTTGTTACTTGGGGTAGATAAGGCATTACGAGCTGTCGTGCCACATTCCAATCCAAGCACGCGTCCGTTGCCCGTCAGTAGCGATGAGATTCCTGAGCTGACCATCACAGAGGCGCGGCACGTTTCAGGTCTTATGCGTATCAATCATACAGGTGAAGTATGTGCGCAAGGTCTATACCATGGCCAAGCGTTTGCCGCAAAAGATAGTGGTGTCAAACAAGCCATGCAACAATCCGCCGAAGAAGAAGTCGATCACTTGGTCTGGTGCGAGACTCGTCTAAGCGAGCTTGGTAGCCATGCCAGCGTATTTACGCCGCTTTGGTACGGTATGTCTTTTGGACTCGGTGCAGTCGCAGGCGCGATCTCAAATGAGTTTAGTCTAGGGTTTGTAGCGGAGACAGAAGCGCAGGTCAGCGAGCATCTACAGGATCATATCAAGCAATTACCTGAACATGATCAGCGTTCCAAAGAAATACTGGCACAAATGGATAAAGAGGAGCTGCATCATCGCGAGCTAGCACTTGCAAGTGGCGGCGCTGCTTTATCTCCTGCAGTACGTCGGACCATGCGATGGATGGCAAATCGCATGAAAGATACCGCTTATCACTTATAGCTTATGGTTACAGATACTGTTATTAGCTGTTGTTGTCGATTTTCTTACTTATCAACGTCTGCACAGATTTACGTAGGTTTGCTTAATTCTAGTGATTAACAATCCTACCACAGATAGCGTGAAGCTTAATTTGCTACGGTATTAAAAATTTGTACGATTTTGCAGCAATGCGCTATTTATATTACCGTCCAATCAATGAATAACAACCAAATAAATTAAACAAGGTAACGATTTTTATGAAAGCGATTTTCTCTAATAGCCACTCTATTAAGTCACCAAAGTTTGCGACGTTGACCGTCATGGCTGCAACCTGTGCCATGCTGTTATCTGCACCTGTGAACGCTGCAGAAACTGATGCTACCTCAACGGCTGTACCTAGTGCAATGGACTCAAGCAAACGTGTGATTCGTCTTGCTCGTCCTAATGCAGCTATCAGTCCTGCTCAAGCCAATGCCGCTCAAACAAGCTCGCCAGCAACACCTGCGAGCAACAGCCAGCCGACTAATGCGCAAACAACTAACATGCAACTAAGCGGCACTCTGCAAAACAATGCATCTGTTAGCACTGCTCAACCTCAAACACCGCAAATGATGTCGCCTGCTGCTGCACCTGTCATGAATGGCACTACTCGTGTCTATGAGCCTGGTCCAATGACAGCTACTGGTATCGACCTGCGTAGCGGACAACTTCCGAATATTCCTACACCGCAAGTACAACTATCAGACATGAGCTTTGTCAAAACCGTATTGATTCCGCAACAAAAAGGGCTAGGTACTGATAAACTTGATGTCAGTTTATTAGATGATTTCATCGCTGACGTGTCCCCTAACGCGCGTCACTATCCACCAAACTTCCCTAACCGCTCACAGCGCCATTACACACGTGAAAAAATCAAAGTATTAGCGGATTGGATCGAACCGTACGCCAAGTCGCCAGACGCGTCTTTTGATGTATTGCTTCGTGCCGCTAAGCTAAACGGCATGGGTCGTAACCTAGACTTGGGTTCAGACTACACGGTACGTGGTGGCCAGTATGTCGATCGCGCTATCAAGCTGCAACCTGATAGTGGTGAGGCTAACTTTTTATACGGTATGATGCTATCAGAAGGTGGCGGTTTCAAAGAAGGTCAGAAGTATCTAGATCGCGCTGTCGCTTTAGGGTACACCGAAGCAGAACAAAGCTTGGCACAGTCAGATCTACTTAGTGACCGCCGTGCTAATGCGTTAGAACGCCTACGTCGTCTTGAAGGGCAATACCCTAACAATACTGTTATTCCTCAACAAATCAAACTCGTTGAAGAAGGCAAATTCTACATTTGGGATATTCCTGCCCCTGACATCAGTGTAAAACCAGGTGCCTAGAAATTTTATACTTGTTGAGATTAGCTATTGAGGGTTTGATTCATAAGATATTTGTTTAATAAGACCTTCACTAGGTCAAATCTCTAATAAATAATCTAAGCTTCAAATACCAAGCGCTTTTGTTTTATATCTATAAGACAAAAGCGCTTTTTTTCGACTGGTAGAAACCCATTCGTTTTAAAACACGCTTTTGTAGAATTGCAAATAAATAGTCTAACGTCAAAAGTTGCGCTACACTCATTATCAATTGCTACCTTCATTACTCATCTCTCATAACTACCGTTTATTGGACTGACTTATGACTTTCGCTGGCTTTAGCAAACAGACAGTAATGCATATGAATAAAAAAAACCTGCCCATTACGTCACTTATGCTTTTGGCGGCAGCAGTATTGCTACCAGCATGTAGTACGGTGACGGTCGATAAACAAGCCTCGGCCAAGACCATCTCAGCACAGCGCGGCAACATCGTCACTGACAACGCGCTAAGCAGCGACACAGCATCTGCTTTGTTATCAGCAGGACTGAATGAGCAAGCCTGTATGCAGCAATTCGACTTATGCTTGACTCAGCTCTCTGATAGTATGCTTAACAGGCACTATCGCCCTGCCTTAGCTATTTTTGCAGAACTGCACTATGCAAAAGCGCGTCAACTATCTGACTCAAAAAACTGTCGTAATGCGCTTGCACGCCCGCCACTTGATCCGTATTACGCCAACGCGCCATTAAGTGATAATGATGCAAAAACACAGCAAAAAGAAACCGACCTGTGTTTGACCGATTATCAATCAAGGTTGTTTGATGCCGTCAAATACAGCTATACCTACCTATTTTATGACAGCTTGACCCATGACTTTGAAGGTGCAGAGCAAAACAGCAATAGCACTCGTGCGCAAAACCGTATTCCAAATGACAATGACATCCAAACCCAAGATATTTATAACGCTGCCAGTAACGACGTTATTACTCAAATTTATCAGTCGACTGAAAATGCCAATAAATTGATGGGTGATACGACAGTAGAGTATTTGCCAATAACCTCTACCAAGCGTGATAACACGGATGAAGCAGCGGTTGCCAATCGACCACCGCTAAAGGGCAAAGCAACAGACCAAGTTAAAGTCATGAAAGTGACCGTAGATAACTACAATCTTGATATTTATTTGCCCAACGAAAACAACTATCTGCAAAACGCTCATAAACAAACGTCTGCTTTAGCAGACTTATCATCTACTTATGAGCTGCGACTAACTGGTCTCAATTCTGTGAGCAAACGCCCTGGATTAGGTATCAGTTTGGTAGCATCGTTGGATGATCGCTATACAACCACAATCCGTCAATTATTGGTCGCCTCCTTATCTGGTCGTCTAACAAATGAGGATAAAAATACGGACGACAGCGAGCCAAGCTCACGTATTTATCCGACGGGACATCTTTTACTAACTGGATTGATTAAGCCAGATGGCAATAGCGTATTAGATGCGCTAGGCAGTCGTAAGCTTGATATTCATTTATACAACCCGTACCAAACCGAATCCGTTAATATTCTCAATAATGACTACCCACTGGCAGCCAACTTTTCGGCGGGATATGGTTTATGGTTATCAGAGAACCAGTTAGATGGTGTGGGTTATTTAAACTTGATTACTCGCCAACCAGATGCTCAGCTACCCAAACTCTTCATGCTTGAACCTTATGATCCTGATAAACGCGTGTTGATTATGTTGCACGGGCTAGCTTCTAGTCCGGCCACATGGGTCAATCTGACCAACGATATTCTTAATGATGACAAGCTGCGTGATAATTACCAAGTTTGGCAAATATTCTATCCAACCAATCTGCCTATTTTAGAAAATCGCTACCAGATTCAGCAGTTAATCAACAGCACCTACCAGCAGACTGATCCCAATGGACAAAATCGTGCCAGTCAAAACAGTGTGATTATCAGTCATAGTATGGGTGCCATTATCGCTCGTATGATGCTATCTGATGAAAATTTAGTCGATGATTTAGATAAGCTTAATGACAAAGATATCCTCTCTAGCAATGAAAAGCAGCAAATCCGTAACGCGCTCAAGACTTCTTTTGATGAAGATGAGTTAAAGAAGCGTTTTGAGCTACAGGCATTGCCGCAAGTAGACACCGCTGTTTTTCTATCTGCACCTTTCCGTGGTACCGATTATGCAGATCGCTGGTTCACCCGTGCGCTACGCCGCATCGTTTACTTACCTGTAGGTTTGGTCAAGACATTCACGGATAACTTAGCGACCATTGCCACACAAGGCGACTTGGCACAAAACCCACTAGGCGCGTTATATTTGCAGAACGGTGCCAGCCAGTTAAGTGATAAGTCTTCTTTTATAGAATTAACCAAAGACATCACTATTAATGAGCGTATTACTTACCATTCAATCATTGCCAATAATGATGCCGATATCACTAAAGGACTGGCACAAACGCAACCAAACGGTGCCAAGATTGATTTGTCACAAGCCGTAGAAGATAATTCTAGAGGTGAATCGGCGAGTGTTGATGTCAGCGACAATACTGAGACATCACAGTTACCACCTGAGCCGCTTGTTGCTGCTGTGACAGTCAATGATGATATCAGTCAAGCACTGACCGAGCGTTTGTCAGATGGTATCGTTCCTTATAACAGTGCCCATCTCGACGGCGCCGCGTCTGAGACAATTATCAATGGCGGTCATAGTATTCAGAGCAATCCGCAGACCATTTTGACATTGCGAAGAATTTTGCATAAGCAGCTACAAGAATGATGTAGATTTTTGTTATTTTACAAAGTTTTTGGCGCATAAATCGCAACCTTTAAATATCAGTCATAGGTTTCAAATAAGCAGTATGTTCACGCATACTACTTTGTTTTTAATAATATTAATTTTATTTTTCAATGTTTGAATTATGTTATTTTGATGACTCTTAGGTCTGCAACAGACAGACTGGGTTGCTTGCGTGTATATCTAGGTGAGCGCATAATATATCTATAGCACATGACAGTAATATGTAAATTTATAAGGACATAAATTATTCAATTCAGCTAAACAGTGAGTCGCAAACTTAGCCACAATTTATGTCTAATGGAGCTAAGTCCACGTCACTGAGCTATTGCCCGTAATGCTTGCCACTTTTATCAATGGATAGTTACGGACAGTTACTTGAGCGTTGTATGGAAGTCAGCGCTATTCAGCTAACAGATGAGAGTAACCGTTTATGTTCGCTACATTTATGATTGACCAGCTCGATGCGCTGATGCTTGCGCGTATCCAATTCGCTTTTGTTATCTCGTTTCATATCGTCTTTCCCGCCTTTTCTATCGGTCTTGCCAGCTGGCTTGCGGTGCTTGAATTCCGCTGGTTAAGAACTGGTGAACCTATCTATGCTGAAGTCTACAAGCATTGGGTCAAAATATTTGCTGTCGTCTTTGGTTTAGGCGTGGTATCAGGCGTGGTGATGTCCTACCAGTTTGGTACCAACTGGGCAGTATTCTCTGATAAGGCTGGTAACGTTCTAGGCCCATTACTTGCCTACGAAGTATTGACAGCGTTCTTTTTAGAGGCGTCTTTCTTAGGTATTATGCTATTTGGGTGGGGTCGCGTGAGCAAACGCATGCATTTTGCTTCAACCGCCATTGTTGCTATCGGTACCTTGATTTCAGGTTTTTGGATATTGGCCGCCAACAGCTTTATGCAGACTCCTCAAGGTTTTATGATGGGTGCAGATGGCCTACTCTATCCTACTGACTGGCTTGAAATTATTTTCAACCCCTCGTTCCCTTACCGTTATGCTCATATGATGACTGCAGCATTTCTGACTACTGCCTTTGTCATTGGTGGTATCGGCGCATATTATATTCAATCTAAAAAGCACGTCGAACACCGCGCGCATGGTCGTGTGATGCTAGGTATGGCGATGATTATGGCCATCTTTGTTGCGCCAGCGCAGGTATTGATTGGTGATGAGCATGGTCTAAATACTCTTGAGCATCAACCTGCTAAAGTGGCTGCGATGGAAGGGCTCTGGGAAGATGAGCGCGGTGCCGCACTACGTCTCTTTGCGATTCCTGACCAAGAAAACCAGACCAATAAGTACGAAGTAAAAATTCCTTATGTGACCGGTTTAATCCTAACCCACTCGTTAGATGGTGAAGTTAAAGGGCTCAAAAACTGGGCACCTGAAGATCAACCACCCGTCATTATCGTGTTTTGGGCGTTTCGTATCATGGTTGGTATTGGCATGCTTATGGTACTGGTCGGCCTATTCAGTCTATACAAATACTTCAAAAAACAGCAGTTCAATACTGACAGTGTGTGGTTCCACCGTGCTTGGATGATGATGACTCCGCTTGGTTTTATCGCCTTATTATCAGGTTGGTTCGTAACCGAGACAGGACGTCAGCCTTGGACGGTTTATGGGGTCATTCGTACTGCTGAAAGTATGTCTCCGCTTGCAGCACAGCAAGTAGCGACTACATTGATTGGCTTTATCGTACTGTACATATTTGTCTTTGGTGCAGGCAGTTTTTATATCTTGCGCTTGATTGCTCAAGGGCCGAAACCTTATACAGATCCTGCAGAAGATAACTTCTATGAGCACTCAGTGACCGAGAGTCAAGGCCGCGCGTTAAGTGGTGATAATAATCCTGCCAAAGGTACTGAAGAAGGCTTGGATGAGCCTGCAAACGATGTCGATGATGGAGGATTACGCTAATGTTTAACTTCGGTGATGTATTAGATTTACCTCTCATTTGGGGCGGTTTGATTGCTTTGTCTGTCTTTGTCTATGTACTGCTTGATGGCTTTGATTTGGGCTGCGGTATTTTGTTCCCATTTGCAGGATCAGATAAAAACCGTAGCCGCATGATGAACTCTATCGCCCCATTTTGGGACGGTAACGAGACATGGCTAGTGCTAGGTGGTGGTGGTTTATTCGCAGCATTCCCTGTTGCTTATGGCATCATCATGACAGGTCTATATTTGCCCGTGACTGCCATGTTGTTCGGTCTTATCATGCGCGGCGTGGCGTTTGAATTTCGCTTCAAATCGTCTTCGCGCCGACATGTATGGGATACCTTTTTCTTTGTCGGTTCAGTCGTCGCCACTTTCTCTCAAGGCATTATGCTTGGGGCGTTAGTACAAGGGTTAGAAGCCAGTAACCGTCTATATACTGGTGGCCCATTTGATTGGCTCACGCCTTTCTCAATTGTGTGCGGATTTGCCATGATTATCGGCTATGCCTTACTTGGTTCAACGTGGCTCATCATAAAAACAGAACACACGTTGCAAGTGTGGGCGCGCCAAGTTTCTAGATGGATGCTTACTGCATTACTAGTGGCGATGGTTGTGGTCACAGCGTTTATGTACTTCTCAGACATCGACGCATTAGAAGGCTGGTTTAGTTTCCCAGATTTATTATACCTTGCTCCTATGCCTATCATTGTCATGCTCTTATTCTTTATCATGCGTAAAGATTTAAAAACTGAGCGTGAGTATCGTCCATTTTTACTAACGGTTGCCTTATTTTTAATGGGTTACATCGGCGTTTGTTTCGCCCTATTCCCTTATATCGTACCGTATCAAATGACGATTTATGAAGCGGCGGCTGCCGATACTTCGTTATCATTTATGCTGATTGGCGCCTGTATCATGTTACCGATTATCTTGAGCTATACAGCATTTGCTTACTACACCTTCAAAGGTAAATCTGATCACAATCCGATGTACTAGTCGCTAATCGCGGCGGGCAACGGATCAGCTAAAGAGGATGTCTATCATCGTTTACAGATGGTAGTCACACTTCATACGCTAATCAGGAGATCTCTATGAAAAAGTTCAGTAAAAAACAATCGCAATGGGCATGGTTCGTGGGTCTATATTTGGCAGGGTTTTTAGTGGTATTTACCATTGCTCAGCTAATTAAACTGGCCATGGGTGTTTAGTATCATTGCCTAATCATACGATTGAGTGCTAGTTAGCTAATGAGTAGCTTGCTAGATGCTACATTTGCATTTTTGTCTTGCCTATATACCCTGTAGACATGTCGTAAAAAATATTTCTATATGCATAAAAAAAGCAGCGTTGAATAATCGACGCTGCTTTTTATTTGTCTTAAATTTATCAGCTTGGCTTACCTGCATGCTCGATATCATGCTGTTCGATAAACTCATTAACCTGTGTTAGACGCTCTGGTGTCCCCACGTCTATCCAATTATCTGTCGTCACTTCAGCGGTAATCTGAAACTTTATCATTGCTTGCTTTAGTAGTGGTGCTAATGCAGCAGGCTGTCCTGATACCAACCCTTCTACCAATTTGGGTGACATTACGCTAATACCCGCGAAGGTATACTTATCTGCATCGCCCACCGGCTGTTCACTAGCAAGGCCGTTATTAATAGCGAAATCGCCGCCATTATTGTGTTCTGGATTATCAATCAATAATAAATGGGCGCGCTGATCCGCTCCCAATGTATAGTCTGTTAATTGAGAGAAATCATAGGTAGTCCAGACGTCAGAATTGACCAGAATAAACGGTTCATCCTTTAGTTTACCTGATTGTAATGCCTGAAAAATGCCACCTGCGGTCTCAAGTGGTTCATCGTCTTCTACTGACCAATGCAGATTTACGCCATACTGTGAACCGTCACCTAATGCGTCCATTAGCTTGTCCGCTAACCATGAGGCATTGACCGTGATATCGGTGATGCCTGCTGCTTGTAGTGCTTTAATATGCCATACAATAAGTGGTTGACCTGCGACTTCAACCAAAGGCTTGGGCGTCTCAAGCGTTAATGGACGTAGGCGTGTGCCCTTGCCCGCTGCCAAAATCATGGCTTGTGTAATCGTAGAGGTAGACATCTGCGCTCCTATCTTTATTATTTAAATTAATTTAGCTGAGCGTCATCTACGCTGAAGCAAACTTCTCTTTATAAGCAGGTAGCACTGCCTCTTGTAGCCATTGATTAAACAGTATAACTGATTGCTTTAGTTCATCGTTGCCATGTTCGGCAAGCCAGTTTAATTCAATAATCAAATCACGCATAACTTTAGGGATATCCGCCAAATAGCGGTCTTTGCCATCACGCTCAGACAAACGAATAAAAATCCCTAATACCTTTAGGTGACGTTGTACGCCTATGACATTTACATCGTTTTCAAACTGCACCGCGCTATCAGCACTGGTTAGTGATTTTTGTTTTTGTAGCTGCCAAAAGTCATTAATCCATGCAGATATATGGTTCTCTGACCATTCAACATAAGCATCGCGTACTAACGACACTAAGTCATAAGCATACGAACCAATGACGGCATCTTGAAAGTCAATCACGCCCAACTTTGATTTATCTGCTTGATCTTGCATGAGGTTGCGGCTGTGATAATCACGATGAACCACCACTTGTGGCTGTCGTAAAATCTCATTCATTAGTGCTGTTTTTAGGTTTCCCCAGACCTGATCATTTAGCGCGACACCAATATAAGGCATAAACCATTCGCTAAATAAATCCATCTCGCGGTCTAATAGTGCTGTGTCATAATCTGGCAGCTGGTGTTGCGACTTTGCCGTTTCTACTGGTACCGTTTGTAGCGCGACTAGTGTCTGCATTGCTAGTTGATAGTAGTCATTGATTTGGTCTGCGGTGGCATCGACAAGCAAATGAGCAAATTCTACTGTGCCAAAATCTTGTAATACCAAGAATCCTTTTTCTACATTTTGTGCAGTCAGAGTCGGCACGTTGACAGCAGGTGCCATCAGCTTAGCGACATTGATAAACTGCAGCATCGCATCTTGCTCGTCAGCGGAGTCCATGACGATATAATGTTTATTGGCGCTATTGTCTGTCTCTGATAGTTCGATACGATGATATCGGCGGGCACTAGCGTCACCAGGTAAGCTGTCTAGACTAAAGGTTTGACCTAAAAATACTTGCTGTAACCATTGTTCTAATTGCTGTTGGCGGTTGTTATTTTCATCGATCATATCAGTCTCTAAAGTCGTTTTGTCAGTCATATTGGGCATCGCTGGTTAAATATAAGTCATAAATAATTAAAGTAGTGATAAGTCGGACAAATACTTGCTAAAATAGCGTTACGTGTCGGTGCTATACAAGCTGCCACAGACGTATTGCTATATCATTCAATACTTGATGTCAGATAGAATCGCTATCGCTACTTAAAAATCAGCATGGCTATATTATAAATTTTGGTAAATAGTGTAGCTGATTTGGTTTTTTTTGACTATGATTAGTCGTCATTATATGTAAAACATCCAAATTTTTGAGAATACATTAGTCATATTTTAGTCGCACGTTCACTGCTTTGTGTCGTTCAGTGAAACCGCTACTAAACTCAGTCATGCAATCCAATAAGCTCTGCAATCATAGGTGTGCCCTTGTTATATTCTCCGCTTTACCAAAGCATCCGCTTGATCTTATTTGGTGCCTTAGGCTTGTCTAGCCTAACTGTCAGTGCTGCCATTGGTGATGCCAATACGCAAAAAACTGAACCACTCACTACGGATAGTACAGGCAGCTATGCTTCTAATAGTGTGGCGACTGACGCCAATAGTATTAGTCGTACTCAAAGTAATGATGGCTATCAAGAAGCAGATATTCTAAATGACAGCTATCCAGAGAATACTAATTCTGCTAATACGAATAACGCTACTTTATCGAATGATACTGCGTTAAATAGCAGATTCTCTGAAAACAATGACCTAGATATTACAGAGATTAATGAGGCTGCTGACTCTGAAGCTTTTAGCAATGAAGTTTCTAATGCTGCTAATCTAAATACAGAAACCAGCAACCAACCAAGCAGTAATACACCAGATAGCAATGCCTTTGTCCCTAAAGCGATAACAACAGATAATGGCAAGCTAGATCTTAATGATGAGAGTATTCAAGCCAGCTTAATGCGCTTAGCAGAGTTTTATGAGCTAACGCCAGATACCGATGCTTCAACATTAAATAATGAGGCTATCAGCACTGAGGCGGACAATTCTCATAATAATGCGATGCCTGCCGCACAGACGATTCCAAAGGTCGGTAGAGATTTACGTCTACTGCCAAATGCTGTGGACAGTGCTCAACGCTGCGAAGGTCAATGGGTATATCCGCAGAGTAACCCCAACTATCAACGCGCTGTGAATGAAGCTGGTACAGCAAACGGACAACCAGTACCAAATGTGGCTAGCGTTCCGAACAATCAAGCCCCTTTATTTACCGAGTCTGATTACGGTTATTACAATAACGTGAATTACGCTGAGCTATCTGGCAATGTAAAAATTGACCAAGGCACTCAGCATATCGAAGCAGAAAAAGTCATGATTGACTTGAGCAATGGCGTTGCGGCGGCTCAAGGTAGAGTCATGTTTACAGATAATGCGACTGGACAGGGTACAAGCAATGCCGCTACAAACAACGTCTCTACAAAGAGCGGCCAAGCCAGCTTTAATGATAGAGCGGCACAAGGCGGCCTAATTGGCGTTGCAGATAGCTTGAATTACAATACTGAGACTGGTCAATCAACGGCCAATGATGTGGCATTTGCTAGTGTTGGACTACAAGCGCACGGCTATGCCAAACGCTTAAACAAACCTAATGAGAGTGAATACGAGCTGGATCAGGTTATGTTTAGTACCTGTCCACCTACCAACCGCAAATGGCAGTTTGAAGCCAAAAGTATCGATCTAAATACTGATACAGGGCGCGGCGAAGCGTATAACACCACTTTCCGTGTTGCTGACATACCTGTATTTTATCTCCCCTACTTTAACTTCCCGATAGACAGTCGCCGTAGTAGTGGGTTTTTATTACCAAGTGCCAGCGTCAGTAGTGAAAGCGGTCTTGAAGTTGATATCCCGTATTATTTCAACTTAGCACCTAACTATGATGCCACCCTTAACACGCATATTTATACTGACCGTAACCCTATGCTATCAGGTGAGTTCCGCTATCTGACTGAGAATTATGGGGAAGGTATTTTAAACGGTTCATACTTACCTAACGACAAAGAGTATGACGACGAAGATCGTACCAGCTTGTTTTATGACCACACTTGGTCGTCGAAAAGCATTCCACGATTAAGCGCTGACGCCGAATACAACTATGTATCAGATGCCGATTACCTGAATGATTTTGATACGTTGGGCTTGTCAGATAGCACTATAAACTTGCCACGTCGTGCCCGCGTCAATTACTACAATGATTATGTCGATGGTGAACTAAAAGTCGAAACCTTCCAGACTTTAGATGCTTTCACTGATAGTGGTGAGGCGTTAGAAGACAAAGACAAGCCGTACTCACGCTTGCCACAGCTCAAATTAAATTATCGCCTGCCTTGGGCTGAGCGCTTCGATATCACTGGTATTCATGATTCTGCATACTTCAAAAAATCTATCGATGATGGTTCTGAAAACGAAAAAAGTGGCGCACGTATTTATAATAAACTGAGCGCCGCCTATCCGATGGAGACCTCTTGGGGTTATGTCAAACCTAAGCTTAGCTTGCAGCATCTATATACGTCATATGATGAAGATAGTTTAGAAGATAATCAGCTTAGTGAAGAAGATGGCAGTCAGTCCGTGTTTGTCCCACAAGCCAGTATCGATGCAGGTCTACACTTCTATCAAGCGGGCTCACCATTTGGTGCGTTTGACGATACGATGGGTG
The DNA here is from genome assembly GCF_050268165.1 of Psychrobacter sp. NPDC078631. Lineage (NCBI taxonomy): Bacteria > Pseudomonadati > Pseudomonadota > Gammaproteobacteria > Moraxellales > Moraxellaceae > Psychrobacter > Psychrobacter sp. NPDC078631. The sequence goes on along the minus strand of NZ_JBNNGG010000001.1, from coordinate 171,925 downwards.
GCTATCGTTTACTTAGCCCACGCGTAAAATATACGTATTCACCGTATAAGAACCAAAACGACATTCCTAACTTTAATACGCGTATTGCCTCTATTAACTATGAGCAGCTGTTTTCGGACAGTTGGTTTCTAGGTCATGATCGTTTGCAGGATTTGCACTCTATTACACCTGGCGTCAATTATCGTTACATCGATGCAACGGGTGTGACACGTTTTGATGGTAGCATTGCAGAACAATTCTATCTAGATGATGGACGTGTAACACTTGACGACGATCAGCCAGTATTTACCTCGTCTTCTTCAGGTATGGTATGGGATACCAGCACTCAACCTTACAATAATTTTTGGGTTGATGTTAGCGGTGCACTAACCAGTAATTATGATTTGAACTACATTACGACTGAGCTGCGTTATCAGCCGTCAGACAACAGCTTATTTAATGTGGGTTATGTTAAGCGTCAGCGTGATGATAATACCGATCAGTTGCCATTATCTGCATTTACCGCTTCTGCTGTTTTCCCTATCAATAACAGCTGGCGTATATTGGCTCAGGGTCAGTACGATTATAATCGTAACAAGATGCTTGATTCACTCATCGGTGTTGATTACGAAGATTGCTGTTTCGGCTTTGCTGTTTATGGACGCCGCTATTACAATGACCTAAACGTAAAAGACGAGCCAACACAAGCTATTATGGCAGAAGTTAGATTAAACGGTCTTGGCAGTGGTAGTAGCCGCTTGACACGATTACTTGCTGATAAGATTTTGGGCTTCGAACCTGTACAGACGGCATGGAAAGACTAACCAGTTTTTTGCTAGATTAGAGTTATTTACGTAAATATTTATAAGACACTATTTGAACCCCTATTATGGGAAACGCTGTCGAATATTTTATTATTAAGAGTATTGGATAGAGTTGACCGACTACCATCCGATGCAATGACATTGATGAGGAGCATCATGAGATTTTTTTCTTTACGTCAGACTAGCAGAGCAGTATTGCTATCTATGGCAGGCCTTACGCTTACGTTAAGTGCCAACGCTGCTACTGTCAAACCTGCAACGGCTCAAGCTTCCACTTCTGCTGCGCAAAGCTCAGTTGATCGCTTGACGCCAGCCAACAGCACAGACGGTATTATTGCCCTAGTCAATGAAAATGCTATCTTAAAAAGCGAACTGGTTGATGCTATCGAGCAAACTCAAGCACGTGCCAAAGCTGCTGGTGAGCCTATTGCAAACTCAGCACAACTACAGTCTGAAGTGCTAAACGCACTTATTTTGCGTGAACTGCAACTGTCTATGGTCAAACGCGCGGGACTGTCTGCCGATGAAGCAGAGATTAATCAACGTCTTGGTCAAATCGCTCAAGCTGAAGGCCTTAATAGCATCGCAGCATTGCAGCAACGTCTAGATGCAGCGCAACCTGGTAGTTATGCCAATCTACGCGCCAAACTGATCGAAGAGGCTTCTATCCAAGCGCTTCAGCAGCGTCAAATTACTCGCCGAGTACGTATTAGCGAGCAAGACATTGATGCATTTTTGGCCTCCCCTGAAGCCAAACGTCTGAATCAAAGCGAATATCAAACCATTCACGTACGTGTGCCTTATATAGATGACTATAGTCGCCTATCAGCCGCTCAACGTGAAGAAGCATTAAAAGTGGCGCAAGCATTACGTACGCGTTTGCTTGAGCCAAATGTCAACGTCGCTGAAGCCGTTGCTGCTAGCCAAGGTAGCTATCCGATTCCATTGCAAGGTGGAGATATGGGCTTTCACAAGGCAGCTTCTTTACCGACAGAGCTGTCTAGCAAAATTACCAAGTTAGACGTTGGTACCGTAAGCGAGCCATTATTGACTCCTGAAGGGATTGACATCATAAAGCTTGCTGATAAAAAAGCCAGCAATACGATGCTGATACCACAGTGGCATACTCGCCATATCCTAGTTAAAGTCGATGATTTACAGACTGACGCGCTTGCTGAACAGAAAATCAATGATCTATACGAGCAACTTCGTGGCGGCGCTGACTTTGCTAGCCTGGCCTCAACGTATTCAGATGATCCAGGTTCTGCGGGACGTGGCGGTGATCTTGATTGGGTTAGCGAAGAAGATATGGTTGGTCCATTTGAAGCCACAATGAAAAATACGGCAGTTGGCGACTACTCTGCGCCATTTAAGACACAGTTTGGTTGGCATATCCTAAAAGTTGATGGTAAGCGCGATCAAGATATTAGCGAGCAATATCGTCGCAATATGGCACGTCAAGCACTGTATCAACGCCTAGCACCACAAGCTCAAGAAGACTGGTTACAAGAGCTACGTGCTGGCGCTTATATTCAGATACTTGGCTAATATGTTGTAATAAGCTAATAGTATTAAGTTAGCTAGAATATTGAAACGATTTAAATAAAAAAGGGTATATGCAATGGCATATACCCTTCTTTGTGTGCGCAATTAAACATTTAACTGGAAGCTTTAAAAGAGATATCAAAGTTAAATAGTTTAAATCTTGATAAACCAAAATCTATATGCAAAGAAAAACCCCGAACCTAGGGCGATTGGTTCAGGGTTTCAATACTTCGTGTTATTGTTATTATCTCTCTTCCGTGCTGACTCATCCTAAGTCATTTAACAGTATTATATAAGACAGCGGGCTGACCTGTGCTTTTATTGATACTGTCTCAACACTACATCCATGCGTATCCTTGTGTTGATGGATGTATTATAGGCCAATGGATTTGGTGCCGATAGAAGCTAAAGACTCTATTTTGCGTAAGCATATGCTTACATTATCTCTATGTATTACAGCTAATAAACAGCCTATTTTATTAATTAAAACTGCGCTGCTCTTGTCTATGCTCTTCTGACACTTTTTCGCCTTCTTTCTTGCCTTCTTCGATTTTGTTATCAGTTTCTTGGATATCTTCTGCTTGTGCAGTAGGCGCATTGCCTTCTTGCTTGCTTGCCTCTTCTGGCTCATATTGCAAGGTAGTCATCACAGGAAAGTGGTCAGATCCTACGGATGGCATACGCTGAATATCAACTACTGTAAAACAGGCACTATGAAAGATATGATCTAAAGCCCATCGCAGAAATGGATATTTAACATGAAAGGTATTAATGAAATGTCGACCAATACGAGGATCTAGCAGACCAGAGATACGTTGGAAACGGCGCGTGGTTTTTGACCATGCGACATCATTAAGATCACCTGCCAGTATCGCCGTTTGATCGTTTTCTTTTATGTGTTTACCTACCATGAGTAGCTCAGCATCACGCGTGGTGGATTTATCAGCTTCGGTTGGGCTAGGCGGCATGGGATGCAAGCAATATAACCAAATGACGCGGCCTCCTTGCAAACGCAATTGAGTATGAATAGACGGTATATCATCAATCATCAAGTACTTAACTTCAGGATCAATCAGCTCAAGCTTAGAATACAAGTGCATGCCATATAGATTATCTAGTGGCACTTTCACGGTGTAGGGATAGTCAGACTCGACTTGCTGTAAGGCTTGCTCCCATTTCTTGTCACTCTCTAATGTAATTAAGATATCAGGCTGCTTTTGCTTAACCAAATCGACCAGTTTTTGCGTTTCGTCATTGGGTGTCAATACGTTTGATACCATGATTTTTATCTGATGCGCTTGCCCTTCTGGCTTATCTTTTGCCTTTTGAACTTCTTTTTTCCACAGCTTAGTATACGGCAGTACCATTCTCAGCTGAAATGCTAACGTACCGCTCAATACAACAAACAATATCCACTGCCATAACTCCCACTCTGAGAAAAACACTAACATGCCAAACCAAGCGATAATACCAAGCACCATTATTTGAATACGTGGAAACTCAACACCGCGCACCCACCAGTTATCCAGCGGCAACCAGCCCCAGATTGTGACAAAGGCGATGAATCCTGCTAGACCTTGTAAGGCGTAATATAATAGTGAGAGATCCATAAGTAGGTACTAACCGTTGATTGAAATTTTGATAGAGCCGATGATGTATATTGGTTAAGCTTTTATTTGATAAGAAATATCGTGGTTGTAACTCACCTGACATCAAATAACTAACGTCGAGTAATTGTGTTTGAGACTTACTTTAGCATTTCAGAAGATTCTCGCCTACTGGTGAGTCTCAATTATGCGACAACTATCATAAAACGTTACAATATTGGCTCATTCAATGTAATGCATGATTTATTAAACACTATATTTTTGAGGTCGCAAGATAGCCAAGTACCTCTTCAATAGTAATAACTTAAAGTTATAGTCGACATAGTTAATAGTGTATGGAAAACGGCCAAATAATAGCCAAAACGCCTTGCTTTTTCGCGCCATTCACGGCATTGTTATCGGTTGACGATGCAACAAATAATTGTAAATAGGATTGAACTTCATGAGTGATTTAACAGTAGGTTTGGTAGGCTGGCGCGGTATGGTAGGGTCAGTATTAATACAACGTATGCAGGAAGAAAATGACTTCAACGGTATTACACCGGTGTTTTTTTCTACCAGTAATGCTGGTGGTGATGCACCAAAATTCGATGGTATTGAAACCGGCCAACTAAAAGACGCTCATGATATTGAAGCACTTGCTGCCTGTGATGTCGTTATTACTTGCCAAGGTGGTGACTATACGTCAAAAGTCCATCAACCATTGCGTGATAGTGGTTGGAACGGCTATTGGGTTGATGCGGCAAGTACGCTGCGAATGAAAGATGACAGCATCATCATTCTTGATCCAGTCAACCGTAACGTTATTGATAGTGCCCTAGCCAACGGCAAAAAAGACTTTATCGGTGGCAACTGTACCGTATCATTGATGCTGATGGCTATCGGTGAGCTGTTTAATAAAGGTTGGGTCGAATGGGTCAGCGCGATGACATATCAAGCTGCTAGTGGCTCTGGCGCAAACAACATGCGCGAGCTCATCAACGGTATGGGTGTGTTACGTGATGCCGTCCAAGACGAATTGGCTGACCCTGCTAGTGCTATTCTTGAGATTGATAAAAAAATCGCTCAGACTCAGCGCTCAGCAGACTTCCCTACACAATACTTCGGTGTACCACTGGCAGGTAGCTTGATTCCTTATATCGATGCGCAGCTAGAAAACAAACAGTCAAAAGAGGAATGGAAAGGCGGCGTCGAGACCAATAAGATCTTGGGTAACGATGAAGCCAGTACGATTCCTATTGATGGGATGTGTGTACGTGTCGGCGCTATGCGTTGTCATGCTCAAGGCCTAACGATCAAACTGAAAAAAGACATTCCTCTAGAAGAAATCGAAGCTGCACTCAAAAACAGTGGCAACGAGTGGTTGGACTTGGTCGAAGATGATAAAGAAGCTACTATGAATCGCCTAACGCCAGTGGCAGTGACTGGCACCTTAACTGTTGCGCTAGGTCGCTTGCGTAAGCTTAATATGGGCCCTGAGTATCTAGGCGCATTTACCGTTGGTGATCAGTTGTTATGGGGCGCAGCAGAGCCATTACGTCGTATGCTTAATATCATCCGTGAGCAAAACGTCTAACTCAGATACCTTAAATAAAGCACGAAAAAGACAGCGATTGCTGTCTTTTTTTATGTGCTGATTACTATTTAGATCGATAAGCAATCATCACCTCATTACGACGTAAAAATGGTAGCGTCCAAGGTGGGTTATAACGGGCCAATTCAGGCTCGCCTGTAGGCGTCAAATTTTGGTCTTGCATCCATGTTTGCAACGCTTCGGTTTTTTCCGCTACTTTATCTTCTCCTGCGAGCCAAGAGAACTTAATCACACCGTACGTCTGTGCAGGCATTTCTATAATCTCAACGTTTGGATTATTTGGCTTAGGCAGTGTTTGCATCGTATATTTACTAGGCATCGTAAATTGTACGCGCCACTTACCATCGTCTTGTTGCATACTGACTGGTGCTGTCATGGCAATTTTCTGTGACTCATTATCACTTTCTTTATTATCAGCTTGCATCGTAACAGGTGCCGTCATACTGATTTTACTACTGTCTCCACTTGGTGCTGTGTTATTACCAAAAATATAGTCCGCTAAGATCTTAAATCCTTCGCGACTTGCTGAGTCTTGGTCACCACTCACCCACGTTTGCGCTACTAGCTGCTCATCATAGCGACGCAGCTCAAAGTCATCTACTTGGGTCAACACCGTATATTTCGGCTCTTCGGTAGCCATAGCCCCTCCTGATATCAACAATAATCCGCCCATTAATAATAAATAACCTGTCTTTTTCATATCATGTCTCCAGCATCTAAAAGCATGGTGTGGCAATGATTACTACCTCACCTGTATAACTTCTACTGTATCAATAGACCTCTAGCACTGTCTGTGTCTTTTGGCGTGCTATCTGTGTTTTTTGGTTATGGTAAATCAATATTGACCAAAGTGTATATTGCGCGTATATCGATAACACCTAGTATTTATAGTTAGAGAACGCTAAAACGGGTACAAGGTAGCCGACTAAAAATTATACAAGTAGTATATTTAGGGAGAGTAACGCCGTAGTAGTTCAGTGATTCTCTGACTATATGTCCAAAAAACCGCTAACAATGCTATAATTAGCGTCATTTTCATAGCTTAAATAGCGGTTATCATATGCAATTTGTCTTACATAAAACGGCCAGCGGTGCAACGCGTGCACGCCGTGGTACGGTTCATCTCAATCATGGCGACGTGCAAACGCCTGCTTTTATGCCTGTTGGTACTTATGGTACGGTCAAAGGCATGCTGCCACGTGATATCGAAGCCATTGGTGCTGATATTATTTTGGGCAATACCTTCCATCTCTGGTTACGTCCGGGTACTGAAGTCATTGATAAATTTGGTGGCTTACATAAGTTTATGCATTGGGACAAGCCTATCTTGACCGATTCAGGCGGTTTCCAAGTATTCAGCCTCGGCGCAATGCGTAAAATTACCGAAGAAGGCGTAAATTTTAAATCTCCTATCGATGGCGCAAAGGTATTTCTCTCACCAGAAAAATCCATGCAAATTCAGTACAGCTTGAACTCAGACATCGTCATGCAGTTCGATGAGTGTACGCCTTATCCAGCCACTCATGATGAAGCGAAAAAGTCGTTAGAGCTATCGTTACGTTGGGGACAGCGCTGTATCGATGAGCACAACAGACTGGGCAGTACCAACGCATTATTCGGTATTGTACAAGGCAGCATGTATCCTGATTTGCGTCAGCAATCACTTGAAGGCCTGTTAGAGATTGGCTTCGATGGTTATGCTATTGGCGGTCTATCAGTTGGCGAGCCTAAAGAAGAGATGATAGACGTCCTAGACTACCTGCCTGATGATATGCCAGCAGATAAGCCACGCTATCTTATGGGTGTTGGTAAGCCTGAGGATTTAGTTGAAGGTGTACGCCGCGGTGTAGATATGTTCGACTGTGTGATGCCAACGCGTAACGCGCGTAACGGCCATTACTTTGTGACGGGCGATGCAGACAATGCTGGTGTGGTACGTATCCGTAATAGCCAATATCGCAATGATGAAGGCCCATTAGATCCTGAATGTGACTGCTATACTTGCCAAAACTTTAGCCGTGCTTATCTGTACCATCTTAATAAGTGCAAAGAGATGCTAGGTGCTCAGTTAGCCACCATTCATAATTTGCGCTATTACCAACGTTTGATGCAAGGTATCAGAGATGCTATCGAACAAGATAAATTTGATGAGTTTGTCAGTGAGTTTTATGCCAAACGCGGTCAAACGGTTCCTGAGTTAAACTTGCGTTAATCCTGTTTAATATTTACTACTTGTTATCTAAATCTGTTTAAATAAAAAAGGGCTTAAGAATAATCTTAAGCCCTTTTTCTATGCTGCTTTTATCACCTAATGATTCGAATAGTGTCCATTTTGACTACTATCCCATCAATGATGTCACAAATACTACAATAACAGCGATTGGTGCGATGAATTTTGCAACAATTTGCCACAGCTGCCATGTACCATTAGATAAACCCAGCTCTTGCTGAATGTTACGTTGATCCATTTTCCAACCAACAAATACAATCGCAGCCAGACCTGTTAGAGGCAATAGGAACTTACTAGTAAGCTTATCTAATGCATCAAAGATACCGTTACCCATGATAGTAAAGTCAGACCATAGATTGAACGATAGCAATGCTGCAATACCTAACAACCAGATTACTGTACTTGCCACGATAGTCGATACAGTACGACTCATCGACGTACGCTCTTCTAACAACTCAACGGTTGGCTCAAGTAACGAGATAGATGAGGTAATAGCGGCAAAAGTAATAAGTAAGAAGAACAATGCGCCAATGATAGTACCCGCACCCATGCTACCGAAAGCAATTGGTAAACTTACAAAGATAAGACCAGGACCTGATGCAGGATCTAGACCATTGCTGAAGATAATTGGGAAGATGGCAAGACCAGCAGCCAACGCAATAACCGTATCCAAAATAACAACGGTACGTGCTGTTTTTAGCAAGTTCACTTCACGGCCCAAATACGAACCATAAGCGACCATGATACCCATACCAATTGATAGGGTGAAGAATGCATGACCTAATGCTGCAAGCATAACATCAGCCGTTAGTTTGCTAAGATCTGGCGTAAATAGGTAAGCAACTGCTTCACCAAATCCACCGTTCATCACGTTATAACCAACGATAACGAACAGAATCACACCCAATAATGGCATCAAAATCTTAGCTGTTTTTTCGATACCACTTGTCACACCAATACCAACGATGACAGCGGTTAAAATCATAAATACCGTATGCCAGATCGTCAATGTACCAGCTGATGCAAGCATAGCATCAAAGGTTGCCGCAACAGAATCACTGTCTTGACCAGCAAAACTACCTGTTGCAACTTTAGTGATATAATTAAGCGCCCAACCACCGATCACACTATAGAACGATAGAATTAAGAAGCCACCTAAGATACCAGTAGCCCCAACGATGCTCCAGCTACGTGACTTACCTTCAGTCGCTGCTACGTCTGAAAAAGTATTGACTGGATTTTTTTGACCACGTCGACCAATTAACCATTCAGCAACTAATATCGGAAAACCGACCAGCGCGATACAGAACAAATAAGCAATAACGAAAGCCGAACCACCGCTTTCGCCAACCATGTATGGAAATTTCCATATGTTTCCTAAACCAACTGCTGAGCCTACTGCTGCCAATACGAAGCCAAAGCTTGAGCTCCATTGGGCATGTTCTTGTTTATTGATAGCCATTTTTTCCGTCCTCGTGCTTCAATTAACGTTACTGATAATCTTCCTTGATCAACATAAATAGTCGGCCTTACCGTTGAGCTATTTAGTAAACGCTTCGATGTAAAACGCCCAGCAACATTAAGAAAGAATTGATTACAATATCGTAAACGCTCAGTTTCTGCTAAGCGACCAAAAAAGTCAAGTGCTCATAAATATAAAAAGCCATAACAAATAGTTATGGCTTTCATCTAATTCGCCTTCATTCCATAAGAATTTAGCTTATTAAAAGTATCAAACTAATCATTAATCGAGTTATGCTTTAATCGTGTTATGCTTTCTTTAGCGTACAACACCGCGGCTGCTATTTTGTAAGGAATCAATAAGTAGCTGAATTTTTGGCTCTTTAGCCAATAGCTCATTATGTAAGACTTCCAACGCTTGTGCAGTGGTCAAACCTGATCTGAAAATCGTACGATACGCTTGACGTAAAACATTAATAGTTTCTTTTGACCAACCTTTACGGCGCATACCTTCGATATTGAGTCCATGAGCCTTTGCTGGATTGCCAGATACCATCGTAAACGCAGCCACATCTTTTAGAATAAGGCTGGCTCCGCCAATCAAGCTATAGTCATCTACTGTACAAAACTGATGTATGCCTGAGTTACCACCGATGATGGTATGGTCGCCAATAGTCACATGCCCCGCCACACCGACATTGTTAGCCAGTACGTTATGATCGCCAATGACACAGTCGTGTGCGACATGGGTGTTTACCATCAGTAGATTATGACTACCAATTTTAGTCAGCTCGCCATCTTGCGCTGTACCGCGATGTAAGCTACAGGCTTCACGAATCGTATTATGATCGCCGATTTCAAGCCAAGTGCGCTCACCTGCATATTTCAAATCTTGAGGATCTTCACCAATACTCGCAAACTGATAAAACTCATTATGTTGGCCAATGCGAGTCAGCTTAGTCACAACGACATGTCTATGCAAAACCGTATGCGCACCAATTGATACTTCATCACCAACGATACAGTAGGGCCCGATGATAGCAGTCTCGTCAATCTGCGCAGACGGTGAGATGAGTGCTGTAGGATGAATCTGACTCATAAGATGGGCCCTTGTATCATTTGATGCGAGTAAATAATAAAAAAGTATCGCTATTTCAGTGTTACTAACGAAGCTAATACCAGTTGCGTTGTTGAGTTTACATATAGATATTTGTTTCAGTTATAGTGAGCGAATTAATATCGCCCTTTGTACAGTATGGCTTATTGAAAACTTAAGCACCCTTCACATTAGCAGGTTTTTGCTGCTCTTGGCGTGCAATCATAATTTGCGCACTAGCCGCCAGTTCATCTTCGACATGGACAGTACAATCAAATTTATAGATGCCATGTCTTTGCATCACGGTTTTTGCACGAATGATAAGCTGATCACCAGGAATCACACGGCGTTTAAAACGGACTTTATCCACACCTGCAAATAGATAGAGGTAACCGTCTTCTGCCGTCAGCCCTGCACTGATAAAACCAAGCACACCTGACACCTGTGCCATTGACTCCACCATCAATACCCCTGGCATAATCGGCTCATCAGGAAAGTGACCATTAAAAAACTCTTCATTAATAGTCACGTTTTTGATACCAGTAATACACTCGCCTGGCGTACAAGCTACAATACGATCTACCAGCATAAAAGGATAACGATGCGGTAAGTAATGCTTAATCGTATGATACGTCAATGGTAGCGTAAGACCTTGCTCAGCTAAGCTTTTAACGTCTTCATCAGTTGGGATATCTATATTGTTATTGCTCATAATGACGCTTCCTTGCTGTGTTTTGAATATCTATTATTTGTTTGTGTTTGCATTAGTTATTGCCTAGCTGACGAAAACGTACAGCAGCACGTCGCCAATTAGCAGTTGGCATTGCAGCCGTACCAGATGAATATGAGCCAGCGGTTTTAATGGATTTGGTTACCATGGTCATACCAGATAAAACAACATCGTCTGTAATCTCAATATGACCTGTGATACCGACAGCGCCGCCTATTATACAGCGCTTACCTATCGTAGTACTACCCGCAATACCCGTTTGAGCAGCAATAGCAGTACCGTCACCAATACGAACGTTGTGGGCAACTTGTACCAGATTATCAATAATCACGTGATTGCCAATAACGGTATCATCGATAGCGCCACGATCGATACACGTCTGGCTACCAACTCGTACATGATCACCAATAATGACACGACCTAACTGAGCAATGCGCTCCCAACCTGCGTTACTAGGATCTTTAGTAGGCGCAAACCCGAACCCTTCAGATCCGATGCTTACCCCTGCATGCAATCTGACGTGATTGCCAATGACACACTCAGGCCCGACAACGACTTGCGACTTAATCACACAGTCGGTACCGATACTAGTATTGGCCTCAACCACGACATGAGCATCGAGAGAGCTACGCGCCCCTATTTGCACATTGTCACCAATCACGCAAAAAGGGCCAATATTGACTTGCTCACCAATAACAGCACTGTCTGCAATCACAGCGCTAGGATGAATCCCGTTAGATAAAGAATGACGTGCAAACAGCTGACTGGCACTGGCATAAGCCAAATATGGATTTGAGACGACTAGCGCTATCGCTGAGGTAGGCACTTGGTCACGATATGCTTCCGTCACCAACAACGCGCCTGCGTCACTGCTAGCCAAGCTAGAGATATAGTGAGGATCTGCCAAAAAGCTTAACTGCTGCTGACTGGCCGTCGTCAAACTACCGACGCTACTGAATGGTTGACACAATTGCTCAGTATCAATCTCAGCCTTATTAATAATAGGCTGACGCTGCTCAATTCGAGTAATGAGTTGCTCAATCGTTATCATAATGACTATTAATAAAATATGGTTATAAATGAAACGGTCGCCAAAATAACAATGCGTTTTGACGACCTACTAAGCTCTAATGATATTTCCGTCTATTTGAGACAATCTTTGAAACTGCTCAAATAGATGAGAGTAATGTCATTAATTTAGAATGTATTACCAATCTGGAACTGGACTTTTTCAGTCTCATCACCTTCTTTGTCACCAAATGGCACCGCATAGCTAAGTGAGATTGGACCAATTGGTGTATACCAAGTGATACCAGCACCCGCACTGTAGCGGAAGTCATTATCTTGGGTCAGTAATGGAACATCTGAATCGTTAAAAGTGCGATCTTCTTTATCAGACGTGTCAAAGACCTGACCACCTTCAGCAAACAATACTGGACGTACCTGATCTGCCCAATCGCCTTTAAACGGCATTGGCAAAATCAATTCAGCACCAAACGTTGCTAGTGCATTACCACCAACCTCTTCTGCGGTAAAGGTTTGGTTGTCTGGATCATTGACTGCATCAAGATAAACTTGTGATTTAGGTCCTAGAGTAGATGATTCATAACCACGTACTGAGCCATAACCACCAGCATAGAAGTTTTCATAGAACGGTAAATCATTACCATAACCAAGCTTGGTATAACCACGCGCGATCACGTCTTTATAAATAGGGTAATATATATTGCCGCTATAAGTTAGCTTTTGGTAATTGGCATCGCCAAGACCGATGGTTGCATCAATCGCATGGCTCATCCCTTTGGTAGGGAATACTGGACGGTCTAAAGTACTGTAGTCCCAACCAAATAATAGATTGTAAGTCTGATAATCATTCTTGAAGGTGGCAACACCATCAGTATCAACTTCAGGCGTTTTCGTACCGCCCTCGTCTAGAATTTCCTGAACATTAGATATACCTAGGTAACGACCACCACGAACCTTTGTGTTGTCTACATTCAGACCAGCACTCAGGCGTTTGGTTTCATCAATAGGATAACTATAGTTCAGCGTTGCACCATATGAATCGGTCACATAGTTACTAACGTTGTCGTCGTCATATTTGGTTTTGCGATAATAACCGCTGATACCTTGAGAAACACCATTTTCTGTAAAGTACGGATCGGTATAACCTAGGCTATAAGAATCACGTGTCTCTGAACGAGAAAGCGCAGCCTTGACGCGGTTACCGGTACCCATAAAGTTGTTTTGAGTCAAATCCAACTGGAAAGTCACACCACCACTTTGTGAGTAACCCGCTGCAATCGTTGAGCTACCAGAAGGCTGCTCTTCAACCACATAGTTCACATCGACTTGATCCGGCTGGTTAGGTACGGGCTTAACATCGACAGTGACATTTTTAAAGAAGCCAGTACGCATCAAACGCGTGCGTGACAGCTGAATTTTGTCATTGGACGACAGCGTACCTTCTAACTGACGCATCTCACGACGTAACACTTCGTCTTGCGTTTTGATATTACCCGTAAAGTTAATACGGCGAACGTAGATAGGACGTGCAGGGTCGATATAGTAATCAACATCGACCGTTTTAGTATCGTCATTGATACGTGGTACTGGTCTGATTTGAGCTAAGTAGTAGCCTTCGTTACCATAGCGTCTTTTAAGAGAAGCAGTGGTTTCGTCCAGTTTTGCTTGCGAGTATTTCTCATTAGATGCAAAGCTCACCAGCTCTTTTAGCTCACTGTTCTCAAAGGTAGGTTTACCTAAAAAGTTCACTTCGCCAAACTGGTATTGCTCGCCTTCGCTTAGGCTAACTTCGATAAACACGCTACTCTTGTCTTCGCTGATGTTCAATACAGCATTATCGACTGAAAAACGCACATAACCATCGTTCTGGTATAGCGCCTTTAAACTCTCTAAACTGGCGGCCAGTTTTTCTTGAGCGTAACGATCAGACTTAGACAGTAGACGCGTCCATGAAGATTCTTTTACCGCAAAAACGTCTTTGATCTCTTCATCACTAAAATGCTTGTTACCAATGATATTGATATCAACAACTTTTGCAGGCTTGCCTTCTACAAAGCGCACGTCAAGTTTTACGCGGTTACCATCAAGGACCTTTTGATCTACTTCGATATTACTATTGTAGTAACCTTGGCTAATATATTGCTGTTGTAGCTCATTGGCCACACCTTGCAAAGTAGACTGCTTAAGCACGTCACCAGCAGAAAGACCAGCATTCTTCAGTCCCTGCTCAAGTCCTTCTTTTGGAATGAGCTTGTTACCTTCAAAGGTAACTTCAGCGATCGTTGGACGCTCAATGACGTCAAATCTTAGCTTGCCACCTTCGACACGGCTTTGAATATCAGCAAAGTTCTCAGTTGCATATAGCGCCTTAATACTGGCAGCTAAGCTACTATCATTCACCGTATCGCCTACCGTAACAGGTAAGACCGGATAGAGGCTATCAGGGGTTAGGCGTTGTAAGCCATTAAAACCGATGTCAGTTACTACAAATTCTGCAGCCTGTACTGGCATACTCATCATCGCTACAACTAACGGCAACCCAGCCGCGCTCATAATTAAAGGCGTACGCATAAACACTATCCGTCAATAAAAAAATTGCTTAAGTTAAGTTAAAAGGCACGTATTGTCTAACCCGTGCGCATAAGGTTATAAACCCATGCAAGGGTAACTCAGAACACTTTATATAAATTGCATCACAAAATAAACTAAAAATTACGATTAGTACAGAGGCTGCGACATAGAGTAGCATGCCTATCATAACAATAATCAGCCAATAATAGGCGTAAAACCATTAGTATATCGTGCTTTATCAGCCATATTGCTCATCCGCCGATCAAAATAGCCGGCTGATGTCATTACCAATTGCTAACACCATGAAACCTGCCAGCAAGAGTAAACCGATATTTAGACCGACCATTTGCACACCTTCAGACAGTGGCTTACCACGAATCAGCTCGATAAAATGATAGACAATATGACCACCGTCTAATACTGGAATCGGCAAAAGGTTTAAGACAGCAAGACTCAGGCTAATAAGCGCCGCTGTCGACAATACCATCTGCCAACTGATATCAAAGCTTTGTTTGGCGACTTTGGCAATGGTAATTGGCCCTGATAAATTGTCTAAGCCAATCATACCTGATAGCATTTTTCCCATCGAGCTTACGGTCATTACTGCTAGCTGCTCAGTCTTTTCAAATGACTTAACTAACGACTCACTAGGACCGTAGACCACAGTGGTCTTGTAATCGTCAGGGATAACAATCTCAGTCTGATCCACCATTGCACCAATCTGTCCGTAATCATTACCCAAGTTATCTTTTTTACCTTGAGGCATAATCTGCAACTGTACAGACTTATCATCACGCAACACCGTAAAGTTCAATAGCGTTTCAGGATTATCACGAATGATACGCGTGGCAGTAATCCAATCTTCGATCGCTGTATCATTAATAGCGGTAATGCGATCGCCAACTTTCAGCCCTTGTCGGCTAGCGGCACCATCGGGAGCCAAACCGCCTACAATCGGCGCAATCTGCGGTTGCCATGGCAACATACCAAAGCTGGTCAATGCGTCTTTGCCTTGAGCCTCACCTTGCATAAACTGCGTAACTGGTGCTTGATAGGTCTTAGTCGACTGATCGGTTTGGGCGTCTGACTGCAAGGTAATGCTAACATTATCCGTCTCACCCATACGTCCTGCAAGGCGATAGTTAATACCTTCCCATGTCTGCACATCATGTCCATCAATCGCAACGATTTTGTCACCGACTGGCAGCTGTGCTATTGCAGCAGGTGTTTCTGGTAATACCTGTCCAATCTTAGTCGCCAACTGCTCAGATGGGGTCATAAATAGTACCCAAAATAGCGCGATAGCGATAACAAAATTCATGATAGGGCCAGCTGCAACGATAGCAATTTTCTTAAGCGGATGTTGCCGATTAAATGCAAGAGGCTGCTCATCTTTTGCGACATTACCTTCACGCTCATCTAGCATCTTTACATAACCGCCGAGTGGCAATGCTGAGATACGATAGTCGATACCGCTCTTTTTGCTAGTCCAACCAAAAACTTTAGGGCCAAAACCGATAGAGTACGTTAGCACTTTGACACCGCAAAGCCGCGCCACAATATAATGCCCCCATTCGTGTAAGGCAATAAGCGGGCCTAAGACAAATATGGCGGCAAGAAGTGTTAGTAAAAACGTCATGATTTTTTCTCAGTATTGTCTCTCAGCATTTTTATTAACATTTTCGCTAATATCGTTTATTAATGTCATATATCAGCTCAGAGACGCTTGCTACGATTATGTCAGCTTTGCTACCAACTTATCAGTCAAGTGGCGTGCAATCTTATCGATTGCCAAGATATCTTCTATGTCAGCAGTTTCGTTCAATGGTGGCAGCTGTATGTCATTTAAAGCCTGTTCATTAATATTAGCAATGTCCGTCAAACGAATTTTACCATCGAGGAACGCCGCCACTGCAATTTCATTTGCCGCATTAAGCACAATTGTGGCTTGCGTTCCGGCTTGCATGGCTTGGCGAGCCAAACGCAAACAGGCGAATTTTTGTAGATCTGGCTCAATAAACTCCAAACCACTAAGTGCAAATAAATCTAACGGCTGCGAGCCACTATCAATCCGATCAGGGTAGCTAAGCGCGTGCGCAATGGGCGTTTTCATATCGGGACTGCCCAGCTGCGCTAAAAAGCTGCCATCGCTATATTCTACCATTGAGTGAATGATACTTTGTGGATGAATGACCACATTTATCTTATCTTCAGGCAAATCAAATAAGTGACAGGCTTCTATCAGCTCAAGCCCCTTGTTCATCATCGTCGCCGAATCGACAGATATTTTTTGACCCATTGACCAATTCGGGTGTTTGACCGCTTCTGCGACGCTTGCCTGCTGCATTTGCTCAAACGACTGCTGCAAAAATGGCCCGCCAGAGGCTGTCAACCATAGTTTACGGACACCATGATTTGGCTGATGAATTTGTGTATTGTCTTGCTGAATAGCGAGTGGCAAGCATTGAAAAATGGCATTGTGTTCAGAGTCCAGCGGCAGCAAAGTAGCTTTGTGCGTCTTGACCGCATCAATCATGACCTTACCTGCCATAACTAAAGCTTCTTTGTTGGCCAATAAGATACGCTTACCTGCACGTGCTGCTGCCAATGTAGACGGCAACCCTGCCGCCCCTACAATCGCCGCTACAACCGTATCAGTCTGTGAGTCAGTGGCGATATCTACCAATCCTGCCTCGCCCCCTACGACATCACTATCAATCCCTGCGGCTTTGAGCCTGTTAGCAAAATCATCCATGGCTGACATTGGCACACTGACGCGTTTCGGCAAAAACTGCTGACAAAGTGCAAATAGCTTATCTAAGCGATGATAGCCTGATAAAGCATAGACTTCATAAGTGTGCGGTTGCGCCGCTAATATTGCTAAGGTGCTATCGCCAATCGAGCCTGTCGCGCCTAGTACGGCGATGCGTTGCGTCATAACCATCAATGCCCATAATACTTAAAAGTAATAAAAATAGAATATTGTCTGTTAACTATAAAATTGTCATGCTAGTAGCCACGCTTGCCATACCAATGCATTGTTCGCTCTCGGCTGACTTATACCAATATTATGGTGAACTGACTACAGAACAGGTTCAAATAGAAAAGTGCTGCTATATAATCTTACACCACTATCAAGCCAAGCTGCTGTATCGCCCAAAAACCCAGTGCAAATATCGGTGTAGCAGACAACAGAGAATCGATACGGTCAAGGATACCACCGTGACCTGGCAAGATAGTGCCTGAATCTTTTACATCAGCACGGCGCTTGAGCATTGACTCAAACAAGTCTCCAAGTACAGAGGCAAGAATAGTGATGGCCGATAACGCTACAAATGCGATTAACGGTACACCGGTCAACTGTAATTTAAAGACGCTAATAGCCACCACAACTAACAGCCCTGTAACGAGGCCACCAGCCAACCCTTCCATGCTCTTATTGGGCGAAACATTGGGTGCCATTTTTCGGCGACCAAGCTTGCGTCCAACGAAATATGCGCCACTATCTGCACACCATACTAATAAGAACACATACAGCAGCCACCACGCCGACAATTGCCAGAGATAGAACATCGCCGTAATAGACGCCGTCAAAATAACCGCGCCCATCATTGCCAATTGGTTGCCGTACCACCTTGTTTGTGTTGGGAAGACTCGAACCCAAGACAGCGCCATCAGCCATATAATGAGTGACGCCACCCACCAAAAAAACCAAGTTACCTTGAACATCAGTGAGAATATAGTAAGCGCTAAAATCAATAGAACGAATACCACAGGCTGGCGCCATTTAGGCATCAATTTAGCCCACTCATGAGCGGCGATAATGACCCCAATGGCCAACAGTGGTGCAAATAAAATAGGTGTTTGGCTCGCAAACATTGCAATACCAACGATAATAACGAGAATAATTGCCGTCTTAATTCGTTGCCACATACTTATCGAGCCTTATAATAATGAAGAACAGATGGTCAAACAATGCATTATAGCAGCTAACTAACGATGGCCTAGTGATAGCATTCAATACTAATTCAAGCCGTTTATCATTGCATAAACCGACCCTATTGACCAGTTATACAATACTAACTGAACTGAGCCGACTAAACTTATCTATCAGCTCACTGCTCAGTGACCTTGCTGCTCTATCACTACCTGCTCGCTGGTTTTGCCAAAGCGACGTTGACGTTTAGCAAACTCTGCGATCATCGAAGCCAGCTCTTCTGCTGCAAAATTTGGCCATAATGTAGGAGTGAAAAACAGCTCAGCATAAGCAGATTGCCACAATAAGAAATTAGAAATACGATACTCGCCGCCCGTACGTACCAGCATATCTACTGCTGGTGTGTCAGCTAATTGCACGTAGTTACCTAACAACTCTTCGCTGACATCTTCAGCTTTTAATTCGCCAGCTTGCACTTGCTGAGCCAGCTGTTGTGCTGCGTTTGCGATATCCCACTGCCCACCGTAACTAATCGCAATCACCAGCGTCATCGCATCAAACTTTGCCGTTTTTTCTTCTGCGTCAGCCATGAGCGTTTGTAATGACTCACTAAGCTGGCTGCGATCACCGATGAAACGCAAGCGAATACGATACTCATTCATGCGCGGCATTTGCTCATGAATCGTCGATGTGAGTAGCTGCATCAACAATGCTACCTCACTAGGCGGTCTCTGCCAATTTTCGCTAGAAAACGCAAAGACGGTCAGCACTTCAATGCCTGTATTGACACAATACTCAACGATAGGATCAAGCGCATTTTTGCCAGCCACATGTCCTTGACCGTGGCCCAAATCATTGGCCTTACCATAGCGATTGTTACCATCCATAATGATGGCGATATGACGAGGAAGAATAGCGGGCGCCAAAACGGCTGAAATGGACATAGGCGGACTTGCTTATTGTTGAGGTAAAATAATAATAACGTGTGCAACGGCGATTAAAAAGCGTCATTTATATAATTCACTAACTTATCACAATTGTGTCGTTAGTTTTTAGCGTTCAGAATGCGATGAATCCAGTTCAATCAACCACACCTTTGGCCTGCTTTAGATATGGCTTGATATAGTTGATTCAGTTTAAAAGAGAGACAGGCCAACCGAGTGCAGATGTAACTGTGATACTTCAAGCGAGGTTAACTCTGTAGCTCTTTTATAAAGGATTGACTATATCAGTCTACATAATGATAAACAGCCAATAGCTATAAAGTATTGGCTGCTCAATTACAGATAATCTTCCGAACTAATTCTTGCTATAAATGGCAAGTATATCAGTACTAAACTTCCATCAAATCGCTTTCTTTCTTACTCAAGCGAGCATCGATTGTTTCGATATACTTGTCAGTGATTTTTTGAATATCATCACTAGCGCGGCGCTCGTCATCTTCTGAGATTTCTTTTTCTTTTGCCAAGTCTTTGATATCGTTCATCATGTCACGACGAATATTACGGATAGAAACTCGGCTGCTCTCAGCTTCACCACGTGCAAGTTTTTGCATATCGCGACGGGTATCTTCTGTTAATGCTGGCATCGGCACGCGAATCACATCAGCAGACATTGGGTTTAGACCCAAATCTGCTTCCCGAATGGCTTTATCTACTGCTTGTACCATTGTACGGTCAAACGGTTGAACCAATAAGGTACGTGAGTCTTCAACGTTCACGCTTGCCACTTGGTTCAATGGTGTATCAGAACCGTAGTAGCTGACCATCACACCTGACAACATACCTGGATGCGCACGGCCAGTACGAACTTTACTGAAAGTGCTTTCAAGCGCTTCCAACGTTTTTTGCATGCGTGCTTCGCCGTCTTGCTTAATCTCTTTAATCATTGTGTATCCTTATTTATCGTTACCGACAAATCTTTTATTTGCTATTGGGATATTAATTATGTGTTGCTAATCGTTAGCTATTTACTGACGTTAGTTGCCAGTATTGCATCAATTAATGAAAAACTCGTGTTCCTTCATTTTCACCCATAATGACATTCAACAATGCATTAGGCTTAGTCATGTCAAATACTTGTAGCGGTACGTTATGCTCACGGCATAAAGCGATAGCCGTTAGATCCATGACGCCTAGCTTTTGCTCTAGTACTTCATCAAAAGTCAGACCGTCATACTTGACTGCATCATCGTGTAGACTTGGGTCTTTGTCATAAACGCCATCGACCTTAGTTGCTTTTAAAATCAAACCAGCTTCGATTTCGATACCGCGCAAACATGCAGCGGTGTCAGTGGTGAAGAATGGGTTACCCGTACCTGCGACAAAGATACAAACTTCGCCGTTTTTTAGATAACGAATGGCATTACGACTGCTATAGCTTTCGGTGACTTCACCAATTGGCAATGCAGACATCAAGCGCGTTTTTATGTTGCGACGCTCAAGCGCATCACGCATTGCCAGTCCGTTCATAACGGTTGCTAACATGCCCATCTGATCACCAGTAACACGGCCAACCAGACCTTCTTTTTGCAACTGCGCACCGCGATATAAGTTACCACCGCCGACCACGATACCAACTTGGACACCAAGTCCACGCAAGTGAGCGATAGACAAGCTCATTTTATCAAGCACTTCGGTATCAATACCCATGTCTTTACTACCAGCTAAGGCTTCACCGGAGAGTTTCAGCAAGATACGAGCGTAACGCGGGTTTTTGTCAGACATGAGGTCACCTTGTTATCATGAAATTATAAAGAAAATTATCGGTAAAATACAAATCGAGTTTGCCCACAACGCCACACTTACAGCTAAGCGTATTAAAAAGGCTAAATTGCGCTAATTGTAGCAAAAACTGCCCGCCATTGGGCAATTTTCACTCGCATATCTTATTGGATATCTAGCCTTGATAACTGGCGAATAGATCGTATTCGCTAGCATCATCGATAGTCACGGTTAAGAACTGCCCTACTTTAACTTGAGCGTTGATGTCATCAACATAGACATGACCATCAATTTCAGGTGCATCAGCATAACTACGGCAGATAGCAATATTTTCATCGCTATCAATTTCATCGACCAATACCGTTAAGGTTTTACCGACTTTTTCTTGTAGCTTTTGCGCTGAAATATCTTGCTGTAGCGCCATTAGTCGCTCATAGCGAGACTGCTTGACGTCTTCAGGCACATGATCAGGCAAGTCGTTGGCCACTGCGCCTTCTACTTCTGAATAAGTAAATGCGCCCACGCGATCGAGACGTGCTTCAACTAACCAATCAAGCAAGCACTGAAAATCTTCTTCTGTCTCGCCAGGGAAGCCAACCACAAAGGTCGAACGAATCACGATATCAGGACAGATATCACGCCACGCTTTGATACGGGCCAAAGTGTTTTCGCTATGCGCAGGACGTTTCATCGCTTTTAGGATACGATGACTAGCATGCTGGAACGGAATATCTAGATAAGGAAGCAGTTTCTTCTCACCCATCAACTCAACGACTTTGTCTACATGTGGATACGGATAGACATAATGCAAGCGAACCCAAATGCCCAAATCGTTCAATGCTTGGCATAAGTCATAAAACTTAGACTTGAGCGGCATGCCATTCCAAAAACTGGTTTTATACTTTAGGTCAAGACCATATGCCGAGGTATCTTGCGAGATGATAAGTAATTCTTTCACGCCAGCTTTTTTGAGTGCCAGTGCTTCGTTCATCACATTATCAATCGGGCGCGATACCAAATCACCGCGCAAGCTTGGGATAATGCAAAACGTACAACGGTGATTACAGCCTTCTGATATCTTTAGATAAGCATAATGACTTGGGGTCAGTTTGATACCCGCTTCATTAATCAAATCTATTTTTGGATCATAGTTGGCGTCCTGACTGCGATTTGGCTTAGGCACGTGCTGCGATACTGCGGTAATCACTTCGTCATAGGCATGCGCGCCCGTCACTGCTAATACAGCTGGATGCATCTCGCGGATTTTGTCCGCTTCTTTACCTAAGCAGCCAGTGACAATCACTTTACCGTTTTTGCTAATGGCCTCGCCGATCGCATCGAGCGACTCTTGTACCGCTGACTCAATAAAGCCGCAAGTGTTTACCACGACCAGGTCAGCACCGTCATAATCGCTGGCTACTTGATAGCCGTCACGGCTTAGCTCAGTGATAATACGCTCACTATCCACCAATGCTTTTGGACAACCTAGTGACACAAAACCAATCTTTGGCGCTGCACTAACTGGCATCGTAGCAGTCGCATTGGCAGTCGTAACATCGCTGCTTTGGGCTACACTACGGTTTTGGTTGTGGTTGGCTTTATGATGGTAAGGTTGTTTAGTATCTGTTTGACTGGCATCTGCCTGACTCTGCGCTTGTACTATGGTAGGCGCGGCAGGATTGAAGATAGTGGCAGTGTCTTTTACGGCAGATAGAGGAGCTGTTGCTGTCGTATTCACTGACTCGGTAGAAGTTTTGGACATGGCTGACCTTGCTAGAGATAAATTGGCTGAGCGCATTGTACGTTTTTTTTGCAAAAATCACCAGTTTTGCCGCTCTATAGTCTTGATTTGTGGTTAAATATTATCTCAAGCATCTGACTTTTTTGGGCCCTACTGATGAACGCTGATTTTATAACCGCCAAAACAACCCCCGACCTCGCATTTATATCTCAGCATTTATTCACCGCTATTTTATGGGTCAACGATGAGCTATCAATCACACGGTTGAATGCTCAAGCCGAGCAGCTACTTGCCATTAGTAGCGGTAGACTAATCAATCAATCAATCTTGACACTGCTAGCACCCGATGAATTGAAGACTAAAGATATTGCATCTCTCAATAATGATAGTGGTGATATAAATGAAAATGAGCCTTTAAGCGAGCCAGCTTACTCTTTGACCGAGCGTTTTGTGCAAGCGCAGAACTACCAACAGCCTTTTATCGATCATGACCACATCATAAAAACACCGCTAAACGGTAATTTATCATTGTCAGTCGACTATAGCGTCACGCCAGTCATCTATGAACAGCAGCCTTATTTTATTATCGAGATGTGGGGCAAAGATCGTCAAAGTCGTATCTCTGAGGAGCAGCGCCAGCAACAGCAGTATACAGTGGCCCGTCATATGCTGCGATCGGTGGCACATGAAATAAAAAACCCTCTTGCTGGTATTCGCGGGGCAGCACAGCTGTTGCAACGGCAGTTTATTAAATTCAGTGACGCATCTACTACTAGCACCTCTAGTGTTGATAATGCTTTGACAACTACTAACATTGATACGCAGCATGATTTGCAAAAAATGAATCAAAAGCTGCGCAACTATACGGACATTATTATTTCAGAAACTGATCGATTGACCCATCTTATTGGGCAGCTTCTGGGTTCCAATCAACTACCAAACTGGCAAACGCTTAATATCCACGAGCCCCTAGAGCATGTCTTAACCTTAGTGACCAATCAGTATCCACAGGTAGTGTTACAGCGTGATTATGATTTATCATTGCCAGAGTTGTGCGCTGACAAAGATCAGCTGATTCAAGTGTTTTTAAACCTTATTAATAATGCCTGTGAGTCGATGACTGAGTTCGAACAAACACTACAACAGAATAAAATCTCAGAGTCTCAAGAATCAGCACAAGCTACTATGCAAACTGAGAGCAATTCTGACTATCAACCGACATTGCATATCCAAACGCGGGTTGCCTTTCAGCATACAATCGTCGGACAGCAGCACAAGCAAGTGATGCAAATCACTATTACTGATAATGGCTCAGGTATTGACCCAGCCCTGATTGGTCAGATATTTTTCCCGATGGTCACTAGCCGTGCAGCCGGTACAGGTCTTGGATTATCCATCGTCCAAGATATTATCAGTCATCATCATGGTATGATTGATGTGAGCTCGACAAAAGAGCAAGAAGATAAGCAAACCCGATTTACGTTATACCTACCATTTACTCAACCCATCACTGAGACATAAAACAAATTATGAATTTATGAATTAAAAGCTGCTAAATTTCATAACACTCAACTCCCAATCCCCAACTTACCATCAATAATTGCTGATTAGGCCCAATACATGACTGAATATAGCGACGACCTCCAACCTAAAAGCGATGATCAATCAACACAATCACAAATAGTAACTGTGAATAATGCACCCAGCGACCACCCTGCAACATTGTGGTTAATCGATGACGATGCAGCCCTACGTATGGTGTTGGCCGACACGTTTGAAGATGCTGGATTGACCGTTATCAGTTTTACTCAAGCACAAGCAGCATGGACTCGCCTTAATGATGTTTTAAAACAGCAAGAGTCAGCCGAGCAATTACCAGACGTCATATTGACCGATATTCGTATGCCAATGATGGATGGATTGTCTTTTAGCGACTGGGTCCATCAGCATTTCCCTAAAATGCCAATCGTAATTATGACGGCACATTCAGACCTGACCTCTGCTATCAATAGCTATCAGACTGGTGCTTTTGAATACCTACCCAAGCCTTTTGACTTAGATGATGCGGTTGCAACGATTTATAAAGCCATCAATTATCAGCCCAATTTAGAAACAACTTCTGTTCCCTTTTCAGAGAAACCCAATACCAATACAACGTCTGACACGTCTACCGAAGACCTGATAAAACCTAAAGCAGCATCTTCTAGTAAGACAACTAAAGAAAATAAGAACAAAGGCGCCGGCGTAACCAAAGATAATGGGAACCCTAGCGGCATCATTGGACAGTCTCCAGCCATGCAAACGGTGTTTCGTGCTATTGGCAGGTTGGCACAATCTCCCATTTCCGTCTTAATCACTGGAGAGTCTGGAACAGGTAAAGAGTTGGTGGCCAGTGCTTTACATCAACACTCCCCGCGTAAACAGCAACCGTTTATTGCCCTCAATATGGCAGCCATACCACATGACTTGATCGAGTCTGAGCTATTCGGTCATGAAAAAGGCGCGTTCACTGGTGCAACAACGATGCGTCAAGGCCGTTTTGAGCAGGCAGACGGCGGTACTCTATTTCTAGATGAAATCGGTGACATGCCTTTTAGCACTCAGACACGGCTGTTACGCGTACTGGCCAATGGTGAGTTTTATCGTGTTGGTGGTCAGCAGCCAATCAAGGTCGACGTGCGTATCATCGCAGCCACCCACCAAAACTTAGAAGAGCTGGTAAAACAGAGCCGATTCCGCGAAGATTTGTTTTATCGCCTCAATGTTATTCGGTTACCCCTACCACCACTACGTACACGCCCCGAAGACATTCCTGCATTAGCCCTTTACTTTATGCAGTCTGCCGCAGAGCAAATGAGTACCACCCCGAAGCATCTCCATCCTGCCGCATTGCAAATCATGCAGACATTCGACTGGCGCGGTAATGTACGTCAATTAGAAAACGTCTGCTTGTGGCTCACGGTGATGGCCACTGGTGATACGGTGATGGCGACAGACTTGCCACCAGAGCTACTTGAAAACATCTCACCTAATACGGTGCTTTATGAAGAGCACGTCGCAGCAGAAGAAGAGGCTCAAAAGCATTTGGTACAAAATGGCGATGTATTAAATGGCAGTTCGTTAAACAGTCATCAAAATGGGCAAAGTAGCCCGTTGCCTAAAAACCAAAGTTGGCAGCAAGCATTGGCTGATTGGGCTGAGCAGTCGTTAAGCATGGGTGAAACTGATATTTTGCAAACAGCAACCCCTGAGTTTGAGCGCGTTTTATTAACAGCAGCACTCAATCATAGCGGCGGCAAAAAGATAGAGGCAGCGAGCTTACTTGGTTGGGGACGCAATACTCTGACGCGCAAATTGCAGCAGTTGGATATTTCTGCCCCTAGAGTACCAACTAAAGAATAAAGAAACGCATAAAACACGATAATAAATTATTATTAATATCAATTACTTAAAATTAATATCGAAAATAAATGATAAATAATTAAAAATAATTGCAAATAGGGGTTGCCAAACAATTAAAACTCTATATAATAGCCAACCACTGAGACGCACTACCGAATCAGTTAACTATCTACATAGCTTTTGATGATAGAGTAACGAAAATGGGGCTGTGGCGGAATTGGTAGACGCACCAGATTTAGGTTCTGGCGCCGCAAGGTGTGAGAGTTCGAGTCTCTCCAGCCCCACCATTTTCGGATAGTACATCTTAGACCAAATATCAAAACCTGCTTTTAGCAGGTTTTTTTGTGTCTGGAATTTGGTATTAAAACTATAAAATACCTCATCAAGAGCATTAATCTTCTTTTCTAAATCCTTTAACACTTCCTCCATACTCTGATGGCACTTACTTACCCGCTGCATCAATGCTTTAATGTACTTGCCATAGACAGAACTAATTAATAGAAAGGTTTTCCTCACTATCATTGAATAAAGCACTACGTTGATTTTTACGAAGGGTTTCACGTTCAATGATATTTTTCGCATCGACTTTTTCTAAAGGTAATCTTGTTTCGCGGGAAAGATCGCCATCTGCTATTAAAGATAAATAACGAGAACAACAAACTCTTAAAAAAGAGGTGAAATTGCCAATGTCATGATCAGCATCGAGAGATTCAAGGTATAGCTTGGTAATCAGCTGATTGACTGTCATTTGATCGCGAAATGACAACTCTTCTAATATATCCCAAAAAAACATTTCTAAACGAATTGAAGTGACAACGCCCTGAATTCGAAGTGATTTGGTTTTAGAGCTCCACAAGCTGTCGTCAGCACTAATAAAAAGTTGGCACATATATACATCCTCTCTCGATACTAGGGTCTATTGAACGTTCAACAGACCCGAATTAACGCTTATAGCAAGGCAACAAACTGCTTTAGCATCGCTGGGTGGGCGGGCCATGCAGGTGCCGTTACCAGTTGGCCATCTGTAATAGCGCCATCCATAGGTAACTCGATATACTCAGCGCCAGCCATTTCTATTTCTGGCTGACACGCAGGATAAGCAGATACTTTTTTACCCTTCAATACGCCAGCAGCCGTCAGCATTTGTGGCCCATGGCAAACTGAGGCAATCGGTTTATCAGTATTTGCGAAATGCTGAATCATTGCAATGACCTTAGCATTCAAGCGCAAGTATTCTGGTGCACGTCCACCTGGTAAATACAAAGCATCGTAGTCTTCTACATTGATATCGGCAAAAGATGCATTAAGGACAAAATTATGACCGCGTTTTTCGGTATAAGTTTGATCACCTTCGAAGTCGTGTATTGAGGTAGCAATGCTATCACCTGCCACTTTATCTGGGCATACCGCATCAACCTCATGCCCCATTGCTAGTAGTGCTTGGAACGGAACCATGTTTTCATAGTCTTCAACAAAATCACCGGTAATGATAAGTACTTTAGCCATGATATTCTCACTGTATTGTAATGAAATATGGGAACCCAAATTAGTTTATAGCGACTTCGCTTAAAATGAGCCTGAATATCCATTCAAACATAAAAAACAACGACTAGGTAATATGTGAATACTACAAACAATCACTTTTTAAAATAAAATAATAAATTCAGCTGTTGTCTAATAACTTCAAATCTATCAATATCTTATCTATGTCCTGATATCGTCTCTCTTCCCGCTTCGTCAATACTTTGTCAACAATACATTGATAGTGACTATATTCTGCTGACAACGTTGGAATAGGTTGTTGGCAATGCTGAATCGCCCACACTCTTAATTTATCATTGCTATTGGCGCTTAGCTGAAACGGGCGCTTGCCTGTTAGTATCTCAACCATCATTACGCCAAACGCGTAGATATCACTCTGTATAGTTGCACTCTGACCTTGCCAACGCTCAGGTGCAAGATACGCTGGTGTGCCAGCAGGATTTGGTTGGCTATTAGCCACCGTCATACATTGTGATAAAGCAAAATCAGTAAGTAATAATCTAGGGGCCAGATCGTTACTCATAGTATCTGCTGGCCACTCATCGTCAAAACCTTCAAGCAAAATATTACTAGGTTTAATATCATTATGTAGCCAGCCAGCCTGATGCAAATTGGCTATCAAGTATGCAGCCCGAGTGATGAAATGATGCTTTTGTGACGTTATCAATGACAGGTGTTTTGAAGCGGTCAGCTGACTCGCCAAGCTACCATTAGTATAATAAGGCATGACCACTATAACTAGGTGTTGCAACTTCTCTAGTATTTGGACTTTTAGACAATGATGCGCCAATAGCGGCGGTGCGATAGCATTATCTTTGATTTTTAATGAAGCATTTACAGCAGCTAAAACATCCGCTTCATGAGTTAAATCAGAAGCGATAGGATAAGCGCCATCACTCAACTGCCATTTAATCATCACGCTACCAAATTGCGGATGCTGGGCACGTGTTAGCCCTTGGAAGTAAGTCTTATCGATATGTTGCGTTTTGATATCTTGCGTTTGTTCTGTGCTTTGCTGAGCAATACGTTGATGCACTATCTCCCTAAAATATTGTGCGTCCAGTTCTTGGGTAATAATGGGCAATAGCTGCATCGCCTGCGCTTGCAAGGCTTGCGTAATAGACGGATTACTGGCACTATTTTCCATGGTATTGTTTCTCATAATATAGTGAGATTACAGCCTTCTCATTCGTATCATTTCCAAAGATAATAATAACGCGAATAATGATTACAAGTACTACGATTAATAGGTACTAAGATTGTAGGCACTGAAATTTCAGCAGCGTTGATTGTATTTTTGGGTATGGTATTAAAGACAACCTTAATGCTAGAGCCACTATGTCACAACCAACTATCCCAACCACGCCATCTGATCAACCCACTTATGCCCTACCCGCACCTTTGTTAGACTTACTCAGTCAGTACATACAAGAGCGAGTCACACCAACTATTGAAATCGATCCGAGCCAGCTTGCTTATCGCTGGGTTGGTGGACGCACTGGTCACCTGCAAGCTTTATCAGTCAACCTGTTTTTGAGCTTAGATGACTTGCATGGTATCGATACGCAAAAATCAAAGTTGGTACAGAACACCCGTCAGTTTATTAAAGGTTACCCTGCCAACCATGTATTGATGTCAGGTACACGCGGTGCCGGTAAATCATCATTGATTCGCGCTTTGCTACAAGCTCACCATAGTGAAGGCTTGCGTATTATTGAGGTTGCCCGCGATGATCTGCAAGTATTGGATAAGATTCGTGCTGCCATTAATGCCCTACCAGCAGATTGTCATTGCCGCTATATCGTATACTGTGATGACCTCGCTTTTAATGGTCAAGACGAAAGCTATCGTGCGCTAAAGAGCGTGCTCGATGGCTCGCTAGACTCTGAGCAAGACAAACTACTGGTCTACGCCACCAGTAATCGCCGTCGCTTGCTACCGCAGATGATGAAAGACAATGTCGATATCTACAATGGGCAGACGGATGAAGTCAATCCTTATGAGGCCATTGATGAGACCGTATCATTGTCAGATCGGTTCGGTTTGTCCCTCACCTTCCATCCTATGGATCAGCAGACTTATCTGCATATTGTTCAGCACTATCTAAATTTAGAGCAGCAAAAAATCTCAGCTGATATGGATAGTGATGCTAAGGACATTTTGGAAAGTCAGTCTATGCCTGATAAGATCAGAAAGGATGCGCTACGTTGGGCCTCAGAACGTGGTGGTCGCTCAGGACGAGTCGCTTACCAGTTCAGCCGCTTTTGGAGTGGTAAAACACAATTGGCTATCGAAGACAGTAAGCGCTAGGTCATATTTAACGCTAAATCATATCTAAGCTTAGCCATGTCTAATCACTGCGTGCAGAGCCTATATACTGCACGCGATTCTCTTCTTGACAGTCCTTTTGATTATCTGCCAATTCAACAGCACCATTGACCATATATTGGTCAAAATCTTCTGCCAGCCATAGATTGCCTTGATAGACACTTTGCGTATCTAAGCGAATATATGCCATATTTGGCGTTTCGCTATCTGTATTATCAAAGTTCTGATAGCGAGCGCTAAAGTGGGTCAAAATGATGTTTTTCAGTTTCATCTTTTGCGCGAATATGCCCACCACATGCGCACTGCTATGCATTGGGTCATAGTCAGGGTTTCTGGCTTGAATAGCCATCATGACCTCATGCGTATAAGTGGCTTCATGCACCAATAAATCCGCATCGACAACGGCTTCGCTTAACAAATTTGGCGTATCATTGTCTCCTGCCACCACTATTCGCGTCCGCTGTATCTCATTGTCAACATAATCTACTGAGTACAATTGTCTATTATCCTCAGTCGTGACATCTTCGCCTTGCTGTAACTTGCCCCATAGTGCACTTGCTGGAATACCATCTGCCACAAGCTTATCTGTATTAAGGATGCGGTGGCTAATAGTCTGAGTAATACCAAAGGCATGAGAAGCAACCCGATGTGAGAGCAGCGTGATATCAATATCAAGCTGATGTTGGTCGCTTAAGCTAATGTTAACCTTGTTCGTATCACCTTGCTCAGCTAACACCTCTTCAATCGCTATAAAATCGAGAGCAAAAGGTAGATACAGCTCTGTAGTGGCGGTAATGGCATCAAGCAAAGTAGCAATCGCTTTTGGGGCAATCAAAGTTAATGGCTCACGACGTCCTGACATAGCAGCGCTTGCTAATAGCCCTGGCAGACCGTAGCAATGGTCACCATGCACATGGGTGATGCAAATAGCAGCCAATTGATGTAAGGAGAGCTTGGTATGTAGCAATTGCTGCTGTGTGCCTTCACCACAATCAATCAGCACCCATGGACGCGACTTCTTACTCTGAGTGTTCTGTTGACGACTTCCTTGCTGTACGCCAGAGGTATGCGGATTCAGACACTCTATTGCCAGTGCAGTCACATTACGCTGTTTGGTCGGTACACCCGCGGACGTACCCAAAAAGGTTAGCTTTAGCATAATGTTGCCTTTTATTTATCAGGAGTACTGGCTCAGAGGTACGAGAGCATCTCTTCATCCTAAATCAATAACAGAAATAAAATAAACGAAGAGTATGTCCTAGCTATGACAGTTGGCATATCATGGTCTTTTGACCTTCAACCATTTGTCCACCATTGGCGGTGCACTCATTTACCATATTTGATTCGTAAGATTTCCAGCCACCATAAAAGCTCGCTGCACACAGAATGACCACTAGAATTTTCTGTGACCACGACTTGATAGAGACT
Source organism: Psychrobacter sp. NPDC078631 (assembly GCF_050268165.1). NCBI lineage: Bacteria > Pseudomonadati > Pseudomonadota > Gammaproteobacteria > Moraxellales > Moraxellaceae > Psychrobacter > Psychrobacter sp. NPDC078631. The sequence goes on along the minus strand of NZ_JBNNGG010000001.1, from coordinate 140,161 downwards.
TGCTGACTATTAATCTGTTGTCTATTATTTTCTTGCATACTGGTATCTTGCTTATTAAGTGACGTTTGAGTTACTGACCGATTGTCATCTTTATCTAGGCTATCTTGCTTCAGATGGTCTTTATTCGAGGTGTTTAGATCTGTCATAACATTATCCTAAAAAAGGCTTTGTTTATTCATAAACAAAGCCTTTGGTCTACATGGCTACTTAAGCGTTGAGAGATGATTATAACAGTATCCTCTAAAAATTCAGACGGCCGCCCTTTTTTTCTGCTCGCTTAAAGGCATCTCTTTCTTCGCAGCGTTTGAGCCAGTTCAAAAGATTGGTATATTTACTCTGATCTAAACCTGCACCAGCATTGGCACCCAGGACCGCAAGATGCATTTGAATATCAGCGGCGCTAAATTCACTACCTGCAAACCAGTGATTTTCATGTAGATGACGCTCCATCATATCTAGCATCTTCTCCAAACCGCTACTGATCATGTTTTTTTCAATCTGACCTTGGATTTTTTTGCTGATAGGTTTGATTAGCATTGGCGACTGAGACACCACTTTTGTGAATACCAAGCGCATGACCAACAATGGCATCAATGAAGCCTCTGCAAAGTGTAACCAAAACGTATAGGCTTCCCACGCTGCTTCGTTATTATCATCAGGTTTGAACTGCTTTTCTTTGTCGTAATGCTTAATCAGATATTCAATAATGAATCCTGATTCAATCAGCACACGATCGTCCGCTTCTAATATCGGTGCATTACCAATTGGATGCACTTGCTTTAAGCTATCAGGAGCACGGTATGCCTTGTTGCGCTCATAGCAAGTCAGTTTATAATCGGCGCCGAGCTCTTCTAACAGCCAGATAATACGAAACGAGCGCGAGTTTGCTAAATGATGAAGATGTAACATAAACCGTCCTAGTTATATATTGTAGTAAATCAGCCATAATATCTCAGATATAGCGCCATACGTTCACTCGATCGTGGCACTACTGCTCTCGATAATAGCGTAATTTGTACTTCTTTAATACTGTGAGTTGGCAGACATACTGGAAAACAATGCCTACCGAATAGATACTATCTCAGACGGTGTACTCTTTGGCATCAATCTAAATGCAATGCTTCAATCTTGCGCGTCATTTTATCTATCTTTTGCTGATATTTTTTGATCTGACGAAATCGATGCGCGATTAGCACGCCTTTGATACGGCGATTTTTCAGGCGGCGACGTGGTGGAAAACTGCCTACTTGTGGCTCATTGTAGCCATGTAAGCGGTCTTCACGTTTACGCGCCATATAGCCCAGCGCGCTATCAGCAATCATAATCAGCAGTGCGATAAAGATCATGCTGTACATCAGCATGGAGCCACCATCATGTAAGTTACGATCTAAAATTGCGATTGAGAATATGAACAAGAATATTGGCTCAAGGTAGCATAAAGTCCCAAATAGTGAGACAGGCAGCTTCTGACTCGCTACCATCGTCAATGACATCGCAGCGGTACTGATAATGCCTAATAACGGCAGCAGATACCAAAGCTTGTGGTTGGTGAGTGCTACTTCAAAACCGCCATTCATATACAGCGCGACCAATACCACTGGCAATAACAATACAAGGTCTGAAATCAAACCAGTAATAGGCGGTACTGCAAGCTTACGGCGTAGTAGATAATAAGGAGGATAACCCAAGCAAACAAATAAAGTCGCCCAAGAAATAGCACCATACTCAAAAATATCGTAAGCGATACCAAGACCTGCACATACGATAGCAGCCCACTGAAGTAAGCTCATGTCTTCGTTGTAAAAGAACCTGCCAACAACGATCATAATCATCGGATATAGGAAATAACCCAACGTTACCTCAAGCCCTAAGCCATTGACTGGCGCCCACATAAATATCCAGATTTGCGCGCCCAAAATCGGTGTGGGTAGTATAAATAAAAACCATTCTTTTGCGTTCTTTAGTGTTTTTAGATAATCAAAAATGTGCTGCCACTGCTTTAGTACGCTGACCAGCAGTACTAGACTAAAAAACATTGTCAGCACGCGCCACGAAGCGACTTGCGTACCTGATAATGGTTGCAGCAGTAGACCAAATAAGAACAGCAATGAGTATAAAAAATTTGCAGCGACAGCAGTGATTGTACCCTGCGAGGTTTGGTTAGTAGTCAGCATCACAACAGCCTTTAAAGATTGGGGCACATCCATGGCAATTTTTAAAAAAAACAAAAGCCTCAGACGAGAACGTCTGAGGCTTTTGCATATAAGGTCGTCGCGCAATCTAAGTTGAACGCTTTTGATGTATTAGGCTTACATCATGGTCGGCATTATGTCAAAGTCAGAATGAATAAGCAATGCCACTGTTCATCTAGTGTCTAAACTTTTAAATTGAGTAAATTTAATACAGGTAAGTGCTTATTTTGCATCAAGTTGTTGGATTTTTTGCTGTATCTTATCCATCTTCTTTTGATAACGACGAATCTTACGAAAACGATGGGCTTTTAGCACGCCATCGATACGCTGATTGATAAAATGACGACGCGGTGGAAAGCCGCCAATTTGAAGCTCTCTATAGCCGTGCAAGCGGTCATTACGCTGACGAACGAGATAGCCTTTTACGCTATCAGCCATCATGACCAGTAGCGCAAGCGTAATCATGCCGTACATAAAGAGTGAACCACCTTCTTCAAGGCTTTGACTCAAAATAGTAATAGACAATACGAATAACAGCATCGGCTCGATATAACTTAGCGCCCCAAATAGTGATACTGGCAACTTGCTACTGGCAATCATCGTCAGCGACATCGCAAGCGCACTAAAAGCACCAAGCAGCGGCAACAGATACCAAAACTTCATGTCTTGCGCCGCAACATCAAAACCGCCTGTCATGTAGAGCACGATGAGCACGACTGGTGTCAACAGCGTCAAATCAAACAACAACCCCGTAATGGGCGGTACAGAAAGGGTGCGCCGTAGCAGATAATACGGTGGATAACCCAAGCATACAAACAGTGTCACCCAAGATACCGATCCATATTGCACAATATCGTAACCGATACCGAGTGCTGCAAATATCGCGGCAACCCATTGCAAGATGCTCATATACTCATGGTAAAAGAATCGACCAAGCACAATCATCACTAGCGGCAATAAGAAATAACCCAAGGTAACATCGAGACCAAACCCATTGACCGGTGCCCACATAAATAACCAAATCTGCCCACCTAGGATTGGCGCTGGCAGTATAAATATTAGCCACTCCTTGATTGTCTTTAGCGTCTTTATATAATCAAAAACACGTTGCCACTGCTTAGTCAAACTGACCAATATCACCAAACTGAGCAACATCATGAGCACACGCCATGATGCTACCTGCGTCCCTGTTAAGGGCAGCATAAACAGTCCAAACAAAAACATCATCGAGAATAAAAAGCTCGATGATACCGAAGCAACAGTTCCCTGAAAAGTTTGATTGGTCGTAAGCATAACAACAGCCTTAAAAAATAGAACCTTATTTACAGTATTGAAAAAATGATAATTAAAAAACAAAAGCCTCCGACGATAACGTCAGAGGCTTTTTTCTAGAAAAATGCTAAGAGACTAGACTGAAAAGCTAACTACCAAGACTATTACTCGTCATCGTCTTATGCATAGTTAGTCTATTATAGATTGTCATTTGGTTTATGATCGTTTGCAATATCAATCACATCATCGACGTCAGTAGTTGCAGCATTGTCAGTTGTCGCATCAATATCTATCTGCTCTTGACCTTCTACCTCAAACGTACCGTCTTCTCTCATGGCATCGATAAGCTCATCATCGCTCTCTTCGTGCTCAACACGCGCCATAGCAACCAGTTTTTCATCTTTTGACAGACGAATCAATGTTACGCCTTGCGTATTACGACCAGAGCTAGCGACATGCTCAACTGGGGTACGAACCAATGTGCCTTTATCAGAGATTAGAATAATATCATCGGTAGAGTCAACCTTGGTCGCTCGTACTAGTGCGCCATTACGTTCACTAGTCTTGATAGCGATCACACCGCCACCGCCACGATTTTGTGTATTGAACTCATCAATGAAGGTACGTTTACCAAAGCCGTTTTCACAAGCAATCAGAATTTCACGTACATCATCTTCGATAACGACTAATGACTTGATAAATTCGTCAGTAGCCAGACGCATACCGCGGACGCCTTTAGCCGTACGACCCATCGCACGTGCATCATTCTCATCAAAACGAATCGCTTTACCACTTGAAGCGAACAACATCACTTCTTGGCTACCATTAGTAATACGAGCGCTGACCAATTTATCACCGTCTTCTAATCCAACTGCAATCAAACCGTTCGAGCGAATATTGGCAAACTGCTTCAGCTCTACCCGCTTCACTGTACCATTGGCAGTAGCAAAGAATACAAAAGGTGGCTCTGCTTGGTTGCTATCTTCTACCGAATCGTCATCATTGCTTACTTCTGACACTTCACTTACTATTGATGTATCTTCCACAATTTTTGGAATTGGTAGTATGGTTGTAACAGTTTCGTCGCTATTTAGACCAATTAGATTGACCAATGGACGACCACGAGCACCGCGACTGGCAATTGGTACTTCAAAACCACGTAAGCTAAAGACACGTCCACTATCAGTGAAACACAGTACCGTAGAATGCGTTGATGTCACGACTAAATGATCGATTACATCGTCTTCTTTCATTGCCGTAGCAGACTTACCTTTACCGCCACGTTTTTGTGCAACATAATCATCAATCGGCTGAGTTTTGGCGTAGCCAGTACGCGATACTGTCATGACGACCGTTTGCTCAGGGATAAGATCTTCGCGACTAAAGTCCATACGTGAATCGATGATATCGGTACGGCGCTCATCACCAAAGTTATCACGAATCTCGATCATTTCATTAGAGATAATCGCCATCAGCTTATCAAAATCGCCAAGAATAGACTCTAAGTGTGCGATTTCACGCAGTAAGTCTTGGTATTCTTCGGTCAATTTATCTTGCTCAAGACCCGTCAAACGATGCAATTGCATATCTAAAATCGCATTGACCTGCTCAAGTGACAAGCGATAACGCTCTTCACCTTCGATCAGACCAAACGGCGCTTTAGGATCTTCGCCATCGATAAACTCAGGACGCACTGACTGACTACCAGCAGCTGTAAGCATCGCAACGACGCTACCTGAACCCCATGTGTTGTTTAACAGGCTTTCGCGTGCTAGGCCACGGTTTGCAGAGGCTTTAATCGTCGCAATAATCTCATCGATATTGGCTAGAGCGACCGTTAGACCTTCTAGCAAATGACCACGAACGCGGGCTTTGTTCAACTCATAAATCGTACGGCGCGTCACCACCTCTTGACGATGACGAACAAATGCAGCGATAAGCTGACGCAAGGTCAATAGTTTTGGCTGACCATTATCTAACGCCACCATATTGATACTAAAGCTAGACTCTAGTGGCGTTTGTAGAAATAGGTTATTAACGATAACTTCAGCCGTCTCACCGCGACGCAAATCAATAGCGATACGCATACCGTCTTTATCAGACTCATCACGAATCTCGCTAATGCCTTCGATTTTTTTATCACGAACCAGCTCTGCGATACGCTCGATCAGCTTGGCTTTGTTAGCCTGATAAGGTACTTCGGTAAATACGATGCGCTCACGATCACGGTTAACGCCAGAATTGCTCATCGGCTCGATATGATAACGACCACGAATATGCAAACGGCCTTTACCCGTACGATAAGCATCTAAAATGCCCGCGCGACCATAGATAATACCACCTGTAGGGAAATCAGGACCTGAGATATGCGACATTAGCTCTTCGGCTGAAACTTGTGGGTTTTCAGCATAGGCCAGACAAGCATTGATCACTTCGGTCAGATTATGCGGGGCCATATTGGTCGCCATACCAACAGCAATACCCGTCGCACCATTGACCAATAGGTTAGGAATACGCGCTGGCATCACGCTTGGCATGCGCTCAGAGCCGTCGTAGTTGTCTTCCCAATCGACCGTATCTTTGTCCAAATCAGCAAGCATTTGGTGGGTCAGCTTGGTCATACGTACTTCGGTATAACGCATCGCTGCCGGAGGATCATCATCGATCGAGCCAAAGTTACCTTGACCGTCAACCATTGGATAGCGCAAGCTGAAATCCTGCGCCATACGTACGATGGCATCATAGACGGCACTATCGCCATGTGGATGGTACTTACCGATAACATCACCGACCACACGTGCTGATTTTTTATACGGTTTATTATAATCGTTTGATAGCACGTGCATGGCATACATCACGCGGCGGTGTACAGGTTTGAACCCATCACGCACATCAGGCAGCGCACGCGAGACGATCACGCTCATCGCATAATCCAAATACGACTGCTTTAGTTCATCTACGATGCCAATAGGACTGACCGATTCGCTCATATACACTCCTTCACTCACATTTTTTTCTAACGTTGACACATCGCTTATGGCACCCATAGATCATATAAAAATACTGCCACATAAATGGGCAGTCATGACCAAAATAGACACCATAAAAAAACACTGCTACACGTGCAAAACAATAGGAAAATAGCGATAGTTTTAATGTTTAATAAAAGAAGCTATTTTAGCACAAATTTGCTGATTTAGGGGGTTCTGAGTACCATTAAAATCAAGCTAGGCGGTTCATTTGCAGTGATATTTTGAATTACCCGTACACGCTAAAATAATTCTAATGACAGGTTTTTTTTGATTGGCTGATTTTGCCATTTTTACAGACGAACTTACCACCTGCTGAGCAATGAGACACCCCGCCCATTTTACCCGAACAAGGCGTATTTCGAGCTTGGGCTTGGCTCATAGATGTGAAGGCAAATACTAGGGCGAGTAGCGCTGTGCTGATTGATTTCATTGTTTATTCTCCATATCTGATGGATATTAAATAGAAAAATACTATACTCATTAGCTACAGCTCGACAAGATTTATTTTGACTAATTGAGTGAATACTTATATTTCTATCTACAGTTCAACACGACATTTAATTTAACGCTAAAATCTTGAGCATAGAGCTCATACGTGGTTTGCATATAAGCTCTATTGGCAAACAACTAAGATGCTTAGAATATTTAGCTAGTCCAACGATGCATACAACTTGCTTTGTCATGAGCTAATAGCTTTCAAAATCATATTATTTTAATGAGCACATGGTGATTTAAACCACTTTGATGCGGTTATTTTTTAGTGATACTGGACAAAAAATTTCTAAACGCTACACTACCTCATCTTTTATAGCACTTACATAACGACCTAACAGGCTACTTTTATTATGGATATCATTCTTGCAATTGTTTGGATTTTAGCAATGGTGCTATACAGCTTTTCGAGCGATTATGTTGCTAGCTTTCCTAACCATAACAATCGCGCTGTCCCTTATGTCCGTTGGGGAGCACTTTTAGCCGCGATGGCTTTATCAGCATACTTGTCAAAAGCCTATCAAGAAAATCTACAAGGCAATGGTATGTGGGTGTTTGTTATCGTGGTATTTGTCGTTATTGTATTAGCGAAGGTCGTTTTTAAATGGGTAATTAACAGACGTTTGAAACGCTAGTTAATACTGAATAGTTTTATTAATTTGACCCTCTTACTTATTGATCTAAATACCTTATGACAATTAAACATCAAGATAGCCAGCCTGACTCAAACCTTTCTATACCAGCAGAAAACGAGCGAGCAGATCGTAGCTTCGATGCTATCGCCGATCATTTTGAAAAGAAAGTGTATGGTGGTTTAAAAGGCGAGATTCGATTGGCCGTATTACGCCGTGATATTTTCGAATATAGCGCACAAATGAGTGAGGCGCTTGGGCGACCTTTACGTATCTTGGATGTGGGTGCAGGGCTTGCGCAAATTGCGATAGAACTGGCTGCTCAAGGTCACAGCGTAGTCATCAATGACATATCAGCGAATATGCTTGAGAAGGCAAAAGCGAGCGCAGAAAAAGTTGATAAAAAGCTAGACATCACTTGGTATGTTTGCCCTTATCAAGCGCTTGAAGAAAAACTGGCTCAGACAGAGACAGAAAAATTTGATTTGATTATGTCGCACGCGCTACTCGAATGGTTGGCAGAGCCCGCTGCCGTCATGGACTTTTTTGATAAGCACTTAATAGATGGTGGCGCGCTATCCGTCTGCTTCTATAATCCTGCAAGCTTTGATTATCGTAACCTTATCATGGGAAATTTTAATCTACTCGATAATACAAACTATAAGGCAGACAATAAGAAAAGTCTAACCCCCAACCATCCCGTGGCCAAAGAAGAAGTTGAGTCTTGGCTCAAAGCGCATGATTATCAGACGGTACGTAGCAGTGGTTTACGAGTGTTTCATGATTATGCACCGCTCAAACGTGGCGGTCACAACGACCCAGATGCAGTGATCAGAATGGAGTTACGCTACTCACAATTAGAGCCGTACAAATGGCTTGGCCGTTATTTACATATTCTAGCTAAACGGTAAATTTAGACGATTGCCCAAGAATGATGAAAGCTACTAAACCTCTTCATCCATTCTCGATGACCTATCGTATTCTGACCAAGTAGTGGCATTGATGTCTTTTTCATCGAAGACTACGACATGCTCTAGCAAAGGCAGAATGCCAATATGCGAGCCGATTGCATGATTATGATGGCTCGCAACCAAGGATAAGACAGTTTGTCCGTCATCTAACTGCAGACGGTACAAGTAGTTAGCACCGCGAAACACACGCCCGATAACCAAAGCTGTCTGCGTACTGTCATCATCATGAATAATATCATCAGGGCGCACAAGTACTTTGATCGGTGTACCATTTGGATAATCATATTCGCAGTACTGTGGTTGTCCTGATTCATCATAGACTTCCATACGGCGATAGATATTCCCCAGTGCCGTCTCAACATGACCTTCTTTGATAATGCCGTCTATCATCGCGCCTTCGCCTACGAATTCAGCGACAAAAGGACTGACAGGCTCATGATACAGCTCGCTTGGTCGCGCCCACTGTACCAATCGCCCTTTATCCATTACCCCTACTTTATCCGCTAACGCAAACGCTTCATTTTGATCATGAGTGACCAAAATCGCTGTGGTATTAGTACGTTTGAGGATATCACGGACATTCATTGCCAATGACTCACGCAGCACCACATCTAGATTAGAGAAGGGCTCATCAAGTAATAGTAGTTTTGGTTTGGGGGCTAGTGCTCTTGCGAGAGCTACACGCTGCTGTTGACCACCAGAGAGTTCATTAGGACGTTTGTCTGCATGCTCAGTCAATTCAACTAAGCTTAGCATCTCAGCCACTCGAGCTTTTTTGTCAGCAGATGACCATTTATTAAGACCAAAGGCAATATTCTTTGCCACGCTTAAATGACCAAACAGAGCATAGTCTTGAAACACCATGCCCATACCACGCTTGGCTGGCGCCACTGCAAATGATTGGCGAGCATTTTTTTCAGTTAGGCGCTGATTATTTAGATAGATAGTACCGCCGCGACTTTGCTCCAGTCCCGCGATTGCTCGAAGCGCTGTGGTCTTCCCGCAGCCGCTATAACCTAAGAAGCAACCAATCTCGCCTTGATCCAACATCAACGATAGACCATTAACGACGATAGTATCGTCATAGCCTACAATGAGATTTTGCACACTAAAGTAAGGATCTGTCGCGATATATTTCTCAGTATTTTGTTGTGAGGTATTGCTTTGTTCTACAGTTTTATTCGGCTGAACTGGATTAATTCTATTTTGTGACAGTGGTGATTTTGCTACAGGCGTATGGCTAGCCCGAGCCTTTTCTGACTTAGAATTTGTAGAGTCGTTCATTGAATCAGTGTACATAAACGGTACCAGTTCGCTATTAGTAAGTAAAACCATCGATAAAACAGGGCAAATTATAATATAGCTGACACTACGAGTGTGCTGTTTAACCTATGTCAAATTATTGCTATTAACTTTGTTGCTATTAGCTATGTTTGTCACTTTGACGCAGTAATATCCAAACAGGGAGCAAGCCAACCAGCACGATTAGCAAACTCGGTAATGCGGCTCGTCCCCACATACCTTCGCTCGTCATTTCAAATACTCGTACTGCAAGCGTATCCCAGCCTTGACGCCGTGTCATCAGCGTAATGGGCATCTCTTTCATCACTTCGACAAAACCCATCAATAATGCAGTCAATACGCCAGGGCTAAGTACAGGCAGCATCACATGACGCCAGCGCTGATAAGGACTGTCGCTAAGTAATTTTGCAGCAGCCTCTTGATTGACAGTCAATCGTTGCAACTGTCTATCAACTGGCTGAAAACTCACCGTCATAAAACGCGTCGATAACGCCAGTAACATAACAATAACACTGCCAGAGAGCACTTGCTGTGAGGTAATACCAAACGCAATCATTTGATTATCAAGCCACGCAATAGGTATAAATATCCCTACCGCCAACACAGTCCCCGGTACGACATAGCCTAAATTGGCTAAAGTGGTCATTAGCTTAGTCGATTTATCAGGATACTGCCGTTTGATCCACGCAATAATAATGGCCAAAAAGGCAATAAATAGCGTGGTCATACTAGCAATCATGAGGCTGTTGATGACAAAATCAATGTAACGCGCATCAAAATCTTGGCGAAAATTCAGTGCTGTCCAATAGATGAGCTGTAAGAAAGGAATTAAAAAGGCAACTAAAAAGATCAGCATACACAGCAGTGTCATGGCGAGTTTGGCAGGTTTGCTAGCATCAAAACGTTGACTACTACCTTGGGTAAGTGAACTACCACGCTTAGCTTGCCAATACTGCTCAAACAATACCACGATAAATATCACACCAATGAGCAAGGCCGCTAACTGAGCCGCTGTGGTCAAACTAAAGAAACCAAACCACGCCTTATAAATGGCGGTAGTAAAAGTATCGACATTGAATACGGATACTGCACCAAAATCCGCTAAGGCTTCCATACTGGCTAGCAACAAGCCGCCAATGATCCACGGCAGTGCTTGTGGTAGAGCCAGTCGAAAGAACACACGGCTACGACTCAAACCAAGCATCTGCCCCGCTTCTATCGCTCGCCTGCCTTGTGACAAAAATGCCTGACGCGCTAGCAAATATACATAAGGATAAAACGCTAGCGATAATACCAAGCCTGCACCCCATACATTCCTTATCGATGGTATGGCAGTACTAATACCGGAATCGCGTAAAGCTGTCTGTAACGGCCCACTGAAATCAACAATGCCGATAGTGACAAATGCCAATACATAAGCAGGGATGGCAAGTGGCAACATCAACGCCCATGAAAAGAAACGCTGACCAGGGAAACGATACATACTAGTAACCCAAGCCAGAGCAGTACCAATAGTACCTGAAACGACAGTCACCATTAGCAGTAAAATCGCCGTGTTTTTGAGCACTTGCGGCAGTACATAGTCTGCCATGTGTGTCCAAATCTCTGCCACTGGCTGAGTCCACGACAGCAGCACGATTAAAATCGGTACTAGCATAAACAACGAAATCAGCCCTAAGACTGATTTCGAGATAATACGTTTACGAAGGGCGTGGTCTTGGCTGACAGTCTGCTGGTCATTAACACCGTCATTGACAGTATCATTGACAGTATCATTTTGACTAACAGACGCATCTGGCGTTGTGATCATATTATCATTACCGTGTCATACGTATAGAGACCTTGTAAGCTTATACCAACCTCAAAATCGTCGTTACTTGAATAACTCATCTGTAACGACTAACCTTTGAACCCATTCTTTAAAAGCTGTTGTTTAAAAGCTACTGTTTTGAGAACTATTGTCTAAAAGTTATGGTTTTAAGATTGGTATCAGTATTATTGGCGATCCCTTATTTATAACCCGCTTTATCCATCATTTGGATAGCTTGAGTTTGTAGTTCACCGAATTTCTGTACATTGATATCGTCTTTTTTGAACTCGCCCCATGATCTGAGCATGTCTGACTCATCGATACCTACTTTTACTGGGAATTCTTTGTCAGAGCTGGCATAAAGACCTTGTGCCTCATCAGATGACAACCACTCTATCAGTTTAAGCGTGCCATCTGGATTGTCTGAACCTGCAACCACACCAGCGCCTGAGATGTTTACGTGCGTACCAGTCGTATCTTGGTTTGCCCAGAATATCTTCACAGGGAAGTTTGGTTTTTCGTCCAATAGACGACCATAGTAGTAGCTATTAGCGATACCCACTTCACACTGACCAGCAGCGATAGCTTCTAACATCGCAACGTCATCACTGAACACATCAGTCGCTAGGTTATCAACCCACCCTTTGATAACCGCTTCGGTCTTCTCTTCGCCCAAATGCTCCATCATGCTAGCTACAAGCGATTGGTTATAGACCTTTTTAGAGGTGCGTAAGCATAGTTTGCCTTTCCATTTTGGATCGGCCAAATCTGCATAAGTAGACAACTGGTCGGCAGTGACTTTGCTTGGATCATAAAAGATAGTACGTGCACGTAGTGACAGACCTGTCCACTGACCTTTTGGATCACGGTATTTTGCAGGGACGTTGGCCTCTAACACAGTAGACGATACTGGCTGTAATAGTCCTTGCTCTGCAGCCTGCCATAAGTTACCAGCATCAACCGTCAATAGCATATCAGCTGGAGTATTCTGACCTTCAGCTTTTAGACGCGCCATCAAAGGCCCAGTTTGGTCTGTAACCAGTTCAACTTTTACGCCTGTTTGCTCAGTATAGCGATCTAACAATGGCTTAATCAGCTGCTCATTACGTGATGAGTAGATAGTAATCGTCTGACCATCAGCAGTCGTAGCTTCGTCAGTTGCTGCTTGCTGCTCAGCACCTGTTTCTGTTGACTCTACTTCTACGCTTTCTTCTGTGGTTGAAGAATTACTACAACCTGCCAAACCCAACATCATGCCAAATACGGCTGCAGGTAGGATAAGCTTCGTAGAGGTTAGGTTAGCGCTGATAGCGTTCAATGACATGGTTTTCCCCATAGTAATGCTATAAAAAAAGTAAGACGGATGGTGAGACAAAATAACAGTGATTATAACGATGACTTGCTAAGCGTTAGCAGTAATCAGGCCATAATATATCAAAGCAACATACTAATGGAAGTGAGATTAATTATCAATACATTTGTTTAACTGGCAAATATACCTGTGATGAGTCTTTAGCATTGATTTTTAAGAACTATTTTTCACCAGCTCTTTCAATAGTTTGGTCTAGCGACGCGTTTTAGTGTCCATCTAAAGCAACCATTGCCCTAAGATTGCATTGACCGCAGCTTCCGTTCGCAAGATACGAGAACCTATATGTACAGGTGTGCAGCCTTGTGCTGACAACAGCTCTATTTCATAGTCGATCCAGCCACCTTCAGCGCCTATGCAGACTATACTCGGTAGCTCTCGTGATGGTTGCTGTGGTAAAAACTCAGAAAATGACTGCTGACTATAAGGATGCGCGACAATCGCTCGATTGCTTATTAGGCTTGCAAGTGAATCTTCAACAAATGGCTTAAAACGTTTTTGTAGCGTAATACTAGGAGCGATCGTATCGATGCTTTGCTGCAGACCTTCTAATACAAACTCGTCAATCCGCTCAAGCATGGGACTTTGCCAATAGCTTTTTTGAGTACGGTAGCTATTGATAAGAATGATATCGCGTACACCAAGCGCCGTCATATCCATGATCAATCGCCGTAGCACTTTAGGACGCGGTAACGCCAAAATAACAGTCAGATCCAATTTGGCAGGCGGCACAGTATTCAGCTGGACGTTACCTAGCTGAATGCTGTCAGAGGTAATATCTTCGATAACAGCCGTACCAAGGTTACCGCCTATTTGGCCAATTTTAAGCGTATCACCGACTTTTGCGTCTAGCACTTTAGTCACATGGCTGACTTGAGACAAGGCATCGATTTTTGCTGCGTTTGCTGAGAAATTTTCAGCGGGCAATAATATACAGTTCATAAGCTATCTTGGTTAGAAGACATCTCGATTGCGTCTTCAATCATAGTAAATTGGCGGGTCAATACCGCTTGCTGCTGTATCGTCATTTGCTCGCCAGCTTGCCCTGCCTGCGCGGCCAATGGCAAATTGCGCAGCCAAGTCTCTAGCTGCGTATAAATGCTAACAGCCTCTTCACGATTATAAGCTGTTTTCTTGCGAGAGGATTTTTTGTTCGCCTTTAACTGATCATCACTAACTATCTGTGCATCCCAACTACTTGAGTTATTTGACTCGACTGGACAATAAAAATCATTACTTGGCTGATATACAGCGCCTACGCTAGCCAGTTTGTCTATCACGCTTTGACAAGACTGAGTATAACGTCCCATCAGTACAGGCGTGGCCACACTAGCAGGCTCCACTGGATTATGCCCGCCAATATCTACCAGTGAGCCGCCCACAAATGCTACATTTGCCAATGTATACCAAGTCATCATCTCACCCATGCTATCTGCTAGATAGACTTGCGTATCTGCATCAAGCACGTCTCCATCACTGCGCCGAGCCATATTTAACCCAGTTTTCTGAATGAGTTCTGCTACTGCGTCAAAACGCTCAGGATGTCTAGGGACAATAACAAGCAATGTATCTGCTAATGTGGCTTGAGACAGTAGTTGCTGCTGCAATGACAACGCTGCTGCCTCTTCGCCATCATGAGTACTCGCAGCTACCCACACAGGACGATCTGCTATACCAAAATCTGCTCGCAGATCAGCTTTCTTATTATAAATACGGTTATCTTCTACCGCTTTGTCATCAGCTTTGGACGCATTAATTACCCACTTTAATGAGCCTGCCACACGAATTTGGGCGCTACTAGCCCCTAGTTGCCTAAAGCGTTTAGCAGAGTCACTGTCTTGCGCAATAATTAAGGAGAGGTTTTTCATCATACTGGCACTGACTGCACCAATTTTTTGATAGCTCTGAAAAGAAGAAGCCGATAATCGACCGTTGACTAGAATACTTGGAATACGGTGCTGAGATAGTTTGGTCAAGATATTTGCCCACAGCTCTGTTTCTACAAACAGTGCAGCGATCGGATGTACATGCGTTAAGAAAGTCTCGATTACAGCAGGGCTGTCGACTGGCACATAGCTATGACTCATCTGACCCTGAGCTATCTGTTCTGCAAAACGACTGGCACCACGAGCAAAACCTGTCTGAGTCGTATTGGTCAACCATATCTGGTAGCCATTAGCCAATAACATATCTAATAAAGGCGCGACCGTATTGGTCTCACCTAATGAGACTGCGTGGCACCAAATCACCCCTTTATTGCTATTAGCATCGACCGTTGGGCGCGGTGGGTACTGCTTACCAAAACGCTGATCGATTTCTTGTTGATAGTTATCGTTTTTATGAGATCGACGCCATACTTGCAGACGATATAGTGGCTTTAGCAGCCCAATAAGAGACTGATAATATAAAGGTGTCTCGTGTACCTCACGATTAGGTGATGATACAGGGTTAATTGGATTTGCAGAGTGGTCAGACGGGGTATTAGATGATGGCATGGAACAGCCCAAATTAGTTATGAATCAAACAATAAAAGGGTAAATGTAGAGCGCGCCAATTCTACCTGAATTTAAGCTGTAACAATAAGCTTTTAAAAAGTTACTGAGTAAATAGTTATTAGATAACGATTGTTAGATAATGATTATTATCAATAAAGCGACTGCGATGATTGCGCCAATTAACAGCTGATAACGCTTGGTGCTATGCTGCTCTTGCTTCTGTGTGGTCAGCAGCATTTCTGCTTGCTGCCATTGCTGAACCAGATTGGCCGCTTCTGTATGACCATTATCCGCTGCCTGCTCTAACCAGTATTTACCGCTATCTATATCTTGGGATACCCCTACTCCTTGGTAATACATTTTACTGAGTAGACGCTGAGCACGGCTGTCGTTTTTACTAGCGGCTTGATTAACCCATTCTACGCCCGATTTTTTTTGATTGTCACTGTCCGCTGTCAAACCTTCACCTAACAATTCATACATGGCCAAACGTAACATTGCAGCCGTATTACCATCTTCAGCAGCCGCTTGTAGTAATAGCAGCGCTTTGTTTTTTGCCGCAATATGATCATCTGAAAATATAACTTGGCGACGAGATTTGTTCTGCTTGGCAATATGCTGCTCGAACTGATCTAATACTTTGCGCGCTTGCTGATATTGCATATCACCCGTTGGTTGTGGCACCGTTATCTCATCTAACTCTACGAGCAGCTGCGTAAACATCTCTGGCGTTGATGTGTTTTTTACAGGTGACGTAGGCTTAGCCGTTGGTTGCGCTACTTTAGTCAGCTCAGGCTTTATCGAGCTCTCAGACTCAGGAGGTACTACGTTTGCTTGGTTATGCTCAGCTCCTATCGATACTTCCTCTGGCTTGTTAAGAGGAACATTTAATTGACTAGTACCAACATGCGTATTTAAATCTGCGCTCGGAGCGATACTTTCAGTGACTTGATGAGTGGTTGCTTTATGTGTTGTTACTTTATGCGCTGTTAATTCGGACACTGAATGAACATCGTTACTTAGAATAGTTGGTAGTTTAAGGCTAACCGCTTGATATAACCCGCTCTCTACTTGCCCGCCTTGTACCGCGTCAAACTGCCGATCAATATGACCAAACAGACGTAAACCTATTGGCTCTAGTGCAAAAAATAGACGCTCTTTACCTACGCTATCATCATAACCGACTGCCATATGCTGATAAAAATCATCGGTGACCAATGCTAGCTCAGGGTAACGTTTACGCAGCTCAAACTGACCGTACCAATGTGGCTTGCTTTGCCACTGCTGCGCCAATACACGACCGGCATAAAACGCCAAAAACATCATAAAATTACGATAGCGTTCATCGACCAGCAGTGTCGTCTCATCCCATATACCGCTCTTGATCATATCTCGGCGTACTTGGGACAATAGCGTATCGATACGCTGTAAACTCTCAAGCGACTCGTCTAGCATACAAGCGCGCAGCTCAGTTTCGTAGGCGATACCGCCCGCAATAGGACGCCCAGCTAAGAAATCTTGCCAGTAGCCTTCTGCAATATAGTCCAGTGGTGTTAAAGGTGATGCAGACATAGACGGAAGTGACCTCTTTGCAGATAGATAAACCAAAAAAGCATAGGCTATAAAAGTGCTAATACTACTAAAATAATAGAGCGATACTGGTAGATTACCTTACCTTAAAAGTTCGAGTGCTACAATAAAGGACTGAACAAGCGCACGACATTGTCAAACAAGCGTTTTGATCCGTGACGCTGTTGCCACTCATCACTATCTAGGATTCGGCAGTTTTCTAAATAGACTTCCTGACAGTCCGCTACTTGGGCGACCATTTCTGGCGTATAAATCGCCAAACTGACTTCCATATTTAAATAAAAGCTGCGCATATCAATATTGACGGTGCCAAATAGACAGTAGTCATCATCGATAACCACTGTTTTTGCGTGTAGCAAACCACCTCTAAACAAGGCAATCGTCACTCCAGCATCCAATAACTCTTGATAATAAGCTTGAGAGGCATGCTGTACCAGAAACGAATCCACCTTTTCAGGAACAATAATCGTCACATCAACGCCGCGCTTAGCCGCTATCGTTAGCGCACCCGATAGGGACTCATCAGGGACAAAATAAGGCGTGGTAATACGGATGCGCTTATTAGCGCGATGAATCACGGTAACTAACGTATTATAAATCACATGAGCCGTTAGCTGCGGTGCTGAAGGTATTAGCTGCGCTAAGACTTTGTCCACGACAGGCATCTTTGGTACGACAATCGAGGTGGCGCCTATATCTGGCTGCTCATGATCATCAACCGTATCCGCCAATACCTTCACCCGGCTATTTAGATCATTGATGGTCGGATGCATCACATATAACTTACGGGTGTAGTTGTTAACCCGTTGATGCAGCTCAGCAAGATTGTCATTACTTTCAGCACCGATGTCGGTAACAATTACCTTGGCCATCGCTGTATTGATACTAATCGAGTGCTGGCTAGTCGTTCGTAGCGCCACATCAATCCATTGACCAACGTTTTTATTTTGCTTAAAAAACCTTGGATCAACCAGATTGAAGCTGCCGATATAGCCGATATGTTCATCAATAACCACCATTTTACGATGATTACGCAAATCAGAGCGTTTAAATAATGTCTTAAATAGTCCTACTGGCAATGACTGATGGACATAAACTCCTGCTTTTTCTAATTTACGGTGCACGATACTATTAACAAAGCTAAAGCTGCCCACACTATCAGCCAATATATGACACTCTACGCCGCGCTGAGCCGCTACAGATAGCGCTTCTATAACCTCTAACACCTGTCCTTTTGGATAGACAATATAAAATTCCATGAGGACAATACGCTGGGCGGCATGGATATCTTCAATCAAACGCTGAAAAATCGAAGCAGGATCCGTCAACAGCTGCATTTGATGGTTAGGAAATACACCAAACCCGGTCCAGCGCGTTCCTATTTGGCTAACACCGCGGTAGTTAGCTGGCAATAAGTCCTGCCCTTTGTCAAAAATCAGATGCTCACGCCTTGCCATATCATTCATCAAGATGCTGGCTTGATCTACGCGTTCACGATAGCGCCGTCCAATCATCGGCTCACCGAGCAGGATGTACGCCACAAAACCAAATACTGGCAATGTGTAAAGCACAGCAACCCAAGCAATAGACACACCAATATTTCGCTGCACAGAAACCACTCGCAGCGTCATTACTATCATAAGTACAATATGCAGCACCAAACCCAGACCCGCTAAGTCTCCCCAAGTCCAGCTGGTAAAAGTATCTTTAATAGTAAAAGTGTTTATATTGGCCTCCATCAACCGTGTTCAACGAATAAAGCATCCATAGTATAGTAGCTTTTCACCGCCAAACAACAAATAATGATAATAAGTAAATTTTTAGAAATGCTATATAATACATGGCTTTGAGTGCTATTTTTGATAGACTACAAGTCCGATTTATAATTATTTTCTAAAAACATTAAAATAATATTTGACACCCAACAGTAAATCTATATAATACACACCCACAGCAACGGAGCTTAGTGACAAACGTAGGGCTCAGTTGATGTTGAATAAATTGCCTAGCAATTGTTCGAAGGGTGATTAGCTCAGTTGGTAGAGCGTCTGCCTTACACGCAGAATGTCGGCGGTTCGAATCCGTCATCACCCACCACTTCTTAGCAAGTGGCTAAACAAGCTAAAAGACCTAAGCAGCGGTAGTTCAGTTGGTTAGAATACCGGCCTGTCACGCCGGGGGTCGCGGGTTCGAGTCCCGTCCGCTGCGCCATATTTAAAACGAATTTAAACCTTTGAGTTTAAGCAAGTTTCGCCTCAAGCATTAGATTGTTTGAGGTTTTTTTGTGTCTGTAGATTTTGTTTAGACATTGTTTATATAGCTACTATGCTACCTAACACTCCTTAACTCGCATACAAATGTTCCAGTGCTATGGACGTTGACTTATTCGGCTTACGCTAGCGATTAACGCTACCATCACTACACCCATGATAATTAAAATACCAGACATCATATGAGCCGCCTCATAATTGAGTGCTTCTACCTGCTCATATATAGCAATCGATACCACTTTAGTTTCGCCTGAGATGCTACCCCCTATCATCAGTACAACCCCAAACTCCCCAATGGTATGAGCAAAGCTTACCAAACTACCCAAAATAATACCCACCCGCGCTTGCGGTAAAGCCACTTTCATAAACCGTCGCATACGACTTGGTTCTAAGAGATGAGCAACTTCTGTGACACTTTGTGGAATACGCAAAAACTGTGCGTAAACTGGCTGTATATAGAACGGTAATGAGTAAATAATGGAACCAATGACCAGACCTTCAAAGGTAAAAATCAACGGGCTAATATTATGTTCGCTCAACCATTTACCGATACCCACACTAGGACTGAGCAGTAACAATAGATAAAAACCAATCACGGTAGGTGGTAGCACCAGAGGCATCGCAATGATGCCCATGAGCAGTACCTTAAGACGTCCTATTACTTTTATACGGCTCGGCTTAGCCAACCAGTAAGCGATAGGCGTTGCAAATAGCAATAGACATAAGGTAGTCACGCAAGCGAGCTTGATGCTCACCCAAAATGGACTGAGCATATCTGACATAAGAGACTGGTCGATCATATAATGTCACTGCTCGTTCTATGATGAGAGGGGTTAGTCTAACGTATTACTGGACGGCCAGATAGCCTGCTTGCAAGAAGTGTTGCTGCCCTGCTTTTGAGCGCAGGTAGTCGGTGAAGTCTGCTGCTGGGGCGGTGTTATTGATAATTATGCCATCTTGTAATATAGCTGGATAAGATGCTGGCAACAAGGTAATAAACTGCTCAGGCTTGGCTTTAATCGCAACAAGCTGAGACTGTGCTACAAAACCATAGTCCACACTACCCGTATGTGCATATTGAAACGCTTGACCGATATTCTCTGACTGTATCAAGCTTTTCTGAGCATTTAACTTATCATACATATTTTGTGATTGCAGATAGGCTTTTGCAGAGGCACCATAGGGAGCAAGGTCAGGGTTAGCGATAGCTACCTTGCTGTCCTGAGTAAAGTCAGCATTGGTAAACACATCATCCAGCGACGTTGGCGTAAAACCATGTAAAGGTTTAGCGATACTATAGAGCGCTAATTGACCTCTCGTATACGTAAAAGGCTTGGTTAGCTTATTATCTTCGTTAATAACACTAGCTGAATTTTCATCAGCCAATTTAGCAGGGAAATCTTGATTGGCAGACAAGAATATATCATACGGTGCCCCTGCTTTGATTTGCGCATATAATTTGCCAGAAGAGGCATAAGTAACTTCAATATCTGAGATACTTGAAACATTTTGGACAGATGAGTTGTTATCAGCCTGATAGCTATCAATAATATGAGGGAGTACATCAGATAAGTTAGCAGCTGCAGCAATACGCAAAGTCTGGGCTGGTTCAGTGGTATCAGCAGCAAGCGTCGTATTAGCGTCTTTGTCTTGCGTACAAGCATTCAGTGACAATAGCAAACACCCAGACACACCAACAATAGCTGTTAACTTACCCATTATTGCTAAGCCATTTAGACGAGTCGTCTTCGTAGTATTCTTGCTTCCACACAGGAATGTCTGCTTTGATGGTATCTAATATCCAGCGACACGCATCAAATGCTGGATAACGATGCGCTGACACTACCCCAACCCATACGGCAACATCACCAATTTCTAACGCACCGATACGATGTATCGCAATAGCATGCGTAATTTCAAAACGCTTTTTGGCTTCTTCTATAATGACGCGACCTTGATTGATTGCCAAATCCTCATAACCATAATAGGTAAGACGATCAACGCTCGTGGCATTATTATGGTTGCGCACTCGCCCTTCAAAACAAACAAACGCGCCGCAGCTGTCATTATCTAACGTACTTTTTAGCCTATCTTCGTCAATCGCAATATCTAGTAGCGCAAAACCATCACGCTCAGCGATAAGGTAAGCCTCATCAGCACTACGTTTGATGCTCATTGAATGATCGTGGACGTTATCAGTCATTTTTCTTCTCTATTTATTATTTTTTCTTTGTAACCACTGAATAGCCACTGATAAAATGGACATTAGTAAATGCTTGTCTAACCACCAGCGACTGGCGTGATGAAAACTACGCTATCACCATCGTCTATCTGGTCAGTCCATTTAGCAAAGTAGTCATTTACTGCAACGCGTAGCTCCGACTGCGGACGGCTAAAACGATGCTTTTGACTAAGCTGTTCATATAGTTCAGTTAATGACGTACCCTGCTGTACGCTTACTGTCTCTTGCTGACAATTGGCCTCGTCAGCCAAACTGGCAAAATACATGACATTAATATTCATCGTTAATTCGATATCAGTTGTCATATCGATAGCACTCATAAACCTCTCCCTCTTATGCAAGCTTCCTTGCTTGGCATTTAGCATATCTTTATTAATTAATTGATGACGTACTCTGCAATTTCGTCACTTTAAGCATGACTGTAATCTGACTTGCCACCTGTCTTTTTAACCAGATGAATATCATCTATAACGATGTCATGCGATAGTGCTTTAGTCATATCATAGATAGTCAAGCAAGCAACGCTGACCGCTGTTAGTGCCTCCATCTCAACCCCTGTCTTATGCGTAACCTTGACTACAGCACTAACCGTGATACTGTTGAGCGCGTCGTTGTACTCAAAGCTTAAGCCTATCTTGTCTAGCGGTAGTGGATGACAAAGCGGTATCAGATCATGAGTACGTTTGGCCGCCATGATACCAGCGATATGAGCCGTTTGCGTGATGCTGCCTTTTTTGGTCATCCCATCAGCCGCTTTAATCTGCGTATAAATTTCACTGGGAAAACGAACTTGCCCAGAGGCATTGGCTTCTCGCGTCGTTGCTGTCTTACCACTAACATCGACCATGGTAATATCACCATCACTATCCAAGTGAGATAAAGTAGATTGCTGATTTATCTGAACGCTGTCACTCATTTATATAACCTTTCTTATGTGATATTTTTATTATTTTGATAGAGCAGCACATGCCTGCTTAAAATCTTCAGGCGTATTAAAGTTGGTCAACTTTTGCCACTCTTTGCTAAATGGTACAGCTTGCACTAATGGCTCAATAAACTGCATCACTCTACGCTGTCTGCTATCTATATAGCTTTTCAAATTAGGCTCGATGCTTAACTGATACAGCCCTAACAATGGATATAGGTGACTGTCATCTTTTAAGCAAATTACTTTTTTATCGGCAGCAAGGCTTATTTCACATTGTAATTTCTGCCACAAGTCAGTTGCTGGTATTAAGCTATCACAGCTGATAACCAGTAACCACGATGCTTGTACGTTTTTTGATACGCCTGAATCATTCAAATCGTTCAATGTTTGTAAGGCTGATTCGATAGCGACCAAAGCGCCGCCAGTCTTGATCTGCTCATCATGTTTATTAGAGTCAACATCAGTACCATAATCAGCAATGTGAATAACAGGCGCATTAGGTTTTTCTGAATGGACATCTAAACCAGCTTGAAAGCCGCGACCATTATCTGCAATCAATATAGGAACCTGTAACTTGCTCGCATGACGAACGTGATAGTCTAGCAGCTGCTCACCTGACGGTAGTGTCAGCATCGCTTTAGCCGTTCCCATGCGCTTGGATGCCCCGCCTGCCAAGATAACCACACCTGCCAAACCATCCAGATTATTTGAGCAATCTGTTATTACGCTATTACCTTTCAGATTTGATTGTATATCACTCATAGCTCAATTATTTATAACTCAATCATGGCTAGGGTTTTGTGCCAAAAAATGCGGCACAAAATTGCATGGACGAGTACGGCTATCAAACTGATCCTTTAAGATATTTTCCCAACCCGTACGGCAAGCACCAGAAGATCCTGGTAGACAGAATATACCCGTACCATTGGCCATGCCAGCAACTGCTCGTGATTGTACGGTAGACATACCAATTTCATCTTTTGAGATCAAACGGAACATTTCACCAAAACCATCGATTGATTTATCAAACAGCACACTCACAGCTTCTGGCATGCTATCTCTAATGAAGAACCCTGTACCGCCAGTTGTAATAACCGCATGAACGTCTGGACTAGCAATCCAACCACTGATGACTGCGCGAATCTGGTAAATATCGTCGGTGATTAATTGACGATCTGCTAAATGATGCCCTGCTTCGGTCAAACTATCTACTAAGTACTGGCCTGACGTATCCTCTGCTAGCGTACGGCTATCAGAAACGGTCAATACAGCAATATTAAGCGGTGTAAATTGTGCAGCAGGCTTACTCATAAATAATCCTTTATAGATGTCATTTTATAATTGTATTAAATATCCGTTGTATCAAAAAAAACTATATTGAAAAACGATTGCGTTGGAAAACAGTCTCTATCAGCGTCATAATTACAGGTTCAAAAACTTCTATCCGCCGATTATCGATAGATTGTGCATGATGCCACTGTTAGAGTCATGCAGATGATGATGCTCAGGCTTAATCGGCATAAAGCTATGTAAAGTGTTCACCAGTCCTTGGATATCGTCTTGCTGTAAGTATGGACGGATATCATAGTTGCCTTGATCAAACAGACACAAATGCACCTTGCCTTGGCTGCTTACACGCAAGCGGTTACAGGTATCACAGAAGTGCGCCGCATATGGGGCAATCATACCGATACGACCAACATAATCAGGGTGGCTGTATTCTACTGCTGGACCATCGGCACTACCGCGCTCATGCGGCTGCCAGCCATTTTCTAACAAGTAATCAGTGATAATATCAGACTGAGCATGCTGAGCAAAAAACAAATCGCTATTATCACTGGTCTGCATAAATTCAATAAAGCGATAAGTCACTTGTCTATCTTTGACATAGTCGATCGCCGTGATTAAATTCTCAAAAGCAGTCTCTGCCATCAAGACACTATTTATTTTCAGTTTGATATCAGTCGTTTCTAACAATATATCCATGTCAGCCAATATCTGCGGCAAGGTATCAAAGCCTGTCATTTTATGAAAGGTAGCGGCATCAAAACTGTCCATACTGATATTGAGCTGGTCAAGTCCAGCAGCTTGCCAGTTGGCTATATGTTTACCCAATTTATAACCGTTACTGGTCATCGCAACTGTCTCAATACCGTCAGTTTGCTTGATCGTTTCGATGATTTCGACAACATCACGACGAATAGAAGGCTCACCACCTGTAATTCTAACTTTTTTGGTACCTACTTGAGCAAAGCCGCGCACCAAGGTCGCAATTTCAGAGATACTCAGCTCATCATCAGGGCGCTTACCTTGATAGCCATTTGGCAAGCAATACTCACAGCGAAAATTACAAAAGTCAGTAATAGACAGACGCAAGTAAGTCAGACGCCGTGCAAACCCATCGGTTAGTGGCTGGTGATAGTCACTCATCTGCTCAGTGGGCATGACTAAAGCAGGCTCTATGTAGCCATCAGACATTGCCGGTGCCAAGCTCGACGAATACAGTTGCGAGCTGTCTATTTTGTGTTTGTCATCTATGTTGTCATCAATCATATGTTACTGCCATCAGTACTGCTTACTATAAGCACTACTTTATTATTCGTGTTTAGCATACCAGTGTAAGGTTGCTCTCTAGCTCTGTGCGACCACCTTACAATAAATTGGCAAACGATGAATTAGCGATGTAGCCAAGGAAACGGTTGTACAACGACGTCATTACCAGCTGCTACGTTCCCACTGTCTTTGTCCAATACAATAAAGCAATTGGCGCGGCTCAGCTGTTTGATTCTATGTGACTGCTGTCTTGAAAAGCACTCAACTTGATAATGACCTGTCTCATCTCGTGACAATACGCCACGCTGAAAGTCTTTGCGGCCGGGGGATTTTCTGATGTCACTGATCAGTTTGGCTTTGATAGTTAGCGGCATCGGCTGCTCTAATACGCTAGCACCTGACATTTGCCACAACGCAGGTATCACAAACTGTAGCGTCCCCACAACCGTAGAGAGCGGATTGCCCGGTAGGCCAAAATACAGTACTGGCTTATCGAGATTTTTATTCAATTCACCAAATACAAAAGGCTTACCAGGCTTCATCGCCACTTTATAATGGTTAATCTGACCTAATGTTTCGATCACAGTGGTCAAAAAATCATAGTCACCAACTGAGACACCTGCTGTCGATATCAGTACATCACAGTCCTGCATGGCCTCATTGACTGCGATAGTCGTCTGCTCTAGGTTATCAGGAATAATGCCATAATCACGAATAGTGATAGGCAGATCTGATAGCAAGCTTTTGAGCGTTGGAGTATTAGAATTATATATTTGGGCTAGGCTTTGTAGCTCATTGCCAATAGCCACGAGCTCATCACCTGTTGCCAACACGCCTACGACAAGCGGCTGGAACACGTTCACTTGGCTAATACCAAGGTTGGCGAGTAAGCTAATATCTGCAGAATTGAGTCGTTTACCGATTTTCAAAACGGCTTCGCCAGACTCAATCTCTTCGCCTTGTGAGCGGATATTATCGTCAACTTTGGCGGTTTGCGTGAGCGTAATGTTATAAGGTCGAGATTTATCAACGGTCGCTTTGATATCTGCAAAGTTTGTATTCTCTTGCATAATGACCGTATCACAGCAATCTGGTACGACTGCACCCGTAAAAATCCGCGCCCCTTGCCCTGCTGCTGTCTTACCAGTATAAGCACTGCCAGCTTGCGACTCACCAACGATCTCGATAGTACTGTTTTCTGATAAC
The DNA here is from genome assembly GCF_050268165.1 of Psychrobacter sp. NPDC078631. Taxonomy (NCBI): domain Bacteria; kingdom Pseudomonadati; phylum Pseudomonadota; class Gammaproteobacteria; order Moraxellales; family Moraxellaceae; genus Psychrobacter; species Psychrobacter sp. NPDC078631. Next base: position 113,805 of record NZ_JBNNGG010000001.1, on the reverse strand, counting down.
TCACTACCTTTGGCAATCGCATAACCATCCATTGCAGATAGATTTTGCCGCGGTACATCAAAGGGCGAACCTATATCTTGAGCCAGTATATGGTTTAGACTGTCTAGCAACTCTAGAGTGTTAACGGCTCTTTTTTGTAGCGGAAAGTCAGTAATATGATAATTATCTATCCGTTGCTGTATCGCAGCTTGTAATTCTTCCATGGTAATCATAAGGTCACGCTCTTTCTGTCGTTCTAATTACTGTCGTTCTAATTGTTTGTAATCGAAACTGTTATTAAAAATGGTCATTGAAAACTGTCACTTAAAACTATGAGTAAAAGTCATCGTTAAAAAACACATTATCTAGAGTCTATCATTCAAAGTATCAACTTTCTTGTATTAACCTTGTCCTGATAAGTTTTGAATAAAGCCAGATTACACTGGTCTTAATATTTGATATTTATTGCATTGTCCGTGGTGTTAAAGATGTCAGCAAAATCAGACATAGATTGAGACAAAAAAAGCACCTTGGCAAGGTGCTTTTTGTAGAACAAAGTAAATTATCGTTTGATGACTAGTGACTAATTCATAATGGCTAAGTACGATTAAAAAGAGCCACTTTTATACAGTGTATAAATACCGTCAGTTTACCTCACCATCCAGCCAATGAAGACGCACTGTTTTGAGTAATGAAGCCATCTGGTGTTTGGCCGTTATCTGCTTGCCAGCGCTGGAATGCCATACGAGTATTGGTACCCACGATACCATCAGCACCTTTGGTATCATAACCCATACTAGTCAACCGACGCTGTAGGTTAGTCACTTGCGTGGTCGATAATGGACGCTCATAACGAGGCCAAGATTTTTGCAAACCGCTTTGTCCATTAATCGTTTTGCCTAGCAGACTAACGCCCAATGCATAACTTGATGAGTTGTTATAGACTTTAATCACATCGAAGTTTGGGCTCAGCAATAATACTGGACCGTCTTTACCAGCGGGTAACCATAGCTCCATCTGAGTATTGGCATCTAAGTAAACGTCCGCTATCGTATCGACACCCATCGCAGCCCATCTAGCGGCAGGTTGTTTGCTACCAACCACTGAGTAATCAAACGATGCTGGCACCGTTGCTTCATAAAACGGTGCTAAGCCACGAACCCAACCTGAGTTACTAAGATAGTTGGCCGTCGAGGCTAGCGCATCACCAGTCGCCCAAGGATTACGATGTCCATTACCATCACCATCAACCCCTTGTTTGAGCCAAGTCTCAGGGATAAACTGGGTTTGTCCCATACCACCTGCCCAAGAACCGTCCAACTGTGACCATGATACGTCACCGCGTTGTAGCAAGGTCGCTAACGATAGCAACTGCGTTTCAGCGAATTCTTGACGACGACCATCATAAGCAAGGCTGGCAAGCGAACTTGGCAAATCACTATTACCAGTCACAGCGCCATACGATGACTCCATACCCCATATCGCAGCGATAATCTCTGCATTAACCCCATACTGAGACTCTAGCTGAGACAAATAAGCACGCTGCTCAGCAAATTTGCGCTTCCCTACACTGACACGTCCACTTGATACCGCAGAATCTACGTATTCCCACGGCATCTTAGAAAACTCAGGCTGACCTGAATCTAATGAGATGACTTGCTGATTTAGGTAAGCAGAGTCAAGCAATCGACCAATAACTTGGGCATCATAGCCTGACGATATGGCCCGCATAGAAAAGTCTGACTTCCAATCAGAAAAGCTACTATAGCTAGGCTTGGGCGCAGGCTGCGGTTTTACGACTGGTGCAGGTGTTGGTTTGACCTGAACGGTTTGGGTTTGAGTAATCTCAACGCCGCCTTGACGAACAGGCTTACTTTGCATTGCCTGCTGGCTTGTACACCCGACCATCACTAATGCTGGCATAAGGGTGAGGTATTGCTTTTTTAATCTCATAAAAAATCTCAAACATGAATAAATAAAATGGCTCACAGTGGCCAAGCTATCCGTAGCTATTATTTAAGTCTAACGCCCAAGTACGCTACGTGGGTCAATAGGATTACCATTTAAGCGAACTTGAAACTCTAAGCCTATCTCATTGGTCTGACCACTACTGCCCATACTAGCAATACGTTGGCCACGCTGTACTGTATCACCCTCTTGCACCAACAACTGGCTATTGTGAGCGTAGGCTGTGATGTAGTTATCACTATGACGAATCATAATTAGATTGCCATACTCTGGCAGACCGTTGCCTGAGTAAAGCACAGTTCCTGATTGGCTGGCAAGTACTGGATCACCAACTTTGCCTGCAAACCACATTCCCATATTGCCCGCAGCAGGGTCAATATTACGAGTTACTGGGTTGCGCGTAGGATAATCATAACCAGAGGTAGAGTTGGCAGTGGCTTCATAAGCTGGTGTTTGAGATTGGGTCACAGGTGGCGTATAAGTTGGTTGCGTTTGAACTGGAGCACTATAGCTATTGTTACTTGCAGTGGTTACCGCATTGCCTTGCCATAGCTTGAGCCATTGCCCACTATAGATGGTGTATTTACTATCTAGATTGTTCATCGCTCCGATTTGGCGGTAGTTCAGACGATAGCGCGCTGCAATCTGGCTAACCGTATCGCCGCGTTGTACACGGTGATAGTTAGGGACGCCTTGCGCGTTAGTAATAATCTTAGGACCTGCTTGGTTTGCTGACTGATAGGTAGGTTTAGTTGCACAGCCAACGACAGATAGAGTAGCGACTGCCATAGTACCAATCAACGCGGCTTTAACAAGGTGCGATCCAGCTATGATTTTTTTCATACAAGGTTCCTATTCTTTGTGTTGCTCATTCATTGTTTAATCATTCAAAAGCTCTCAATGCCATACAAGAGTCCTCTGATATTCTCATAACACGTCAGTGTTTAATAAGCCGGTATGGGTTATATCTTATAGAATTTATAGCGTGAGTGTTGATAATCTATCCAGCGCTGCCGTTGGCGTATGATGCAGGCGTACTGGTGATAAACTGACATACCCTGCTGCTACGGCTTGATAATCTGTCATCATATCCTGCTTCGCTTGTAACGCATCGATTGACGTCTCTGATGGTCGCTCATTTTTACCTTTTCGTAGAGACAACCAATATGCATCTCGGCCGCGTGGGTCTATCATATGACGTACTGGCTGAGCAGCCTGCTTATGGCCTAGTGAGGTTATTTTTCGACCATTGATATCATCGGCATGCTGCACATCAGGAATATTAACGTTTAATACATGATAGGGCAAACTTTTGAGCATCTCTAAAATCGAAGTCTCAGTAAGCAGTTTGACGATTTCATGTGCGGCCACTTGATAATCACTGGCTGATTCTTGCCCGCCGTTTTTGACACCCCCGCCTACCAAAGACGTTGCTATAGCAGGAATACCAGATAGTTGCGCGGTCAATGCAGCACCGAACGTACCAGAGAACATCACATCCTGTCCAAGGTTAGCCCCTGAGTTAATGCCTGTAATCACGCAATCAAAGTCACTATCACGATATAATTCATGGATTGCTAGATATACACAATCAGCTGGTGAGCCATTTACCGCTATAAATCCAGAAGGCAGCTGATGCGTATGCAATGGTCTTGAAACACTCAGCGCGCTGGCATAGCCGCTTTGTTCATCATTGGGAGCAACGACGACCACTTCTCCGATAGTCGATAATGCCTGAGATAGTGCCAATAATCCTGGCGCATACACACCGTCATCATTACTAATTAAAAATCTCATTTCTGCTCAGTATATGGTTAATATTTTATTGCCGATTTTTCTACATCTCTACTTGATAATTCTGCTGTCGTGCCATGTCTGTTCAAGATATGGCATAAAAATACGATGCTCATATTTAAAATGAAAACATGATACTCTAATTCTTCAATGATATGACGTCTCAGTCTAACGAAAAAGTATCGTTTTAATAGCATGGGCGATTATAACTGAATAATATAAAGACACGAACCCTGTCTTTAGCAAAGTATCACTCTCATCTCATACTAATGATTATATGAGAAAAATAGCGTAACAAGATCTGTATCAAACGAATGATAACCAGTCGATTAAGCATCGCGTTACAATACGCAACACCCCACAACAATACAAACCGATGTACTGATACTGAAGTAACGTCATTAGGGTATGCTACTGATATGTTGCTAAAAAATGGTTTTGGCTCACAAGATATCTACACATAAATCAATATTTTATGTGACTTTTGTTTTTTTACCGATTAACATATGACCATTAAATAAAGACGAGCGAGTGTAATACTGAATGAATAAACAATCGATATTATCTATAGCTTCTGTGATAGCAAATACTGCCTCAAAAGTTGGGATTGCAGGACTGATAACGTCTGTTGCTATGCTGTCTCAAGCTTCTAATGCTGCGAATAACTCTGGCACTACCATTCCGCTAGACATGTCTGGCATCAACATTACTAAGCACGAAATTGCGGTGATGCAAGTACTATCAGAGATATGCCCACCAATGCTTAATGGTAAGCAAAAGCAGCGGTTCTATAAGTCGTACACTGTACAGCTGCATGAGCTAATGCCTTCTCTAGAAGATCCAAAAGCGGCTATTCAATACTTATCTACACAGCAAGACTATCGCCAGATACTACAAGGTATTCGTAGTTGGACGATGGGATTCTCAAAGCAAGAAAACAAAGCACTATGTGAAGATTTGGCAAATGCAGATTACTAGAAGACTCGTTAGTTTGACTCAACGACTAACGTCATCTACTTAACTTGTTAATAGTATTGGTATCAATGATAATAAAATAAAAGCTATGTACTCTTTATAACATCGGTTAAGCAAATATTATCAACTGATTGTTTAGGTATCTGTAGCATCAAAGCTTGCTGTCACTTTACTTGTTATTCACAAGCAGTGCAGCAGGCTTTTTTGTGAGCGTTAAATTTTTATTACAGAGACTGGTCAGATGATAGTCAGAACAAATATATGATAGGCCTTCATTTTTCTTTTCAAACTTGCCTTATTTTTGCATTTATTGATTCCCCATCGGTAGTCATTTTGCTAAGATAAGGCGTTAATTTTATGTCTATTGTGTAGGCGTTACTATTTCCGTCGATACATTATTTTAAACACTGCATTTAAGACATGCTGCTTAAAATAATGTATGGAAATAGGTACAAACATAAGCGATAGATACATTTGGTTCCATGATGCGGTGTAATGATATATGACAGTAAAGCGTGTAAAAAATCAGCTGGTGCAGCTGGTAGTTGGTGTAAGTATCTCGATGAGTGCAGTAGTGGCAAACGCAGCCATTCAACCACCTGAAATGGACAATACTGCCTATGTGTTGATGGACTATAACACTGGCGAAATTTTGGCTCAAAAAAACGCCAATGAGGCGCTGCCGCCAGCATCTCTGACTAAGATGATGACCAGTTATATCATTGAGCAACGCTTAGCATCAGGTGACCTGAAAGAAGATGAACAGGTATTGATGAGTCCAAACGCGTGGTGCCGTGGTAGTAGCAGCCAATCTTGTATGTATGTGCCTGTGAACAAAACCGCCAGCGTCATCGATATGCTACGTGGTATTATCATTCAATCAGGTAATGATGCGTCAAAAGCCATGGCTGAACATATTGCTGGCAGTGAAGCCTCGTTTGCAATATTGATGAACGAACAAGCACAAAAGATTGGCATGGAGAACTCTAACTTTGTCAATGCCACGGGTATGCCTGATGAAGGTCATTTAGCATCTGCTTTGGATTTGTCTAAACTTGCTCGCGCTATTATCAAAAACAGCGGCGACTACTATAGTATCTACGCAGAAAAAGAGTTTACTTATAACGGTATTACCCAAGGTAACCGTAATGCTCTGCTGATTACTGACCCAACCGTTGATGGCCTAAAAACGGGCCACACTGATGCAGCAGGCTACTGCTTGGTTGCATCAAGCAACCGTGAAGGCATGCGCCTAATCTCTGTCATTATGGGTACCAAGAGCCAACAAGCTCGCGCTGATCAGTCACGCGAACTACTTAACTGGGGTTTCGGTCACTTTACAACGGTTACCAAGGCGCCTGCTGGACAGTTCGTTAGTAAGCTTCCAGTATGGTTTGGAGAAGCTGACGAGGTAGAACTGGCAACTGGCGACAACTTGCAAATTCTAACCAGCAAAACACAGAAAAACAAAATCACCACAGTGGTCGATATTCCTGAGAGTTTAGAAGCACCGATCAAGAAAGGTCAGGAAGTTGGTAAAATGATGGCTGTCATCGATGGTAAAGCGGTAGCCTCAGTTCCAATTATCGCAACCAATGATATCGAACAGTCAGGCTTCATGAGCCGTACGTGGGAACATATCGTACGCTGGGTAAAGAATCTTCTCTAATAGAAAATTTTAGAAAGCAATTCTAGCTAAAAACTGTTTAAAAAAAGACGCCTTAAAATGGGCGTCTTTTTTTATACCTACTGTAATTTAGAAATGCTTTGATACTGAAAAGTCGAAAAATGCTACCTAATAAAATAAACCTAACTAGGAACACGGATTTAGTAAGACAGTACTACGTCTAAACCAACCATTGTTTTAATAGGTCGCTTAACGCTTTGTCCTTATAAGTAGCAATATGACAATAGTCAATGCCAGCTGCTTTTAAACCATACTCAAAACTGCCTACATAGCGCGCCCGATGCTGCGGATACCAATATACCAATAACGCACGATGCTCGCTCTTACTACCCTCATCGCTTTCATACTGACGGATACGTTTGGCTAGCATCGCAGCTTTTTCTGGGAAAACATCTTCACCAAACATCACCATGTCAATTTTCTGCTTACGCATCTCCTCTATGACGAGTTGGTTACCTTGGCGACAAATAATCGTAGCACCTAGGTATTCCAGTTCCTCTAACAAGGAGCCTGTCTCATGATAGTAATAATAAATAATCGTTAGGCCAGACAATAAGCGCTGCTGTTTTGATTGCTGTTGATTGGGCATCGCTATGGTCAGCGTAAACTGTGTACCTACGCCAAGTACACTATCTACATCTATAGTAGCACCCATAAGCTGCGCCATTTGTCTAACAATCGGTAAGCCAACCCCTGAGCCTTCGTACTGGCGAGTTTGCGAAGAATCTACCTGAAAGAACGGATTAAATATATCGTCTAGGTGCTCATTATCGATACCAATACCCGTATCTTTCACGCTAATCTGCCAACGATTACTTTTATTAAAATGTGTCAGTTGCGACGTAATCGTGATTTTTCCGACAGGCGTGAACTTAATTGCGTTATTGAGTAGTATCGATAGTATCTGATGTATTTTTTCTGAATCACCGTATAGGCTATAGTCTATATGATGAATATTACTAATCAGCTCTAGCCCTTTTTGAGTAGCCGTATTTTCAAACTTGGCAAGCAAATCGGCGATTAGCTGTAATGGGTTAAACTCATTTTTATGAATTCTTATCTGGCCCTTTTGGATTTGGTTCAACTGTATAATATGATCTAACGACAATACCAATTTATCACTACCACTACTGATAATCTCTACCGCGTCTTTTTGCTCTCTGTTGAGCGCCTCATGATCCAATAGTTGTAAACCACCTACAATTGCATTCAATGACGTTTTTAACTCATGAGAAATCATGCTTTGAAAATTATGCAACTGTACATCAAGTGACACATCTTTATTGTGCAATTGCTGTTCAAAGGCCGCAAGGGTTTCATAACCTTGCCGTGCTTCTTGTAAACGATTAAATAGCACAATTAATGCTTTTTTGATTTGGGTCAGTTCTTGGAAATTAAATTGCTGCGGAATGACTGGCAGTTGCTCTAGATTTGCGTTGTCTATGACAATGTCACAAACATCGGTCAATGCTTCGATATCTTTGACTGGCCAATTAAGCTTCCTAAAAATGTATAAGGCAAACATAACAATCAGTACCACTGTTGTTAGCCATAACCACAGGATATTTTGGAACCAATGTAACCGTAGCAACTCTACGTCCATCGTAATATTGATATAACCAATCAATGTGCTATTTTCGGTAACTGTATCAGTCGCCTCATCTGGCGCTGACGATTCGCTCATAATGTTTGATAAAGTCAGTGCTAACTGTTGATTGGAATCGGACTTATTGGACGCGATACTACTGGCATCAAGGTCTTTACTAATCACTGGATAGTTGAAACTGACCGTATGCGCAAATAACGCATTTTTCCAATCAGCAAGCGACTGGTCTATATCTTCAATTGGCTCAGAGGTGGAATAGAAAACAATACTTTGAATAGTCGGCTCATTTTCTAACAAGATATTAACTTGTTCAGCCACAACATCAGCGCCATCTGCGGTCGATGCACTAATCGTTAGTAGCGATGCCAGTTGTTGAATATGCTGTTCTTTTTCTTGATAGTGATGCACTAAGCCATAAATAAAAGGCAATAAAAAACCTGCCAACACTGCCAATACGACAGCTTGTATGACAGAACGCCAGATAAGTACGGGAATGGTTTGAGACGAACGGTTGTTCATATCACTCTACTGAGTCGCGGGCAGCTTTCATTTATAGTACAGGTATTTTAAAGATGTGATAAGTAAAACATTTGAGTATTTTTTGACGCATTAAGATAGCTATTTATGAGCTCAAACTATAGCGTATTAATAGAAAAATGTCATCGCGCTATCGAACGCGATGACATTAATCATAAAGCTAAAGATATAAAGCCTAAAATACGAGGATTAACGAGGCTTTTTATCTTTGGTAGTAAATTTCTGTGATCTATTACGCTCACGTTGACGCAATTGCTGGGCTTTTGCCTTAGTCGGTGTGTCGCTCTTATTCGCATATGGGTTATCGTTTTGCTTCAAGATAACGTTAAGCGGTGTGCCTTCTAGCTTAAACACTTGACGGAATTGATTCTCTAGATAACGCTGATAGCTCTTAGGAAGCGCACTGGTTTGGTTACCATGAATAACAATAACGGGTGGATTGTGGCCACCAATATGCGCATAACGCAACTTGATACGACGACCAGCAACGGTTGGTGGTGGATTTGCCGTCACCGCATCTTGCAAAATCTGGGTCAAACGGTTGGTCGATACTTCAAACATCGAAGATTTGTACGCACGTAAGATAGACGGATATAAATTACCGACACCTGTGCCATGCAGTGCTGAAATCAAATGTATTTTTACATAAGGAATAAAGCTAAAACGGCGATCCATTTCAAGCTTGATATAGTCTCTTTGATCTTGCGTTAGACCATCCCATTTGTTGATCGCAACGACTAACGCTCGTCCAGCGTCAAGTGCATAACCAATCATATGCAAATCTTGATCCACGATACCTTCGTGAGCATCAATGACAATCACAGTTACATTAGAGTCTTCAATCGCTTGCAAGGTCTTGATGACAGAGAATTTTTCTACTTTTTCATCGATTTTACCACGGCGACGTACACCAGCGGTGTCGATTAAGACATAGTCTCGACCTTCACGCTGATAAGGAATATAAATACTATCACGCGTCGTGCCTGGCATATCAAATACTACTACTCGGTCTTCGCCAAGCAGGCGGTTTACGAGCGTCGATTTACCAACGTTTGGACGGCCGATAATGGCAAGCTTCAAGCCTCTTGGCTCTACTATGTTTTCTTGCTCAGGCATATCAGCTGTTAGCACTTCAAGCAAGTTACCCACACCGCGACCATGACTGGCTGCCATCGGATACGGCTCACCCAAGCCTAGTGCATAAAACTCAGCAGGCGCTGCATCATGTACACCGTCGACTTTATTGGCAACAACATAGACAGGCTTGCCTAATGTATGCAAAAACTTGCCAATTTCAGCATCAGCGCCAATCATACCGGCACGAGCGTCAACGACGAATACGATGATGTCTGCTTCATGAATTGCTGTATGAGACTGCTCAGACATATAGTCATCAATATTACCGCTACCGTCATCAGCTTCACCGATACCACCCGTATCTACAACGATAAAAGATTTATCTTCATAAGTTGCATCACCGTACTGACGGTCACGAGTCAATCCTGAAAGGTCAGCGACTAATGCCTGCCGACTTTTTGTGAACTGATTAAATAAGGTGGATTTACCGACGTTTGGACGACCAATTAAGGCGACCACAGGCTTGATACTCATGGGTTACTCTCAGTGAAAGGCACAATGACGGGCAGTACAGTTATTCTTATAACCAGTGACATAAAAATAGTAATAGATATGCTGCAATTGACCGTGAATTAAAATGAATGATAGAACAATAGCAAAAATAATAGATGGCTATTTTACGATTAAAAATAGTATATAGGATGGCTTCATTATACCTATTATACATAAATAAGTAGTATATATGGATAGCACATCGGTCGCATAGAGTACGCGAAAGCCTGTGTTTAAACAAGCAATTTACACAAAGCACTAAACGCTGACTAAGCAGCGTTTGTGTTTTATAAATGATAATCAAGAATAGGCTTAAGGGCTATAGTAAAATATTACACTTCGTTAATCACCGATAAGCAGCTATCCGTATAGCTATTAGCGCACTAATTGCCAAATAGCAACTTGTCCTGACGTACTTTGAGTCATTAAACGGCTACCTTGGACTTGCAAGTTGGTCAACGCCCCTTTTGTCTCTACACGACTAACGATGCTACCCGTAGCAGGGTTAAACAAATGCACTACGCCATCGAAATCACCAATGGCAATATAGTTGCCAATCATCACAGGATTGGTGAGATCACGATAAGCCAATTCATCACTTTCCCAGAGTGTCTCGCCACTGTTGCGATCATAAGCAACTACTTTGCCATCTAGACTGGTAGCGATGACTTGCTGAGTATTTACCGCCAGTGATTTGAGACTCGCAATTTCATTGACGAACATCACCTGACGCGAGGCCAAATCAATACCTAATAGCTGACCACTATAGCTGATCGCAAACAACTGATTTTTATCTACGATAGGTTTACCATCGACATCGCTCATGCGCTCAACTTCACTACTACCAGCGCCTACACCAACACGTCTTGACCATAGCGGAAGACCATTATCGACAGTAATTGCGTGCAAACGACCATCAGCTGTCGCCAAAAGTGCCGTCTCATTGTCTAATAAAGTTGGCGCAGCGCTACCGCGAACGCTGATAGCAGGTACTTGAGTTGCGAACTGCCATACTGATTGTCCAGTTTGCAGCGATAGACCATGTAAGAAACCATCATTCGCTGACAATACCACACGATTATTGGTAATCAGTGCTGGCGTCAAAACCGAACCTGACAACTGCTGCTGCCAACGCTTTGCACCAGTCGTGCTATCAAACGCCATGACCTTGCCACCACGAGTACTAACAATAGCTGTCTGGCTCAATGCATCTACTGCAACACCGCCGGTGATTTGGTCGTCAACATTGATTGACCATACGCGCTCGCCTGCACTATTAAACCCTGACAGCTCACCACCGCGTGATGCAGTAACGGTTTGACCATTGGCATAGCCAACTTGCAAATCTAGCGGATCTTTTTTGCTGGCCTTTTTGTTGCCAACATCGGTACTAAAAACAGGCTGTAGTACGCTAATCGGCTGAGCGATTTGTACCAATTTTACCGGATCATTAACCACAGGCTTAATACCGCGATTACATCCAATCACTGCCGTGCTCATTACTGCCAGTACGGCCACATGCATGACTGTCTTTTTGATAGTCTTGGTGTTTAACATTTTGCTAGAGCGAATAGATTGAGTCATTGTATGTTCTCACTACAGATAAATTATTATTAATTGGTAAATTGGCCAACGGCAAATTAGTAATCATTAGGTTATATTAAAAAAGAGCTTTGGCTGATTACCAACTCTCAATACTATCCTACTGACTTACTGCCCTGCTTCGACAGCGACTTCATTCGAGGTATCCATCACTAGCGATGGCTCAGGAGCAGATGGCTCTTGAATAAGACTGGTTTGCTCAGCAATCGGCTCAGCCGTGATACCTAAGCTTTCCATCTTTAATGCCAATACTGCACGCGTTTCTTGACGGCTACGTAATAGCTCCCACGCATTGCTATAAGATTTAATCGCTGAATCTTTATTGTCTTGCGCTAAGTAAATATCCCCTAGTAGCTCCTGCTGACTTGCTTCAAACGAGCTTGGCATGTCATTGTTTGCTTCTGACAGTGCAGCATCTGTATCACCTGCGGCCAACAGCGTTTTTGCATAGCGTAAACGAGTAATCGCCTCTAGACCAGCATCACCTAAATCGATGGCCAATGCTTTTTTGAATGTCTCAGTCGCTGCTGCAAAGTCATCACTGTCTACTTGTTGACGTGCCTTTATCATTAGCGCTTGCCATGCATAAACCGACTCACCGTGCGTGCTGACCAAAGTATCAATATCTTTGTCTAGTTGGCTACGACTTTGGGTAAGTGCTTCTTGAGCTTCTGCTTCTAAATCTGGGTTTTGCGAGGCCAGTTTGACCTCTTCGTTTAGCTGCTGAATATCAGCATATTGATCGGCGGCGACGGTATCTACTCGCGCATGGTTGTTTTGCCAGTACGTCCAACCAAAATAGGCGGCCAGTGCTAACAAAATCGCAGTGACGATATAACTACCATATTGCTTTAACGCTTGCATGGAGTTATCTGCATTCGGCGAATTAGGTGTCAGAGCCATATATATTTACCTGATAAAATTTACATTAAATTGCTGGTGCGACAAACAAATCTGATTAGTCAAAGTCGATTAGCGACGAGAGAAGTTATCTTTATTTGATAGCCAATCTTGTGCGACCGTCTTTTGCTCACCTGTCTGCATATCTTTAATACTAATCGTATTATCATCCAACTCTTGCTGTGCGATGATGACTGTCAATGCCGCGCCTGACTTGTCCGCCTTTTTCATTTGCGCTTTTAGACTCGTGGCACTGGCCATCTTTACTCGTACATCTGGACGACTGTGACGCAAGTTCTGTGCATAGCTTATACCAGCACTATATACCTCAGGATGGGCCACCACGAATACATCACAAGCAGGTATGTCAGCAATCGGCGCAACCGCTTCTATGAGTAGCAATAAACGCTCAAGCCCCATTGCAAAACCAACACCAGGCTCAGATTTTACTGGTTTACTGCCATCTGTACCGATTGATTTTAATTGCCCTACTAGCCCGTCATAACGACCACCAGCACAAACGGTAGCTTGGCTTCCAAGCTTATCTGTTACCCACTCAAATACCGTTTTATTATAATAATCAAGGCCACGTACTAAGTGCGGATTGATTTCAAAATCGATATTAAGCGCAGTCAGATAGGCTTTGACCTGCTCAAAATGCGCCACACTCTCTTCACCCAAGAAGTCAGCAAGCTTTGGCGCATTTGCCAATACTGCTTGCGTGCTCGCCTCTTTACTATCCAAGATACGTAAAGGGTTAGTCGTTAGGCGACGTTTGCTGTCTTCGTCTAGCTGATCTTTTTTATCAGTCAAATAGGCAACCAATGCTTCGCGATAAGCATAGCGCTCATCTAGCTCACCCAAACTGTTTAGTTGCAAACGCATCTCATTGTTGAGACCTAGCTCTTGCCACATCAAATGAGTCATCGCAATCAGCTCAGCATCAGCATCCGGTAGTGCGCTACCGAAGCTCTCGACACCTAACTGATGAAACTGGCGATAGCGGCCTTTTTGCGGACGCTCGTAGCGGAACATTGGGCCGATGTACCAAAGCTTGGGCGTGTCACCACGTAGCAAGTTATGCTCGATAACTGCGCGTACTGCTCCAGCCGTTCCTTCAGGACGTAACGCCAATGGCGTTGGTGGCTCAGATTTATCCGTAAAGCTGTACATTTCTTTTTCGACGATGTCAGTCGCGCCGCCAATAGCACGGGCAAACAGATCCGTTTGTTCAACGATAGGCAAGCGAATATGCTCGTAACCGTACCTACCAAGTACATCAGCCAATATCGCTTCTAAATGCAACCACTTTGCTGATTGGTCAGGCAAAATATCATTAAAACCTTTGATAGCTTTGATCATGGTACGGTCGTATCCTTAAATGTTTAACAAGTATTCTATTATTGTTTTCTATATATTCAAATAAGCGCTATATGTGATTGATACTGTGACGGTATAGCCTAGCGTATCAATCTATTCTATGACTTACTTTACGCGAATGATTTCATTTTCACGTTTTTTCGCCAAGTCTTCTGCATGGGCGCGAACCATACCTTCGATCTCATCAACCAGATTGCCTGTATCGATAAGGTGGCTTTTTTCACCCATACGATAGACCAGTGATCTAGGGGCAGCACCAACGATACCGATATCGGCCTCTTTTGCTTCTCCTGGACCATTCACCTTGCACCCAATCACAGATAGGTTCATCGGTTCACGAATATCTTCTAAGCGAGACTCTAACGCTGTCATTACTTTAATTACATCAAACTCTTGACGCGAGCAGCTTGGACAGGCGATAAAATTTACACCGTTCGAACGAATATTAAGCGATTTTAAGATATCAAAACCGATCTTAATCTCTTCTTCAGGCTCGGCGGCTAACGAGATACGAATAGTATCACCAATACCATCTAGCAATAATCCACCTAGCGCAATGGCAGATTTGACAGCGCCCGTACGGTAGACACCCGCTTCCGTCACGCCCAAATGTAATGGATTATCAATTTGCGCTGATATTAAACGATAAGCATCCAATGTCAAAAACACGTTACTGGCTTTGACAGATACTTTGTACTGGTCAAAATTAAGACGCTCTAAAATATCAATATGGCGCATTGCCGACTCTAGCATTGCCTCGCCAGTTGGCTCAGTATACTTACGCTGGATGTCTTTTTCTAAAGAGCCAGCGTTGACGCCAATACGAATCGGGATGTTATGATATTTGGCACAAGCGACCACTTCACGTACTTTGGCATCGCTACCAATGTTACCAGGATTGATACGTAAACAGTCAGCGCCCGCTTCAGCGACTGCCAAAGCGATTTTATGATCAAAATGCACATCAGCGATCAAAGGCACGCTTACCAGTTTACGAATTTCGCCAAAAGCTTTGACCGTATCCATTGTTGGCGTTGATACGCGCATCAAATCAGCACCTGCTTCGACACAACGCTCGATTTGGGCAACAGTCGCTGCTACATCACAGGTGTCAGTGTTGGTCATGCTCTGTACGCTAATTGGTGCATCACCACCAACCGCGACATCACCGACATAGATTTTTTTGGTCAGACGACGATTAATAGGCGATGGCATTGACATACATAAATCCTTGAATCAAAAATAGAAAAGCCCTAGGCCTTTGTACATATAATATAAACCAGCTAAATCGACAAACACATATTCGCTTTATTCAAACACATGGCTGCTTCATCCAAACATATGAGTGCTTTATTCAAATTTGGTGCTTATGCAACTGACTATGGTGTCAATTCAAAAGTAGCTTGCTTATCTGTTGCATACGTATCTAACGCAACTGGTTGTTGATTGAGCATCAAGCTAACATTATCGATATTATCAATTTGCACATTAAACGGTGGCATACCTGACAAGTCATAGTTACCTGCAGACTGAGAACCATTTATCAGACTGTTTCCAGAAGCATCCGTGATACTAACCACAGCGTCGCTTGTCAATACAAGGTTTAGGTTAGCCGTTGCTGCAGCATCACCTAGATTCAATGCAGAGCCAGAAGCACCAACGCCACTCGCGTCACTATTGATGGCGGCACCTTGGGCTTGCTCTATCGCTGACATGTCTTCAACAGCTGATACAGGCTCTTGGGTGTTTTCTTTGCTAGCGTTACTCACCATACGGAATAGGAACACCGCCAAGATAATCAATCCGATAACGCCTATGATCAATAGCGGGTTAAAGCGGATGCGGTTATGAGTATCACGCTGCAAAGTCCCCATTGGGCGCAGTGGCGTATCGATATTGCTGGCTGATTTGGCCTTTAGCTCATTGGGATAAGCGGCATCGAAGCTACTAGCGATTTTTGCTGAATCTAAGCCCAAATATTTAGCATAGTTAATCGCAAAACCACGAGCAAACGCAGCCTGTGGTAGCTCAGCGAAGTTTTCGCTTTCTAGCGCTTCTAGATGACGCTTTAGAATGAACAGCTCAGCCGCCGCTGCTTCTAAAGTTACTTGCTTATTTTTACGGGCTTGCTGCAACACGGCACCAAATGATCCCTGAGCGTTAGATTGAGTGTTAGATGATGGGGTGATCATTTCCATGGTGCCTCTGGATTGTTAAGCCAAGTCTTAAGTTGTTTTGCTTCATCACTTAGCGGATAAGCGGATAAAAGCTGCTGTGCCAATTGCTGGCGCGTTGTTATATTATTTTGTGCTGCTGCAAGCTTGATACCTTGTAAGAGCAAGCGCGGGCTAATACCCTGCCCCTGCACCAATATCAGCGTCTCATCATACAGTCTCTGTGCCTGCGGTACACGCTGTTGGTCGAGCAATAAATCTACCAATTCGATATGAGCAATAATACTATTACGATTGCCATCGAGTGCCCGTAAAAATGCTTTTGAAGCGGCACTATTATCGCCTAACTGTAGATAAGTACGACCTAGGTTTTCTAGCGCGCCAATACGGCCTTCATAGCCTAGCGACGCCCCTGCAATCTCAAACTGTTCTGCTGCTTCACGGTAACGCTTTGTCTGTGACAGATACACGCCATAATTATTGTGCGCTTGTACAAAATCTTTATCTAGCGCGATTGCTTTTTTGAAGTACTCATCAGCTTTGGCTAGATTGATACGGCTGCCTTCTTGCTGCAACAAAACGCCCATCATATCATAGGCTGGCGCATAACGGCTATCGGCAGCAAAGGCTTTTTCGAGCTGCTGCTGCGCAGTATCAAGCTCATTTTTTCGGATGTATTGCGCGGCAAGTGAGGTACGCACACGGGCGATTTCCTGCTGATCTAAATTTCGATCGCTGCTAGCACGCGTAGATGTTTGATAAGGAGAGTTGCCTAGCAAATCATTAGTCGGTGTGGTCTGACAGCCACTTAATATAAGGACGCCAAACACTGCCGACAGCACTGCACGCTTTGGCAAAGCTGTTTGCGCAGCACTGATACTCAATTGCTGATAAAGTTTAGAAAATGATTTTTGATATTTAAACTGACAAGAATTTTTAGAAGTCATCATAGCCGCCATCATAAAACTGGGATTCAATGCGTTCGATCTTCGAGGCCTCAGTTTAATAGATTTAACCCCTATAAGTACAATTTAGTTGTTATTAATTGCCACGTTCTGCAATCTTGACAGTCATTGCTACATTTTCTTACCATTCCGACAGACAAAAGACAGCTAAAGCGCTATACCAGTCGAATATAACGTTTATCTTCTCAAAGACTACTAAACGCTTTCACGATCTTTAATGCTCTGTTGCCACGCGGCTGAGCGTCTGGTACGATCGGCAACTTGTCCAACCAACTGACCACAAGCGGCATCGATGTCATCACCACGTGTTTGACGAATCGTACAAACAAAACCTGCTTCGCTCAATATATTACTAAACGCATGAATACGGTTATTGCTTGATTTATCATACGGTGCATGTGGGAATGGGTTGAACGGAATAAGGTTAATCTTACTTGGTAACCCTTCTAATAGCGCAACCAACTGATGGGCATGCTCATTACTGTCATTGACGCCATCAAGCATCACATACTCGATTGTAACGTGCTTCTTATGACGTGGATTGACATCATAAACATAGTTTTTTGCCGCTGCAATCAGCTCTTCTAATGGATATTTTTTGTTAATTGGTACCAACTCATTACGCAGCTCATCATTTGGCGCATGCAGTGAAATAGCCAATGCCACATCAATGTCTTGCGCTAGCTGATACATTTTCGGGACGACACCAGAAGTCGATAACGTGACGCGACGCTTTGACAATCCATAAGCATGATCGCTTAGCATCAACTCCATTGAACCTACTACAGGTTTATAGTTCAATAGCGGCTCACCCATGCCCATCATCACCACGTTGGTGACGTTATTTTCCCATAGACTATGATCGACGTTTTCTAAACTTTCATTTTCATCTGTCATATATGACGCATTAGCGACCCATAACTGACCGATAATTTCAGCCGCGCTCAAGTCACGCTCAAACCCTTGTTTGCCCGTACTACAGAAGCTACAATCTAGTGCACAGCCTACTTGCGAAGACACGCATAATGTCTTACGGCCATTTAACTTGCTATCATCTGCAGGGATAAGCACTGTCTCAACTAACGAGCCACCAGTGACTTCAAATACCCACTTACGCGTACCATCATCACTATATTGACGATGAATCACTTTGGGCGGTACCACACAAGCATTAAGCGATAATTTATCTCGTAATGACTTACTCAAATTGGTCATTTGCTCAAAATCGGTCACGCCATGCTGATAAATCCACTTAATCACCTGAGTAGATCGAAATGGCTTTTCGCCAATACTCTTGAAGTAATCAGCCAGTTGCGCTTGCGTCATACCCAATAAATTGGTTTTGGCATGTGCCTCATCTACTAGCTTAATGCTATCAGTAATCTTAGCAGGTACGTGCTGAGTAGGTGCTTGAACAGTTGACATAATAGGTAACCTTTTTGCAGGAGCTTAGATAAGCGGTGCAATTATTTATATGGGTTTTGCCATACATACGTGAGTGCATGAGCAATCCGCTATGAGCGCAGTTTTTCGAATTAATGAAAACATGCTGATAAGGGATTGATAACGCTAAGTAAAATTAATAATGAGGCAAGTTACTAAGAATTTCAATGAATAATATAATCACAGAACTCTAAAGCAGATACAAGGCAGCCGACTGCATATTGTACAAGTAGTACATCTAAGGAGGGTAACACCCTAGCAGTTTAGTAATTCTTGGACTATAGGATTATTATAATAGCTAAAACGGCCTATACCCATAAGATATAAGCCGTCTCGCAAACCAATTATAAACAATCAATGTTGTAAATAATTTGTCTATAGTCAATCAAGTATAAAACTCATACAGGTAAGATCAGTCTAAATCGTAGCCGTCTTATTATAACAGTTACCTCAAACAAATCGAATGCCGTAAAAGCTTATCGCTGATTTACTATATTAGCGTGTACGTGCACAAACTTCATCATCGCTGAAGAAGTAGCTGATTTCACGTGCTGCTGATTCAGCTGAATCTGAACCATGTACTGCGTTTTCGTCGATGCTGCTAGCGAAGTCAGCACGGATAGTGCCTTCAGCAGCTTCTTTTGGGTTAGTTGCACCCATGATTTCACGATGCTGAGCGATAGCGTTTTCGCCTTCTAGTACTGATACCAATACTGGACCTGACATCATGAAAGATTTTAGGTCGTTGTAAAATGGACGCTCAGCGTGCTCAGCATAAAAACCGCCTGCTTTTTCATCATCAAGTTGTAGCATTTTGGCTGCAACAATTTTTAGACCAGCTTGTTCGAAACGGCTATAGATAGCGCCGATGTGGTTGCCAGCAACTGCGTCAGGTTTGATGATAGATAAAGTACGTTCGTTAGCCATGAGAAGCTCCTAATAAATGATAAATTCAATAAAATATGAAAAATTAATGCGTTGTTTTAGCTTTAGCCACAATGTTGACTTGGACTGTTTTACACAACTCATGGTATATCAGTGTATAACCATAAGCGCCAACATCGGATTGCTGCCTATTATAATGATTAAGACCATAAATGATAGGGTTAATTTATGACCATACCTTGCATAAAAGTAAATTTATTGTGCATTAGTCGTTGATAATGCTATAAGTTCTAACAAAAGCAAAAACCCCAACGCTCAGCATCGGGGTTTTTTATTAATACTCAAAACTATTTAATCAAGTTTGTAGTACAAATTAAGCGTCGTACGGATCACGCAATACGATAGTCTCTTCACGATCAGGACCAGTTGAGATGATGTCAACAGGACAGCCAATCAAATCTTCGATACGTTTGATATATTTTTTCGCATTCTCTGGTAAGTCATCATAATTAGTAATACCAACGGTAGACTCGCTCCAGCCTTGCATCGTTTCGTACTTAGGCGTTACTGACTCATAGAATTCAGCATCATGTGCGCCTGCACACTCAGTCTCAGGTAGGTTGTAACCCACACCGATTAGCAACTCTTCAAGACCATCTAGTACGTCAAGCTTAGTTAAGCAGATACCTGACATAGAGTTGAGTACCACTGCACGGCGTAATGCTTCAGCATCGAACCAACCACAGCGGCGCGCACGACCAGTCGTTGCACCAAACTCATGGCCGACTTTGGCTAAGTGAGCACCAACATCATCGAACAATTCAGTTGGGAATGGACCACTACCAACGCGCGTGGTGTATGCTTTAGTGATACCAAGTACGTAGTCTAAATACAATGGACCGATACCGGTACCCGTTGATACGCCACCAGCAGTTACGCTTGAGCTGGTCACAAACGGATAAGTACCATGGTCGATGTCAAGTAGTGTACCTTGAGCACCTTCAAACATGAGGTTTTTGCCAGCCAAACGCAATTGATTTAGGTCTTCAGTTACATCAGTAACCATGCCTTTAATCTCTTCTTTCCACTCTTGGCAAAGCTTGTACGTTTCATCAAAATCAATCGCTTCAACTTTATAATACTCAGTCAGTTGGAAGTTGTGATATTCGATTAAGTTACGTAGTTTTTCTTCTAGATCTTCACGGAACAAGTCAGCAAGCTTGATCGCACGGCGAGCGACTTTGTCTTCGTAGGCAGGACCAATGCCGCGACCTGTTGTACCGATTTTGCCGCTGCCACGCTTGGCTTCACGCGCTTGGTCAAGTGCCACATGGTAAGGCATGATAAGTGGGCAGTTAGGAGAGATACGTAGACGCTCACGTACTGGTACGTTGTTGTCTTCTAACTCTTTCATCTCTTTTAGTAATGCGTCAGGTGCTAACACCACGCCATTACCGATAAAGCAAGTAACGCCTTCACGCAAGATACCTGATGGAATCAAATGCAAGACAGTGGTTTTGCCATCGACAACCAACGTGTGACCAGCATTATGACCGCCTTGGAAGCGGGCTACTGCTGAGGCTTTTTCGGTAAGTAAATCAACGATTTTACCCTTACCTTCGTCGCCCCATTGGCTACCCAAAACTACAACATTCTTACCCATGATCAATCCTTACCTTTATGTATTGAGGTGTGTGCAATAAAAGCTGAAAATTAAAATGATTTTCTTAGCTATATCTTTTTATCTCAGTGCTTCATGAAATAGAAACACTGAGATATCTAACAAATAATTTTACGTTCTCGTAATCTGTACTGAATAATTTTGGCTGCGTGCGCCATTCAATAGCCTACTGTCAAACAGTTAAACAGTCTGTAGCTGCCATTGACTGTCATCAGACATGCTCAAACGATGCGTCACATCATCTGGACTGTCCTGTGCATCTAACGGCATAGTGACGCGATAGCCTTGCTGACGTAGACTCTCTACTTGCTGCAGTAGCGTCTGCATCTCATCTGTATTTGCATTGGTCAAAGCGGCAAAATCAACCAAGACAACGGTTGGCGCATCTAACTGTGTATGAGCCAGCAATCGGCTGACATCCATACTAAACCCCGTGGCTGCACGTAACGCTTGCGTCTGGCTTTGCATACCATCAAAACGGCCACCACGTACTAGTGGCTGCGTTTCACTATTGATATAACCATTGAAGACGATGCCAGTATGATAGTGATAACCTGATAGCTCAGTCACATCGATACTGACTGGGCACTGCCATTGGTCTTGTAGATAGTTTTTCAGACGCTGTAGCTCATCGATCGCCGTTGCGATTTGGCTGTCTTGCTGCGCCGTATCTGATAATTTGGCTAATAGGTTTGCAATATCATGACCAAAGCGTGCCAATACATAAAAATCATCACCCATTGGCAAAGCACGGCAAACACGCTTGAGCTCTGGTAGGTTTTTATTGGCATATAAGTACATCAATTGCTCAGTATCACTGTCTGACAATTCAGCCAATTCAGCCAAACGTTTGAATATCGCTACGTGACCCAAATCGATATGGAGCGCTGCACTCATATTGAGTTTATTTACCATCGTAAACAGCACGTCTATCAGCTCAATATCTGCCGCTAGTGACGCACAGCCAAATATCTCAGCACCTAACTGTAGCGGCGTACGTGAACCAAACAGACCTGATGGCAAGGTATGGATCACATCACCCACATAGCAATAACGTGCAATACCCGTACCGCCATGATGCGCATCTATACGCAAAATCTGCGGGGTGATATCAGCGCGTACGCCCATTAGGCGACCGGTCAACTGATCGATAATCTTAAAGGTTTGACGTTTCAGATCTTCTGACGCATCACTTAGCAAAGACTCAGTAAACTCGATCATCGGTGGGCAAACCAGCTGATAACCATGAGTAATAAGCTGCTCAATTAACTGATGTCTAAGCACTTCTTGCTTATGCGCATCTTCAAACAGGACATCAACCACCCCATCAGGCAATAGCCAACTATTGGCAACATCACTGCCAAAGTTACTCAAATATGGCATACGATTGGGTGCAGCACTGTTTTCGGCAGGCTGAGACACTGTTTCATTGGTAGAATTTGGCTGGGCAGGTTTTGCAGAATCAGAACTAACAGACACAATAAATCCTTGTTTGGCGTATCGCTTACCAAAAACGCGGTACTGATGCGGTACTTAAAGGGTGATTTGCCGGGTATTGACGCTGTGTGTATTTATTTTTAACGCGCAACATCATTGACCCAATTATTTATAAACAAACCAGGTAACCGCAAAAGGGTGAATAATAAGTATAATTTAGAATGATAAGACGAGTATCTTTATGCGCTAAAAAATTGCGACAAATAATCAAGGCACTTTATGCTTTAGTTTAGCATAGCACTCAAGGTTCGCCTAGTGACAATTAGCTACAATCACTATCTAATTACAGTTCAATTGCTGCTTATTAGCTTAGCAGATGTAACAGTCATCATTGATGTATTTGGCTCAATATTGGGCGAATAGCAGAGAGGTTTATTTTTTGTTAACCATAAGATAATGAGCGCGATTACGGCAGCGTCATCAACACCGACTCATGATACACTAACACATATTTTTATCTCGGAAGCCTTATGTCATCTGATTACCACCCAAACCCTGCCATCAACCAAACCAATGTCTTAGGCACCGCACTTGCCAGCTGTTGTTTCGATCCAATCACTGGCTATTATCGCAATGGTTTTTGCCATACTGGCAACCATGATGTTGGTCAACATACCGTCTGCGCCAAGATGACCAGCGAGTTTTTAAACTTCTCTGCCAGTCGCGGTAACGACCTGATTACCCCGCTACCTGAATACAACTTTCCTGGTCTCAAACCTGGTGACTACTGGTGCATCTGCGCGCTACGTTGGGTTGAAGCATTGGACTTTGATATCGCACCGCAAATTAAACTAGAAGCGTGTCACGAGAGTCTATTGGCATTGGTAGATATCGATACGCTAAAAAGCTATGCCCTATAGATAGTATTGGCATACGATAAAACCATAGCAGCGTTCACAGTATATTTGGATTATTGAAGTTTTTTATTATATGACAGGAAAGTATATGGAAAATGATAATAATCAATTGATTAAAAAAACAGCTCATATTGCGCCTGATTCCAATATGAATCATATCTACGCCAATATGAATGACAAGCATCTCTATTTAGACGATGATGATAGTTATATCTATGGTGATGTGGACGCCACTACTGAAGATACTATTGAGACCATGACGGTCTACGATCCTGACTCTGAACGCTATGAAGATATTGATTCATCAAGTGCAGGCGAAGTGGTCAATTGCTACGCTTACTCACGTAAAACAGGTGAGAACCTTAATAGAGTGGCGCTCAATGATGTGAGTCGTACGCTAGGGAACAACGGTCAATTTATTTGGCTTGGGCTATATGATCCAAGCTTAGAAACCATGGTCAAAGTAAAAGAAGCCTTTGACTTGCATGAGCTAGCGATTGAAGACGCCTTTGCTGATCATCAACGTGCCAAGGTCGAAAACTATGATAATGATATGGTCTTTGTGGTGCTACGTACGGCCAAGCTCGAAGACAATGTCATTCGTTATGGTACTACTGCGATATTTATGGGTAAAAACTACCTCATTACGATTCGCAATGGTCCGTCAAACTCTTATGCGCCAGTACGTGAGCATTGTCATCGTCGTCCCGAAAAGCTGCGTATGGGTCCTATATTTGTACTGCATGCTATCCTCGATTTTATCGTTGATAACTATATGCCGATTACCGATCGATTGGGCCGTTACTTGCGCGAGCAAGAGCGCTACGTATTTACTTCTGAGTTTGATAAGGGCACGCTAAAAAATCTCTACGAGCTTAAATCGCAACTGGTACATATGCGTGCCATTATCTTACCTGTGCAAGATATCTGTAGCTTTTTTATCAATCATAAAAAAAGTGAGATTGTCTCTGGGTTTTCTCAAGCCGCTAAGCCGTATTTTCGCGATGTTAACGATCACCTCTTACACTCACTAGATGCTATTAATGGTCTTAATGAAATGCTGAGCGTGGTGATGAATACCTATATGGCGATGGTCAATATGGGTCAGAATGAAGTGGTGCGTAAGCTCGCTGCATGGGCAGGTATTCTGGCAGTGCCGACAGCTATCGCTGGTATTTATGGCATGAACTTTGACTTTATGCCTGAGCTACATTGGAAGTATTCTTACCTTGTTATTATGGCCATAATTATCGCCTTATGTAGCTATCTGTACTACAATTTTAAAAGATTGAAATGGTTGTAATACCAAACGCTAGGCATAAAAAAAGAGCAACCACTGGTCGCTCTTTTTTTTGTTGCTATCTAATTATTCACGGCGATGCTTAGTATGGCTATCGGGCGCTTGAGCATTATCAGGCAATAGCGCTTTAACCGTTAGGTTTGCATGCTGCTTATCAAGATTATCCTCTGGGCGACCAAACGTTTTTGCTGTCCAAGTCAGGATTACAATAGAGCCGCTCAATAACATGATGGCCACGGAAATTGTCGCTAGCAGCCATAAATGGAAATAGTCTGAAACTGCCTGTACATCAACCACCAAATGTCGTGACAATGCTGTTATGGCAATAAATATCAAAAACTGTACTGGCAGTCGGTGGGTTTTAAAGTAGATACCTATCATAGCCAGTAGCTCAAGGTAAATAAATAACATCAATATGTCTTTTAGATCCGCTGAACCCTTTTGGACAATATAAATAAACTCCTTACCTGCAGTCCAAACGACAACCACACTGATTAGAAATAAAATAACGTAATGACAGACATCGACAAACTCTCTACCAATACTTTGTAGTCGCTCATGGACACCTACGTTTTTTTTAGCCATGTTTAGGTCCTATCAACTGAAATGTGGTTGATTTAGCCTGAGTCTATGTTACCTCAGGCCCCTTATATATCGGCAATCAGTATTCGTATGACTATTTTTTTAGCCGTTATTCAAACCTGCTGACTTTTCAGCAGCATCGACCGTTTGGCGAATAAGCGTGTTGATAGTCATCGGTCCAACGCCGCCTGGTACTGGCGTATAAGCGCTGGCAATGTTTTCCATGCCTTTCATTTCGATATCACCAACACCGCCATCATCTGTAGGATGGAAGCCTGCATCAACGACAACCGCTCCTGCTTTGATCCACTCCGCTTTAATCAGCTCAGGTACACCTACTGCACCAACCACAATATCTGCACGCTTAATATGCGCCGCCAAATCTTGAGTTCTTGAATGGCAGATTGTCACCGTACAGTTAGCATTCAATAGCATCATCGCCATTGGCTTACCTAAGATAGCACTACGCCCTACGACCACTGCTTCTTTACCCGATAGCTCGATATCATAATGCTCTAACAAATGCATGATGCCCTGCGGTGTGCATGAGCCATAAGCTGACTGCTGCATCGCCATACGACCAAAACCAAGGCAAGTCACACCATCGACGTCTTTTGCTAAGTCAATCTGCTCAAAACAAGCACGCTCATCAATATGCTCAGGAACAGGATGCTGTAGCAAAATGCCGTGTACATCTGGATTGCTATTTAACTCATCTATCTTTGCCATGAGCTGCTCAGTGGTCGTGACACTCGGCATCTCAACGCGTATAGAGTCCATACCAACACGCTTACAAGCGTTGCCTTTCATACGAACATAAGTGGCAGAGGCCGGATCATCACCAACCAATATCGTCGCTAAGCTTGGGGTGCGGCCAGTCTTTTCCTTAATCGTATCTACGCGCGTGCGCAGATCCTGTTCTATTTGTTTGGCAAGTGCTTTGCCGTCCAAAACGGTGGCGGATTCTTGGGCAGTAGACATAGTAACTCCAATAGAGGGTACGATATAAAAAATAAAGACAGCGCGCGCAAATACTTTGCATGCCTGTCCTTTGGTTCGTCAATCTTTGACTAAGAGTATTATTGTACCTGTGTACGCTACAAAATCCTAGCGTAAGATAAAGCCTGCGCACTGATAATTTTTTATAATAAGTTAATTAAAGAGTATTGCTTATATATAGGCAAATGCATCTTGTGCTTTCATCAAGAATAGCGTCGACTGAGGGATGAATTTCTAAAAATAATCATTAATTATCGTCTTATTCGACCATCGAACCAAATACGCTATCGATCGCCTGTATCGTCAGTTTAATTTCAGCCGCCGTCAGCGTAGGATGCACTAGAAACATGAGACTACTCTCTCCTAGCTGCTTTGCCATTGGTAATCTAATCCTTGGACGCAATCCAGTGTTATCAAAGGCCTTCTCCAAATAGACTTCTGACGCAGATCCAGAGAAGCAAGGCACACCTTGATTATTAATTGCTTCAATAATGCGGTCACGTGTCCAGCCATCAGGTAGATTATCGGACTGTATATAGACATATACTTTGTAGTAGGCGTGGTTCGTATTTGAGAACTCCGCTAAATGCTCTAGTCTCGGCACGAGAAGATAACCTTTGGACTCCCATTTGCTACAGGCCTCTAGTATGGCTTGCGCATTAGTAGTCCGTTTGGCTGTCCACTCACTCATTTTTTCCAGTTGAATACGCCCCAAAACGCCTTGCATCTCAGTCATACGCCAATTGGTGCCAAAGCTTTCATGCAGCCAGTTGTAGCCAGGTGATTGCTCCGTTTCATAGACTGCCGCATAGCTCTTACCATGATCCTTATACGCCCACATTTTTCGCCATAGCAGTTCGCTATCGGTGGTGACCATACCGCCCTCACCTCCTGTGGTCATAATTTTATCTTGGCAAAAACTCCATGCCCCAACATGACCAATACTGCCAACACTTCGCCCTTTATATCGTGCGCCATGAGCTTGTGCGCAATCTTCAATGACATATAGGCCATGCTCATCTGCCAATGCCATAATGCTGTCCATATCACATGGCCAGCCAGCCAGATGGACGCACACGATACTTTTCGTCTTGTCGCTTAGTACAGCTGTGATAGTCTCAGCGGTAATATTGCCAGTTGCTTTATCAACGTCTGCAAAGATGGGGATCGCACCTGCATTGACAATTGATGAGATACTAGCGATAAAGGTACGCGGTGTGACAATGACCTCATCACCTGCACCTATATCGAGTGCTTGTAACGCGACATCCAATGCCAAGGTGCCATTACCCAATGCTATTGCGTACTTACTACCTACCCAGTCAGCAAACTCTCGCTCAAACTGACGACATTCTTCGCCTGTCCAATAATTGACTTTATTAGATAGTAGCACTCGACTGACAGCATCAGCCTCATGTTGCGTGAATTTTGGCCAAGGTGAAAAAGGGGTATTTAGCATATGTTCCTCTATGGTACTTATGTCTAATATTGTGTCACGCTCTACGATAAACTGCTCACTATGTTATTAACCTTTTATATCTTATGATTTTTCTAATACTTAATGTCTTTTGATTAACTGTATTGCTATCAGAAAAGCACTTTTTTTAAAGCATTTCTTCATTAATACTATTGCCCATGAATTTACTCATAGTTGCTTCGCCCTCAGCACTGATACCATCTTTAACAATAACTTTTTTCACTGTTTTAAATAAAATCTTGATATCCAGCCACAGCGACTGATTGTCAACATACCATGTATCCAGTGCAAACCTCTCGTCCCACCCGATAGCGTTGCGACCATTAACTTGAGCATAACCTGTAATACCTGGGCGGACGTCGTGTCGGCGCGCTTGCTCATCATTATATAATGGTAGATATTCCATTAATAATGGTCGCGGGCCCACTAGACTCATATCGCCTTTTATGACATTCCAAAGCTCAGGTAGCTCATCAAGGCTGGTGTTACGCAGCGCTTTACCAAACGATGTCAATCGCTCGCCATCTTCCAAAGGGTTGCCATCTGCGTCTATATCATTCTTCATTGAGCGAAACTTTATCATTTCAAATGGCTTGCCATACAGACCTGGACGAATCTGACGAAATAGAACAGGCGCGCCAAGATTCTTACTCACCTTGTATGCAGTTGCAATGTAGACAGGAGATAGCACTACTAATGCTGTCGTTGCACCTACAATGTCAAATAGTCGTTTTATCATTTATAAGCCCAACATATTTATTAGTCGTTTATTGACTTTATCTGCATCAAATTTCTTTTGTGCTAGCTTGTAGCTTTCATCACCCATCTTTTCAATTTTTTCAGGATGTTCTATAAAGTAAATCATTTTCTCTGCCAAAGCTTTCGGATTCCATTTCTCTACTAAAAACCCATTTACTCCATCAACAACCGTTTCACGGCAACCAGGTACATCAGTAGTGATAATAGGTCTTCCAATTGCCATCGCTTCTTGAGTGCTGCGCGGCACACCTTCACGATAAGACGGCAGTACAAATACGTGATGATTTGCAATCCAGTCTTTTACATTATCAACATGACCAGGATAGTTTACGATGTTCAATGCAATCAACTCATCTAACTCTGATTTCTGCAATGCACCCATATTAGAAGCATCTATCTCTCCTAAAATAGTAAAATATGCTTCAGGATATATTTTCTTTACTATTTTTATAGCCGAAATAAGATCATGGATACCTTTTTCTTTCAATAAGCGACCAATAAATAAAAATTTGATAGGTTCTTCGATATTCACTATGGACTGATATTTGTACTGGCTTAGATTTAAACCAATACCACCTAGCACATTTACCTGTTTCACTTGTATTTTATACCGCTTCAATAAATCATTAGGATCATCAGTATTTAAAAATATAAGACGATTTAACCGTGGCAAAGCAATTTTATACAATAAGACCTGGATACCTTTAATCACTTTTACCTTCTTGCTGAGGCCTTCAGGTTGATCTGTAAAACAATAACCCAATCCTTCGAGCATACCTACAACCTGTGGAACCTTTGCTATTTTTGCTGCTAACGTGCCAAAGATGACGGGTTTAGAAAAGTAAGAGAACACAACATCTGGCGCTATTTTCTTAATAACTTTGGACAGATGATAAGCTGCTGTGATATCCGCTAAAGGATTTAAGCCCCCTCGATTTAGACTATAGGTTACAGGTATGGCACCCAACCTCTCTATTTTCTTTAGCTCATCTTGAGTATATTCAGAAGTAAACGCATAGACAGTATGCTGCTGTTTGACCAGCTCCTGAATAAGGTCAGCGCGAAAGCCATAAAAACTATAAGCAATGGTGCCTAAAATAATTATTTTCATCCATTCACCACCTATACTCTATTTGAGGAGGACTTTCTAAAAGACGATCTTTTAAGCCTTAAGATATAAAAAAAACTGATATATATAGCCAAATAGTTGTATATCCTTAGACGTACTGCGGTGCCTAAATTATCGTTTCCGATCAACCAAACACTGCCGTAGAACACGAAAAATATAATGAGAAAACGTACAAAGCTGTCTGCTAACTTAATATTCTTTAATACATATATGAGCATGAAAAAGAAAGGAACGGTTTCGAGTACAAATAATACAAGCGCTAGCGGGTTAGTAATGTACAAGCCCAGCATCTGCCCCAAAAAGCTAATTATAAAATTAGGTATAAATAGTATAGGATTAGAAAAGCTGAGACCTAGAGTTGAGCCACCTTCCGACTCTTCAAATCCAGACCGATACTCAGTTAGCAAGTCCAAAACGCCTAAATAGTTTACTGCAAACAGAAGTCCAAGATAGAGAAGACCTAAATAAAAAGCTCTACTTTTAGTAAATTTTATTTTTAAGAAAAGTAGACTAAGCAAGTATGCATACCCTAAATAAGGTCTTATCTCTATTAAGAAAAATCCAATTGCCACAGATAATAAAAAATAACAGACAGCACCAAAAACACTATGACTATTTAAAAACCACTTTACTGTCAGACATCCTAATAGAAAACTAAAAGCCATAAATATATCGCGAAATATATCTGTTGAAAAAAAGAATATCGTTGGATGAATTAAGCAAACTAAAAGAGCGTATAAATAGTATTTTTGATTTCTTTTGAACGTTATGCCTGAAAGTCTAACTACCATAATAGGAATGGCTATTAAACTTAAAAAAAATAAGAAATAAGTAGTCAAATCACGCGAATACAAGCCATAATCGTTTAACCACCTTAGTAATACTGGCCAAATATTTACTGCGGTATCTGTAAAGCCTTCAGCATAAGAGTTATAGTAATTAGCATCGCTGCCACCGCCCAAGTTTATTATTAAAATATCGTATTCCATCAGTACAAATGCAATTATTTTTGAGAAAAAGATAGCAGTAACTAATAAAAATATATTAGAGTTAGAAAATCTCTCAAATAATTGCCGATTATTTCTCATAGTATATTTCCACCCATTCATCAGAAATAATCTTTATATCAAATTTTTCTTTGGCATATTGTCGACCTAGAATGTTCTTCTGTTCAATTAATAAATTAGCTTCGATGGCCTTTGCTAAAGCTTCAGGCTTACGAATAGGTACGATACTTCCATAACCGTCTAATATCTCACGGGCGCCGCTAACATCAGTAGAAACGACGTTTGCTTGACAAGCTAAAGCTTCAATCAATACTGTCGGCAGCCCCTCATAATCAGATGATAAAACGAACGTATCACAAGCACTCATCAACGTTGATATATCACTCCTTCTACCTAACAAAATAACTTCTTTATCTAACTCTAACTCTATAATATGCCTTTCGATTTCTGTCCTTAATTCACCATCACCTGCAATAATCAGTACAAAAGGAATAGAATTAGCGTTTTTTAAAAATCTTATGGACCTCAAGAGATTAAGGTAGTTCTTCGCTTTATTAAACCTACCAACTGCTAAGATTACCTTGCAGTTCTTATCTAGCCCGAGCTCATCCTTTATTGCAATTTTTGCCTGCGTACTATAACTAAAGTCATCAAAATTCACTCCGTTATATATAGCTTTCATTCCTTTTTTTGGTACTGCATATCTTGATTCAAAAGAGGCAACTGCCGTGTTGCTGACATTGGTGCTTACATCGGCCAAGCGGTTGGTCAGTCGATAAGCTAGCATACGTAGTGCACCGCCCTCATTGCTACTGTGGGCGGTGGATATCAATCTATTTATTGGAGTTACTATTTTAACTAAGCGCGTCAAAATGTTTGCATGGACCATATGCGAGTGCACAACGTCAGGCTGATAACTTTTAATTATTTTTGATAGCAAAATATATGCAGCAGGTAGAGAGATTAGAGTGGTCAAGCTAACTTTCACTAACTCAATACCTTCACATGTTGGTCTAGTAAGTACCTCACCTACAAAATACACAATTCTAACTTGATGCCCTTTTTGGACCATGGCATCCGCCAAGTCACAAACAACTCGTTCAGCGCCTCCTTGTCCTAAGCCTGTAATAACATATAGTATTTTCATTGTTATCCTATAGCTATAAAATTGTTATATGAGTAGGCATACATCCATTATTTTTATTATTTTTATTCTATAATTAGTCACTCTTTTCTAATAGTTCAATCCACTGCCCTATTATTTCTTTAGGTTGATATTTTTTAGATTTCTCTTTTCCTCGTAAGCCAATTATTTTTCGATCTTCTTTATTATCCATCAGTTCTATCAAGGCTGAAGCAAGCTCATCGATATTGTTTTTCGGTACTAAAATTGAACCTGTACCTTTTAATATTTCTGCAGGGCCTGTATCACAATCAAAACTAACAATAGGTAGTCCAAAAGCTAACGCCTCAAGCAGCACCATTGGAAAACCTTCAAAACGAGAGCTTAAACAAAATATTTCTGCTTCTTTATAGTATTTACTTACATCCGAAGTCTTACCCACCAAGCTCACTTTTTCAGTTAACTCATTCTTTTCAATAAATTTTGTGAGTTTGTTTCTCTCTTTGCCTTCGCCAACTATGACTAGTTTCCAGTCTGGCATAAAGTCACTTACCTTAACCCAAGCCTCAAGCAACATGTCGAAACCTTTCACCTGAATCAACCTACCTACTGCCAATACGGTTTTTGTGTTTTCTCGCTTGATATAGTCTTGTGGTGGGAATGGACAAGCATTTTCTATTGCTAAGATTTGTGATTTATGATGCGTGCCGTCTAACCAATACTGCTTATCTCTTTCCGTTAAAGTCACTACTGAATCACAATATCGTGCTGCTAGTTGACGAGCGACTCTTCTACTTCTAACTCCTAAATCGTGATTAAAATTCAAGTGCTCCCAACATATATGCTTGACCGGTAAGCCAATGGTGGCAGGTATAGTAAATTGAGAGCATAACGTCTCTACTACTATCAATGCATCAATCCCCTCTTCTTTTAGTAGCTTCCTTAATTTATAAATAGTATTAGGAATACGGAGCAACCTATGGTCTGAAAAACTCATTAGAGAAACTAGTTTTATTTCTTTATTTATAGGAAAAAAAGGTTTATCTCCATAGGATATGCTAGCTAGCATTACTTCATACCCTACTTCAGATAAGCTATTCGCAAGCATACATCCTACTCGCTCAGTACCGCCCGAGCTATTGACACTACTAATTACTATTAGAACTTTCATGTCGCTCTCCTTATTATTTATCTCTAAAGGCTATAACATAAATGGATTTCATATAAGTAGCTTTTATGAATATGCGCAAGCTAAATATTGATCATATCTCATACTATTACTGTTTATACTAAAACTATATTTGATAATTATTACCCGCACAAAAAATACTTGATTTCTTATCTGAATTAATATAAACATATAAAAAATAATTTTATTTTTTTAAACCTTCCAATAAAAGAACCCACTGGTTTATTATTTCTTTAGGTTGATATTTTTCAGATTTACCCCTGCTTTTTATGCCAATTATTTTTCGATCTTCTTTATTATTCATGAGCTTTATCAATGCTGAAGCCAGTTGCTTAGTATTATTTTTTGGCACTAAGAGAGAACCCGTACCTTTTAATATTTCTGCAGGGCCTGTATCACAATCAAAGCTAACAACAGGTAGTCCAAAAGCCAGCGTCTCTAGCAATACCATTGGAAAACCTTCAAAACGAGAGCTTAAGCAAAATATTTCCGCTTGTTCATAATATCTACTTATATGAGAGGTATTACCTACTAGGCACACGCTTTCTGTCAACTTGGCTCTTTCGATAAACCCTGTTATTTTTTTTCTATCTTCTCCCTCCCCAACTATGACTAGCTTCCAATCAGGCATAGAGCTATTTATCTGCACCCAAGCCTCAAGTAACATGTCAAAGCCTTTTATTTGAGTCAACCCACCAACTGCCAATACGATTTTGGTGTTTTCTTTTTTGATATATGTCTGCGGTGGAAATGGGCAAGGGTTAGGTATTGCTACTATTTGAGACCTATGATATGTGCCATCTAACCAGTACTGCTTATCTCTTTCTGTCAAAGTCACTACTGCATCACAATATCGTGCGGCTAATTGACGAGCTAACCTTCTAACAGGTTTTCCTAAGTCATTTTTAAAATTAAAATGCTCCCAGCAAACATGATTGACCTTTAAACCCACTAGCGCAGGTACTGTAAATATGCATGAAATACTATCAACCACAACGAGCGTATCAATTTTTTGTTTTTTTACAAATTGACGTAACTTATAAATTGCTTGCAAAATTCTCTTTTTAAAAGACACACTCTTAGAGTATAAAAAGTGATTTTCTATATTATCATTTAGATTAAAAAAAGGATTGTCGCCTCCTACAAGGCTTAAAATTGAGATGTTATAACTTCTTTCGGCAAACCCATTCGCAATTAAACTGGTTACTCTTTCAGTACCGCCAGCGTGATTAAGATTACCTATAAGAAAGCATATATTTTTCATATTTTTATCTCTCAAATAAACCCATGCATCCTATTGCGTTCATTATTAAAACTTCATAATCGTTACTTACCATAGAAAATGGTGATTTATAAAAATAACTTTTTATTATTTTAACTATGAATACATAGCCATTTTTTCGAACGTTGGGTTATTATTTATTAACTGTTGATAAGTGCCTTGTTCAATCACTTTACCTTTTTCCATAAAATAAATAATATCGCAATTTTTTACTGTTTTTAGACGATGGGCTATCATTACGATGGTCTTCTGCCCACTTAGCTCTTGAATAGCGTCCATTATGACTTTTTCAGTAATACCGTCTAAGGCACTTGTTGCTTCATCAAACACCAATACATCAGCTTGATTGTATAAAGCTCTAGCTATGCCAATACGCTGTCGCTGTCCTCCAGATAGTTGTACGCCTCGTTCACCGACTTTAGTATTTAAACCTTCAGATAAACTGTCTACTAAGAACTCTAGATGGGCAAGCTTAATTGCCTGTTTTACTCTTACTAAGTCAATATCTTTACGACATATGCCAAAAGCGACGTTTTCAGCGATACTACCTTCACTCAAAAATATACTCTGCGGTACGAAACCTATGTATTGCTGCCAAGCCTGCTTGTTTTTTTCATCGATAATTAAGTCATCAAGCATTAGCTGTCCGGTAGTTGGTGCAATAAGACCTAGTAATAGATCGATAGCTGTAGATTTACCAGACCCCGACTCACCGACAAAACCAACTGTAGAATTGATAGGTATATTTAGATTTATATTATCTAATGCTGGCATTACTTTATTAGGATAGGTGAAGCTAACCCTATTCAGTCGTATAGTCTCGATTTTTGCTAAATCAATTGTTTGACCGCTCGCAATATCTGAAGCAGCACCCTGCACACTATCTACGGTCAATGATGCTAGCAAGTCTTCTTTTATAGAATCAAAAGCAGCCGTATTACCTCTAATCGTAGCAACGCTATGGTATATTTGCTGCAAAGCAGGTAATAACTTAAAACCAGCAAGAGCATAAACGGTTAATATAGGTAATACTTGGCTCAAATTCCTTTCGCGTGTTGTCAGCAAAACTAAAACTAGCCCAATCATTGCACCAAAAGCTAATAACTCCATTAAATATCTAGGTGCTTGGCTTAATGCTGTATTTACTCCTTGAGCATGCGCAAATAACTTTCCACTTGTCTCAAACTGATGTACAAAATCATGTCTACGATTGTAGAGTAGTACATCTTTGATCCCCCCAAAGCCCTCATTCATTAAACGAAATCGATTAGTTGAGGTAGTAGAAACGTACTCTCCATACAAGGCGATACGCTTACGAATCATTCTGTATATAATTACGTAACCGCTAGCAAACAATACAACCCCTACGGTTGCTATCAATGGGTTATAAATAAAGATACTAACTGAGATAAATACTGCTAATACTAGACGAGCATTCATCTGTATAAACGGTAAAATGATAAAGTTTGTTACTCTTAATGCCTCAGTTGCAATTTGCTTCGTCAATTGAGCGCTGCTTCCACTGGCATGGAACAACCAGTCTTTTTGCAAATAATAATGATACAAACGATCACTAATCTCTGTACCAACAGAATAAGCAAATAAAGACAAACGCCATGTCGTAATCATCGACAAAATAGACGCTAAACTAAGCATCAACAGTACAAACAGACCCGTTATAAATAAAAAATCTGTATGTGTACTCACACCGCTAGCTACATATATACGATTAAGAATTGCATTGGTTTCAAGCAGCTGCATATCAGCCACTAAGGCCATAAAGGGCCCTATAGAAGCAATTCCTAGCAACTCCATAAATGCCATGAACACCATCATGATCTGCAAAGACAAATAACGTCGTCGCTGATCTACAGTTAACAGGGCAAACAATTCTTTGGCTAATCGCAGCATACTTTTAACCACTCTATTAGTTTACTTACTTCAATTTTTTATTCTATTAACTCACTACGTCCATCAGTTCTACATCTATCTTTTCGACATCAGTTTCATCGCCTTCTCGGTAGCCTTCAACGAAGGTCCTAAACTGTGCTTTCAACCATTCAGTATCGTGCCGCTTTGATCTTTCAATAAACTCAAACAAGATAGCTTCGATATCTTCCAATGGAAAACTATGCTCCATTGCTTGCATAATGAGTGGATGAAACGTGGTCTCTATGTTGTCGGCACCAATGATTAACTCTTCATAGAGTTTTTCACCTGGTCTCAATCCAGTAAACACAATCTCGATATCACCATTAGGATTGCTCGCATCTTTTAGCTCACACCCTGTCAGACGAATCATACGTTTGGCGAGATCCACGATTTTGACGGGTGCACCCATATCAAGTACAAATACTTCACCACCGAACGCCATAGCCCCTGCTTGGATAACCAAACTGGCCGCTTCTGGTATGGTCATAAAGTAGCGCGTGATGTCTGGATGGGTGATGGTAATCGGACCACCCTGCTCAATTTGTCTGGTAAAAAGTGGCACTACAGAGCCCGATGAACCCAAAACGTTGCCGAAACGCACCATACTAAAACACGTATGACTGTTGCTTTGGCTCAGTCCTTGGCAGACGATTTCAGCCAAGCGTTTGGAGGCTCCCATCACGTTGGTCGGTCGCACTGCTTTGTCAGTAGAGATCAGTACAAACGTATCAACATGAGCTTTTATTGCGGCACAAGCACAATGGTAGGTGCCTTTAGTGTTGTTAATCGTGCCTTCAAATGGATTGGACTCGACAATCGGTACATGTTTATACGCTGCAGCGTGATAAATCGTTTTTATATGGTGTTTTTCGAATATATTGATTAATTTTTTTTCGTTGCCCACGCTTCCAATGATGCTAACAATCTCGATACTTTGATATTCAATATTGCTAATGACATTACTAGCGACAAGGCTTCTAAGTTCCTGATCGATTGTGTACAAAGCATATTCAGACTGCTCGTATAACACCAAACATGCAGGTTTGTTTTTCATGATTTGTCTACACAGCTCACTCCCAATAGAGCCACCTGCGCCTGTCACGAGTACGTTTTTACCCGTAATATTTTTTTGGAGGAGCTCAGCAACTGGTTCGACAGTCTCTCTTTCCAGCACATCTAATATATCGACTGGCCGTATATGGCTGACTGTTACGATCTCATCAGCAAGCTCTCGTAAGCTCGGTAAATCTTTTAATTTGACAGAAACGCCTGACAGGCTATCCATAATCTGTTTTTTACGACCACGGCTCATAGAAGGCATTGCCAAAATCACTTGCGCGACATTTAATTTTTCTATTAACCAAGGTAACGCATGAGCAGCATATGTTTTTTTACCATGTAGATAAGCCCCTATCAGCTGCGGATCATCATCGATATATGCCACTACATTGTATTTATGAGAATGTCTCAAGCTCTCTAATAGCTCTCTACCAGCCGATCCTGCGCCATAAATAATCACGTTATCGCAGCAACTATCTAGGCGACCTTGATTGTCTGGTTTCTGTAATCGATTCAGCAACCCGCGAATCATTAGCCGACTGTTCCACAACCAAATAAAGAATAAGAATAGGAATATAATTGGCGCTGAGCGCGGCATCATTGATACTGGGTTCACATAAATGATGAACTGATAAACGATAATAAGTAATAAAAATGACTGTAATACTCGACCCATCGCAGCATCGAAAAAACCTCTAGAGGCGCCTCTATAAAAGCCAATCAGATATAAGCTGACGACAGGTATCAATGCATAAAAAGCTAATACCGTAAGGCCGATTTGATCATCGACATAACCTTGACGCAGTGCCAATGCCACTACCAAGCAAAGGACAGCAACCGAAAAATCTATACCAAATAAGATAGAGCATTTCGCAAAGCGTGGTAAGGCTAATAAAAACAGCGTCATACGCTTCGACCATCGATTGATATCGCTTGGCGTTTGATAAGCATTGTTAGACTCTGTTTTTATAAACATAAGATCCACCTACTTAAGTTATGTCGCTCGTTTGCCATGGACAGTAGCTAACTACGAATTGTGTCCATAAGCATAATGGTAGTGATAGCTGTACCTATTCAGAATACTTTGCTGTATGTCATTTAAGATGATGCCATCGACTTGTACGTTGGCTTTACTCATCTGTTTGATGGCATAGACCAACTGGCCTTCTACTGAATGATCAAATTTGGTAACGATCAGTACTTTGTCTGCGTGTTGTGCCAATACCATGGCGTCTGATGCAGCCAATATAGGAGGCGCATCGATAACGATATAGTCGTACTTCGTTTTGAGCGCTGCCATCAAATGATTAAACCTCTCTCCTATCAATAACGAAGTCGGATTATGCGACGGTTGTCCCCGTGATATAAGGTCGATATACTCCATACCAGTCGGCTGGATAAAACTTTCAAGATTTAACTTAGCCATGTCACTATCTAATCGAGGCTCATTATCTGTTAGAGAGCTATCTTTATCTTGCAGTAAGTAGTCTGTGAGACCACTGTCTGGATTCATACCAAACATTTTATGCAGCTCCCCTAAACGCATATCTCCATCGATAATCAGTACTTTTTTGTCAAGCTGTGCAAATACTTCGGATAAATTGGCCGTAATAAAAGACTTACCGACACCTGGGCTTTCTCCAGTGATTAATATGGTCTGAGCAGACTTTTCATCTACTGTCTTCGTTGTCTTACCAAATAAAAGGTTTGTCCGTAAATTTTTAATTGCTTCATAGCTCAAGCCATTGTGATCAACGTGCGCAAGCATTCGACCAGTATTTTTTTTGTTCCTACCTAGCTTAGATATCGAGGTCGAACGTGGAATCGTTGCAATAACAGGGATTCCTGTTTTAGATTCTAGATGCTCTGGATCTTTTACGACATTTCTAATTAAGTTTCTGATTAAAACCAGCATTACCCCAAGTACAGTACCTACGAGTAGCGCCAGCAGCATAATTTGGAATTTGTTTGGTGCAATGGCATCGAAGGTACTGGTCGGTCTATCTAGAATACGGGCATAACCAACCTGACCAGCTCTAACGATTTTTAATTGTTCATAATTTTTGAGCAGTGTGAGGTAAATCTCTCTATTAATAGCTGTATCTTCTGATAGCTTTAAGAACTCTCGCTGTATTTCAGGCAGTCCTGCAACGGTGCTACCTATCGCTCCTATTCGACTGTTGAGGACTTTTAGTTGCTCATTTATCTGGATAACGAGTGGGTGCTCATTGGTATAGTAAGTCGTTAGATCTGCTCTCTTTAATTTGAGATCATTGAGCTGCTCATCGATTCGAGACTTTTCATTTAGTAATAGCTCAGCTTCTTTACCTACATCGATGGTGCCGTGCTTTTTACGAAATTCATTGAACTGAGCTTCAGAGGCGTCTAATTTTTCTTTTAACGCTGGAATCTGCGTTTCCATGAAAGCCAATGTTTTGGTGGTTTCTTCCGTACCCCGAGATTGGTTTTGATCGATATAAGATTGGACTATCTGATCAAGTGTGGTCGTGATTTGCTGTTGGTTTGTGCCTGTCATCGACAGCTGAATAATATTGGTTTTATCGCCTTTTTCTTCCACAGACAATGCGCTGTTAATCGCATCTGTCGTGGTCTTTAAGGTCTGCTTAGTGATACCAATGGGGTAACCGTCTGTAGGTAGCTCAGTCACTGTAATATTAATCTCACCGTTTACCCCATTAAACTGATGCGGCTGCCCCAATTGTCCTTTGAAATCATCTAATCCATTGCTTAAGACAAATCCTGTGTCAGACTGTGATAGCGTAAAAGACTGGTTTAAATATGCTGGTGACACATCGAACTGATTAATTTGTACGATCCCGTTTTTTGTGCTCAAAGACACACCATCATTCGTGTTCAACTGAGTGTTAATGCGGTCGTTTGTTATTTTATCGAGATAGCCAATATTAGGATCGGTTAGTTTGATGTCTAGATGTAGCATATCGACGACTGGCTCTAGTATCATCCGAGACCGTATGAGCTCGGCTTCTGCCTCAGCCTTGCTCACTTCTTCTCCGACCAACTCTGAGATGTTTGCCCCAAGCGCATCGACTCCTTGGGAGTTTTCTTCAATTTGGATCAGCGCATCAGACTTGAAGGTTGGATTAATATAGCGCGTATAGAAAAATCCTATTAAGAGTCCGACTGCTGCCATGAGCGCTATGACTTTCCAGCCACGCAACAAAACCAAAACCAGCGCCGTTAAGTCGATGTTGTCATTGTCGTTGTCACCCTTAGGTGTCGATAGGTCTTTTGAATCTATATTATTCATAACCATATACCCATTATTCAATGTTAATCGCTTAATAGCTTTCGCTTAGCTCCAAGACCCTGACTGCCCTTGACTGCCCTTGAATGCAGTTAGATTGCAGTTAGATTGCTCTCTGCCTCATCGCACCTTATAAAATCTATCACTCTAATTCCTAGTCTTATCTCACTTAATCTCAGTATCAAAATTCAAAGCACATCCAGTATTTTCACTAGCTATCATTTATAACCCTGATATCACGTTGATGGCAGAGGTTGACGGTAATATCGCACTAATCACACGATTCCAGCGGGCCAAGCCTGTTGGATCCACATAAAGAATGTCATTGGCTTGCATGTCAAAGCGACTGGCTAATGCCAAGCTTGTGATGCTCTGCATGTCGACGTAATAGATATTGGTGTACTGGTACTGAGGGTTGTCGCGCACGATATATACTTTGGCTGCGTTAGCCGTATTGGAATTTAGCCCATTTGACTCGCCCAATACATGCGCTAAGCTCAGCCCCTGTTCTGGAATCGCCACTGGCTCAATCTTGCCAAATTCACCCAATACGTAGACCTTATTGCGGCTTTGGCTATTGACGTGGATAGAGTCACCATCCCGCAGATAGATTTGATTGGCAGACAGCCCCATTCTTTGTAGTGACTGCACTCCTAAGCGATAGCTGTTGCCCTGACGATTTAGCACAATGTTATTTGAATCGCCAGTCTCAGTGGTACCACCTGCCATAGAGATAGCCCCATATACCGACACTGGCACATCAGCTATAGCAAACTCGCCAGACTGCTTCACCGCACCATCTACGAAAAACTTGCTACCACGGTAATTGATGATTTTGACTTGAGGATCTGAGTACTTGAGATATCGCTGTAATTTGCTTTGCAACGTAGCGGTGAACTGCGGCACGCTCAGCCCACTGGCTTGAACTCTACCTATCAATGGAAACTGTATATACCCTTGTTGATCTACCGTTAAGCTAGCAGTTGACGCATTAATATCCGGATAATTGGTAAGGATGATATTCAGCATGTCCCCTTTCGCAATGCCGTAATTGACGCGTCCAGAGGTTTTGATCAAATGAGAGAGATCTTGAGTCACAGTAGGCGGCGCTGTACGCGGTAAAGTTGCCAGACTTAAAGGCTGAATATGAAATTGAAGA
Source organism: Psychrobacter sp. NPDC078631 (assembly GCF_050268165.1). Lineage (NCBI taxonomy): Bacteria > Pseudomonadati > Pseudomonadota > Gammaproteobacteria > Moraxellales > Moraxellaceae > Psychrobacter > Psychrobacter sp. NPDC078631. The sequence continues at coordinate 71,963 of NZ_JBNNGG010000001.1, read as the reverse complement.
CCGTTTTCTGCAGTAAAGGTGCCAGATTCAGGAAGATTTCCTGACTGAAGTCCTGAGTTGATCGTACAGCCACTAAACAACCCCATTAGAAATAAGCAAAATATACTCATTACCAAGAATCGTTTGTGTACAAAAATGAAATATTTATTAACCATAACAGTTACTCATATTTATATTTGTGAATCAAACCAAGAAACCTCACCACAGCATTTATATTCGTAAAAAAGAATATATTTAATAAATATACACCTAAATTATATTCAGTGCAATAAATATAATCTGTCATAAAATAATTAAGTTATTATTTTGCAATTGCTTATCAAGCCCTTTATTTACGGCTAATTACGAAAATTGATATCAACTTTTAGATTATTTAGCGATAAAAAAATGCAAGTGAAAACAGCTTCATCATAAATAAAATTTTTATTTTTAATTTGAAGAAATCTAACTTAATGAAGGCTTGTTTCGATTGCATTTATGATTGGAACTATCCTTCTAATGCCGAAGTAGTGTAAGTGTTTGTATCTATGTATTAACTTATATAGTTACTCACTGAGAGTCTTCGAGTCTATATTTTGCATACGACTAATAAACTTTTATTGATTAGCACTATATTTGTTTATACATTAATAACCAGTAAGGTATTGGTTTACGTGCTAAATTTGTTAAAATAGCGTAGAATAGTCAATCCAATTTTTTACATTGAGAAATGTAAACCCACCGACTCAAGGATATTATGATGAAAGACGAAAAATTACAGAAAGCACTCGCCCGTATGGGACTTGGTTCACGCCGTCAAATGGAAGAAGTTATCAAATCTGGTCGCGTAACGGTTAACAACAGTCCTGCGACCATCGGTGATCGCGTCTCGCAAGGTGATGAGATTCGCGTTGATGGCCGTCAAATCAAATACACTTCTGAAAACGAGAAGCGTCGCCGTGTTATCGCTTACTACAAGCCTGAAGGCGAAGTTTGCTCGGCTAAAGATCCAGAAGGTCGCCCAACTGTCTTTGAACGTTTGCCAAAGCTAACGCATGACCGCTGGGTAATGGTTGGACGTTTGGACATTAACTCAACTGGCCTATTGTTATTTACTAATGATGGCGAAATGGCGCATCGCTTGATGCATCCATCTGGTGAAGTTACTCGTGAATATGCCGTACGTGTATTGGGTGAAGTAACGCCTGATATCGCTCGTGCATTGACCGCTGGTGTCATGCTAGAAGATGGCCTTGCAAAATTTGAAGACATCAAAGAAGGCGGCGGCGAAGGCGTCAACAAGTGGTATCACGTCCAGCTAAAAGAAGGCCGTAACCGCGAAGTACGTCGTTTGTTTGAATCACAAGGTCTAAAAGTTAGTCGTCTACTACGTACACGCTATGGCACGATTGTTCTACCAAAAGAGCTACGTACTGGTCGTTTCTTAGAGCTTGATAAAAAAGAAATCAACACGTTGACGGATTTGGTCAGCTTACGCCCACGTTATGGCACGGGTCTACATGGCGCAGCCAAAGAAAAACAAGAGCGTATCAGAAACAAGCCGCTTAAAGCGCGTCGCACTGATACTCGTAGCGATAACCGTAACAGCAGCGCGAAACCTAAAAGTAGTGCTAGCCCTGCTAGCCGCGGTACACGTAACACCCGTGATCGCAATGACAAGCGCTAGTTAAGTTGGTTTAACATTACCCTAAGTCTTAAACAGATTTGGGATAAACATAAAAAAGCGGTCAATGATAAATAGTCATTGACCGCTTTTTTGTGCCTTTTTACAGGCGTCACAGTTTACAGAAGTCACAGTTGCTCAGTATAGATATAGCGGCTCAGCTATCATGGCTATTAATATAGTGTTTCATGACTCGCAGCTCTTTTAGCTGCTCCTCGTCCATTTGTGCCAGGAGTCTATCCAAACGCTGTTCGATATTATCTAAAACACTCTGCAATAACTCACTAGCCTCTAACCTCTTTTCGCTATTCTCATTAGTGACGTTTATATTTGTTAATTGGTAATGAGTGGCTAGCATTTCAGGTAACCGTGTTTGCAGCATTTTATTCAATACAAACTGTGCTTCTGTTATAGCTGTCGTCTTATATTGAGCATGTTGAGCTGCTTGATAGGTTTGATAGCTACTTACTTTTTCATCGATACGTTTTAGCTGACGCAGTTGCTGCTCAGACAAGTTTTTTAAGTGCTGTTTATTTAACGTTAACTGCTGCAAGCTTAATGTGGCTAATGACAAAGGCGCATCGTAATCCTGATAAATGAGTACGCCAGGTGAGATACCGACGGCTTTATGAAAAGCCTGCCAGCCTTTTCTACCTAGATAAAAGGTAGTGACGGTCGTTACAATACCGATGCCTATTAAGATACTCATATACGCTTGCTCTTTATCCTTTCACCGTTCCACTTTGTGTTTATAACTTAATGTCTTTAGCACTCACATTTTCACCAGTTGGGCTTTCAATCGCTTGGATATTTACCTCACTGCTAGCATTATTATTGGCATCACTACTGACATTGCTATCAGGCTTTTGAAACTCTGTATTGCTAGCAGGATTGTCAAAACGTTTTTGGAGATAGCGATTGGTCGCGAGTAGTTTTTGACCGTCTTGATGATATGACGCGTTGAGCAGATCATCGAACTGTGTGTTAATTGTCTTAAGCACATCTAACAAGGCTTCTTTGCCAGTGGCATTAGAATGCTTAATTTTGGTAGTATCAGCAAGCGCACTATCCGTCACATCTAAATCATGCAAGCGGCGATAGTCAGCGACTGCTTGTGGCACGTGCCTATCCATTAAGTTTTGAATCATAATATAAGTTTCATTGACGGTATCTTTATCATCAATCTTGCCATCATTATTGGTATCGCCATACATGACACGCAGCTTTTCACCCTTTGTATTAATTTGCTCCAAAGCAGTTTTAACGTCGACGGGTAGGCTTTTTTCAGGTATATAACCCAGTTGCGGCATCGCCTTATATTCGAGCATTTTGGGCGCTGTGACTTTTTTAATGCCACGATAACCTAGATATAACCCAGCCGCTGGCAACAGCCCATACAAAACAAACATTACGAACATCGCAGTCATTTGGGTCATTATATTGTCCTTATTACTTATCAGAATGTCGTGGCTGATTTTTTATGGTTGATATCATTAAACAAAAAAATAAGGCTCTATTAAAGCCCTATATTGTTATGCACTGGGTCGATTGTGTTTTTTGATAATACTTAACCTTTGCAAATGTACGAGAGAAAGTGTCATCAAAGAACATTTAACTTTGCGTACGGCTCTTAACATAGCGGTGGGTTGAGGCAAGGCGGTTCAAAACTGTCTGATGCAATTCATCTAATAATTCGTCAAGCTCATAATCAATCTCTAAAAACAAATCTGTGAGCATATCACCAGCCGTCATCTTGCCCTGCACCATATTATTTTTGGTGCGATGCGGACTAAAGCGTTGTAGCTGCTCATAATGATGTAATGCTTCAGGGATACTTTCGGACACTAATTTATCGATGACGAACTGACGCTCATTATGCTGCTGCTGTTGCTGCTCGTTCAGCTCACTACTCCACTCACGGTAACGCTTTAGCTTACCGTTGATACGATCTAATATCGCAACGGCCTCGATAGGCATGGCATTTAGGGTGGCCTCATCGACCACATCAACAAGCTCAGTCATAATCGGACAACGTCCATGTTTGAGATACCACAAAGTATCTGGGTCAAAAGGCGGTCTATTGGTTGGGCGCATTTGAGCACGATTACTCAGATAGCGATCAGTCAAAGGCGTGGATGATTGGCTATCACTGACTTGTGCCAACGCATCACATATACGGTTTACACGTTCAGGCGGAGTTAGTGTAGAACGCTCATGTACTGCGTGATTGCTATCAATATTGGCAGCAGCATCCTGTTCATGATTGACGCTCATCTCCTGAGCATTCTTTGCTGCCAATGTCGGTAGGTCATCTTGAGCTTGCCCAAATGACTGTAGCATTCTTGTCAAACTGACTACCATGACTTGCTCTGCCCCTCGTCTATTACACTCACATTGCGCGTATATTGCATACATTCATTCAATAGCGTATCTTAGCAGGTTTTTGCTGGCCTGCCAGTAAGCAAAATGTCACCATTCCTACACTCCAACCGTTAAGCACCGTATTATGAATGCTCCTGATTATATTTCTGGTTTCCTACTTGGGCTATCTCTCATCATTGCTATTGGTTCCCAAAACGCCTTTGTACTCAAACAAGGTCTCAAACGCGAACACATATTTTTTGTTTGTTTATTTTGTGCGGTGAGCGATGCGTTTTTAATCTCAGCAGGTGTTGGTGGTTTTGGTGCAGTTACGGCCCGCTATCCTCACGTTATAGATATCGCAAAAATAGCAGGCGTTATATTTTTATTAGGATATGGCTTACAGAGTTTGTATGCCAGCGTACGCGTGTCACATGCTTTGACTGTCGAAGGACAAGTCGTGACTAGCTTAAAAAAAGCCTTATTACTATGCTTTGGCTTTACTTGGTTAAACCCGCACGTCTATCTAGACACATTGGTACTCGTCGGCATGGTTTCTACGGGTGCAAGCAGTAAATTGACATTTGCCGCAGGTGCAATTAGTGCTTCGTTCTTCTTCTTCTTTGCGCTTGGGTATGGTGCGCGATTACTCAGGCCTCTATTTGAAAAGCCTAAGGCATGGAACATACTAGATGCTTTGGTAGGGTTGTTAATGCTGTATCTGGCGTGGCATTTGTATCAAAGCTGATAGAAATATAACTAGGAAATGATAGATAAGCTGAGTGTTGAATAAACTGAATATTAAGTAAACGACGTATTGGATAATACTGAATCAGGTCGATATCCGCTAACCACTGTATAAATATATATGGTTAGCGATAATATTGTATTGATCATTTACATCAAGCTAGGAAAGAGCGTACGCAGTCCATTAACGATAATTTCGATAGAAACGGCTGCCAATAGCATACCCATGATTCGACTCATGATGTTCAAGCCAGTATCGCCTAGTAAGCGACTGATACGACCTGCCGCCATCAATGCCAAATAGCAAAACAGACTGATGAATAAGCCAGCAATCAAAATAGCGGATACCTGCAAAATACCTGATACTTGTGAAGAGTAAATGATAACCGTGGAGATACCACCAGGCCCAATCATCATTGGAATCGCGAGGGGAACCACGGCAGCTGCCATCGAGACTGGCGCGTCTTTCACATGATCAACATCGAAGTTCTCTTGATCAGGTTTAACAGGGTTACCCTCTCCATTCATCATATTTAGCGCAATTAAAAACACCAATATGCCGCCTGCCAATTGGAACGAGCCGATAGAAATACCAAGGGTTTTTAGTAGCGTCTCACCTGCAATCGTGAAAAAGCTGATGGTGATAAAAATGGTCAAACAAGCAACGCGTGCGACCTTACGTCGATTGTTCATCGAATAGCCGCGAGTCAAATCTAAAAATAACGTCAATGCGCTGAATGGATTGATCAATACCATAAAGGCTAGGATTATCTTGATAATTTCAGTATTCACTGAGCGCTCGCTTGTCTATTGATACCGCTTGTGCAAAAAGATAAGGTCATCGTGCGAGTGCAACGATGACCCAATAGGCAACTAAAAATAGCATTGTAGCATAGGCAGATAAGCTAATAAAATCATTAACTTTGCGCCGTTACGCCTACATGTCACCTTAGTAAAGCTTCAGTGTAAAAACAAACATTTAACAGATAATCAGTACAAGCTATCAGTATAAATTACCATTTTACTAACTCTGTGATAACCCTGGTCATAAAATCAAGCGCATGTAGTGCTACTAGCCTTTGTTACGTCTGCACTTATGCACTAAAATCTAGCCCAATATCCAAGGCTGTCGTACTGTGCGTCAAATAACCCATGGCGATAAAATCAACTCCCGTACTTGCTGCCGCTTGTACCGTTTCAGGCGTAATACCACCTGAGGCTTCAGTCTTTGCTCGGCCCTGACACATAGTAACCGCTTGCGACAATGTTTCAGGCGACATATTGTCTAATAGCACTAAACTCACACCTGCATCGAGTGCTTGCTCTAATTGCTCTAGCGTATCGACTTCGACCTCAATCGGAATCAGATGCCCAGCAAACTTCTGTGCTTGCTGAATGGCCGTTTTGATGTCACCCGCAATGGCGATATGATTGTCTTTAATTAAAATCGCATCATCCAACCCCAAGCGATGATTACGTCCGCCGCCGCAGCGTACGGCGTATTTTTGTACGATACGTAAGCCTGGAATGGTCTTGCGTGTACAAGTAATTTGCGCAGGATATTGCGCCACACTATCGACTATCTGACGGGTCGCTGTCGCAATACCACTAAGATGGGTCATAAAGTTCAGTGCCGTGCGTTCTGCTGTCAATAAGTGACGCGCGTTACCTTTTACGGTCGCTAACACTGCGCCAGCCTCTACTGTTTCGCCATCCTGTACTTGTGCAATAAACTCAATTTGCGCATCGACTAAGGCAAAAGACAAACGTGCCAAATCAATACCACATATTACGCCTGTTTGGCGCGCCTTGATCTGTAGCTGCGCTTGCATATCGGCTGGGATAGTCGCTTGTGAGGTTACATCACCACGCCTACCCAAATCTTCAGTTAGTGCATTCTCAACCAATGGCTTGAGCAATACGTCATCTAATGCTGGCTCTTTTTCAATTGTCATCTTTGACCCTTATCTAGGCATGATATTGATAGAAACTGCTCGTTATTTAAACTCAAAATGAGCATAAATATAGCGCAAAGTTAGCGGCCCTGCAAGGAAAGGTGACAAATTTTTCGTCTTACAAACCGATTTAGAGGTAAAACAGACTGGCTTGAAATGACTATTTGCGCTTAGGAAGCTTACTATCCATCAATAAACTTTGTAATTCAATGTCATGACGGAAGCGATATAGCTTGGCAGGACGACCGCGCTGAGCAGTACTACTCTCTCCTGTCTCCATTACTAAGTTTTGTGAATCAAGCAACCGACGGAAGTTTTGCTTGTGCAAGCGCACTCCTGATAACGCCTCAACACTTTGCTGCAACTGCGATAAAGTGAAGACGTCTGGCATCAGACCAAAAATAAGCGGTCTATATTCAATCTTCGCGCGCAGTCTTGAGATAGCAGTAGCAATCACGCGACGGTGATCGTAATACATGGGTACACCTATGCGTTGTGACCAGTCCTCTGGCAAGGCAACAGCCTGATAATTGGGCGGATAATTAGGGGCTTCGGGTATCAGACCTGCTTCATAAAGCATTTCATAACGTAGTAATACATGCTCTGCAATCCATTCTCTACTTTCATTATCGTGTTCGTTGACGGATTGACTGTCAGTGAGTTTACCACTTGCTAAAAACGCTTCGTCCAGCCCCCAACATAAGCCAATGCGCTGACGCCTGCGCTGTTGAACGATTGAGTCATTGGCAGTATTGGCCCATTCAAGTAGCGCAGGCACAATGAAGTCCATAATAATACTAGGCATACCGTCCAAATGATTTTCCCACGGGAAATAATCATACCAATCTCGCCAGAGTGCTTTGCTTTGGAGTGCCTGCGTTTGCGTCTCTTGCACCAAACCCAAATAACTCACATACACCAACGCATGTCCATCGATGTTGCGTCTGTTGGTATCGACAAAGGTATATAACTGCTCCAAATATCCGAGCGGTTGCTGCGTCTGCTCCTCTACCCATTGGCGTACGCCCGCTTGCAACGAGCGATGTAACGGCATAAGTGGCCCATTTGGCAACAGCTTGCCTTGGTCAACGGTTAGAACGCGCGCAATATGATCTGTGATAGCGACCAATACGGCGACCACTTCTGTCGTGCCGCTACCTTGCTGGTGCGCGTGTGAATAAGACAACGTCATGGCTTTGGGAATTATCCTTTTTCTCTTAAATGTAAAAGGCTATTGGGACTAATAGCCGTTGTATGGCTTAGTATAGCTCGAATCTAAAACTATCATAGTCTGTGGTTGTAAGTATGAAAAATCAATGGCGATAAATAGTCATAAGAGGCATAAATTCGCACCATTCTTAAGCTTAGTACGACTTAACTGCACATCACTTTGGGCACTAAAACCTAATCTTTTGACTTCTTAGGCATAAAAAACCACTTGTAATTATGCTCAAAATGAGCATAATTAAGACAACTTATAAATTTGTTATGTCCAACTACCTATTTTTAGCTCATACATTTATCGTTATCGCACCAACAAAGGCTGCCATTATGAAAAAATATCCTTACGACGCACCTATCATGAGTACGGACAATCGCATCGCCACTCAGATGAACATTGAATACGCCAAGGCTAAAATGCCAGCAGATTTGCCTCGCGCTGAACGCATCGTGGTCGAAGAAAATATCAAGAAGCTACTGAAAGAGAATAATGCCGTACTAGTAGCACACTACTATGTCGACCCTTTTATCCAAGACTTGGCATTGGCAACCGGTGGCTGTGTCGGTGACTCACTTGAAATGGCTCGGTTTGGACAAGCTCATAGCGCCCAAACATTGGTCGTCGCTGGTGTGCGCTTCATGGGTGAATCAGCAAAGATACTGAGCATGGAAAAGACCGTCCTAATGCCAGATTTAGAAGCCGAATGCTCGCTCGATTTAGGCTGTCCTGCTGACGAGTTTTCAGCATTTTGTGATGCCCATCCTGAGCGTACTGTTGTCGTCTACGCCAATACCAGCGCCGCAGTAAAAGCGAGAGCTGATTGGGTAGTGACCTCATCTGTCGGTATCGACATCGTTCGTCATTTACATGCCCAAGGTGAGCCGATTATTTGGGGGCCTGACCGTCATTTGGGTAAATATATCGCTCGTGAGACTGGCGCAGACATGTTGCTCTGGCAAGGGTCTTGTTTGGTACATAACGAATTTAAAGCCACTGAACTCCTGCAACTGAAAGAGGAGCACCCAGAGGCCAAAGTCTTGGTACATCCTGAGTCACCTGATAGCGTGGTGGCACTCGCTGATGTGGTCGGCTCGACTAGCAAACTTTTGCAATCAACGTATGAGATGGATGCTGATACCTTTATCGTCGCTACTGATTTGGGTATATTGCACGAGATGCAAAAACGCTCACCAAACAAGCGATTCTTGGCCGCACCAACTGCTGGTGAGAGTGCAAGCTGTAAAAGCTGTGCGTTTTGTCCTTGGATGGCAATGAACGGTTTAAAAGGGATTGAACAGTGCTTAACCAATCAAAGCGGTGAAGTGCTAATGACACCTGAGCTAGCGACTGCAGCAAAGAAACCTTTACAACGGATGCTCGATTTTGCTGAAGCACAAAAGCAACGCGTGGCCGCCAGTGGCGACATAGTAAAAGACCGTACGCTGTTCGCTAACGTTGGTGCAGCCTAGCATGAGTCAGTCGCATTCAGTTGATCGTTCCAGCACCACTAGCTATATAAATAACAGGAGCAGCAGTGATATGAGTAATATTATAAAAACTGATGTTCTTATCATTGGGGCTGGTCTGGCAGGCTTGAGCACCGCGCTATCTCTGCCAAAATCGCTGAATATCACTGTTTTAAGCAAAGCGGCACTTGAGGTTTGCTCAAGTCACTACGCTCAAGGTGGTATCGCAGCCAGCTTAGACACGGCGGACTCTGTGACTGATCATGTCGCTGACACCTTAATTGCTGGTGCAGGATTGTGTGCGACGGACAATACTGCTCGTATCTTGGGTGCTGGACAGCAAGCGGTGCAGTGGCTATGCGAACAAGGTGTGCCATTTACTCAATCTACCTTAACTAAAGAAAATGATAATACACCTGATTTTGCAGTCTTAAAAACCAGTGACTTACATTTGACTAAAGAAGGTGGCCATGGCTGCAGACGAGTGGCCCATGCTGATGACGCAACGGGTCGACATGTGATGGAAGCCTTGATTATAAAGGCACATGCTGCAAGTAATATCGCGATATTACCGTATCATGAAGCATTGGAATTACTAACTTCACCTATGATTAGCAGCTCCTCTTTTAGCATGAACGATAGCGAGATTAAACATTGCCGAGGGGCGCTGGTCTTTGATCATATCAATGAGCGCCAACTCACCATTCATAGTGCGGCTGTTGTACTCGCTAGTGGTGGCTTAGGTCAGTTATTTAAGCGTGCCAGCGCGCCTAACGTCTGTGTTGGTGATGGTGTCATGATGGCTTGGCAAGCAGGCTGTCGTTTGGCAAATTTAGAATTTGTGCAATTTCACCCAACGGGTCTGGCATTAGATGACAGCAGCTTTCTGATATCTGAAGCGTTACGCGGTGAAGGGGGACGACTCTATTGCCCACAGACTGGTACGCGCTTTATGCTAGACGTTGATGAGCGCGCTGAATTAGCGCCACGCGATATCGTCGCTCGGGCAATAGCCAATCAGATTAGTAGTAACGGACTTGGCTACGTACATCTTGATGTCAGTCACTTGCCAGCCGCATTTATAAAGGCGCATTTCCCGCAGATTTATCAGACGCTGCTAACACTCGGCATCGATATGACCACAGACCCTATTCCGGTCGCTCCGACTGCCCACTATAGTTGTGGTGGCGTGGTGACTTGCGCCAATGGTTTGACCGACGTCGCAGGCCTATATGCAGCAGGCGAAGTTGCTTATACAGGGCTACATGGAGCCAATCGTTTAGCAAGTAATTCATTGTTGGAGTGTGTGGTGGTTGGTCGCAACATTGCCGCTAATTTGCCACGTTACTTAACAAAATTGGATCGCTTAAAGAACTTAGAGGCTTTAGAGAAAACGGCTGAAGCTTTAGAAAAAATGGCGCAGCCACACACGACTGCCTATTATGAACTGCATCAGTTAGCTGCCGATATGTGGCAATCTCCGACACTACAAAACACACAATTTGTTATCTTGCCCTCTTCCAAGCAGTCATCATTCCCAACTTATAAGGCTGATAAAGCGTTTCATTCTGACGTAGATAGTGCAGAGATAACTATAGCATTGAAAGCTCTTTTGACAGCAAATATGGGCATTACACGTAGTGCCAAACAATTAGAGCAAGCATTGCGACAAGTTGAGCAGTGGCAAGAGTCAATCGAATATAATAAAACCATGCTATCTGATATGAGCAGTAAAGCCCCTACTACTGACAGTGAGCTTGCCATTTTTCAATTGGCGAGGCAATTAGCGTTAGCAACGATAATTGTCCAATCGGCTTATCAACGTTTTGAGAGTCGCGGTGGGCATTATCGCGAGGATTATCCTAACTTAGCTGAAACGTCTTTGACCAGTATCATTTTGCCATTAAGAAAAACTACGCTTAACTCCTTTTCGCACGTTATAGAAGACGAGCGTTATCCGATACCTATTACTGACCATATTTAAGCCTACGACAGATAATAGCCAAACCCATCAAGAGGATATCTAACACTATAGTTAAAGAAGCATTTAAGCTATCATTATGGATAGGCTTAAAATATTACCTCTTCTTTGAGTGTCCATGGTATGGCTTCTGATATTGTGTTTGTGATTGCCCTGATGATAATCGTCAGTTTGGCTTGGAGTGTACTTGCCGTACCTCGTCTGCGCAAACGTTTGCCAAAAATCTACCTAATAGCCCGCTCGTGGTGGTTGATGCTCGCCGCGCTCTGCACTTGCTATGTGATTGCAAAAATAGCAAACGATACGCAAGGTTCTCATTTGCAAGTATATGCCTATCAATGGCTGCTCATTTTATTTTTTATATTAATTGGTCTACGCGGCAGCTACGAGATTAAACGCCTATGGTGTTTGCGCAGTAAAGCCGTACTCATTCATAAACTCCAAGCGCAAGGCTTACAGCCAAGTACGCTCCTACTACCGAAGACCTCTCTCAATCTGACTCAACACTATACACGGCTTAATTACTTAGACCTGCTACTGAGTATTGTATTCATCTCACTCATCATTAGCCTTGTCGCCTTACAGCAATTGACCTGGCAACGCGAACAATATGGTGTTTTACTCTTCGTATTATTTGCCAGTCAGTTTAATGATATTACCCAATATCTATGCGGAAGACTGCTTGGACGTAAGCTGTTTAAACGAGGTCTAGCGCCGACTATTAGCCCGAATAAAAGCATTGAAGGTGCTATCTTTGGCAGTTTCGTTGCGGCAATCTTGGCAACAGCACTAGGTCTTTGGCTCACCCCTTTTGATTGGTGGGTCTGTCTATTAGCTGCCTATGGCTTGGCTGTAAGCGGTATATTTGGAGACTTGTTGGAATCAGCATTTAAGCGTCAACATGGGGTGAAAGACACCGGAACGATGCTCGCTGGTCATGGTGGGGTATTAGATCGGATAGACAGTTTGCTGATTGGAGTGCCAGTATTTACCCTACTGTACTGGTTATTTGGTTAAACCTAGTAAAAACACAGATGGCAAAATCATTTGGCTTTATCTAGTTTACTGCGCAATATCCAATTGAGCACAAGCTTTGGTAAATGATTTAAAGCACTCGTGATATAGCGCATCGAGCGTGGAAATATCGCCAGTTCTACGTCATCGTCAATCGCTTGCATAATATGATCAACCGCGGCTTGCGTGCTCATGATAAATGGCTTATGGCTAGCATCGCCATCGTTTAAATCACGTAACGCTTGAGTATCAATATAGCCTGAGGCAATACAGTTCACTTGGATATCATAAGGTATAAGTGCTGCTCGATACGCGCTGGCAGTCGCAATCATTGCGCGCTTGCTTTTGGCATAAAGGCTGGCATAAGGATAATCTATCGTACCTGCGATAGAGGCAATACAGATGAGGCTTGGTCTGTCACCTCCAGTCATATCTAACGCCTGATGGGATTGTTTTAACTGCTGCTTTAACTGACTACTTGCCCATCTAAAAACTTGCTCAAACGCCTGCAAGTTAATCGCTAGCATTTGGTCGCTATCTGCTTGATTTAAGTGATGGATACGCTCATTGGTATAGCTACCAGCACTATAGATCAGCCTTTGAAATGGAATACCTGATAAATTGTCTAATAGCGTCTGCGTTTGACTTGAGTCAGTTAAATCACACACATAAGCCACGATAGCAGGATGCTGTCTGTTGATATCAGCTATCTTTTCTATGCTACTACCAACAACGCTCACCTGCCAGCCAAGCGTCTTATGATGCAACGCCAATGCCAAGCCAAGGCCACTCGTACCACCAACAATAATAATATGCGGTGCATAGTTTCTAGTAGTGTCTTCTACGAGAGCCTTCATAAGTTATGCTGCTGTATATAACTGGCCGTACGCTGATAGCCATATTGCCATTGCGCCTGCATTTGCTGCACAAAACCGTCATAGTCGCTATGTATTAGCTCAACGGTCATTTGCCTTAGGTTAAAACGCTTTTGCACATTTTGCCCTCTCAGTTGCTGCTCGTTGTCTGCAAATGGTAACCAATGTAGCTGACGGTTTTTATTAGTGGTTTCAGTGGCCGGCGACACGCTGATTGGTTGATAACCGTGTACTGCTGCTAAACGCTCATTGGGATCAAAACCAAAGACGCGCTGAATCGCTGGAGCAGCCAGCCATGAATCGTAGCCTGCCTTAGTCTCTGCAAATACCGTCTCACCTAACTGACAGGCTAGCTCAATCGGTGTCAGATTGATCACACCTCCCAAGCACCAGCCAAGCTCTGTGATATGTGTGGGCGGTAGATAGTACATGTCTGCCATAGAAGCGCGAATCACTGGGGCAAAATCCCATGCCGTCTGCACCTTTACAGATGGATGGATGCGCCCATTAGCTAACGTATACGCTGGTGACGTTATTTGTTCGTCAGCCAGACCTGATACGAAATTTGGTAAATTTGCTAAGCACGTCGGCGCAAATAACAACTCTTGCAGTGCGATTTTTTCATTATACAAACCCTTAGCAGGTGCTTGATACAACCGACTGGCAATGATGGCTATCTCTGGCGTTGCTTTATCAGTATTGCTAATATCATGATTACTAGCAGCGAACCGCGACAGCTCATCTAGCCAATACTGTTCGTTATCGATACGAAACATCGCTAACTGCTGTAACTCATTTAACAGTCGCTCGTAGCTGTCTGCTTGACGTTGTCTTTGTCCATTATCCTTTTGCTTTGATAACCGCCAACGTTTGAGTGCATGGGTCATATAGCGCAGCTTTAGACGTTTATTAGCTTCCTCTGGCGCGACATGTCTGATGGCAGTGATGACACGATACAACTCACGACTACACATCAGCGCTTGCAAATCCTTGGGGTCAGGCGCAAGTTGTACTAAGTAAGCAGACAAACTACCACCGCAAGTACCGACGATAATATCTGGCGCTAAATCATGAGACACTAAGGCTGCATAACTGCCCAAATAGTAACCGAAACGTGACCCTCCCCCTGAAAACAGCTGAACACGTTCATAAGGTTTAACCTGCTCATTGTTCATCTATCACTCATCATCAGTTTGTGCAGTTTTAATCGCTAATGACACGGTAAAAATACCAAAGCGATCGATACGCATCGTGACTTTCTTAAAGCCTGCACGCTCAACCAGTTGATCCATCTCCGCTTGCGAGCGACAGCGCATCACCCAACTGCTACCGCGGTGATTGTTCAATGTTTTACTGATAAACTCCTGCTCAGGGTGCCAAGGTTGGTTGGTATAAATCAGATAACCGCCCGATTTTAAACTGTCATAAATACCCGCTAAGGCTGTCGCTGGTAGCGCATTATCAGAGAACAACTCAAACAACCCTGAAGCAATAGCAAGATTTGATTTTTTAGTATCGGTACTAGTGTCATTCGTATGTGCATTAATATAACTAGTAGGATCAAAGGCGTCCTTTTGACTGGTCACGACTCGACTGCTTATGGCCAAATGCTCCGCCTTTGCTTGCATTGCTTGAATATTATGCATTTCATAATCACGTAGCTCAGCATGTAATTCTGTAAATTCTGTCAGCAGATCAAACGCATAAAAACCATGTCCACTAGCGATATCTAACAGTTTTGGTTGGTATGATTTATTGCTGCTTTGATTTTTATCTTCGATATCTGCGAGTGCTAAGCGTGCCAATTCCAATATGTGCTCGCGGCGAATACGAATACCTTGCCAGCCAATATTATTTAAATAAAACTTATCGACTGCCTGTCCAAATTTATTCTGACCGCTGGGCTTGTTGTAATAGACATGATCTAGCGAATGACCTGAATCAAATCCATGCTCCAGCCCTGTGGCAATCGCATCGCTGACATGACCGAACTTTTGCATCGCAAAACGGGTAATTGCAAAGTTTGGATTGAATGGTTTAATCGCCAAACGATCCACTTTATCCTTACTAGCACTGTTTAAGTGAGCGGTACTCAAATCAGGTGCTTGGACTGGTGCGCTAAATACTTGCTCAGCAAACTCAATACAGTCCGCGAATACATCGGTTTTATTGGTCTCATGAAAGATTGCATGATAGCTGTCTGGATACAACTGCCAGCGTTTGATCGGTGTGTTAATCGCTTCATAAAACGTGCGCTCAGCCTGCTTATCGACCACATAATCCTTGCCCGCACACAAGACGAACGTCGGTACGGTAATGGCACCTGCATCATCAAGTAAACGCTGACCCGTTGCATGAGTGTCGATGAGTAAGTCGGTCGAGATACTGTTGGAGATTAACGGATCAGCATTGTAGGCTTGCTGCGCGTCTTTATCATGGGTCAAAACTTGTGCTTTGACATAGCTGCTGACACGTGACATCAGACCTAGCGTACGCGCCACCTTTAGCGATGGTATAGCAAAGGGCAGATATAGACGAATACTGAGCGCAGGCGTGCCAAGTATCATGCCGCGAATATTAGGCGCATAATCGTGTACCCATGCTGCTGCCAATACCGCGCCGATACTACTGGCGACAATCAATGTATCCTCGATAGCAATGCCTGTTTGCCCAATCACCAACTGGACGAAACCCTCTAAATCTCGCTCAAGCTCCGTGACGCTCTCTGCATGATCTTTTATACCCCCTGAGCGCCCATTACCGCGCGCATCCCAAGCAAACACCTGATAGCCAGCTGTTGCAAACTGCTCTCCTAGCTCTGCCAATCGTCCCGAATGCTCATGACCTCGATGTAATAAGATAACTTGGCACAACGTTTGGTTGGCTTGCTTAATATCGTTTAAAGGCATCGTTAGCCAATAGCGATAATAAATAGCCGTGCCGTCGTAAGCGTTATAACAGCTTTCACCATTGATGATTGTAGATGCAGACAAGTCAAAACCAACACTGGCCTGTTCTTCGAATTTTTGACTATCAACGGTTGTGGTTGGCATTTCTTTGAACTCCAATGGGCGAGCGTTATCAGTAGAAGTATTTGGCAAAACAACAGTAAGAGATAGTGAGTTGTTTGTTGACTCACCCAGTACGGATCGCAGCTCAGGTGGGTTACGCATTAAGTATAACTCTGTCATATAACGTAGTCGATTAAGACAAGTCTTTAATAGCATTATCTCTGTTAGTATAAATAATTGACCCATTTTGATAGCAGGTAAAGCCACCTGCGTTTTAGTACTTACTGGCGCTTTGGCTCTAATGCCCATAAACGCACCAAGCATACCTAATAAGAAGGCACGATCGCTTTTACCCAAAGGCCCTTGATTAGAACGAACACCTAACATGGTATTACTAGTAACACCTAACAGCTCGGTGCCAATACTAAGCGCGATCAGAGCAGTGATATGATACTGATAAATTGATATGTTCGTTGGCAAATTGGCTATTAACGTCTGCCGCTCTTTATCATTGATATGATGGGTCAGAATATGAGGGGCCAGGCTCGCTAATAGCGCCGTATCGGCAACCATATCACCTACCTCGTTTAATACGGCTCCTAGCCTTGAGGCCTGTCCATGCTCACGCGCCATCATGCCATCGATGGCATTGAGTGCCATACGTACAAACAATGATGAAGGCAGTAAAAGCCACAGCCGCTGCTGTTCAGCCGCTGGTTTGGCAATGATATAGGCAGTACCGATACTTAATAAAACAGCGGATACTGTCACTTGATTAGCGGTAACATTTTGCTCAACCAGCGCATTACTCATCGGGCGTAGTTGATTTTGAAACTGAGTTTTGAGCTGATATAGCGACATGAGTCTAGCCAAATGTTTTCAGTACTTTAATGTAGCAACAAAAGTTTATAAGGTAAAGAATTACAAAGCGCTCAAAAACGTTCAAATATTTTGAAAAAGATATTTATTAACATCATTATAATCGCCCAGTTTTTTCCATTTTAGTCAACAATGAGCGATGATTTGCAATGAATCTCAGTGACTCATATCAGTATCAGTATTGCTAGCCTGATATGGTACAATCTTCAGCTTCTTAAAAACGCCTTATTAAAAATGCTGCGAGCCCGTCATCATGCAAAGCCTAGTCACCCTTGTTCTGGTATTAATGCCAATGTTTATTGGCTTTGCCATTCCTTCTAACCCTACTATGACAAAAGTGGCCGACAAAGGTCTATCATACCTGGTATTTGTCATCCTAGCGTTGATCGGCATTGAGCTGTCTCAGGTAGAAGGTCTAGGTAATCAGCTGGGTGAAATTGCGCTTTATGTCACTGTATTATCAATACTGACAATTGGTACGGGATTGTTTGCGCTTATGCTGTTTGACCATCTGCGTCCGTGGCATGCCAAAAAACCAAGCGTAAAATCTAAAGAGCATCGGGTGAGCATTCGCGGTAGCTTGGCACAAGTGGTTTGTGTGGTGATTGGGATGGTGATTGGCTATTTCTTGCCTGCTGGTTATATGCCGCCTGAAAACTCTATGACCGTCATGCTAATGATTTTGATATTACTGGTCGGTATAGGCTTAAAAGGCTCGGGCATCACCTTAAAAGAAGTATTACTGAATAAACGCGGCGTAGAAATGAGTGTCATCTTTACGCTAGCGGTATTGGCAGGCGGGCTTATTTTCGCGCTACTATTTACGGATGTGTCATGGACGAAAGGCTTAGCATTATCGTCAGGGTTTGGTTGGTACTCGCTGTCAGCGATTGTCATGACCGATGCTTATGGCGCGGTTTGGGGCAGTGTCGCGTTGTTTAATGACTTGGTACGTGAGTTCTTTGCATTAATCTTTATTCCAGTATTTATGCGCAAATACCCTTCTGCCGCGGTTGGGCTTGGCGGCGCGACCAGCTTAGACTTTACCTTGCCTATCATTCAGCAGTCAGGTGGTCTAAAAGTCGTGCCACTAGCGATTAGCTTTGGCTTCCTTATTAATATTGTCTCACCAGTACTTATGGTGTTCTTTTCGGCGCTTGGGTAGTCGTCTAAACCCCACTCGCCTGCTTAGCAAATAAGCGCATCAATGGCTTGATTTTGCTGACTCGGTACATACCTTCATTACGGATTTGCTGCACAGGACGCATTTGTGCAAGCGACCCTGCAAATAACCAGTTAAGCGCAGAAAAGCTATGCATCATTAGGCTATTATGCGGACGGCGCGAACGCTCATAATGACGTAGCGTTTGATTACTTCCCCAAAGCGTACCGCCACTACGGGTAAAGTCATGCTTTAGCTGCTCACATAATACTTGCACGTCCAGCATACCGAGGTTCAACCCTTGACCCGCCAGCGGATGTACGCCATGAGCTGCATCGCCAATAAGTACCAAGTTATCAGCGACGTAGCTTTTCGCTTGCTGTGCCGCTAATGGAAAACTAGCGATAGACTCAATCTGATTAATCGCACCCAGCTCGTAATTGCTAGCAGCTGCTAACTTATAAGCGATAAAACGATCTTCTTCCTCTATCAATGCTAATGCTTGATTGCGCGGCAATGTCCATACGATCGACTGCCAATGCTGCGGATTTGTCTTATCAACATCGGTTATATCAGCTAGCGGCAATAGTGCCAACGTACCCGTCGGTAGCATAGCTTGGCGTGCCGTTGCCTGATGCGGTTTCTCAGTCTGAATCGCACAGCAAATCGCCGTTTGATTATAGTCAAGCGTATCTACGCCAATCCCTACTTGCTGACGGACAAATGAACCGCGCCCATCAGCGCCAACTAATAGACGCGCATCAATCGCTTCGCCATTGTCCAGAGTTACACGGTAGCCTTGCTGTGCACCTAGCCAATCCATATTGACAACTTTATGACCAGCGATAAGGGTCAGATAGTCACTGACATCAGCTTCATGCAAGCGTTGCCATAGTGCGTGCTCGATAACAGCAGGCTCGACCATACTGCCTAATAATGTAGGCTCATTAGTTTTACTACTATTATCCTCGGCGCCAATACCTTCACTTTCGCCAAATAATAACTCACCCATCCCATTTAGCTGCCATACCTGCATTTGCGAGTAGTCTGCTTTGCGTTTAGAGGCGGCAATCTTTTGCCACGCGCCAATGTCATTGAGCAGATTAATACTGGCCATACTGAGTGCATAGACACGTGCATCACGTTTGCTAAGTACATGTTGCCAAACTGACTCATCACGCTCAGGACGGGCATCAATCAACGTCACTGGCATTTTATCTTGCGCCAACTTTAGAGCAAGCGTTGCCCCAACGATACCGCTACCGATAATCAACGTATGGTTGTTTTTCATAAGGTGTCTCTCAATATTGCTCAATATTAGAATGATGATTATCAATCTTAATTACAGTTAGTTGATTCAGTTTAAAAGAAAGACAAGGCAACCGAGTGCAGATTGTATAGGCAATACTTCAAGCGAGGTTAACGCTGTCACTCTTTTAAAGAGGATTTAACTATAGCGCTATGATTTTAGACCCATCGCATAAGTGGCGACTAGTGGCTTGATATTTGGCAATTTATCAAAGGCCAACAACGCCATATTTCGTGCCAGCTTAATCGCTGGGTTAGGATGCGTGAAGCCGTGTACTACCGCATCACAGAAACGAATCACTCGCTTCTGGTCAGTTTGACGTGCTTTTTCATAACGCTTTAATAGGTTTGCATCACCGATATCTGCGCCTTTGAGCACTTGTGCATTTAGCATTTGTGCCAGCACATGTGCATCTCGCATACAGAGATTAAAGCCTTGACCGGCGACAGGGTGTAAGGTATGAGCGGCATTGCCCATAATAACGCAGCGCCCTTCTACTTGCTTATCTGCTAGTACGCGGGTCAATGGATAGGCGCCGCGGCGACCCGCAGTGGTGAACTTGCCAGCGCGTTGACCAAAGGCTTGTTGTAGCGTTTGCAAGAAATGGGCATCGTCTTCTAAGTATCTGGTTTCTTCACCTGTTGGGCATACCCACACGACAGAGCGTCTGTAGCCTTGTTGATACTCATCATTGCCATCGCCCTTTGGATCAGTCAGTGGGAGCACAGCAAGTGGGCCTGCTGGACTAAAACGCTCAATCGCTGCATGCTCGTGTGGTGTATCTGTCTCTACTACGCCGACGATGGCCGTTTGCTGATAGTCATACGTAGTTGTACCGATATCTAGCAATTGTCGTACCGTAGAGTCGCGCCCATCACAGGCAACTAATACGCTAGCTTGTAGCTGCTGCTCGTTTTCGGCTTCATCGTTATAATTAAAGCTAAGTGTCACACTATCGGCCTGCTGCTGGACAGTCGTCACATTGGCATTATCTATCAAGGTAATTAGTGGCTCTTGCTGTGCGGCTAATAAAAGCTTACGACCCAGCCAAGCATTTTCGATAACTTGTCCAAATGATTCGACCTTTTCCTCTGCTTTATTCAGCTGCGCACGCCCAAAGCTGCCTTGCTCACTAATCTGTACAGTGTCGATACGGCAGGCATGGCTCTGTAATTCATCCCACAGTCCAACCTCTTGATAGATCTGTACCGTGCGCCGTGATAACGCCGTATTGCGACTGTCTAAATAATGGCTGCGAGTACTGTCATCCGTTGGACTGATGGTTGGATAGCTGTTTTTTTCTAATAAGGTGCTCGCAATACCGTGATGGGCCAATAGCAATGCAAAAGACAAACCAACATGACCACCACCTGCGATAAGTACTTGCTGGTCAGTTATCGCTTCTTTGTTTTTAGAGATGCTGTCGAACTTTTTAGGTATGCTGTTAGCATTGGATAAATGTGAATCAGTATCTTGCATCGTTATTTTCCTAGTATAATCTTTTGGACAAGCTATTTATTAATGATAGATAGCCGCTCGTCACTAACGTTATTTTATAATTTTTATCATGTCGCTGCTGTTATTAGATAGGTTGCAGCAACCTATGGTATCGCCCATAGATTACCACAAATTGTCTATTATGCCGTGGTCTTAACCGTAGACAAATCGTTTCTTTACTCTCATCATAAACGAGGTTTATATTTATAAAACTCAAATATCTTAATCTTATTAAAGCATTATCATATGGTGGGTAGCGATGAATTATATAGAACTGATAGCAACATCGAATCAATCTATAGAAAATCGCTGAAGTATTTGCAATCCGCATACAAAAACAGCGTTATCTATCTGATGTATGGCTTGAAATTTAAAAATTCTCTACCATAATGAAGGCAAGACTTTTCATTACTTTCATTTACCACCTTCCACAAAAACAACAATAATATCGCCGTCATTTTTATCATCTATAATCTTTTTATCACCTAAACACTGTAACACCACTAACTATTTTATTTCTGCAACCCGTCACGCAATTAAAACCAAATCATAGCGTCGGGTACACAATAAAAGGATAATCGCTTGACTGATTCCATGAGCCGCCGTATAAAGTTTGAATCATTGACCCCAGCACAGCTAAAGACCGTGCTTGGTGAATACAACAATCACATGAAATATATTCAAGAACGCCTCGATATTAAAATCATGCAGCGCCAAGGTGATTTTTGCCTGAGTGGCGATGTGACCAATGTCGAACGCGGTGAACGTATTATCTACAAAATGGTAGATGAAGCACAGAACACCAAAGACATCAGTGCAGAAGAGCTGCACCTTATCATCCAATCTAGCCTCTCTCGTGATGAAGACATCGAAGAAGACGAACAAGACCATGATGACATGGAATATGATGAAGATTTGGATGAGGCTAGCGAGTTTACGCCCATCAGTTTACGTACACGTAAAGGCCGCATCGTTCCGCGTGGTGGCAACCAACAGCGCTACGTAAAAAACGTCCTGAGCTCTGATGTATCGTTTGGTATTGGGCCAGCTGGTACGGGTAAAACGTATCTAGCAGTGGCATGTGCCGTCGATATGCTTGAGCGTAATGAGATTGAGCGTATTTTGCTAGTGCGTCCAGCGGTAGAAGCTGGCGAAAAACTGGGCTTCTTGCCAGGTGATTTGACCCAAAAAATCGATCCGTACTTACGCCCGCTATATGACGCACTCTATGAGATGATAGGCTTTGAAAAAGTCGGTAAAATGATTGAGCGTCAGATTATTGAAGTGGCGCCGCTGGCCTATATGCGTGGTCGTACTTTGAATAACTCGTTTGTCATTCTCGATGAAGCGCAAAATACCACGCCTGAACAGATGAAAATGTTTTTAACCCGCTTGGGCTTTGGCTCACGTGCCGTCATTACTGGGGATATTACTCAGGTCGATTTGCCACGTGGTCATAAGTCAGGCTTGGCACAAGCGATGGATATTCTAAAAGATATTGAAGAGATTCATATCACAAAGTTTGATTCAAAAGACGTCGTACGACATCAATTGGTACAGCAAATTGTTGAAGCCTATGACGTATTTGATGAAGAGCAAATGGCTTTAGAAGAAAAACGTAAGTTTGAACGTATTAAAGAACAAGAGCGTAGACAAGCCGTCGCTAATGCAGCAGCCAATCTGTAATAATCAAGCTAATCACTGAATTGCAATCATTTGCTATAAGCATTTATCTTGCATAAGAAAACCGGATTACTAAAAGTAGTCCGGTTTTTTCTTACCGACAGTTTATTGAATTTAGCTCTTTCGCTACTAGTCGCTTACCAGTAACTTAGCTATAGTAGCCTCTATATATTCTATACATTGGCCTCTCTTTATTAGCCAAAAATTTAGCGATGAGATAAACAGTGATTGAACTACTTTTACGGTAAAAAACTGGCAAATAAAAAACCTAGACACTGCAGCATTAGAAACGCATTTATTTATAATAAAAAGGATAGCAATATGAGCCAACCTGACAATACTAATTTCGATGACAAGATTGCTAGCAACCATGCTAGCTTAGCAGCACTTGATATCAGTGCGACCGACAGTATTGATGATGAAATATTAGATACTTTTTATAATCGCGAGGATTTACTATCAGTCATGATGGCGACTTTAGATTATATAGATGGTCGTATTAATAATGGTCTGACCCTACCCTATTTTGCAGATATCGATCCTGAGCTATGGCAGGAAAAATCTAAAACTCTAGATATATATATCACTGATGACGTCGAAGGCCGTGCTCTAAATCTAGAAGCACGTGGTAAAGACTATGCGACCAATATTTTGTCTTATCCAAGCGAATTACCTGCAGCCGTCATTGAGCTGATGCCAACATTGCCTCTTGGAGAGCTGATTATCTGTCATGAAGTGATGGTACGTGAAGCGGCTGAACAGGACAAAACCGTGGCGCAGCACATCAGCCATTTGCTAGTGCATGGCGTGCTACACCTACTAGGTTTTGATCATGAGCTCGGACAAGCTGAGCAAGATGAGATGGAGTACTTTGAAATTGAGATTTTGGCATGTCTAAACCTACCAAATCCTTATATTTAAACTAGCACTGCTTTATTAAACAGTCTTTTAACTCTTAGACAGCTACTCATTAATCTTTAGTTAATGGTAGCTTTTGCGCTTGACCCATTTGGTTGATCATATGGTCTAAGCCTTTAACATGGACACTGCGCTGCGGGAATGGAATCTCGATTTTCTCATCATCTAGAGCTTGCTTGAATTGCTCTAGTAGCTCGCATTGCATCGACCACCAGTCGGCATTGGTTGTCCAAACGTTTAGGGTAAGATCTACTGAGTTATCGCCTAGATTGGTCACTCGTACGATAGGCTCAGGATCAGTAAAAGCCAATGGGTTATTTCTTGCCAGACTTAACATCACGTCTTTAGCCGTTTTGATATCAGCATCATAGCCAATACCGACAGTGATATCGACGCGCCGATTGGGTAGCGCTGTATAATTGACCACAGGTGAAGTCGTGATATCGCTATTAGGAATGATGATATCGTGATTGTTAATGGTCGTCAGATGGGTATTAACCAAAGTAATCTCAGTCACCGTACCTGTGTAGCTACTAATCTGTACGTAATCACCGCGTACAAACGGGCGAAATGTCACAATCATAATACCAGCGGCAAAATTTGATAGCTGGTCTTTTAGTGACAAACCAACGGCAACAGCGGCACCACCTAAGATCGCGACGACAGACGTAGTCTGTACACCGACTTTGCTAAGTGCAGCTAAAATCACTACGACCAGTAGCACGCCATACAATAGACGACTTAAAAAACTAGCAACTGTCTCGTCCAGATGGCTACGCGTCATCAGGCGATCGGAAAAAGCGACTGCCTTTTTGGCAAGCCAACGTCCAACGATAAATATAAGTATTGCTAAAGCGACCTTAATGACCAGCTCTAGGGCGTTGCTCGTTAAGGTAGCGACATCGACGGTAAAACCTAAAAATTCCATACTGACTCTTTATTTTATAGCTGTGTGTTATGAACTTGCGTATCTTTAATGATAAAAAATAGTGCGTTGAACGTTATTCTTAGCAGTTGTGTCTTCAGTGACATTTTTTTCAGCAACTTTATTTTCAGTAGCTTTTTTCTTAGTGCTTGTCTTCTTAGCACCTATCTTCTTAGTGCATGAATACGTTAACCTTAGTACGTTACTTCGACTGTATCACTATAGCGGTAAGTACGTATCAAGCGCAGCTCGACGATATCGCTCATGTCTTCGGTGAACTTACCAAAGGGTGCAGCTTGTCGTACCGACTGCTTGGCCGCTTCATCCAATATCGTAGAGTTCGAGCTTTCAAGCAAACGTATGGCCTTGATATTGCCGTCGTTACTGATGATAACCATAAGCCGTACTTCACCCGTAATGCCTTGAGCACGCGCTTGCACGGGATAATGCAAGTTACCCACTCGCTCGACATGCTCACGGAATGTATTGATATAGTCTGCTGCCGCACCCCGTGTGGTCGAATTACTATCCATCGTCACGACTTTGGATTTGGTCGCGTAGACCTGCTGACGCTGAGATAGCTGAGCTTCTAAGGTTGCAATCTGCTTACGTAGCCGCTCTTCTTGTGCCATCGCATCATCTTGCGCTTGCTCGCTATCATTATCCGACTCTACAGTGGCCTGACGCCAACTTAACGTCGTGCGTAGGTAGCTTTCTTGATAGCGCTGCTGACGCACTTTGCGCTGTAAGTTAACGATGTCTTGAGTCTCACTCATTTGCTCAGCAGACATTGCACTTAGCTGATTGTTCTCTTGTCTGAGCTGCTCTTCTATTGTACCGCCGCCCTCTTGTGAAGCATTGGCAATAAAGTGCGCATCTTCATTGGGCTGCATATTGTCGGTCAGCGCCTTTGCCACATCTTGCATCATAGCAGCTGGGTCTTTTCCCATAGAAAAGCTAATCCCGAAAATAATCAGCACATGAACAGCCACCGCAATAACAATAGCGACAGGCAAACTTATATCGCGCTTGGGCGCTTGCGCGGAAAAATGATAGCTCTGTGAGTCTTTTATATAGGCCACAATGAATCTCAGCTTGTGAGCACATCAGTACAAAGCACTATTTAATAAGTGTTGTAACGATAGGCATGATTTATACTGGCGCTATCATAACATGACATAGAATTATGTCGCCAGTATAAGCACTGAGACGGCATTTTGACATCTGCCATACAGTATTGGTAACCTTATCCGCTGATTGAAAAACATACATTTGAGAATATATAAGGTAGACGAAACACTGCTTATACCAAATGAATTGCTATAAAACGCATGTGTTCATTTTGAAGCCACTGTATTTGTTATATACTGCTTTAGCACAATAGAATTAGTAGCACGATACTTTGCAACAATTAGAACTGTGCATCGTCTTAATTAGGCATAGTAGATGATCAAGCAGCACAGTAAGTGCGGATTTACTGTTCACTAGTATCAGAGGTCAGTTTTTCGCTTTTGCTACCTATCAGTATAAAAATTACTAATGGTCGTAGATATTCAGAAATTATAGATGATTAGCGTTCGTTTAAATTAATGATAGCCTGCAAAGTTTGTTTAGCCATTTTTACGTCACCGATTGAATGACGCGCCCTATAAGGATAATAAGTTTGAGTGACTTTGATAACGTGAATAATTCAGACAATTTTGATGAGTTCTTCGAGAGTATTGGCTATCGTTTTGACGAGTCATTCGGCAGTGGTTGGGAGCGTATCGCCCAATCGGTTAAAGATATCTATAATAAGACGACGGACAAGTTCGAAGATGAGTTGTCATTGCCAGTGGCACAGACTTACGTTAATGATGCACTACAAACATTCGTCACCGACAATGTAAAAGCCATTTTAGAGCTACGCGTCGAGATGCATGATGATTGGTTTCGTTTGTACTGCACTGTCAATGCAGGCGGCATCTATGCTGAGGTGGCAAGTAACTTTAGCTTAGTTCACGTCCAACTCGATCGCAATGTGCAACGCTTTGTATTTGGTCAGCAAACTTATACCGATATATTAAATCTGCGCTGCGAATCTTTTATCAAACGTCAAGGTGTCAAAATGGCGATTTGGTTTTATCATAGCGTCCTCAAAAAAGACCCTTTAGGATTTATTCTGTCGTACGTCAATATTGCTCGCGCAAAAGATGAAGTGATTTATCTCGATATCCATCGTTGGTTAAAAAACAACAAGAAAATCATGAGTACTTTGCATAAGGTGCAGATAAATTATGGCGAGCTAGAAGAAGAGCAAATGATTTTGAAGGCTCAAATCAACTATCGTGATTTACTGGCGGCCAGCAGTAACGAAGATATCATTGGTGATGATGACGATCCTGAATTGATGCAAGGCCCTATTAACCCTATAGACGATGCGACTGAGCCAAGCCAAGAATAGCTCTCTAATGCTTTATCTTATAAAAAACGCTGCATCTTAAAGGTTATCGCCTTATAAATGCAGCGTTTTTTTATGAAAGTCGATAACTACCAGTAGTTCTCTACAGCAATATTACCTTCACCGCGACGATTCATTACCAGTCCCAACGTCTTTAACGCCTCTTTGGTATCTTCTACCATATCTGGATTACCGCATAGCATGACATGCGTAGTATCAATATCTAATTCGATACCCGCGCGCGCTTGTAACGTACCCTCTAGCAGTAGCTTCGGCAGACGCTCTGACAACGTGCCTTCGACAGGCTCACGAGTGACGATTGGGATAAAGATAAGCTTTGCTGGATTATCAACCAGCGTACCGAAGTCTTCTTGTAGGCTCTCGATTTTTTCAACGTACGCAAGTTCTTCCGTCGAACGGGCACTATAAGCCAGTACAATGTGCTCGTAATCTTCCCATGTCTTTAAATCTTGCAGCATCGACAAAAACGGTGCTAAGCCAGTGCCTGTTGCTAGCAGCCATAAGTCTTTTGGCAATGGTTTTTGGTAGCGTGCTAACGTCAAAAACCCAAATGGTATGGTATTAAGCAGTAGCTCATCGCCCACTTGTAAATGCTGTAATTGCGAGGTAAATGCACCGTCAGGAATCACGATAGAGAAAAACTCTATCACCTCATCAAATGGCGAAGAGACTATCGAATACGCGCGAAAAACATATTCATTCAATGCGGTATCAGCAGTGTCATCACTTATCTCAGTCTGTTGATAATATTTTAATTGACTAGGATTGACGCCCAAGCGTACAAACTGCCCCGCTGTAAACTTAAAACTATCGGGACGGCCGACGGTAAAGCTAAATAAATTTGGCGTCCATGTGGTTTTGCTGAGCACCGTTACGGTTTGAATATTATCACTCATAATTATTCGTCACTTATACTTTATTAAACTGTATTTTTATAAGATATCTTTGATAGGCAAAAGAAGATAAATGCCAAAAAGGTAAGCATAAAAAAAGATGCGCCAAGCTTATCATAAAGCTGGCGCATCTTGGTTTTTTAACCGTAACAACAGATAGATCGTAGCGACTTATCTGCCGTATTGACTCAGCGACATTACCAAATGCGAGCCAAACTTGCCCACTCAATCATACTATTTGGCAAGATACCAAAGAATAGAATAATCGCAGTCACAGCAATGACCATGATACCGCCGGTACGAATACCCCACTGCCCAGACACGTCAAACTCGATGAACTGCTTAGGACGTTTGAACAGCGTGAGTAAAACACGTAAGTAGTAGAATAGACCTATCGCACTACCTAAGATAATCATCGCAGCCAAGAACCAGTTGGTGCCTTGTACCGCAGCTAAGATAGCAAATAGCTTAGTGATAAAGCCTGCCGTCAACGGAATACCAGCCAATGACAACATCATGATAGTCATGACAGCAGTCAATACTGGACGACGCCAGAATAGCCCTTGATAATGCGTCAACTCATCGGCTTCACCAGATAAGCGATACGGACTCGACATCAACGTTACTACGCCAAAGGCACCGATAGAAGTAAAGGCATAGACTGCCATATACATACTAGAGATACTATCAGCGGCCGAGCCAATGCTGACAATCACGATCATCACATAACCCATATGGGCAATAGATGAGTAACCGAGTAGACGCTTGAGACTGGTTTGACGTACTGCCAACAAGTTACCTACCAAGATAGATAACGTTGCCATGACCATCAATAGCATTTGCACTGATGGCAATGCCAGCAAAGCAGTATCGATTAAGAAGCGCACGGCCAGTGCCATCATCGCCACTTTTGATACTGATGCTAAAAAGGTAGCGATAGGCGCTGGTGCACCTTCGTAAACATCTGGCGTCCACATGTGGAAAGGAGCAGCCGAGAGTTTAAAGGCGATACCAAACATCATCATTGCCGCGCCCAATATCAGTAATGGCGACTCAAAGATATTGCCTAGCACCATGCTGATTGGCTTAAATGCTAGTGAGCCTACTTCTGCATAGATAAAAGCCATACCCATCAGCAACGTCGCTGATGCAGTCGCCGACAATACCAAATACTTCAATCCCGACTCAAGTGACTGGTTGCGCATATAAGTATAAGCGAGCAAACCATATAGTGGTACTGACAGCATCTCTAGGCTCAAAAAGAATGACGCCATATGCTGCGCGCTTACCATGAGTAATGCACCAATGGTCGATAGCAGCATGAGCAAATACAGCTCTTCTTTATTGTCTTTGAGGTTAGCTAAATACGCATAAGACAGCGTACAGCAAGCCAAGGCACAGATAAAAATCACCACCATATTAAACTGAGCAAAGTTATCAATAACAAATAACTGCTCAGCGTTTGGTGCGATAGATCCGCTGTCAATCACACCGATCATTTGCCCGATAAGGGTAAATAGACCAATATTTAAGCCTGCCACCGTAATCGTACCAGTGACCATGTGCGAGCGTTTAAAGGTAATCGCGATCATAACCGTCAGTACCGTAATCACTACGGCGATAATCGGCGCGTAAGGCAACAATCCTATCAAATCATTCATCGTAATATCATTCATGACTTAACGTGCCTCCATTACATCAAGTAGCTGCGACGCATCTACCTGTGTCACTTGACTGTATATATATGCGTTATTGATCCACTGCATAGCGTGACTTGAGGTATCAAGAAATGGCTGTGGGTAAAGTCCTAGCCATACCAAACCAGCGGCTAACATCAGTAGTAATGACAGCTCGCGCTTGCCCAAGTCTTTTAATTTACGTGCAGGTAAGCCATGTGACTTAGTCTCTCGCTCTGCTAATGCGGCGATATTGTTTTCACCAAATAGTGCGCGATGAATCAAAATCAACGAATAAAGACCTGCTAATACCAAACTGAATGTTGCAAAAATAACGAATACTGGATACTGAGCAAATGAGCCAAATAAAATCATGAACTCGCCAATGAAGTTACCCGTACCAGGAATACCTAGCAGCGCGGCACAGAAGAACATCAATATCGGTGCGTAATAGCGGAACTGCCCCCACATACCACCCATCAAGGTCAAATCGCGTGTATGCAGACGCTCATATAGCTGTCCTGCCATAATGAATAGTGCTGCTGAACTCAAACCATGAGCAAGCATCTGAATCATCAGACCTTGCAAGCTGAGTAATGTTCCAGCATAAATTGCTAGTACCACAAAACCCATGTGCGAGATACTGGTATACGCCAGCAAACGCTTCATGTCGGTTTGCATAAACGCTAGCCATGCACCGTAGAAGATACCAATCGTACCTAGGGTAATCGCTATCGGCGCAAACTCTTGTGACGCTGCTGGAAATAGCGGCAACACAAAACGAATCAAGCCATATGCAGCAGTCTTAATTAGTACACCCGCCAAATCCACCGAACCTGCCGTTGGTGCCTGCGCATGCGCATCTGGCAACCAGCCGTGGAAAGGAATGATTGGCAACTTCACCGCAAAACCAATGAAGAAGCACAGCATGATTGGATATTCCCAGCCGCCAAGTGACGTACCGAGCAGGTCATTATAGTTAAAGCTCACTACCCCTTTTTGGGCGTAGCTGATAATGACCAATACCAAAATACCGATGAGCATGATAAGCCCAGACGCTTGGGTATAAATAAAGAACTTGGTGGCCGCGTATTCTTTGGTTTTGCCAACCACATCATGACCCCAAATCGCGATCAAGAAGTAGATAGGAACCAGCATCATCTCCCAAAAGAAGAAGAATAAGAACAAATCAATCGATAAGAAAACACCGATGACGCCGCCCAAACTCCATAGCAAGTTCAGGTGGAAGAAACCAACGCGGCGCTGAATCTCATTCCACGAACAAGCAACAGCTGCCACACCAAGTAAGCCTGTGAGAGCTACCATCATCAATGACAAACCATCTAGTGCTAAGTGAAAGCTAATACCAAAACTTGGTATCCACGGCACACTAAATTCTGCTACCCAAGGCACTGCAGCATCTGGTGCAATGACCTGCTTACTCATACCGCTAAAATCACCTTGCTGCCAAAGTACCAACGACAAAGCAAAGGTCAACGTCATACCGATCAAGGCAATCCAGCGCGGCAGACGTTTATTAAATCGCTCTACCACCCAGCATAGCAATCCTGCAATAAAAGGAATTGCGATTAATGCTGGTAGCATCCACGTTTGTTGTAACTCAATCATCTTTTACACCACCGTCATCATTACCAGCACCAGCAATACAGCCATACCCAAGCCAAAGCTTGTGGCATAACCTCGAAGAGACCCTGTTTGCGTCGCAGACAATACTTTATTACCTGCTGAGGCCAGCTTAGGTAACAGCAACCACGTTTTATCGATAGGGTCGGCTTTAAGTAAGCGGCCGATGAATAAAAAGGGTTTCACAAAAATTACATCATATAGCGCGTCGAAACCTAGGCCATGATAGCACCAGTGATATAGCGCCCCACCAATACGTGAGCGCTTAAAGCTAGTAAGCAAGCGACCTTTGTTGACGACATACAACAGTGCGGCCAATATCAAACCTGCTGCCATTGCACCCATCGCGATATACTCTGCGGTGTGCTTAGCATGCGCTTGACCAGCAACTTCTAATAGATGGCCAACGCTCTCTGGTAATACACCATCTAATGGTGGCGTAATCCAAGCACCAACGGCAGTAGATAGTACTAGTAACACGGTCAAAGGCAACCAATACGACACGCCTGATAGCTTGTGCGCATGCGTTTTTTCTTCGCCAAAGAATATGATCCAAATCATACGGAATGTATAAATCGCGGTTAAGAATGCACCGAATACACCCATATAGAATAGTACTAAGTGGCCTGTTGCATAGGTCTCCCAAAGAATTGCTTCTTTAGAATAGAAACCAACGGTAACCCAAGGTATGGCAGCGAGTGCACCGCCACCGACGATATAACACCAAAATACCAATGGGATCTTTTTGCGCAGACCACCCATTTTAAAGATGTCTTGCTCGTGATGTACCGCAAGGATAACCGCACCTGATGATAAGAACAGCAAGGCTTTAAAGAAAGCGTGCGTCATCAAATGGAAGATTGCCCCTTGCCACGCGCCCACGCCAAGCGCTAAGAACATATAGCCAATTTGACTCATGGTCGAATACGCAAGAATACGTTTGATGTCTGTTTGCGCGAGTGCACAGAATCCAGCAACGACCAATGTCAACGCCCCTACGCCGCCAACCCAATACAATAAGATACCTGGAGTCAGCTCAAACAATGGATGTAAACGAGCAATCAAATAAACCCCTGCCGTCACCATCGTCGCGGCGTGAATCAATGCCGATACTGGTGTTGGGCCTGCCATCGCATCAGCAAGCCATGTATGTAGTGGCAACTGGGCTGACTTACCCATCGCGCCGCCGACCAACATCATAGTCGTTAGCATCATCGTTGGGTTATTAACATCGAATACTTCTGGCGCACGCGTAATAATCTCTTGAATATTAAGCGTACCGAACTCGCGGAATAATAAAAACAAACCAAAGGCTAAGAACACATCGCCGACACGTGTGACGGTAAAGGCTTTCATCGCGGCACGGCCGTTGGCTCTATCATGGTAATAATAACCAATCAATAGGTACGAACAGATACCTACGCCTTCCCAACCGAGATATAGCAAGAACAAATCATCTGCGAGTACCAGTAACAACATACTGGCCACAAACAAGTTCATATAGCTAAAAAAACGAGCAAAGCCAGTGTCGCCTTTCATATACCAAGAGGCAAACAGATGAATTAAAAAGCCAATCCCAGTGATAACACCTGTCATGGTCAATGCAAGACCATCAAAGCTCAAACCGAAATGTGGGGCAAAATCGCCAACTTGGAACCAAGTCCACAGCGGAACTTCAATTACCGTTCCAGCTGGGTTGGTGGTCAAAAAGGTATAGCTAACCACTAGCGTGCATAATGCTGAGAGCAGCATGCTACCCACGCCAACAATCGCCGCGACCGTTTCTGATAATTTGTCGCGCATAAAGGCTAAAATCAAAAAGCCAATGAGCGGGAATATAAAGGTTAATGGTAATAAACTCATGACATCATCCTTTCATCTCATTGGCGCTATCGACATCGAGATGCCCACGCTGATGATAAAAACGCAATAATATTGCCAGACCAATTGACGCTTCAGCCGCGGCCAAGGTCAAAATAAAGATAAACATAATCTGTCCGTCTGGATCGACCCAGCGACTGCCTGCTACTACAAATGCTAGTGCTGCCGCGTTCATCATGATCTCAAGACTCATTAGCATAAATAAGAAGTTACGTCGTACCATGACGCCGCACAGACCGATAGCAAATAAAATACCTGCCAAAATCAGTCCATGGCTCATGGGTATCATACCCAGTACATTTTGCGCCTCAGCAACTGGCTGTACTAAGCCTGCCACCTCGTGGGCAAACGGCACGTTTGACACATCTTGTGCCACGCTTGCTGCTAGTACCATTAGTCTGACTCCTTGCGCGTAACTTTATTCGCACCTACTTGACTGCCTGCCCTCGTACCTACCTTCATACCAACATAGTCATGCGGATCAACATCTTTATATTCGTAAGGCTTAGCCATTTCTACGCCATCATGCTGTGTAAGCGTACTATCATTGTCGTATTGTTTGATACTACCTACGCTTGGCTTGAAATTTTGGCTATCGTTACCGACAACCTCATCGTCGACTGTCTCCTTACCTAAATGATAAGCGGCGACCAAGGCTGCTAATAATAGCAATGCTGCTACTTCAACCAGCATAATGTATTTGGTAAATAGCACCGTACCGACTGCTTTGGCAGAGATAGTCGTGCCACCCATCATGACAGCTTCATCGTGATTAAGACCAATCATCGCGTAAAGCACAACGGCAATGATTATCGTCAATCCTGTTGGTATTGCCCAAGTGCCTGCATCGAGCCAACGCTCTTCGCGCTCGTCATTACTCATGCCCAAATTAAGCATCATGATAACGAAAACGAATAGCACCATGATGGCACCGGCATAGACAACAATCTCTAGCGCACCCGCAAACGGCGCTCCTAATACAAAAAATATCCCAGCAATTGCTAGCAACGATACAATCATCGATAAGATAGCATGCACTGGATTGGCCTGAGTCACTACGCGCAGACTGGCAAATATTGCCACTGCCGCCAGCGAATAAAACCCAGCCAATTCAGGATGGTTCAAAATATTCATCATGGTAGCAAGCTCCTTAGATCAATCGGTGCAGACTCATTTTGTGCTGCGCCTTTTGGTTTATCTGCTACCGCCATACCTGTCACACGATAATAGTTATAATCAGGGTATTTACCTGGTCCTGAAATGAGCAAATGCTCTTTTTCATAGACCAAATCTTGGCGCTTATATTCACCCAATTCAAAATCTGGGGTCATTTGAATCGCTGTCGTTGGACAGGCCTCTTCACACAAACCGCAAAAGATACAGCGTGAGAAGTTAATTCTAAAAAACTCTGGATACCAGCGACCATCTTCACGCTCGGCTTTTTGTAATGAGATACACCCTACCGGACAGGCCACCGCACACAAGTTACAAGCGACACAGCGCTCGTCTCCATCAGGATCACGCGTTAGGACAATACGTCCACGAAAACGCGGCGGTACAGGTACCGGCTCTTCAGGATAAAGGATGGTGTCACGCGGTCTGAGCGCATGACTATTGACCATCCACATGCTGCGGACAATGGTAAATATACCAATGACGGTCTTTTTTATGGTAGTAAACATGGGATTATTATCCTTATCAGCTTTACCCTAGTTCATCAGTGATGGCTAGTAATGACTATAACGTTGGGGAAAAGATCAAAATGACCGCAGCAGTAATCAACAAATTGATCAAGGTTACGGGCAGACATACTTTCCAGCCAAAGTTCATCACCT
This sequence comes from Psychrobacter sp. NPDC078631, assembly GCF_050268165.1. NCBI lineage: Bacteria > Pseudomonadati > Pseudomonadota > Gammaproteobacteria > Moraxellales > Moraxellaceae > Psychrobacter > Psychrobacter sp. NPDC078631. The sequence continues at coordinate 36,905 of NZ_JBNNGG010000001.1, read as the reverse complement.
GATCATAACGCGGACGCATGAGTGAGCCTCGAGCCAAAACAAACATGGTCATAAAGAACAGCGTTTTAATCATGAACCAAAAAGCTGGTGGAATAAATGGAATATCTAAATTAAAAGGTGCCAGCCAACCACCAAAGAACAAGCAAGTCATCAAGGCAGAAATTAAGACAACGTTGACATACTCACCAATGAAGAACATACCGAACTTCATGCCAGAATATTCGACATGATAACCTTCAGCCAGTTCTTGCTCTGCTTCTGGTTGGTCAAATGGATGTCTATGCGTAACGGCAACACCAGCCACCACAAAAGTCAAAAAGCCAAAAAACTGCGGAATGATATACCAGCCATCCGCTTGCGCTTCAACAATAGCGCGCAAGTTAAATGAGCCGGTCAAGGCAACAACGCCCATCAACGACAAACCCAAAAACACTTCGTAACTGATCGTCTGTGCAGCTGAACGCAAACCACCAAGTAGCGAGAACTTATTAGCAGATGCCCAACCACCGAACATCACCGCGTAAACAGCAATACCAGCCATGGCAAAGAAGAACAGAATACCAATATCCCAATCAACCACGCCAAGCGTTGGCGAGATAGGAATAATGGCAAATGAAGCTAAGGCAGTAAACATTGCGACCGCAGGTGCCAACGTGAACATAAACTTATCGGTAAAGTTTGGTGTCCAATCTTCTTTAAAGAAGATTTTTAGCATATCGGCGACCAACTGCAATGAACCAAAAGGCCCGACGCGGTTTGGACCATAACGATCTTGCCACAAGGCCAGCATACGGCGCTCATAGATAATCATCATTGCGGCAACCAATACCACGACTAAAAAGATGACTAGTGATTGACCCACCAAAAACAGAATAGACCAAGTATCAAAGCTCATGCTATTGGCCAAAAAGCTTGGCACATCAGGGATAATACGGGTAACTTGCATATTACACCTCCTGTGTGGTAGTCGGCGCTGCGTTTATTTGCGCTGTGTCATTATCATTAATCATGTCATTAGCCATGCTACCCATCATCGTCACTGGTGCATCCACTTTACGTACCGATGCTGGCATTGATGGGTGAATGATACTCACCTGCCCAACGGGGTAACCGATACAGCCTTCTGCCAAATAACCGACCAGCTGTACGGGCAAGGTGATTTGTTGCTTGTCAATTTCAACCGCCAAGTAGTCACCAGCAGCAATATTCCAGTCTTTGGCATCGTCTATACCGATACGCCATGCAGCAACGGGTAGTTGCTCTGCGACAATTGGGCTACGTGATGCCATCATTGAGCTGGCATAGATATTATGAATCGGTACCAGTTTCGCTTGGCCTTGCTGCAAGTCAGTTGTATTCGAAGACATCGCTTCTGGCGCCACATATTGACGAGTGGCTAGGCGCTCTAGCTGATCGAACAAACGCACACCTGGATCACCATTTTTCAGATGACCGCCGACTTTGTCTTGGTATTTATTCCACGCTTGCGGTGAGTTCCAACCTGCCGCATTGGCAAAAGGAATCATCGAGCTTGGCGTTTCTTTACCGCTATAACCTTCCATTGAGAAAGTTAGACCAGTGTCCAAATCTTTTGGCTGCATTGGCTCGTGCACTGAGATTGGCGCACGCATAGCAGTACGACCTGAATAACGACGCGGTTGACGCGCGATTTTCAGACCCGTTATACGGTAATCAGCATCAGGTGCAGCGCCTTTAATACCCGAAAGTTTAGGATGGGTGGCAATCAATGCATTGATGACATCATCCAACTGCGTCCAGTCGACATCACGACCTTCAATGCTGCTATGCACAGCATGTATCCAGCGCCAACCTTCTTTGATACTGCTCATCGGATGGTAGTATTCGTTATCGTAAACTTGGAAGAAACGCTGCGCACGGCCTTCAGCTGATATCAATGTACCATCTGCTTCTGCAAAGCTAGCCGCTGGCAATACGATATCGACATCTTTGTGCCAATCAAGGAGCTGATGATCTAACGCAATGACCGTTTTATCAGTCAGTAGCTGCGTCAATTTATTGGCATCAATCGCATCTGTTAGCTGGTTTTCTGCAACCACAACCACATCGTAATCAGTCGCTAGCAGTTCTTCAACTGACTGACCGCTAAGCATACAAACGCCTATGCTATTGGCATCAGGAACCGTTAGATAGATACCTGCTTGTGCTTGATATTTATCATTAATTCCTTTTAGTTCAAGTTTTTCAGCAGGCTCACGCTCGACATCATCCTGAGCTTCTGTATTTACACCTGTTTCAGGTTTGTTTGGCTTAGCAGATAAATCTTGGTCTTCTTCAGGCTGATCATTAGCCGCTTTTGCTTGCGCTGCCTGTACTTTGGCATTATGTGCCTCGACCTGCTGTTGCTCAGTCGCTTTAATAGCCGCGCGTTTTTGGGTCAATGCCTGGGTAATCTGCGCCGCTGCTTCTATCAATGCGGTAGAAGATAAGCTACTACCCGAAACAACTAAAGGCTTATCAGCTTGAATCAAGTCATAAGCGATTTGCTGTGCCAATGCTTGCATACCATCAGTTTCAGTACTGGCATCAGCTGCTTGTGGATCTGCTATGTCTGCTAAATCATCAGCGAAATTAGCAATCTCATCAGCCACCTTGAAGCCAAGTTTAGTGATGTCTTCAGGGGTCGCCACTACGCTCACTTTACTGATATCTTCTAACTTAGTTTGCGTTACATCAATGACATAGATTGGGCTTAGCGCATCTTGAGCGATACGCTTAACTGGTTCAGCAAGCCAAGGTTGTGTTTGCAGCGCCGCCGCCATTTTCAAGCCTTCATTTTTTGCCGCTTGACGTACTGACAGGGCGACACGTGATGAAGTTTGCGTGATGTCTTCACCTAATACCAACACTGCATCATGCGTTTCGATATCGGTCATGCTAGGGTTATAAATGCCTTCCGTGCTAAGCACTTCGATGCATTTATTGACCAGTGCTTGCTGCTGATGATTCAGACCTGTTGAAAAGTTATCAAAGCCAACGAGATTTTTTAGCGCAAAGTTGGTCTCTAAACTGGCACGCGGTGAGCCAATCCCGATGACTTTTTTATCTTTGATACGCTTAATGGTTTCATCAAGTGCATAGTCAATATTGATTTTGACATGCTTATCATTGATACGTTCAAGCGCTTGAGTTGGACGATCATCACGATTCACATAGCCATAACCAAAACGGCCACGGTCACATAAGAAATAGCGGTTTACTTCGCCGTTATAGCGGTTTTCGATACGACGTAATTCACCATAACGCTCGCCCGGTGAGATATTACAACCAGCCGAGCAGCCATGACAGATGCTTGGCGCATACTGCATGTCCCATTTACGGTTATAACGTTCAGAATGTGTTTTGTCAGTAAATACACCGGTTGGGCATACTTCAGTTAAGTTGCCTGAGAATTCGCTTTCAAACTGACCATCTTTATCACGGCCAAAGTAAACGCGATTGTTTGAGCCATAAACACCCAAATCTTCACCGCCCGCATAGTCTTTATAGAAACGTACACAGCGATAGCAAGCGATACAACGGTTCATTTCATGCGCGATGAATGGACCAAGCTCTTGGTTATGATGCGTGCGTTTGGTAAAGCGATAGCGACGGCGGCTGTGACCTGACATATATGTCATGTCCTGCAAATGACAATGTCCACCTTCTTCACAAGTTGGACAGTCATGTGGATGGTTGGTCATGAGTAGCTCAACCATCGACTTGCGGAATGCTTTGGCTTCATCGTCAGTGACCGAGATGTACATATCATCGCCAGGAGCGACCATACAAGACATCACAAGGCGACCGCGACCCGCTTCCATATCTTCTTTATTTTGGAATTGCTTGACCGCGCACTGACGGCATGAGCCTACTGAGCCAAGGGCTGGATGATAACAAAAATACGGCACATCAATGCCGAGTGATAAGCAGGCTTGTAGCAAGTTATCTGCGCTATCTACTTCGACAGTGGTTCCATCAATATGTATGACTGCCATGCCGCTCTCCTTATTTCACTACTGGCTGTTGGTTGGCTGCAGCATCAATAACATCGACACCAACCGCCTGCGCGATTTTTTGATCAAACTCTGGACGGAAATATTTAATCGCACTCATTAGTGGTTCCATCGCACCTGGAGCATGCGCACAGAATGTTTTACCAATCCATAAGTCACGCGTCAGGCCTTCTAGTTTTTCTACATCGCCCACTTGCCCTTCACCATCATTGATGGCGGTAAGCAGTTTAACGCCCCATGGCAGACCATCACGGCATGGTGTACACCAACCACATGACTCGCGCTGAAAGAAAATCTCAAGGTTGCGCAGTAATGGCACCATGTCTTGTGATTCATCGACGACCATAATTAGACCAGTACCCATACGGCTACCAGCGTTTTGAATGGTGTCAAAATCTACCACCACATCCAAATGTTCTGCGGTCAAAAAGTCAGTCGAGGCGCCGCCCGGTAACCATGCTTTCAGCGTTTTACCATCTTTCATACCACCGGCTAAATCTTCAATGATTTCGCGAGCTGTATAACCAAACGGTAATTCCCAAAGGCCTGGATCATTGACCAATCCTGAGCAGCCGAATAGTTTGGTGCCTGGCGTTTTACTTTTGCCTTTAATTTCAGATAACGACTGATACCATTCAACACCATGATTCAAAATCGCTGGCATATTACACAAAGTCTCAACGTTATTAACAACGGTTGGACGACCCCATGCACCAGAGATTTGCGGAAACGGCGGCTTAGTACGTGGGTTAGCACGGCGACCTTCTAGACAGTTAATTAGCGCTGTTTCTTCACCGCAGATATAACGTCCAGCGCCCGTATGCACATGCAGATTAAAACTAAAATCTGAGCCTAAAATATTGTCGCCCATGAGATTATTTGCCAAGCACTCTTCGATAGCAGCGACCAAACGCTCAGCGGCCAAGATATACTCACCGCGGATAAAGATATAACCGTCAGTGGCGCCAATCGCATGAGCGGTAATTAGCATACCTTCGATTAGTTGAAACGGTAGACGCTCCATGAGCAAACGGTCTTTGAATGTGCCCGGCTCCATTTCATCAGCGTTACAGATCAGATAACGCGGCAAACCATCCGGCGGCGACATAAACGACCATTTAAGACCAGCGTTAAAACCTGCACCACCGCGACCTCGAACATTGGCCGCTTTAATCATATTACCAACGTCTTTAGGCGATTTGGATAGCGCTTCTTTTAGACCAGTAAAGCCTTTTAGAGACTCATAAGTGGCTAAATCAAGCACAGCATCATGATGCGCCAAACGCCAAGTCAAAGGCTTGGTTTCGCTAGTGGCTGTCGCTTTATCACCATAAATTGGAACACGCTGTGCATTTAGCTGGCTTGGCGCTTGGCCTTGACCGCGACGAGCAATTTGCTCTGAAATCGTTAAACTCATGCGTATAGCTCCAATAATTGCGCGACCTCAGATGGCTGGACAGGGCCGTAAGTGTCTTCATCAATCAGTACCGCTGGTCCCTTATCACAGTTGCCCAAGCAGCAAATTGGCAATAGGGTAAAACGTCCGTCAGCAGTTGTCTGACCATACTCAATACCCAGCTGTGATCTAATCTCAGCTGACAGCGCTTCATAACCTGTCAAATAACAAGCCACGGAGTCACATATGAGAATCACATGGCGACCGACAGGCTGGCGATAAATACGGTTAAAGAAAGTCGCAACTCCGTCCATGTCTGACATCGGGATATCTAGGATGTTGGCAATGGCATTTGCTTGCGCATCATCGACCCAGCCGTTACGCTTTTGCACGATTTTTAGCGCATCTAATGAGGCAGCACGCGCCTGTGGGTAATGGTGCATAAACTCATGAATGGCAGCAATTTCATCACTAGTGAGAATGCTTTCCACATCTACTTTTGGCATTTTGTCGGAAACAATTTTCATAATCTTCTGTCTTTCCTCACTCATCCTGCTCTATCACAAGCCAATATCAGTCTGATTGAAACTGTGGTTATATCGACAAGTGACAGCATTTTGGTGTGCCATCAGGCAATAATATATTGATGAACAAATACTTTTGAAGCAGCGGCTCTAACGATCACAATCCGCCATCACAATATCAATCGATGCTAGGTACATAATGGCATCAGAAACCAGCGAGCCATTGATGACCGATGGCATCTGCTGTAAATGCGCAAATGTCGGTGTACGGATACGGGTACGATAGCTCATCGTGGCCTTGTCTGAGGTAATGTAATAACTGTTCAGACCTTTAGTCGCCTCAACGATCGTCGTACATTCGCCCGCTGGCATCACAGGACCCCAAGATACCGAGATAAAGTGATTAATAAGCGTTTCGATATCATTTAATGTACGGTCTTTTGGCGGTGGTACAGCCAGTGGATGATCCGCTTTATAAGGGCCTTGTGGCATATTGTCCATGCACTGGCGAATAATACGCAATGACTGACGCATCTCTTCGACTTTTACCATACAGCGGTCATAAGCATCACCGTTGTAACCGACTGGCACTTCAAAGTCGTAATTCTCATAGCCCATGTATGGACGTGCTTTACGTAAATCAAAGTCAACGCCAGTCGCACGCAGACCTGCACCCGTGACGCCCCAAGCAAGTGCTTGCTTAGCATTATACTGAGCAACCCCTTGAGTACGGCCTTTGAGCACGCTGTTTTGTAATGCTGCTTTGACATATTCGTCCAAGCGTTTTGGCATCCAATCTAAGAACTCACGAACCAGACGCTGCCAACCACGTGGTAGATCAGCAGCTGTACCGCCAATACGGAACCAAGCAGGATGCATACGATAGCCAGTCACGGCTTCGATGACATCATAGGCTTTTTGGCGATCGGTAAACATATAGAATACAGGGGTCATACCACCCGCATCCTGAATGAACGTACCGACGAATAGTAAGTTATTGGTAATACGGAAAAACTCACTCATCATCACGCGAATGGTTTCAGCGCGTGGAGGAATAGTAATTCCTGCAAGCTTTTCGACCGACATGATGTACGGCAGCTCATTCATCACACCGCCGAGATAATCAATACGGTCGGTATAAGGAATAAATGAGTGCCATGTTTGACGCTCAGCCATTTTTTCTGCGCCGCGATGGTGATAGCCGATATCAGGGATACAGTCGACGACTTCTTCACCATCTAGCTGTAATACCAAACGGAACGCACCATGAGCAGAGGGATGGTTAGGACCGATGTTCAAGAACATAAAGTCTTCGTCACGACCTGAACGCTTCATGCCCCATTCTTCTGGGACAAAACGCAGGTTCTCTTGCTCGTACTGTTGCTTGGCCGTATTCAAGAAGTATGGAGTAAATTCCGTCGCACGCGCATGGTACTCTTTACGCAGTGGATGACCTTCCCAGTATTTCGGTAATAAAATACGGGTCAAATGCGGATGTCCAGTAAAGACAATACCGAACATGTCCCATACTTCACGCTCATACCAGTTGGCATTTGGCCAAATATTGGTGGCGCTCGGTACATTGACATCGTCTTCGCTCAGCGCGACTTTGATACGTACATCGCTATTGCGCTCAAGCGACATTAGGTGATAAAACACCGTAAAGTCACTGTCAGGTAACCCTGCGCGATGCTGGCGTAAACGCTCATCTATCGCTGACAAGTCAAATAGCATGACATAAGGCTTAGGCAGTTTGCGCAAGAATAAAAGAATATCTAATAAATCGGCACGCGCCACCCAAACCGTTGGAATCTCATCCACAGTCTGCTGCACGACAAATTTACCAGCATACTTTTGCTCCAGCTCTGTGATGACTGCTGGGACGGGCTTGATCTTAGGATCTATGTTTTCGACTACCGTGACCATGAATGATGTATTCCTTCATTAATCATAACTGAACTATGTTAGTCATAACCGAACTATGTCAACCATAACTGAGTTATGTTAATCATAACCGAACTATGATAAGCGCATAAAATATTGAAACTGTTGCTACAAGTCTAAATGCTGTTTGAAACTTAAATACTGTCTGGGCTACGCAAGTTTTTGACAGCGATACGATCTGCCTGCTTGCGGTCACGCTCAGGCGTCATTTGCGGCTGATAGATACCCTGCTCATTGACATGGATACCCAGCGGACGACGCTCTTTAGTAATAGACTCTTGTAACAACATCAAACCCTGAATAAGCGCTTCTGGACGCGGCGGACAACCTGGCACATAGACATCAACAGGGATAATCTTATCGACGCCTTGTACGACAGAATAAATATCATACATGCCGCCTGAGTTGGCACAGGCACCCATTGAGATGACCCATTTTGGCTCAAGCATTTGCTCATAAAGACGCTGGATAACAGGGGCCATTTTGACAAAACAAGTACCCGCGACGATCATGACGTCCGCCTGACGAGGCGAGGCACGAATAACCTCTGCCCCAAAACGTGACAAATCATGAACGGCGGTTAAGGTAGTAGCGTATTCGACATAACAGCAAGAGGTACCAAAGTTAAATGGCCAAAGTGAGTTCTTACGCCCCCAGTTTGCTGTTGAATGAACGAGGTCTTCGAGACGACCCATAAAGACATTTTTATTCACTTCATCTTCGATAGGATCGTTGACCGTTTGACTGGTCTGTGCAGGATAGGTATCTGCATCGGGGTTGGCTTTTGTTAATGTGTATTTCATAACATACAACCTTCATATTAGGCTTGGCGTGGCAATCATCTTGCTCGCGCTGTCACCATAACTTTTATGATAAATAAGTGGCTAATCATCAGCGATCATTAATACAAACAGAACTGACGCTTTCATGCTTTGCTGCTCGTTTTTGCAAACGCTATAAGCTGAGCATCAACTGCTATTAACGTTCAGTTTTGTCCTGCTGAGCAGACGTCGCAAAATCCACAGAAGTAACGTTACCCGTGGTATTAATATGATCGATGTTTTGTAGATGACGACGATTGGTCTCAATATTGTTTGAGACATTGATTTGACCGGATGACTGCGCGGGTACTTTACCTGTCGGATCGACCATTAGCTCATGAGCACCATCAAACTTGGTGATGTCTGCCAAATTAAAGCCTGCAGGCGCCGCATATAAGCGTGCTTTTTTGCGTAGCTTGTCAGCAGGTGCCCAGTTCATCGCACCCAAGCTCAGCTCATAAATCAAACCGATAATCAGAATAGTGATAAACGTGCCAGCGGCGGCAAAGCCAAGCCAACCCGCCTCGCGTACTGACACAGCATAAGCGTAGAGATATAGCGCCTCTAAATCAAAAATCACAAAGAAGATTGCGACCAAATAAAATTTGGCAGACAAACGAATACGGGCGTTGCCAGATCCGACAACACCCGCTTCAAATACTTCTTCCTTTTGTGAGCCTTGAGAGCGACCGCCAAGTAAGCGCGGTACGACCAGCATAAAGACAACTAGCCCAATGGCGGCTAAGATAAAAGCAATGGCTGACCAATTAAAAGCAGACATGATAATACGTGCTCCTCACCCAATCGAGTGTTAGACACAGCGCAAGCACTGACCCACTCAGGCCATGTTGCGACAGGTATAACGCAGACGAAAACACAAAGTGACTTTATTTAAGTAATTGTCACTGCACTTCAGTAACTGTCACTGTGTTTAAGTAACTGTCATTGAGTCACATGTTAGGTATTTTGCTGGTAACAACCAATTATCAAGCTTATTGACGACGATGTCAGACGTGACCAACTGTAGAGATTCCGGTATGCGCGCGGATAAAGGCTGGTCGCCCAACGCATCTTCTAACAACGTAAGATCAACGTATTAAATCAATATCATATCTGACTGCTTACTTAATTGATTTAATAGCTCATTACACGTGGTCAACAATGACGTGACAACTGGCATAAATTATTTACGTACTATACGCATATCAGTGCCTAAAAGCTAGTTTTTAACTGTATTGAACGGTCACTTTCTGTGTAAAAAAAATGTGTTTTTTTTACTATGAATTATGATATAGACCTTACCTTATATTAACCCCAAATCCGTACTTTTGGCTATGAGCAAACACTGCCACGCTATTTGTCAAAAATCAAGTGTCCGAATACCCCACTTTCATCACCCAAGTCCTCCCCCAAAGTGAGCATTTTTGCTTTATAATGACCCACCAGATTTTTATGATATGCCATCATCAAACCTTAAATTCTATTATTCTTATAATAAAGATTATTAAAATATCGCAACGATACGAATTTTGATGATGCGCGCTGCGTTTATCTATCTTTGTCATATCAGCGCTACCCTCTTTTTTGCTTTTGTCTTACAGGTCACGTTATGAGTCAACTCAATCCCAAACAACAAGAAGCCATGCTCTACGTATCTGGTCCCTTACTTGTACTTGCAGGTGCTGGCTCCGGCAAGACCTCTGTGATCACGCGTAAGATTGCTTACCTAATCCAAGAATGCGACATGCCAGCTGAGCGTATCACCGCCGTAACCTTTACCAATAAAGCAGCACGTGAAATGAAAGCACGTGTCAGTAAACTGCTACCAAGCGAAAAAATGCGCGGGCTGACGGTGTCGACATTTCACCAATTTGGTCTACAGTTTTTGCGCTATGAGCTGATTCATACTCCGCTAAAAGGCAACTTTTCCATCATGGACAGCGATGACAGTAAGCGCTTGCTGATGGAGCTGATGATGCGCGACAACTTGAGTGGCGCTGAAAGCCGTGAGTTGGTCGGTAAAGCCATCAAAATGATTTCTGATTGGAAAAATGACTTGGTCGAGCCTGATAAGGCGATGGAAACGCTAGACGATCCAGAAGACATGATTTTTGCCACGTTATATGCGCTTTATGAGCGTAACTTGCGCGCTTATAATGCCGTCGATTTTGATGACTTGATTGTCTTGCCAACCAAGATATTGCGCGAAAATAGAGAGCTGCGGGACAAATGGCAAAACCGTATTCGCTATCTATTGGTCGATGAGTATCAAGATACCAACACTGCCCAGTATGAGATGATTAAATACTTGGTTGGTCCACAAGGTCGCTTCACCGTGGTAGGTGATGATGACCAATCTATCTATGCATGGCGCGGGGCAAAGCCCGAAAACATGGCACTGCTAAAAGAAGATTTTCCAAAACTAAAAATCGTTATGCTTGAGCAAAATTACCGCTCAACCACACGTATCTTGACCTCTGCCAACGCCGTCATTCTAAATAACGAGCATTTATTCGAAAAGAAACTGTGGTCAGATAAAGGCCAAGGCGAAAAAATCCGCATCATTAACTGCCGTAATGACGATGATGAATCAGAGCGTGTGGCCAAAGAAATTGTCACGCATAAGCTGCGTTTCGGCAATGAGTGGGAACAGTATGCCGTACTGTACCGCAGTAACTTTCAGGCACGTATGCTAGAGGCACAATTACGCCAGTTGCAAGTACCTTATAAGTTATCGGGTGGTCAATCATTCTTTGCGCGTAGTGAAATCAAAGACATCATGGGCTATCTACGCCTGATTTTGAACCCTGAAGATGACAGCGCGTTTTTACGTATTATCAATACACCTAAGCGCGGTATGGGACCAGCAACGCTAGAAAAACTCGGTTTGTTTGCGCAAGAGCACAGCATATCGCTACTGGCCTCTTGTACCCACGCTGGTCTGACTCATGTATTGCCATCAAAGGCTTATGGTACGATAAAAGAGTTTGGTGAATTCATTGAGCACTATACGCGTGAGCTGGATCAACACCCAGACCCTGTACCTATCGTACGCCAGATGATTGATGAGACAGGTTATATTGACTTTGTACGTAGCGATGCCAAAACGCCACAACAAGAAAAAAACCGTATTGATAATATCGATATGCTCTACACCAGTATTCAGTCGTTGATTAATCGTGCTGAAGAAGACGAAGATCGGACGATTGATACCATCATTCGTAAACTGGTTTTGCTTGATATGCTCGAACAGCAACAAGAAGAAGAGAACACTAACAAAGTCAACTTGATGACCTTACATGCGGCAAAAGGTTTGGAGTTTGATTTTGTTTATATTATGGGTCTTGAGGAAGAGATGTTACCGCATCGCAACTCTATCATGAGTGAGACGGTCGAAGAAGAGCGCCGTCTGATGTACGTGGGCATTACCCGTGCGCGCCGTGAGCTGACATTGACGCTCGCGACCCAGCGCCGTGCCGGTGGTCAGATGCGCGTTACCTCAGAATCAAGATTTTTGGATGAGCTGCCTGAAGATCATATTGACTGGCCTGCCAAAGCGAAAAAGAAAAAAGCGACCAAAGACCCAGAAGCTGTTGCTGATGAATATCTGGCCAATATTCGGGCGTTGCTAGGTAAGCGCTAACGATATAGCACTGATGGCGACAAAATTGATGGTTGCAAAGAAGCATTTGCTGAGCTAGCAATAACTCAGCAACTTTGACATCACTGTTGTTTATAATTTATAAGAAACTTGGAATTTTTATGTCTACCTCCACGCCCAATCAGGAACGACCATCTGTGCTACCAGGAGAGTATAATCCGGCTGAATATAATGCCGAGTATAAACTGCTGTACTTGCAAGGTTTGGTTGCTGATAAAGCCTATGAGGCCATTACTGAGTTTTTAGAAAAGCAGTCAGAATATGAGATTGCCAACCTATTAGAGTCTTTCCCGACTCAAAACCGCTTACTGATTTGGGAGCAAGTACCAGAGAACCTCAAGGGTGAGGTGCTGGCTGAGCTAGATGTTGATACACGCCAGCCATTAATGGAGAATATCTCCTCTCAAGAGATTTCCTTGTTTACCCAAGACCTCGATGCTCAAGACATCTCTGAGATTTTGGATACTGTGACTGAGAGCGTCCGTACCTCTGTCATGGCAACGCTAGACGAAGAGACCCGCGTACAGGTTAATAAGCTTGATACTTATGAGGATTGGGAAGTGGGCAGCTATATGGATCCCGATATCATCCAAATAAGAGATGACATCCATCTGGCTGAGGTACAAAACTGGCTGCGTGAAAACGACGACCTGCTCGATGACGAGAGCCAAGAGCTATTAGTTGTTGATCAAAGCCAGCAACTACTCGGTCTATTGAGTCTAGTAGACTTAATTAAGCATAAACAGAATACATTAGTGTCAGAGCTGATTGACACCGCCATTACGATTAATGATCGCTTGGATATCCAAGATGCGGCGGCGATTTTTCGTTCAGAAGACATTCGCTTTGCCCCTGTTATCAATAGCCACGGCGAGCTGGTCGGTCAGCTAAATGGCGAGGACATCATGGAGATTATCCAAGACGATGTCGACAGCACCATGAAAAACCTAGCTGGTGTCAGTCAAGATGAAGAACTGTTTGCCCCCATCCTGACCAGTGCCAAAAGCCGTAGTGTTTGGTTGGGTATCAATTTATGTACCGCGCTGTTGGCCGCTGCGGTGATTGGGCAGTTTGAGGAAGTACTAGCACAAGTCGTGGCGCTCGCGATACTCATGCCTGTGGTCGCGAGTATGGGCGGTATTGCTGGCTCTCAGACATTGACAGTCGTGATTCGCGGGATGGCGATGGGTCAAATCGGTGGTTCTAACCGTGTCTGGTTGTTGAATAAAGAGCTGTGGGTAGGTGCGATAAACGGTATCATCTGGGCGATAATTATGGCGTTTATTGCTCAGTTATGGTTTCATGACATTAAGATCAGCGCCGTCATTGGCTTTGCCATTGCCATCAACATGACGGCAGCTAATGTCTCTGGTATCAGTATACCGCTGATGCTAAAGCGCATGAATATCGACCCTGCTCTATCTGCTTCGGTTATCCTAACGACCGTCACGGATATCGTCGGCTTTATGTCATTTTTAGGATTGGCCAGCGTATTGATACTCTAGCTGATTGCTGAATTGCTGAATTGCTGAATTGCTGAATTGCTGAATTGCTGAATTGCTGAATTGCTGAATTGCTGAATTGCTGAATTGCTGAATAATTAAAATATAGAATTGTTATTTATATAAAAATTTCGAATAAGATTTATTTAGGCCTTAGTTCAAGGCCCTAGTTTTAAATCATAATTTAAAAACCATCAAATCGTTAAGTGAGTGTGTTATGCAAGCTGTACAAGTTAAAGTGGTAAACCCTAAAATTACTGAAGACGAAGCATTTTCTCTACCAACTCGTGCCACCGATGGCAGTGCAGGTATTGATTTGCGTGCTTGCATCGATGAGCCATTAACGATTAAAGCAGGTGAAACCCATTTAATTGGCACAGGCCTTGCGGTTTATATTCAAGACCCTAACTATGCAGGTATGATTTTACCGCGTTCAGGTCTTGGCCATAAGCACGGTATCGTCTTGGGTAACTTAGTTGGGCTAATCGATGCCGACTATCAGGGCGAGCTGATGGTTAGTATTTGGAACCGCAGTGGGGATGACTTTGTTCTTAATCCAGCTGAGCGTATGGCACAGTACATCGTGGTACCTGTTGCGCGTCCTGAGTTTGAAGTGGTTGCAGAATTCAGTGATGAAAGCGTACGCGGTGCAGGCGGGTTTGGACATTCAGGTCGTCAGTAGTAGCTATTTTGACGGTCAATCTTGCTAGTAATTTTTAGATAGCGTTTAAGATTTTGCTTAAGCTATATCTAAAACCTTTCGCTACTCATTTTTATTTATCATTGAACATCTATTACGGTTATAAGGAGAATAAGCAATGCCACCTTTTGCGGCGCAGCAATCCTTATTCCGTGCTTATGATATTCGCGGTGCCAACCAGTATTTTACTAGCAGTTTTATACACGCGTTAGGCGATGCTTTTGCTACTCTCTATAATGCGCAGAACAGCCAACCGTCTCGAAATATCAATGCTAGTACCTCTGTTGAGACTAAGCAGAATGTTGTCGTTATTGGTTGTGATATGCGCATTGGTAGTGAGGCTATTGCACGTACGCTCTCTACTGTACTAGCTCAGCAGGGTTTACGCGTAATCCAGTTAGGTCTGGTTACTACGCCGATGATGGCATTTTGGGCAATGCAATATCAAGGTCATGGCATTGTCGTAACTGCTAGCCACTCTGCCAAAGACATATTAGGTATAAAATGGTTGGTGAATAACAAGTCCCCTAGTAGCTCCGAGATACAGACGCTCTATCATCAACTAACCGAGCATCATAATTGTCACATCTATCCCGATAATCAAGCTAACAATCCTATCTGGTTTTCAGAAGGCATTAAAAATATTAAGAGTAGCCACGATTCAGAATTACCAATTGATTTGCTTGAGCAACTACCTACTCATCAGGTAGCAAACGTCTATATAGATGCTATTGCGCAGGTATTTGAACAGTTATTTCAGCGTAATCAACCCACGACTGAAGCCAATCAGAAAAGCGCTTATAAACTTGATTTGATCGTGGTTATTGACTGTATGCACGGTGCAACTGGTAGCATTGCTCAACGCTTGTTCGAACGTTTTTGCCAACAGGTCATTTTTCTTAATGATATACCTGATGGCAACTTTCCCCTTGGTAATCCAGACCCTACCGAACCAAATCGCCTAAACGAATTGCAACAAGCCATTGTTTTGCACGCAGCAGATATAGGCTTGGCGTTTGATGGCGATGGCGATCGTTTGATGATCGTTGATAATAACGGCAAAATAGTTACGCCCGATCATTTGCTCTATTTATTAGCACAAGTAGCGCTGACCGAACACCCTGCCACTTTACACCCTACAGAGCCCCTAGAATCGCGAGTACCATCTCAAGTCCTGTTTGATATCAAATGCTCTCATCACTTACCGACACTCTTGTCTGAGCTGGGCGCTACACCTGTGATTAGCAAGACTGGCAGCAGCTTTATGCGCCAACAGGTACAGCATCCTGACAATCAGATTGTCTTTGCTGGTGAATTATCAGGGCATTTTATCTTTAATGACAGCCGCTTTATCCCTTATGATGATGCGATGTATGCCGCATTACGGTTGCTGCATTGGCTTGACCAAGTTCATGATGGTATTAATAATAAACCACTAGCAGATATTATCCAAAGCTTGCCCATTATAGTCAGTACTGCTGACCATTACTTGCCAATGCCGCAGACCGCTACTAACGACTGCTCTCTCGTAGAACAATTAACGAGATTTTGTCATTACTTGCAGTATCTAGTAGATATGTCTACTCATACTGATTCTTCATCTAGTCAGCAGTTAAAAGATACTTGCTTGCCCGCTACGACATGCAAGTCATCAGCGTGTACTTGCGCTACTGCGAAGACGCAAATAGCATTAAAACAGACGCATGAATTATTACCTATGGGAACTAAACTGAGCTGTATCGATGGTGTGCGCTTGGATTTTGCGCATGGTTTTGGGGTACTGCGCCAATCAAATACCAGCAATAGCCTGACCGCGCGCTTTGCGGGTGACAGTATAGATGACCTAAAAAATATTCAGGCGACATTTGCCGCTTTATGCCGACCATTTAACGCAGCGCTAGCTGAACAGATTCTTGCTATTCCTGTGGAGTAGCCTCATAAAACATATAGCTGTCTCATTAAACATAATAGAAAAACAACCAATTTAAACCCGGCCCTTAGGAGTTTGTAATGACGCTTAATTTAGATGATGCCAAAAACACCGCTGAAGTATTGACCACTGCTCTGCCTTATATCCAGCGTTTTGTTGATAAACTCATCGTCGTAAAATACGGCGGCAACGCCATGACCGACCCTGAGCTTGAGAGCTCATTTGCTCGCGATATCGTTTTGTTAAAGACAGTCGGTATGCATCCAGTAGTCGTACATGGTGGTGGCCCGCAAGTTGACAATCTCCTAAAAGAGCTTGGCCGTCAATCAGACCGTATCGATGGCATGCGCGTCACTGACAAAAGCACCATGGATATCGTAGAGATGGTCTTGGGCGGTAGCGTCAACAAATCGATTGTTAGCCTGATTAATAAACATGGCGGTCGCGCGATTGGTCTTACAGGTAAAGATGCCAACTTGATTCAAGCCAAAAAACTGATGATGGAAAAAATTGGCGCAGATGGTATCGCTGTACCAGTTGATTTAGGATTCGTCGGTGATGTGGTAAGCGTCAATAAAGACGTGATCAACATGTTAATTGCCTCAGATTTTATCCCTGTAATCGCGCCACTTGGCGTTGACGCTGAAGGCAATACTTATAACATTAATGCGGATTTGGTCGCAGGTAAAGTGGCAGAGTTTTTACAAGCAGAGAAACTGATGCTATTAACCAACATCAAAGGCGTATTGGGCCGTGATGGCGAAGTGGTAACTGGACTCACGCCAAAGAAAGTCGATAGCTTAATCGAAGATGGCACTATTTCAGGCGGTATGATTCCTAAAATTCAATGTGCGCTTGATGCGGTACGTAGCGGCGTCAAAAGTGCGGTAATCGTTGATGGCCGTGTCCCTCATGCGACCTTACTTGAGATTTTTACCAACGAAGGGGTTGGTACGCTCATCAGTCGAGAAATAGATTCATCATTGAGCTAGCAAAATATAGCGATGCTAAATGTGAAAAAGCTAAATGTAGAAAAGCCCGAGCTGATATAAATGCTCGGGCTTTTTTGTGCAGCTTTATCTTTAATAATGAAACTGGCTTAATTTTTATAAATTAATTTTACGAAAAAAATTTATCAAACTCCGCTTCATCGAAGCCGCATAGTAATACTGCTTGATCTTTATTTGCTAACTGACCTTCTACAATCGGACGTTTAATCATACTGGTATTTTCCACGAGTAAATCTATCGCGTTGTCTACACTAGCATCAGCTGCGTGCTTTTGACTATCATCTAGCTTACGCCATGTCGTACCACGCTTATTGAGCACTTTGTCGATACCTAGCTCATTTACCCAGCGCTGTACCGTTTCTTTATCAATACCTTGTTTCTTATAATCGTGAAAATCGTAGCTGATATCTAATTCGTCTAGCTTAGTAAACGCTTTTTTCATCGTGCTACAAGACTTGATACCGTAAATGGTGATGGTCATGATAAATCCTCATAAATATGTATTAACTTATCTATTATACCTAAGGCCGACTGGATATAGAGAATGCATTACTTTTAATCGTCAAACCTAGTAAGCAACTGCATCATATCGTCGCAATTTTCGCCAAATTACGCTATGCTATGGCATTGTCAAATTCCACCTATTTTGATCAGTATTAAACAAATCCGTATTAAATAAATCAGTATCAACCAATTTCGAGCCGACTATGAGCAACGCCGTGACAGCAGACCAAGCAGAAAACAACTATTATAACCCACAAGCGATAGAAGCCGCGCAGCAGACCAAATGGGCAACTGACAAGCGCTTTGAAGTAAGCAATGAGCCAAGCGACAAGCCAAGTCGTTACATGCTGTCGATGTTCCCTTATCCAAGTGGCAAGCTGCATATGGGCCACGTCCGTAACTACACGATTTCTGACGTATTGAGCCGTTATTATCGTCTAAAAGGCTATGAAGTCATGCAGCCAATGGGCTGGGATGGTTTTGGCTTGCCAGCTGAAAACGCAGCAATTGCTAACCAGACTCCACCCGCTGCATGGACATTTGCCAATATTGACAGCATGCGCGCGCAGCTTAAATTGCTAGGCCTGTCTATTGACTGGTCGCGTGAGTTTGCCACTTGTAGCCCTGAGTATTATCAGTGGGAGCAGTGGTTATTTTTGCAATTATACAAAAAAGGCCTAGTCTACAAAAAGCTATCGACGGTCAATTGGGATCCTGTTGACAACACTGTCTTAGCAAACGAACAAGTCATTGATGGCAAAGGTTGGCGTAGTGGTGCTGCGGTCGAAAAACGCGACATCCCAATGTATTACTTCAACATCACTGACTATGCTGATGAGCTATTAGATGATTTGGATCAGCTAGAAGGTCATTGGCCATCTGAAGTACTAACCATGCAGCGTAACTGGATTGGTCGTAGTGCTGGTATGGAAGTGCACTTCCCTTATGAGCTTGCTGGTGAAGAAAACACCTTAGATGTGTTCACCACTCGTCCTGATACGTTGATGGGTGTGACTTATGTCGCTGTTGCCGCAGAGCATCCACTTGCACAGTACGCCTCTGAGCAAGATGACGCAATCGCTCAATTCTGTGCGCTTTGTAAAAAAGGCTCTGTCGCTGAAGCAGATTTGGCCAAAGCCGAAAAAATCGGTATGGATACAGGTCTCACTGTAACGCATCCTCTGACTGGTGAAGAAGTCCCAGTGTGGGTTGCCAACTACGTACTGATGAGCTACGGCTCAGGCGCAGTCATGGCAGTACCTGCTCATGATGAGCGTGATTATGAGTTTGCGGTTAAGTACGACCTACCAATCAAGCAAGTCATCAATGTGCCTAATGGCTATTTTGATGAGCTAAAAGCAGATGCCAAAGCGAACGATACTGATGTTAATACTGAGGTCAATCTTGCCTATACCGAGCGCAACACTTTGGTCAACTCAGGTGAGTTTGATGGTCTAGACTTTGAGCAAGCGTTTGAAGCAATGCTTGCTAAACTTGAGCCAAAAGAGCTTGCTAAGAAAAAGATCCAGTATCGCCTACGTGATTGGGGTGTCTCTCGCCAGCGCTATTGGGGTTGCCCTATCCCAATGATCAACTGTGAGCATTGTGGTACGGTACCTGTTGAAGAGCAAGACCTACCAGTTGTATTGCCAACCGACGTTGTACCTGATGGTCGCGGTAACCCACTCAAGAACATCCCAGAATTTGTCAATACCACTTGTCCTAAGTGTGGTAATCCTGCTGAGCGTGAGACGGATACCTTTGATACTTTTGTCGAATCTAGCTGGTACTATGCACGCTTTGCTAGCCCAAATGACGCGCAAAACATGGTCAACAAGTCTGCTGCCAATAAATGGTTGCCAGTCGATCAATACGTTGGCGGTGTCGAGCATGCGGTAATGCATCTGTTGTATGCGCGTTTCTTCCACAAGCTGATGCGTGACGAAAACTTAGTCACAGGCGACGAGCCATTTGCCAATCTAATGACCCAAGGCATGGTGCTTGCTGGTACATTCTACCGCGTCAACGCTGATGGCAGTACGACTTACTATTTTGCAGAAGATATCGATATTGACTTCAACGAACGCGGTCAACCAATCAAAGCTATCTTGAAGTCAGACGGCCAGCCAGTGACGATTGGTAAAATCGAAAAAATGTCTAAGTCAAAAAACAATGGCGTAGATCCACAGCTAACCATTGATAAATATGGTGCTGATACGGTTCGTCTATATACGCTATTTACTGCGCCTGCGGATCAAACGCTTGAATGGTCAGACGACGCGCTAAAAGGCCCTTATAACTTTGTGAAAAAAGTATGGCGTATTGCAACCGACCATATGCAAGCGCTAACGGCCGCCAATATCAGCATTGTTACGCTTAACAGTGCTACCTTGAACACAGACGGTCTAAGCAAAGAAGCCAAAAACTTACGCCGTAAAACGCACGAAACGATTGCTAAGATCGACAGTGACTTGGGTGATCGTCTGGCATTGAACACGCCAGTATCAAGCCTGATGGAACTTGCTAATGAGCTGACTGGCTTTAACGCGAGTAATGAGCAAGAGCTGCACGTCAAACACGAAGCATTGACCAATCTGCTGATTATGCTATCTGTATATGCGCCGCACGTTGGCGAGCATCTGCTTGAGCAGTTAGGTCTTGACACCTTAACCTTAGACTACCCAACCGTGGACGAAAGTGCGCTGGTACAGGACATGATCACGATGGTGGTACAGGTCAATGGTAAGATGCGTGGTAAGATGGATGTCGCACCAAACAGCGATCCTGAGCAGCTAAAAGAGCAAGCTCGTACTATGGAAAGTGTGGCAAAATTCATCACGGGCGAGATCAAAAAAGAAATCGTCGTTCCTAACAAACTGGTTAACATCGTGGTTGTAGGCTGAGGTATCTTGAGCTAAGTATTTTAGGCTTAGTGCTCTAAGCCTTCTTATCATATGAGGATAGCGTTTATGTCGTACAAGCATCGAGCTGAGCAGGCGCAGCCAGAATTAAGCGCACACAGCCTAGCTAACAAAAAGTCCCATGGCCAAAAGCTCGGAGCAGTCTTACTTGCTACGCTGCCAATGTTTGCCGTGGTAGGTGCAGCGGCGGCTCTTAGCGGCTGTGGCTTCCAGCTACGTGGCTACGACTCAGCGATGCTGCTTGACGTCGAAAAAACAGCGGTCATTATCGAAGACAATCGCACCTCATTCCCGCTGAAACTGCCATTGACGCGTCGCCTAAAGACATTAGGTGTCGATGTTATTGATAATATGCGCTCAGAAGAAGTTGCTCGTAATAACCAACAAGCAGGGGCTGAGTCTATTGCCGCTATCGATATCCGTAATGTACGTTTTAAGCGTTACGAATTGGTTGGGGTATTAACAGAGATTCGCTTAGTACTATCAGCAGATGTCAGCTATCAAACGATGGAAAATGGTAAGCCTGTAACACTAAGCAACCCCATTCAGGTCGAGCGAAGCTACCAGTACAACGAAGCGTCTGTTAGTACTGACGATCAACAAGGCGATCAGACTCGTGATTGGCTCTATGATACTTTAGCTCGCCGTATCACTGACCAGTACGTTGCTATCTCGCTTCCAAAAGTCGCACCTGCTGCCAAGCAGTCTTTGCAAATGAATAAAGGTGTGACACCAACCGTTGTCGTCGTACCACAACCGGAATAGTTAGTCGTTCTGATTATCAAACGTTACCATTTCTAGAAATATGAGTAGCAAACTAAGCGAGCGTAAGTACTACTTTAAGTAGGCTGAGCTAGATTAATACTGTTAAGCATATTTTTGGAATTGGTATTACCTGCTCATCAACCTGTGTAACACCACGCTATGCAAGATACTTTCATAAAAGCCTATCCAAAACTACTGCAGCCTTCCGTTGCGGTAGCGGGTTTGTGGCTGGCGCACGGTGACGAGCCACTACTGAGTCAATGGTTGATAGATGCGCTGCGTCCACATTGGCGCGCGCAGAACTATGCAATCAAACGTATAGAGCTGATTTCTGTCAAGAGTTGGCAAGAAGTACTGTCCGAGCTTGGCAGCCAGTCTTTATTTGATGACGCCAGTGCCTTAATCGTGACGGGCAACCATAAACCCGACAAAGCAGTTATCGCTGAATTGGAACGTTTTGCGGTCGAGGCGCAAGCGGGCACACATGGTCATAGTGTGTTGTGGCTCACACCTAAGCAAGACAAACGCAGCCAGAGCAGCAAATGGTTTGCTCCTTTTGCGCAATATGGCAATGTCATTGATTGCAATTTATACAATGAGCAGCAGCGCCAACAGCTACTACAAATACAAGCTCAGAAGTTTGGCTTACGACTGTCTCAAGAAGCATGGCAGCTACTCATGTCACACACTGAGCATCATTTGCTAAGTGCTTATCAAACCCTATGGCGACTGTCCTATTTGTTTGCACCGCAGCTAGTTATTAATAACAGTACTAGTGAAAATAGTGCTACTGACACAATTGCCGAGCTATCTAATAGCTTTTCACAACCTGCGAATAATGTGGCATTGGATATTGCAGACCTACAAGCAGCGTTAGTGAGCGACGCTCAGTTTAGTGTGTTTGATTTGTCTGATGCGATGCTCGCGGGTAATAGTACGCAGGTTGCCAAGATCATGTTTCAGCTAAAGTCGACCGATGAGCCCACTACTTTAGTACTCTGGGCTATTAGCAAAGACATGCGTCAAATTATCCAGCTTATGGACGGTCAAGACCCTCAAGCATTAGGCATTTGGCGTAGTAAGCAAGGGTTATACCAACAAGCCTGCCGTCGTCAGTCAAAACAACAAACGAGCGAATGGCCTGCCCTGCTTTACCGCTGTGACCAAGCTATCAAAGGTCTTATTCGTCAGCCAGCATGGGAATTATTATTGCAAGCGGCACTGGAGCTAGCAGGTAAGCGTTTATTTGCTATGCGCTAAGACTGATCCGCTTGTCACCACCTTTTATTGTTTCTACTATTAACAAGTTATCCATCTCTTCTCTTACTGATTTATACATTTAAACGCTGTAAATCCAGATTCTACTACCCTATCTTGTTCTCCTATAATCTCCGTTTTATTGATTTTTAGTAAGCGTTTCTTTTCTGTACCTATCTCTATTCCTGACTACCTTAACCTTTCGTAAACTAATTTCCATTCCCTTTTGTAGGTGAAGTCTCTACTATATCTACACTTGATTTAATTGTGATTGGATTGTTGTCATGCGCAAAATAAGCAAAAAGTCTGCTATAAAATGGGGTGTTATTGCCTTAATTATCGTAGCATTAGGGGCTTTGGCCTATACTTTTTTAAAACCAGAAGAAACCACACCTAACTATTTAACCGCAACCGTTGAAGTCGGTGATATTGAAAACAATGTCATGGCGTCTGGTAAAGTAAAAGCGTTGAATACCGTCGATGTAGGGGCACAGGTATCTGGTGAGGTAAAACGCCTATACGTTGAAGTCGGCGACGAAGTCAAGCAAGGCGATTTGATTGCGCAGATTGATCAAGTGACTCAGAAGAACAGCCTGAGCAATGAACAAGCCAGTCTTGAACAAAGCGAAGCCGCGCTACAAAGTGCGCAAGCAGAATCGTTGAGCAAACAAGCCAGCCTAAAAAGTGCCTATGCCGATCTTGCCAGCCGTCAGTCTGAGCTCAAACAAGCACAGTCTGATTTTGCGCGTTTGCAAGACTTAGTCGCTATCGATGCTATCTCGCAACAAGAATATGATACGCAAGCGACCAGTGTCGAGACCGCAAAAGCAGCCGTTGCCAATGCACGTGCGGCTATCGATACAGCAAAAGCCGCGATTGCAACCACCGAAGCCAATATCAACAGTCAGCAAGCGGCGCTACGCAAATCACGAACCAATGTGAGTACTGCTGAAGAAGATTTGAGCTATACCACGATTCGCGCCCCGATATCAGGTACCGTTGTTTCTATTACCACTGAGCAAGGCACTACGGTCAACGCCAACCAAACAGCGCCCACATTGGTGACGTTAGCGGATTTATCGACCGTACGTATCAACGCGCAAATCTCGGAAGCTGACGTTATCAATGTTAATGCTGGTATGCCCGCTTATTTCAATATCATTGGTAATCCAGATCAGCAGTATGATGCGACGTTGACTGCTATCGAGCCTGCCCCAGAGCAAATTAGTAGTACCAGCTCAACAGACGCTGCTATCTATTATGTCGGCTACGTAGAAGTACCAAACCCTGACCGCTTATTCCGCATTGATATGACAGCGCAGATTTATATTATTGTTAACGAAGCCAAAAACGCCCTGTTAGTACCGTCAACAGTGATACAAGAAAAACGCTCTAAAGGTAAAGAAAAAGGCAAAGCGGCCACTGGCAAGTTTGTACGTGTATTAAAAGAGGACGGAACCGTAGAAGAGCGTACTGTAGAAGTCGGTATCGATAACCGAGTAAACGCGCAAATCTTAAGCGGTTTGAAAGAAGGGGAAGAAGTAATTATCAGTGAAGAGAGCGGTAAGAAATCAGGTAGCGGCCGTATCCCTGGTGGACCTCGAATGTAACTTGTTCTTTGACTATGTTGAATAAAAAAGGGCTTGTTAAACATATCAGCCCTTTCATAACAACACTATAACGCTTATTAGCCTTTATTAAAGACACTGCTATGACTATATCTCAATCTCCTAAACCGTCGACTGAAGATAGCTCTGAAAGTAGCACGGCTCAAAACTTAGGGTCACACACTTCTGCTAACCCTTCAAACAACTCAGACAATTTGAATAACTTAAATAACTTAGACAGCTCAGATAACTTAAATAATTCAGCAAAAACCAATACCGTTAATCACCCTGCACCAGGCAAGCCTATTATGGAGTTGTCTGGCATTATCAGAGAGTTCCCTGCTGGTGAGCAAACCATTCGCGTCTTGCATGATATCAATCTAACTATCAATCAAGGTGAGATGGTTGCTATCATTGGACAGTCAGGCTCTGGTAAGTCCACCTTGATGAATATCTTAGGTTGTTTAGATCAAGCCACGGCTGGCGATTATAAGATTTATGGTCAATCCGCTCGTAAGCTTGATGCCGATCAATTGGCCGAACTGCGCCGTGAGCACTTTGGTTTTATTTTTCAGCGCTACCATTTGCTTGGGGATATCAGTGCCAAAGACAACGTCGCCGTCCCCGCCGTGTATGCGGGCATGGATACCGAGGCACGTACCAATCGTGCTGAGAAGCTATTAACGGATTTGGGCCTTGGCAATAAGGTCAATAACCGTCCCAATCAGCTCTCAGGTGGACAGCAGCAGCGTGTTTCTGTTGCTCGTGCACTGATGAATGGTGGTGACGTGATCTTGGCAGATGAGCCAACTGGTGCTCTAGACAGCAAGTCTGGCGAAGACGTCATGGCAATTTTGCATGACCTCAGCGCACAAGGTCATACCATTATCATGGTCACTCATGACCCAAAGCTAGCGGCACAAGCGGAGCGTGTGATTGAGCTAAAAGATGGCTATGTCATCGCTGACTATCAAACTGAGCATTATAAGCACACCGACAAAAAACCAGAGTCTATCCTTGGTGAACATCGAAAAAGTGCTTTTGGTAGCTTTATTGATCGACTGCTTGAAGCATTTAAAATGTCTTTGCTTGCCATGCGCGCGCATAAGATGCGTACCCTACTGACTATGCTCGGCATTATCATCGGTATCGCTGCGGTTGTATCTATCGTAGGTCTTGGACAAGGCTCTCAGCAGCAAATCCTCGCTAATATCAGCTCGTTAGGTACTAATACCATTACCGTCAATGATGGCTACCCTAGAGGCGACCCTAGACGCCGCTATAATGATGACAACTTGACGCCAGAAGACGCCGAAGCGGTCGGCAATCAGCCCTATATTATCAGCGTTAGCCCTCAAGTGAATGCCAACTCTAGCGTGCGCTATCGTAGTATACAGGAGGACGCTACCGTCAACGGTGTTGGCGAAGACTATCTAACCGTTACTGGTGAGACATTAGCATTGGGTCAAGGGTTTGATGCAAAAAGCGTCACATTACGTAGTCAAGATATCATCATTGATGACAATGCTAAGCAGACCTTTTTCTCAGATATTGATAATCCTGTTGGCGAAGTGATATTGGTTGGTAGTGTGCCTGGACGCGTGATTGGCGTACTCGAAGAGAGCGATGGTGGCTTTGGTCCCAGTGTGACGACGCCTACCATCTATATGCCTTATACAACGGTGATGTCGCGCGTCACTGGTAGTACCAATATCGACCGCTTTGTAGCGTTGTTAGATGACAGTATATCTTCTAGTGCCGCAGAGACGGCCATCTCTGATTTAATAGAGAGTCGCCATGGTAAAGATGACTTTGAGCTGCGCAATTCAGACTCTATTCGTCAAACGATCGAATCGACGACAGGTACGATGACCCTGCTTATTTCATCAGTCGCGGTCATTTCATTGATCGTCGGCGGTATTGGGGTGATGAACATCATGCTAGTCTCTGTCACCGAACGTACCAACGAGATTGGCGTACGTATGGCAGTGGGCGCGCGTCAGAGCGATATCATGCAGCAGTTCCTCATTGAGGCCGTTCTGGTCTGTATCTTAGGGGGGCTGATTGGTATTGGACTGGCCTTTGCCATTGGTGAGCTGATTAATAGCGTGGGCGGTGATAATTTCAAAGTTATCTATTCATCAACCTCTATTATTGCCGCTTTTGTTTGTTCGACGTTAATTGGCGTAGTATTTGGATTCTTGCCAGCGCGTAATGCTGCCAAATTAGATCCTGTTGAAGCACTTTCTCGAGACTAATAACCGATTATTGACTCGCTTTAGCCAAAAATAGAGCAGTCAATATCAATATAATGGCAAAAAATTAAAGAAACTGGAATAAATTGGTAATTTTATAAGAGAATTACACTTTTTTTATCATGTGGGGTTGTAATTGTCATAATAATATATATAATGTGCTCTCACGTTTAGGGATACAAACACTTTAAACGTTAGGGCTGTTAGCTCAGTTGGTAGAGCAGTTGACTTTTAATCAATTGGTCCCGCGTTCGAGTCGCGGACAGCCCACCATATTTAGTTTAATCTTTATTAATCGTTCTGCCCTATCCGGTAGTAGACTAATAAAGATAAGTTTAAAAGACATCGTTAAGATGTTTAGTTTTAGAAAGTTCTTTAGTTAGAATTTTCTCTTGCAGAGTTAAAAAGTATCGCTTTTTTATATACTCTTCAGGGCTGTTAGCTCAGTTGGTAGAGCAGTTGACTTTTAATCAATTGGTCCCGCGTTCGAGTCGCGGACAGCCCACCATATTTAGAAAGCCCAGTTACTATCTTAGTAACTGGGCTTTTTTTCGTCTGGGCTTTTTAAATTAAATGTTGTTTTTTAGCTATTAGTTTCTTAGCTTTTATATACCTCTATTTATTATGCTTGCGTTTAAACAGTCTAAAGTTATCTCTCTTGCGCCATAGTAGTTTATGTCTGATCGTATCTTTGATGGTACGTGGATGCTTAGGCGCATGAGCGATAAACTCATCAAACTCTGCCTCACTCATCGCTAGCTCTCGACCATGTGCCATCATCACCATTGACGGTTGCAATGCCCTGATTTTTTTTAACGATTGAACATAAGCTTTAGGGTAATAGACAGGAAATGGCGCTACGAACTTATGGCGCAACTTAATGATTAAATCAGCAGTGTATACTTCGCGACTGGGCAGGTGAAACAAAGACAAATCACGATCCGTATGACCTGGTGTCTCTAGTACTTGCCATTCATCAAAGTGTGGCACAAGCTCACCATCTGTGACGGTGATGTCCGGTTTCAGACTTGCCGAATAGTATAGGTTTTTAAATGGGCGGCCTTGACGTCTGGCCACATAATATCCTAGATGTATATCTACGAAGTGCATCGTGCGCCCGCCAATACCGCTATACCACTGCTTTTTTTTATCAGCTGAGACAATTAGACAGCCCGTCTTTTCTCGAAACTTATGCGCGCCGCCTGCATGATCCGGATGCATATGCGTGACCACCACTACTTTTAGGTCGGTGACGGGTCGTTTTAACGTCGACTTGATATAGTTGAGCACCATCGGCACATCAGCACGGCAACAGCCATCTAACAGCATTATTTTCTCTGGATATACTGCCAGATAGCTACTCTGGATATATCCTTCTAAACGTACAATTTCACATAGACTCATTGGTGTTCCCTACCTCATTCGTCGTTATTATTGTGAGGCTTTTGTTCAGTTTTATAGCCAATCTTTAGTATAGCGCCCGTCACCACAAATAAAACGACTTTGAGTGAACGCCTGTGACTATATATAGAAGCGATGCAACACACACAGACGGTGCAACTAATAATTATTAATAAAGAATGATTAGAACCTGTATACATAGTTTTATACGTGGCAATTCTCACCTTATTAATAAAAAGCAAAAACCCAGCACTTAGGCTGGGTTTAAGGAAACGCTTAATATCTTATTTGCTATCTTAGATAATTTGTAAATTACCTACTTATCGACTATGCAAGGTCACGAACCTTTGGCTCACGTTCCCATAGACGAGACTTAGCATTACTAATAAAGGCATCTAACTCAGCCAAAGGCGTGACAAATTTATCTTTTTCAACTGGTAGTTTACTTAGGATAAATTCATCAGTCGCGCCGCAATATGCGATGGCTTTGCAATGATTGTACGCATCATTGAACCAATCTAACGCAGAGCTGTCCATGGCCAGCTTTTTAGCTTGGTCAGGCATGATGATACTAACGACGGCATCAAACATCACTGACGGACCACCAGCGAGGCGCTCATCAGCTTGTATGCGTGTACCATCATCCAATACGACTTCTTTATTAGGCGCTACGATTTTGACGCTAGCACCCTGCGCTTTGGCAGCATCTTCGAACTTTTTAACTTCACTACTATTAGAGCCTTCTGCGACTAAGATACCAATCATGCGACCTTTTAGGCTATCAGGCGTTAAGCCAATAGTTTGTACCGCTTTAGATGTTCCCAAGTCTTGGACAGGTGCTGCCGCATCCGCTGGCTCTGGTAGTTCCATACCCAGTGCCGTTGCTACGCGATTGGCCAAGTCTTCGTCAATATGAATCAAATGGCTAAGCATACGCGTACGCACATGGGCTGTATCTACTTTACCTAGCTCAAACGCATAAGCGGTTGCGATATGTGCTTGTTCAGTTGCTGTCTGACTACGGTAGAACATACGTGGCTGGCTATAATGATCGGCAAAGCTCTCGTCACGTACGCGACCTTTTACGCCATCATCTAGCTGCTCATGGAATGAATTGAATCCACGTTTAGCGCTTTCACGAGGACGAGTTGGATCTAGGCTTTGTGGCTCATAAAGTACACGCGTCTTAGGCACTTGCATTTGCATATGACCATCTTGCTGATTGTTGGCAAACGGACATTTTGGCGCATTGATAGGAATCTGAGCAAAGTTTGGCGACCCTAAACGTGATAGCTGCGTGTCTAGATAGCTGAACAGACGACCTTGTAATAGTGGGTCGTTACTAAAGTCAACACCCGGTGGCAGATGCGATGGGCAGAATGCTACCTGCTCAGTCTCTGCAAAGAAATTATCTGGATAGCGGTTCAATACCATCTTACCCACGACTTTTACTGGTACCAATTCTTCTGGAATCAGCTTGGTCGCATCGAGATGATCAAATGGGAATTGGTTGGCTTCTTCTTCAGTAAATAACTGTACGCCAAACTCCCATTCAGGATAGTCACCGTTGTTGATTGACTCAAATAAGTCACGACGATGATAATCAGGATCCGCACCTGAGATTTTCACTGCCTCATCCCATGTGGTTGACTGTACGCCCAATACTGGCTTCCAATGGAAACGTACAAAGGTACTCTTGCCTTCTTTATTGATTAAGCGATAGCTATGAATACCGAAGCCTTCCATCATGCGTAGGCTACGTGGCAGACCGCGATCACTCATCAGCCAAATTAGATTGTGCATGGTTTCAGGACTTAGTGAGACAAAATCCCAAAACGTATCATGAGCAGATGCCGCTTGCGGGAAACCACGATCTGGTTCTGGTTTTACCGCATGAATCAAATCTGGAAACTTCATCGCGTCTTGAATAAAGAAGATAGGCATGTTGTTACCAACAATGTCCCAGTTACCTTCTTCTGTATATATTTTCACAGCAAAACCGCGCACATCACGTGGCGTATCTTTTGAGCCTTTGTTACCCGCTACTGTTGAGAAACGCGTAAACAATGGCGTTTGCTTACCTGTTTCGGTCAATACTTTGGCAGTCGTATATTCTTCTAATGACTCTGTCAGCTCAAAATAACCGTGTGCTGCGCTACCACGAGCATGGACGATACGCTCAGGGATACGCTCATGGTCAAAATGATTGATTTTTTCACGTAATACAAAATCCTCTAATAGCGTCGGCCCACGTGAGCCTGCTTTTAGAGAGTTTTGATTATCAGCGATGGCCACACCTTGTTGCGTGGTTAATACTTTAGTGTCGTCGCCTGCACGCTGATGGGTTTCGCCACCATTGCCACGTTCCGTATTCATGTCTTTGGCGGGGTCCGTATGATCGATATTATTATTCATAAAAAGTCCTAGCTAATAGATTGAGAGTGCTCTTTTAAATCATTAAAAGAGTGCCTACACAGGTTTGATATCCTTTGAGATCGTGGTGACTTCATCTGTCATTTATTTGTCTGTGTTTCCAGCATTGCCGAGCGTTAAATTGATACCGCACTAAAATTCGTAAAGGAATAATAGGCTTAGGAGTTATACTACCCAAAAAATAAGTCAAATATAGTTGCGTATATAGTAAACCTTGTTGATATTTAGTTAACGTTTATAGATGCTATAAAGCGACTACTTTAGATGGTCTTAAAGGCGCATAAACGTTAACAATAGAATCTTGTAATGTAGTTATTCTTTAAGGTATGCTTTTTATGCAGTACTAGAGACTATTGATAAATAAATTGGCAGGGTTTTAGCCTTATATTTATCTTTTTTATATTATTGAATTCAGATAATTTCGTTACAAGAGAACCGAGCGTAAGCTATACATTGGTATGGTTAGCGAGGATGACGATGTAGCGGGTTTATGTGGACTTGACGATGCGACTATTTTTTATATAACTATAAGGCTACCTACCATGTTACCAACTCTAAGCTCCCCGACTAAAAAACCTTATCACTCATTGCTAGTAGGCGCGTCAATGGGTCTAATGGCATTAACGTTCAGTCAAACGGCTGCTGCTATCACGACCAAAAACGTGACCTACACGGTCGATGACCAAGCGTACGAAGGCTATTACGCCAAGGCGGACAAAGCTAATGCACCTTTTATCTTATTGATTCATGATTGGGATGGTCTAACTGACTATGAGCGCAAACGTGCTGATATGTTAGCGGCTGAAGGCTACAACGTATTGGCGGCCGATATGTTTGGACAAGGCATTCGCCCTACTTCTATCGAAGAAAATAAACGCCTAACTGGGGAGCTATATGATGACCGTAATAAAATGCGTCGCATATTGGCAGGGGCATTAACGGCAGGACAACTACAAGGCAATGATGTGCGTAAAGGCACGACTATGGGCTACTGTTTCGGTGGTACGGTCGCGTTAGAGCTAGCACGTTCAGGCTTTGAACAAAAAGCCTTTGTACCCTTCCACGGCGCCTTCGATATTCCAACTGGTCAAAGCTATGACAAAACTACGGGAGAAATCCTAGTATTCCATGGCTCTGCTGATGAATCTGTCTCTTTAGAGAGCTTTGCCACTTTGGGCAAGACATTAGAAGCAGCCAAAATCCCTCACGAGATGGTTACCTATAGCGGCGCGCCACATGCCTTTAGCGTATTTGGCAGCGATAGATATGATGCCCGCGCCGATGAGCGCTCTTGGAAACGCTACTTAGATTTTTTAGCAGAAGAATATAAATAGACTAGTGGTAGAGAAACAGTACAAATAACAATATCAGCAACAATTTAAGCAAACCCAAATAAAAAGACACCTCAATTAAGATCTGATAATGATCCATTAAGGTGTCTTTTTTATACAACCTTAAACATTTATATTTTTTGAAATACCAATAGCTGATTATTAGCAGGCATTGCATACGTTTTAGAGAGTTGTAGATGGTGAGCATTTGCTAAACTAACGACATCTTCTTTATCACGAATGCCGCTGTCAGAATTACTTGCTCTCAACATCACATCAAATCGCTGATTCCCCTCACTGGTATAGTTACCATTCTCGTTAAATGGGCCATATATAATCAGCTTACCGTCAACAGGTAATGCCTCACTAGCCAATGTAAATAACCGCTCAACTAGAGCCCAGCTAATGATGTGCAAAGTATTGGCTGTAAATATCACATCATAAGGTTTGGCTATATCACTGCTATTTAAATGATCACTATCTAAATGACCACCAACAGGTACAGAGTCTTGCGCCAAATCAAACGCTAATGGCAAATATAGGTTAGATGCAGAATACGCATTGTGCCAAGCGATTATATGGCGATGATTACTAGTGACATCGCTAGTTTGCCACTGTATCTCAGGTAAGTTAGGCGCAAAATAAACACTATGCTGACCTGTCCCAGAGCCAATCTCTAATACATGACTAAAGCCTTGTAGCTCTGTTTGAAGTATTTCTAGAATAGGCTGCTTATTATTTTCACACGCTTGAGAAAACGGCAATGCAGAAATATCTACTTTATTATTTGGATTATCACTATCCAGATTATCGTCATGCATCACCATCCTCCCAGACCGTTTGTTATGCTCTCAGTATTAATAGCAGTAGATTAACAAGCACTGTCTAATACTACCTTAGTGGCCACCAAACAACTGACTACTAGTAAATCCCTGCCTCTACTCCAGCAGCCAATGTCATAGCAAACTCTTCTACTTGCTCAGCAAAGCTATCTTGCCAATCGCCTTGTAGTAACAGCGCCTCTTGAATCCATGACCAACGTAGCCCCGTCGTAATCGTTTTGAGCGCAAGCTTGGTACCTGTACCATCATGCCCTGCGCGTATATATACCGCAAATGGCATGCCTTGCTTTTCTTCTAGCACGGGATAATAGCAACGATCAAAAAAGTCCTTGGTCAGCCCTGCCATATACGCTAGATTTTCAGTCGTACCTAGCAGTAACGCATCAGCAGCCAATACATCCTCAGACTGCGTATCCTGCGGTGATTTCAAAATGACAGTGATATCTATATCAGGATGATTGGCACCGTCATAAGCTGCCTGCGCCAATTTCTGAGTATTAGGCGATGGCGCATGAGCGACGATGAGTAAAGTCTTAGTAGACATACTAGGCTTCTGTACCATTGTTAAACACTAAGTTTTGAGTGATAGCAGGATCCAAGCTATTGCCTACTGGACAGGTCAACGCAGTTTTATAAAATCGCTTTAAGGTACTCTCATCCAATGCTTTTGAAAAATTGACCACGACATGTATTTCACTCACACGCCTTGGTTTGGCAGCCATGACTTTGGTAACTTCTGCGGTCGTACCTGAGATATCGATGTCCATCGCTTCGGCTTTGATACCGATAATCGTTAAGATACAACTGCCCAAACTGGTCGCTAGCAAATCCGTCGGAGAAAACGCTTCGCCCTTACCATGATTGTCCGTTGGCGCATCAGTGATGATTTGATTATTCGACTGCAAATGAATGGCTTGGGTGCGTAAATCACCTTGGTAGGTTACTTTTGATGTGGTCATGAGGGTTCTCTTTTTTGAATAATCTATTACGTTTTATTAGTACGCCCTATCATATCTTTTACTATATCAGAATCACTGTAACCTTTAGCCAAGTCCCACCCTGTAAAAATTGCCCAAAGAAATCTGCATAGCGATTTTACATCGTCATACTCTTTTTCTGTTAGTTCCATTCTTACAATAATCTGTGAAAGTCGATTAAGAAAATCAAACACTTCTGGATCATTTAGGTTCGTAGCATTACGAGTATATCTTATTTCTTCATTCAACATTCGAAGATGGTAGATAACCTCTTTGAGATAATACTCATTACCCTCAAGAGAATTAGCTATAGCATCCCAGCGTTTCTCTCCTCGTCTATTCTCCATTTTAAAATAACAACGAAATTCAGATAAATTAAGGAGTTTTTCTTTATTAGAATACTCTTGAGAATCACTAAGTATTAGAAAAGTATTAATACACGACATTTTAAAACGTATGTATTCGTCTTCAAGGCGCTCACGAGCCATATTCCTACGCTTGTATTCAGGCATATATACTACAAGAAAATAAAATATAGAACTAACTACGAAGCCTACACTCAAAGAGTTAATCATACTTCCATAGCCGTTACTATCTACAGTTTTCATTCCGATAGCCAAAGATATCAACGTAAGGAAAATCAAGGTCATAGTCAATTTTTTGTCAAGCATTTACAACACCTTTTTATTAAGCCTAACACTAATTTAAGTGTATTAGGTAGCTGACAAACTTTCTTTTAAAGTGTGTCGGTTATTAGAAAGAATGTTATAGCCTCATTTCAATATATACGCTACTTTCTGACAAATACTTTACTGTTCGAGGTATAGTCAAATAACATTTAGATTTGGTAATGCATAGATAAAACTATACCTGAATTGCTTTATTAGAAAACTAACTGCACGGCATAAATTGTTAAATAAAATCAGTAAAAAAGGAAAATCTGTTCCAACCAAAACCTTTTGACCTACCCTCTACACTGGCCGAACGCTCCAGCCTATCTACAGATTATGCTATTCTATATTGGATATATATAAGCATTTATTTAGTTTTAGCAAATTTTTTAGTTATTGCTAATTAAATTATAAATACAGACTCAAATACTTTAAATAGGCGTCCCATATGTTTATAAAAAAACATTTTTTTCATTTATCTATTTTTACCATGATATTCATGTTTTGTAGTAATGCGCAAGCTGAAACTCATCAAGATAAAATCCAAGTAAAGGTATTTATCGCAGCGATGTTTGAAATTGGTGAAAATAGTGGAGATAAAGCAGGCGAATTTCAGCATTGGTATAATCAATACTTTACAGATAGTAAGCCTATAAAAGTAGAAGGTGCTCATAGCCCAGTTTATTGTAACTCCGAAGGTGTCTGTGGTTCAGTATTAGGCATGGGTAAAGTAGGGTCTTCAGCATCCATGCAAGCAATCACACTTTCTCCCAAATTTGACTTTAGCAAAAGCTACTTCGTTCTAAGCGGTGTCGCAGGAACACCACCGAGTAAAGGTACGATAGGTGATGTGAGCTTGGCGTCTTGGCTCGTAGATTACGACTTAGGTCACCGCTGGAAAGCTGAAGAAGGTGAAAAAGGCGCACCTACGTTTACACCCCGCAAAGGCTATGAAGATATTCGCCGCTATCAACTTAACTCTGAACTGCTAAAATGGAATCTACATCTAAGCCAATCAGTTGCTTTAAAAGATTCAAAAGAAGCCAGCGCATATCGAATGAAATACCCTGATGCAGCAGCACGACGGAGCCCAACTATCACCGTAGGTACTCATATGACAGGAGATACCTTCTTTCATGGTCCAGGATTGTCAAAACAAGCTCAATATATAGCTGAACTATATAATGCAGATGATTACATTATCACTGAAATGGAAGCCGCTGCAATAGCACAAGTACTTAACAGAACGGTAGGTATTGAACGCATAATGAGCTTACGTGGTGCAGTGAATTTTGACCAAGGTAATCCAAATGAGACTACGCTTCAACATCTAGATCCAGCGCCAGGAGAAACAGCTGGTGGCTTTGCAGAAACAGTAGAAAATATCGTGCTAGTAGGATCGAAAACTGTCGATCACATCGTTGATAACTGGGATGTCTGGGAAAAAGGTGTGCCAAAATTCAAAGAAGAATAAAAACTCTAAGGTAAATTTTGAGTAGCACAACAGACAGTTAATAGTTAGTAAATAGTTTCTAGAATGGGTTTACGCTCATTCTAGAAACTGCTATGGCTTATAGATTTACTACCAATATAGCTCTTCCATTTCAGCTTCATTAGAAAATGATTAAGCCCTCGATTCGCTTACGCTCGTTAGATAGCATACGATTAAGTAAGCTACAAGATTCATCCTTGATATAGACCTCCATTCAATCTTTAGCGAGTTTTCTCATTCCATTTGAGTTACTCAAAAGATGACACTATCACTCAGCTAAATAATTAAGATACCGCATCACTCGCAGTAAAGGGTACTTTTCCCAATATCAATGCCTAATACCTCACGACTCTCTCCTTTATCATACTAAAAGGTAGAAACGGATATTGTGGTGTCGTTTATCGCTTATAAACTCTACTGGCTAGGTATAATCTAATACATTTGGTTAGATTCAACAGCATAGTCTTGCCTGATGATAGATATTCCTTTTGTCTTAGGGCACGGGTTTAACTTTAAAATAGTACATACGTAATGAAAATATCTGTGATTCTGTAAGTAGTAAGGTTCGCATATACGTTGTAGCATTGGCAAAATAATTCTTAATGTTAGCCAAAGAAAAGCCCCCTTTGCTTGAGCGTTGGGGGCTTTATCTAAGTATAGAGAGCTGACGAACGAGAAGAGCGCCGTTGAGGCCTTGCGCTACGGACGACTGTCTCCCAGACAGTCATTACTCTTTACTCACCTTTAAATAGGATTTACTACGTAGGTCATCAGGAATAATAAACTACGCACAAAGAAAAGCCCCCAACGCGTTAGCGTTGGGGGCTTTATCTAGAATAGAGAGCTGACGATGACCTACTCTCACATGGGCGAACCACACTACCATTGGCGCTACGATGTTTCACTTCTGAGTTCGGGAAGGGATCA